>NZ_JAYFUH010000249.1:33329-1042422 GCF_034961085.1 Stenotrophomonas capsici | reverse complement strand
CAAACCCCCACCCATGCTGTCACTGGATTCGGTCGCATCGCTGCGGTGGAAGCGCACGCCTTCGGTGCTCGCCGCGCTCTCCGGCAGACGCACGCTGTCGGCAAAGATCTCCATGCCGTTGCCACAGCGTGCCTGCGCATCGTCCTGCAACCGCCAGCCCAGCCCTTCCTCGGCCAACAGGCGCTGCACGAAGTCCAGGTCGCTCTCGCGGTACTGCACGCAGTAGCTGCGCACCCGGCCACCGAGCAGCGCATCGCAGCCCTCGGCCCATTGCCAGCTGGCCAGGTCGCCGTGTGCCTGCAGCACCTCATCGACGATCTGGCGCACGCTCTTGTCCTGGAACACGCGGCTGTTGCGTGCGTGCTGCAACCACCATGTCCACGAGGCCAGCGACAGCCGATAGCGCACCAGCCCGCCATCGCTGCCCAGCCGGCGCGCTTCGCAGACCAGCCCGCTGCGCTTCCACTCACCGCCCGCGGCGGTACGCGCAACCAGCATCGCCGCCGAACCCAGCAGCGCCTCCAGGTCCACCGTCTCGTCGGTACAGAGCACATCCACGTCGGTGCGCGCATGCGCCCCCAACGCATCCCGCCCCCACCAACGCTCCACCACGCCCTCCCCAAGGAGGTCACTCTCCAGCCGGTACAGGCGCTGCGCGCTGTTCAACGCGGCGACCTGTGCCATCAGGTTCGTCAGCTGATCCATGTCGTGTCCATATGTCATGACAATCCCCGCTTCCAGCGGAACATTGTCGGAGTCCTGCCGCGCAACTTACCAGAACTCGCGACATACAGATGTACGAGCAATCTTCACGGAAATTTCAAATCACTGAACGGGCGAAAAGAAGTGACACCCGCACTTCGTGTGGAGCATCGCTAACCGGTGACACCCTAGCACTCAACCCGACAGCCCACGCTAGAATCCCCTGACAACCCATAGCGAGACTTGCCATGCTGGATCAGGATGCCCTGCTGGCCCCGATTTCGGACCACGCGCCGACGGGCGAAGACCTTTCCTTCTCGGCCGAATTTGACCGGATCATCGAGAAACGTCGCGCCGATGACCCCACATTGGATCAGGGGGCATGGCAAACAGACATCAAGTACGCCGATTGGCAAGGCGTGCTGCGCGACTGTATCGATCTGCTGCAGACACGTACCAAGGACCTGCGCCTGGCCGGCTGGCTGTGTGAAGCCAATACCCAGTTGAATGGCTTCGTAGGTCTTTCGGGCGGCTTCCGCACCATCGCCGGCCTGTGTGACCGCTATTGGGATGACGTGCACCCGCTGGCCTACGATGGTGATCAGGAAGAACGCATTGGCAACTTGAGTTGGCTTCTTGCCAACTCGCTGCAATGGCTTCGCATCGTTCCGATCGTGGCCGCACCGCAGGGCCGTTTCAGCATCGCCGACTACGAACATGCCCACGCCCGCGCCAACAGTGGCGAACCGGATGACGGCCGCCCCAGCCTCGATCTGCTCGAGGCCGCGCGCCGCGACACCAGCCATGACTTCTACCGCCAGCTGATCGAAACCCTGCCCGAATGCATGGCGGCGCTGTCCGACCTGCAGACCGCGGTGGATAACCGCCTCGGCATGGACGGCCCGAGTTTCAGCGCCGTACGGGAACAGCTCGACCATATCCAGCGCACCGCGCAGCGCTTCGCGCGTGATGCGGGCATGCTGCTCGACGGCGAGGTCCACGCCCCCGACGATGCCGACCACGATGTGTTCGCCCAAGCGGCCCCTTCCGCCCAGGCCCCGGCCAGCCAGGCACCCCGCCCCGCCGGTGGCGCGCCCACGACGCGCAAGGAAGCCCTGCAGCAGCTGCGCCAGGTGGCCGAGTTCTTCCGCCGCACCGAGCCACACAGTCCCGTGGCCTACCTGGCCGAGAAGGCGGCGCGCTGGGGCGAAATGCCGCTGCACGTATGGCTCAAGCGCGTGGTCAAGGACCAGTCCACGCTGGACCAGATGGAAGAGATGCTCGACGTCAACCAGGACACGGAGGGCTACTGAGCCCTCCGCGTCACCGCAGCGTCACTGGATCTTGAACTCGATGCGGCGGTTGCGGGCGCGACCGTCGTTGCTGGTGTTGTCAGCCACCGGTTCGTCCGGACCCTTGCCCAGCACGTCCATGTGGCTGGACGGAATGCCCTTGCCCATCATGTAGTTCTTCACCGCCAACGCACGCGCATGGCTCAGCGCCAGGTTGGATTCGCGCTGGCCGACGTTGTCGGTGTGGCCAATGATCAGGAAGCGGCTGTCCGGCATCTGCGCCATCTTGGCCACCATTTCATCCAGGATGCTCATGCCGAACGGCGTGAGCTTCGCGCTGCCACTCTGGAACTCGATGATGCGGTTGGCCAGCGTCTGGTCGAGCACGCTCTGCTGTGAGCCCACCTTCAGGCCGTTGGTCACCGTGTACGAGGTATTGCTGGCCAGGCTGAGGTCGCTGACCACCTGCTGCCGCAGTGCTTCGTTGCCAACCTCGCCACTGATGCGCACGGCCTGCCCGTTCACTTCCAGCTTGCCGGGCGACACGCGCTTGAGGCCCGGGTTGATCATCCCGGCCACGTAATCGCCCCAGTTCGGCGGCGTGGCGATGCTTTCCACCTGGATGCGGTCGACCACGCGGTCGGCGCCATACACCGCGCGCAGGTTGGTGAGCAGCTTGGCCTTGGTGGCCTGGTCGGGCACGACGCCTTCGATGACGACCGGCCGCTCCCCGGTGGAGGTGGCGGGCGGCGCCGGGTTCTGCGCCAGCAAGGGCGCAGCCGCGAGCATCAGGAGCATCGCCACGCCGGTGTTTCTGAAAGAGGCCATCGTCAGGTTCCCAGGAAAGTCTCGCCGAACAGCTTGCGCGCGGTGGCCAGGGCCAGGTCATCGCGGTCCAGGAAGCTGCCCAACCGGTTGAGGTTGTAGTCGCTGCCGAGGTATTCCTCCACCCATTCGGCATGCTTGAGGTGGATCAGGAACCCGCTGTCGTCGCTGGGGTCGAGCACCGCGCGCAGCACCTGGCGGTCGGCGCCGTTGAAGCCCACCACCATCGTGGGCGTCGCATCGTTGCGCACCAGCACCGACAATTCGAAGTCACCGCGGCTGACGAAGCTGGAGATCATGTCCAGCCAGAACGCGGCGATGAGCGGGCGGTAGACCGCGTCGCGTGCCAGCGGCAACACCAGCGCCTTGTCGATGTTCACGTCGCCACCGCTGAGCACCGGCTGCAGCAGCATGCCCATCGCCGGCAGCATGTGCTTCAGCGATACGTCGCCGTGGCCGGCCTCGCGCAGGCGCTGTTCCAGCTCGCCCACCGTGCAGCCTTCCAGGAAGTCCTGGAAGCTGCCGTTGTAGTCCCCCACCTCGGTGCTGATGCTGAAACGTGCCTCGCCCAGCCTGGACAGCGCCTCGGTGGCGTCATCGTCCTGGTAGGCCTGCCGCGCCAACCGCGCCAGGCCGGACCACGCGTTGGACATCGCCAAGGGGCTGCGCCCGATGAATGGCAACGGGTCGGTTGCATCCAGGCGAACCACCGACAACAACGGGAAGCGACGTTCCGACGCATCGCGGCTGGCCAGCAGGTGACCGCACAGCACGGTCTTGCTGCGCGAGCCCAGGAAGGCGTAGTGGATGTCCGGCGCCGCGTCATAGCGTTGCTTCCAGTCCGGGCTCTGGCTCAGCAGCTCCAGGCTCTCGCCCGCCCAGCGGTCGAGCCAGCCCAGCAACTGGTGGTTGTCCGCGGTGCGGACGAAGTCTCCCCGTGAGGGCACCTTCCCGAAATAGGAAACCCCGGCATTCACCGCGCGACTCATTGCCCACCTCCTTGTTGTGGCGCCGCCGTCGTTGCCGCCGCCGGTTGTGCCGCCGGCTGCGCGGCGGGCATGCCACCCGCCACCGTCTCCGGCAGCTGCAACCCACGCTGCCAATCGCCGCCATCGGTGCCGGCACCGGCGCGCCGCACGATGCGCATCTCCACCGTCACCGCCACGCCGTCGCTTTCCCAGGTGATGCGGCTGGAGTCATCCAGGCGCTCGTACTTGCCCTCGGACATCAAGCGCTTGAAGCCATTGGTGCCCGGTGCGTTGAACACTTCCACGGTGCGCCCGTCACCGGTCACCGCCGATATCTTCACGCCCGGGATCTGGCCCACGTTCGGGTACTGCATGGTGGTCCATTGCGGCGGCGTGTTGCGATAGCGCAGCGACTGCCCATCGATCTCGATCGTGTATTCCACCGCGCCGGCCGCCGGCGACGGCAGGATCTCGAAGATGGTGCTGTCCTGCGCGGCACCGGCCACCGAACCGCCCACCCAGTTGCCGTAGTTGGCCACCAGTTCGGCCGACAGGTTGATGCCCTGCCCGGCCCAGCGGCGCGCCTCCAGCAACGGGCCGCGCTGGATGACCAGCGTCCCCAGCGCTTCCTTGTTGAAGCTGGCGATGCTGCCGCTGGCACCGAAGATGGTGGCCACGTCACTGGCCGCCGCGTCCACGTCGGAATTGAGGTTGAACGGATACTGCTGGCCGATGCGCGCCTTGAACGGGTCGTACACCTGCGCCTTCCAGGTCTTGTTGACCTCGGCCTCGGTCGGCGCCACCAAGGCACCGAAGGTCTGCGTCAACGGACGCAACAGCAACGGACGCAGCGCTTCGCGCTGGCTGTCGTCCAACCCGGTCAATACCTGCTCGTCCACCAGTGCCAGCGCCGTGCTCAGGTCCGAGCCCTCGTTGCTCAGCGTGTCCTGCATCAGCTTGCGCGCGCCCACGCCGATGTCGCCCTGGCTCTTGATTGCGTTCAGGCAGGCCTTGATCACGGCCGGCTGGTCACCACGCTCGGTGGTCAGGCGGGCAATGCCCTCGAACGCCTTGCCGATCGGCCCGACCGGCTGCGCCGCGGCAGCGGCGGCCGGGTCCTTGCGCAGGATGGTGCGCTGGAACCACGCCACGAAGCCCTTGCGGGCCTTGCTGGACTGCGCCTGCGCGGCGGGGTTGTCCCACACGGTCTCCTCGTTGATGCGCTCCAGCAGGACCCGCAACGGTGAGGTGCTGGCATCGCCCAGGCGGTTGATGCTGGCCGCGGCCTGGTCGAAGGTGGTGAACTCGGCGATGCTCAGCCCCTTCACGAACTTGCCCCACTCGCGGGCGTACTCCTGCTTGTACAGGCCCACCAGTTCACGCGAGACATGCTCGGGGCTGCCCGCCAGCGACAGGTCGCTCTGCTCGGTGGTGCCCAGCACCCAATCGGTGGTGCTCAGCTGCGTGTTGGCCGCTTCCTTGATGGCGTCCTGCACGTAGTCTTCCCACGCCTTGCGGGTGAAGGCACCGGAAATCGCGTAGTTACCGTTGATCAGGCGCCCGTTGCGCTCCTCGCCGATCAGGCTGTCCACCGTGACCGTGCCGAAGCGCGCGCCGGCACGCGCCTTGATCTGCGCGAACACGCGCTCCATCGCCGGCTGGCCCTTCATCACCTGGCCCAGCGCCTCGCGGCTGTCCGACACCAGCGTGACCCGGTTCTGGACCTGCGGCCAGCCCGGCTTGTCGGCCTGGGCCACGTAGAAGGTCATCAGCTTCTCGGCCGAACGCACCATCTCCTCGCGACTCATCTGGCCGCGGTTCGCATCGAGCCAGTTGCGCCAGAACAGGGTGAGCTGCTGTGACAGGTGCGCACCTTCCACATACTTGGGATTGCCCAGCATCAGATAGGTCTTGAGCGCGTTGTACGCATCATTGGTATTGGTCGGCGATGCATTCTGGTAGAGCACCTCGCCGTCGGCGACCGCCGGCCCGGCCTGGCCCAGCTTGTCACGCTGCGCGACCACCTGGCCCAGGTAGTTCTCCAGGTTGGACACCGTCGGCGCCAGCATGACCTGCTGCATGCCGTGGTTGTATTCACGCAGCAGCTTCTCGCGGATCGCATCGCCCTGGTACAGCCCCAGGCTGGTGGTGATGCCGCCTTCCTTGCGGTAACGGTCCAGCTGTTCCATGCGGTCCTGCAGCAGCAGCAACGCATCGATGCGCGACTTCAGGTCCAGCCGGTCCTTCTGCACCTGCACGGCCTGCTGCAGGTCCTTGGTGGCGTTCTCCACCAATTGCGCGTTGGTGGTGTACGACCAGGTCCACATGCCCAGCGCCAAGGCCAGCACGCCGACCGCACCGAGAAACACGCCGTAGCGCAGGCGGTTCTGGTGCGGGCTGGAGTACTGCCGTACCAGTTCACGGTCGGCGAAGATCACCTTGCGGAACAGGTCCTTCAGGAAGAACGCCGTCTGCCCGGTGGGCGCGACGTCCTCGTTCGAGCCACGCTGCAGGCCGAACTGCCGGCCCACGCGTTCGGAGGCATGGTGGACCGAGCGGCCTTCCTGCAACGCACTGCTGAAGTAGAAGCCCCGGAACACCGGCTTGAACTGGTAGGGGTTGTCCTCGAACAGCGTGGCGATGAAGGTGCGCAGCGCCGGCTTGATGCCCACGAACTCCAGCGGCAACGACAGCAGGCCCGGGGATACCTCGCGCCCGCGCTGCATGGCCATGTGGGTCAGGCCCATTTCCTTCATGCCATCGGCCAGCTCATCGAAGTGCGTGTCGAAGGCGGCCAGGGCATCGGTCTGCTGGTGCGCATCGAACGGCAGCGTCGCCCCCCACACATGCTCGCGCTCACCCGGGTCCAGGTTGCGGAAGAACTCGCTGAAACCGGCGATCAGGTCGGCCTTGGTGAACAGCACGTACACCGGTGCGAACACTTCCAGCTGCTCGGTGATCTCCTGCACGCGCTGGCGCAGGTTCTTGGCCAGCTCCATCGCGAACTCGGGCTTCCCGCCGGACAGCTCGGCGATGCTGGCGGCGATGATCACCCCGTTGATCGGTGCGCGCGGGCGGTTCTTCTTCAGCAGCCCAAGGAACGTCAACCATTCCATCCGGTCTTCCGAGCTCACCGAGTATCGGCCGGCGGTATCGAGCACGATGCCATTGGTCGTGAAGTACCAGTCGCAGTTGCGCGTTCCGCCGATGCCCTGCACGACGTTGCTGCGGTTGTCCTCGAAGGGGAACTGCAGCCCCGAGTTGAGGATGGCCGAACTCTTGCCGGCGGCGGGGTTGCCGATGATCACGTACCACGGCAGCTCGTACAGCGCCGCACTGCCCTTCAGCACGCCCATGCGCGAGGACTTGATCTGCTTCACGGCATCCATCATCCGCTGCCGCAGCGCCTCGGTGTCGCCGCGTTGCGCGGGCTGGGCGTTGGCAACCGCACGGTCGGCCTCGCCCTGCACCAGCGCCTCGACCTTCCGGGCCGCGCGCCGCGCCAATATCCGCTTGATGATCCACACGATCAACGCCAGCAACAGCAGCGCGCCCAGCACGATCGCCACCCAGATGCCGATCTCGCGCGCCTCGGCCTCGCCATACCAGGCCAGTCCGCCTGCGCCGATCAGGCCCACCAACATCCATAGCCGGTAGTCGCGCAGGTAATAGCTGAAGTTGCTCAAACTCATGCGGGGGAATCCAGGTTCAAGTAGTCGACGGCAGATCAGCCGCCTGAGGTGTGCTGCCGGCACTGACCAGTGCCATCACACGCTGTTGCGCTTCGGTGCCGGCCAGTAGCAGCACCGGCCCGGTGTTTCGTCGTGTCTGTTCCAATGCCAGCGCGAGCATCGCCACTGGCAGCACCGGCCCCAGCTCGCCCGCGCTGGCCGGCAGCGACAGGTTGCCTGTGCCGAATTCCAGGTCCGGGTTCAAGGCCGACGCCGCCAGCGCGGCATCCACCACGCCGTCGCTGCCCTGCCGCGCATCGTGCAGGACGAACTGCACGCTGTGTTCGTCCTGCGGCAAGGACTGCTTCCATTGGCTCGCCGCTGTGGTCAGGTGGCGGCGACGTTCGGCCGGCCGCGCCATCTGCGTGGCATCGGCCTCCAGCGCAAGCGGCGGCCACAGGCAACCGTTGCCTTCGGTGGCCATGCCGGGACTTGCGAGCAGCACGCCGGCGGCGCCTTCGCCCGGCGTCCTGCCTTCCGGGTGACGGGCCGTGGCCAGCACGCCATTGACCAGCCAGCCCTGGATGACGTCCGGGTCGATGCAGGAGTCACACGCCAGCAGCAGGTGCCATCGGTCAGGCGCACGCGACAGGGCATCGGCAAGCCGATGCAGGTGGCGCCATGCCTGATTGTCATCCCCGACCACGGTGACGGCCACGTCGAACCGGCGTCCATCGACGCCGAACTCGAGCACCCGTTGCATCAGCCAATCGCGCACCCAATGCAGCAGCGCATCGGACCAGCCATGCGCGACCAGCAGCTCGATGGTGAGCACGTTGTCCACGCGACCTTCATCGTTGCGGCGCAGCCCGGCGACCACCACTTCCTCGCGGGCCTCGAGCACGGGCAATGCCATCGCCGCCTCGCCCAACAGCTCATCCAGCACCGGCGCAAGCAGGGCCAGCGCCCGGCGCTCGCGTGGCGTGGTATCGATGCCCTGTTCGCGCTCGCCGAGCACTTCCAGATCATCGAGCTGCGTCGCCTCGCTCACGCGTACCGGTAGGTTCTGGCCATCGCGGAACCGTGCACTCAAGGCAGGACGCGGCGGTGCAGCTGCAGCCGCGAGCAATGCCGGCGCGTCCAGGCCCACGCCCAGGTTGATCTGGCCGGCGGTCAACGCGGCGGCAGCAGCCGCCTTCACACCATCCTCACGCACAACCGGCGCCGCATCGTTGTCAGGGCTGCGGGTGGCCTTCTCCAAGGCCTTGTCGGCCCCTTGGCGAAGCAAGCCGGTCGCCATGAAGCCGGCACTGCTCACGCCCGCCGGCAACAGCCCCAGGTACAGCAGCATGTCCATGCCGCTCGGCGTGGCACCGGTGCTGCGCCAATACATGATCGCGCTGCCCCAGGTGGCAATGAATACCAGCAGCACCGAAGCAGCCTTGCCCGTCCATCCCGCCATCAGTCGCTATGCTCCATGCGCGCTCCTGTGATCGCCGGGTTCAACCCAGGCCCGTCGTGGTCTGCGAGGAAATCAATGTTGCCCCACAGGCGGTGCTGTCGCCTTCACGCGCCACCGCTTGACCGTCGATGATGACGGTGGCATCGCCACTGACGATGGTGGTTGCCCCATGAACCGCACAGACGGCGCGGTCGGTCACCCGCGACACCGGCTTTCCCGCGACGTCGGTGTGTTCCGCGCCAGAGACCACGCTGCCGCCATGGGACAGCTTGTCACCGACAACTATGAAAGGTCGTGCCATACATCACGCTCCCTGATCCTGTGTGAACCGGTCTTTCCATCGCCGCGTCGCAGCAACCCGACTCATCCTCGCGAAACGATACCAGCAGTCAGGTGTTCTTATCACCCTTGCTGAGACAACTCCGCACGTTTGATGGCCCTTGCTGCCTTGCATCTGTCAGACATCTCGACGTGAACGTAGTCCTTGATGCTGCGCCAGTTGCCGCCCCAATCAAGCCCTGCCTGTTCAGCCAGCTCGCCGTACAGATAATACCCACGGCGTGTCCATTCATCGTTCATGTCCCACTGCAGCTTGCCATCGCGGATGGGCGCGCTGTCCACGCCAAGCCCGTATTGATGGCAACTCTGCCAGGCACCGGCACGCGTGGCCTTGCCACCGGCCATCAGCTCGGCCTGGCGCTCGGGACTGCGGTATCCCTCGATCAACACCATCTCGTAGCCGTACTGGCGCCGCATGACCTCGTAGATGGCCAACACGCGCTGCTGCAGATCGGCGTCGATCTGCTCCCACTTGCGGTCCGCGGTCACGATCTCGGGGCGTAGACGACGGACTTCCTGAGTCGTGAAGACC
Source organism: Stenotrophomonas capsici (assembly GCF_034961085.1). Taxonomy (NCBI): domain Bacteria; kingdom Pseudomonadati; phylum Pseudomonadota; class Gammaproteobacteria; order Lysobacterales; family Lysobacteraceae; genus Stenotrophomonas; species Stenotrophomonas capsici. Next base: position 1,032,631 of record NZ_JAYFUH010000249.1, on the reverse strand, counting down.
TCGGGCGGCGGCGGCGGTGGCGGTGTCAGGCGCTCTCCCCGCAGCAGCTGCGCCACCATCGAGCCGGACTCGGAAAGGTCATCGCCGCGGAAATCCGCAAGCACGACGGTCTGCCGCGACAACAGGATGACCAGTGGCGGCACCGCCAACAACGCAAGCGCGGTTGTCAGGACGACCCAATGCCGCATCAACCAACCCCGCAGACCATGTCGCTCTTCACGAAATGAAATACGTGATTTGGCGATGGGCGTCTCATCCTTTGTCCGACGAACCGCACCCACGCTGTGAGACTTGATCTGCTTTGCTCGGAAGCGCTCGCGCAATCGCGCAACTGCATCCGGAAACAGCAGTGCCCAACACACCAAGGCCGCCAACAAAAAAGCCGCAATCGCTACACCGGCAACTACTGACACTGATCCTCCATGGAAACCGACAGGTTGACGCGCCGAAAAGCATGCCCTAAGAATGCACCATTCGCTTCGGCGGAAGCCGACTCAAACCAAGGGCTGGATGCACTTGAATAATGGCGGAATCAACCGGCCAAGTCTTCTCTCAGGGGGAGAGCAGACCAAGGCCCAAGCCCCGAACTCGGGACGGATCCTGGCTGACATGGAAGGCCGGCAGGCTGCCGCGTCGCCGCGAGCGCCCAGTGTTGCCAGCAGCAATGGCCATCGCAAGTGGTGGTGGATTGTCTCCGCCACGGTGCTGGTCATCGTGGCGCTGTTGGCGTGGGCGCTGATGCGCGGCGGTGCCGGCATGGACCAGGACGAGTACTCGCTGACACCCGAGAGCAGCGCCCCGACCGGCCATCCCATCGCACCTGTTGCTGCGCCCAACGATGGCGCGGCCATGATCGTCGATGCCCCTGACACCGATGGCACCGCGCAGGGCAACCCGCTCGATGCGCTCGCCGACCCCGGCAACACTGCGGCACCGGCGGCAGCCGGCGCCACGCCCTCCCCCGCAACCGCCAGCCGGACTGCATCTGCGCCTGCGCGCAGGGCGCAACCAGCGACGCGTGCCGGCACCAAGGGCAAGGAAAACGACAACCTGCTCGGCACGTTGCTCGGCATCATCAAGGAAGATGAAAAGCCCAAGCCGGCAGCGCAGCAACCGCGCACCATGGACGACCTGATCGCCAAGATCGAAGCCGACCAGCAACAGCGTGCCGAAGACGAGCGCACCGCCTTCGACCAGGTCGCCAGCAAGAAGTCGGCCTCGACCGAATCCGGCATCCAGGCACAGCTGCGCCGCTGTCCGGGCGCCAATACCCTGCAAGGCCTGGAATGTCGCCGCCGCGTCTGTGCCAACGTCACCGGGAAGGATCCGGCCTGCCCCGCGATGTAAAGGCGTGAGCTGCAGCAGGTCACGCGCGAAGCGCAAAGCCCAAGCTTTCATCGCAATGCGTTCGCTGGCACGCGCATACCCTGCCCTGATCGCGACCCGGCCAAGCGCGGACATCGTTCCCGCTGGGCATCCGTGATCGTCGGGATGGTAATCGTGATGATCACCACCGCACGGAGGGTTGTCTGGGCTCGCCTGGGCACAGTCAGCGGTTCAGCTCCGAGAACCACGGCGGGATGCCAGGCACGGCAAACATCATGAACACGATCACCGTGCAAATGGCGCCGAGCACAAACCAACGTCGGTTCAGATAGCCAAGCTTGCCCGCATACGCAAGACGCTCCGCCTCGGTGAGAGGCCGCGTCCGGAACGAGCTCGCGGGCGCGGGCATCGACATCTCGGCACGGATCTCCGGCGGCCACTCCGGCCTGGGGGCGATGCGCCATATCCAGAGCCCGGCGCGCTCGAACCAGTACATCAGGGCACCTACCACACACACATACGTCATCGGAAACGCGCCCGGTTTGACGCGATGATGCGCATCCACCAAGCCGCCGAACAACTGCCGATCCAGCAGCACATAGTCCGCCCGCGCATCATCAGCAGGCGGTAGTGGATCCGCAGGCGGCAACGTTTCCGGGTCGCCGTCCATGTAATGACGAATAAATTCCCAGATCATCCCGGGCGCGCGATCATCACGATACGGTTGTGCCAGGGGAACGTACGAACGGATACGACGATCGGACGCCTCAATATCGACCACGGCAAACACATAGCCGGTGGCCGCGCCGGCCAAGCCGTAGCTCCTGGAAACCATGGAGATTGGCTGCGCCGCATCGTAGTCGATGCTGACCCAGCCGTTCTTCCGGTCAATCCAGCAGAAGAACTTTCTTAGCCGTCTGCTCAGCACCACGGGAGGCACAGAGAGACGTGTTGCAGAGGAAATCGACCAAGCAAAGAACGCACCCGCAAACAGCAGGATGACTCCATAGACACCCACGAGGTAAGGCCAAAAATCCGCTCTTGAGAGTATTCCTCCAATCACTACCCGTGACAGAACCATGCTCACGCCGGCACATCCGATCACCAAGCCTAGGACGAACGTAAATCCCCGGCCTGAAGCTTCCACGGCAGGTGAAAACGTCATGAAAGAATCATTGATCGATTGGATGGCATTCAGAGAGGCGGGTTCGGCGCCCCCGTCATCGTGCCCGATGCCCAGCAGCTGTCCCCACCCACCACTCCTGTCCGGAAGATGGCGCATCCCAAACAACATCCCGCGGCTACTCCCACGCATCGGTGTCATTGTTTCCGTTCGGTGAACCATCCACGCGCACGTGCCTCCTTGCATCCGATATCAAACTGTACCCGTGATATCGGATCCATTGGATTGGACAGCCCGTGCTTCGTCTCATTGTCTCCGTTGGGCGACGTCGCCGCATCCATATTACCCAGAGATGCAACTGAACGCCCCTTTGGAAACGCCCCAAGAAGCTTTTCTCCATGCTTCCCGTACTCTTCCATATAGCTATTCCCAACGCCATCGATCTATTGACCTCTATTTATCGGATCAACCCCCTGACCCTTAAGATGACGCCATCCGATCACATGCAGGCTGGTACGATCAACTCAATCCTCCGGCCTCAATGACGCAAACCGATGATCCTACGGAAACCGCTACTACTCTGCATTACGACCTTTCCGCTTTTTGCTACTGGCGGCTGCAACGCTGAACCAAGTCCCAATTCTCATGGCATTGTCGATCCAGCCCTTCAGCAGAGGATTGACGCCTTGAAGGAGAAGACATTGAAGAACCTCGTCGCCATCGAGGGCGGGAAGTTCTTGATGGGGGATTTCGGCCCCATAGATCCTAAAGTCAACCTGCCATATTCAGGTGACCGGAACGATGACGTCCTGCATGAAGTAACACTCAGTGACTACTCCCTGGGTGCTTACAAGGTAACTTATGAAGATTTCGACATCTTCACTGCCGCAATGGGAAAACCAAAGATTGCACAGCAAGAAATGGATTTGAGCTACCGCGACCTACCCAACATGGCTGCCGGGGTGGACTGGAACGACGCGCAAGCTTACTGCCAATGGATCGGAAGAGAGATTGGCAGAAAGATGGACCTGCCTACTGAAGCCCAGTGGGAATTCGCTGCTCGAAATCGCGGGCAGTTTATCGTCTGGCCGACTGATAACGGAGTGGTCGATAATGGAAGAAATGTAGCCAACTACAATTCTTACGCGGACTTCGCCACCAAACACAATGCACGGACCTACTTTTCATCTATTGGCTTATACCCACCTACCCCACTTGGGTTATATGACATGATCGACCATGGATTCGAGTGGGTGATTGACTGGTACTCTCCCTCATATCAACCAGCCACCACCAAAGACCCTCACGGCCCACCCACTGGAACGGAGAAAGTGCAGCGAGGTCATTCAAATAGGGGCGGAGATTCGCTCTTCATCGTCTCAATGACAATAACTCGATTTCATTCCTTACCATCTCCGCCCCCAAAGATGTCGCCGCTCGACCAATCCATAATTCCGATTAATCCCAATAGATCAAACACATTTCGCTGCGCGGCGGGCAATAAGTGAATTCCTCCTATGCAAGCTGCTCTCCTTGGGGGCGGGTCATCATCCAGCATAACCAGTTGAAGCAACCCGTGTTGCAAGAGATCAGCTGGTTGCCTCCCGAATGTCCCAGGCAATCCAGTCGCCGGATGCCACTCCGACTAGGGCACGGACCGCCGGCCAGATCAACTCCGCGAAGCTAAGCTTGATGTTGTCCCGCCAGTTCACCGTTGCGAATTAAATCGCTGAATGATCTCCGCCTCGCTCAATGCATGCCCGCCTGCGGCAAGGATCACATGCTGCGGGAACTCAGGCATTTTTCCATGGCCCGACGTCCTTAGGCGCTCCCCCTCTGGAAGCGGTGCCCCTCCCTCTTCCATGTAGCGACGAATGTGTTCGTAGAGCCTCCAAAGTAACTCATCTTCCCACCAGCCCTTATAGCCAATGTTCACGACGTCAGTGCACAAACGACGCGTCGCCGGAGCAGCCCAAAGGAGCGCCAACGAGTAAGACGAGCGCATTGCCTCTCCGGTCAACTCGTTTACATGGTAGCTCCGTACGTAGGCATCCTCCCAACGACGCGTCTTTACCGCTCCAACGCCAGCCAGGCTCCAGAACTTCCAGAAACGCACTGGAATTATCGTAAAGAAATGAACCTCGCCCGTTCTCCTATTGAAAACAACCGGCTGATCTCGGGGAGTCAAGAAAGCCAGCCGAAAACAGAAAAATGAGAAGTTCAATAGAAACAGTGAGACCAATGAGGCGATTATAGAGATCGGCAAATTAAAGCCGACCTCAGCATTGACATGCGCCAAAAATGCATCAACCGACAAATACATCATCCCAGCTGCCGCGACAAAAAAAAGCACAGAGAAAACAACCAACATCGCGAATGCATCCGAGGTTCCGGCTGGCGCCCCAACAACAATTGCGTCCTCATGCACTGCCAAAATGGAATCACAGCCGCTCGCCCTCTCGTGTGCCGGCATATCCTTTGCCGGCTGAGCAGCGCGATACGGGGAGAGCACGGGCAAAGATGTCTTGCCTCCAATATCAGCATCAAATTCGAACCAGGGCTCACCTGATTTGCAGACAGGAACCAACACTTGATAGTCCGGATTGTTTTCTTTTGACATCACTCACTCCAGAACTTCATTAATAACACCCCGTCCGCAGGCGAATCGCAGACCCTTACATATCCAACACCCTTCGAAAGGGCGGAACGATTCATCTCCAATCGTCGCTCCATCGAGCTGCCACTTTCTATAAAAGGAAGCACCTTTATTCCTGCGCCATCAATAATCCTATCATCAGAATTAAGCTTCCACTGTTTCCTCTGTTCTACGCTTTCGTAAACAGAGAAGCCCAGCTCACAACGAACCAATTTCCGGAGCTCAACCGGAACGTAAAGTCGAACCCATGCTTCGTAAACACCAGTTGGGACCTGGGTCATGATTGGAGAGCCGCCCCCCCCCCCCCCAGTTGTCGCCGGCCCAGTGCGGCAGGCAGCGACGGTACAGCGATGGCCGCCGGCCTAAGCAACTGCTCCAGTGCATCGAACACGTCGGCGTCCAGGTTGTTGCGCGCCTGGTGCTGCACCGACAGGCAGAAGAAGCGGGCATCGCCCTGCACATACGGATGCTGCTGCAGGCCAAACCGGGTGTCGGCTGCGAGCGCCCGCCACTGGCCAGCGCCTTCGATCTGGTGGGTCTGGACGCGCGGCGCATCCAGGTGCTGCTGGGCGCGGCGTCGCCCGCGCGCATTGTCCTGCCAACCGTAAGGACCGCCGGTGGCGCGGTCGACGATGCCGAAGTCGCTGGCACTCTCCGCCGCGGCGCTGGCCTGTCGGCGCTCAAGGGGGCGGTGGCCCCAAGTCGCGCGCTCCACGCGGTGAGTGCGCCACCGCCGCGTCACGTCCCAGCGCTGCACGGTGTCGCTGCGCTATATGCTCCCACAACGCCAACTGTGTGCTGTCGAAGCCGTTGGACTGGACGCCGAGCCGAAAACAGCAGCTCCACATCGCTCCGAGTCCTTCGTGAGTAGGCAGTTCGAAATAACATGGCCCGCTGGAACCCATCTTGGTCAATCCAGCATTAGCAACAGCATCATCAGACCAAACCCAAGCCAAACGGAAGTACCTCCACCCAAGGAGATCCAGTACAGCAATTTCTCACCTGCAGCTAATGGCTGCGGGGGCTTGATCTTGCTCCGCAGTACTGCCGGCACAGGACCGTCACGCACAGGGTCATACTCGGCCTGCGTCAGATCTTGAGAATTGAACTTTGGAATGTAACCAAAGCGACTGCCAATGATAGGCATCACCGCGAATGGCCAGAACAGGATCGTCCATAGCGGCGTGAAGATCCACATCCATCGACGTGAGCGAGGCGAGCGATCTTCCCAGCGAGGCAAGCCGATCCATGGATTAAAGAAACCATAACGATAAGCATCCCAGAAACCAGGCCGCCCCCCTGGCAATAAATGAATATCAGGAAGCCCTTCCCAGTCCCCCTCCATATAGCGCGCCAGAAATTCGTAGGTCGACAGACAATCGTATAGACCCAAGGCATTCTGCACCATTATGCACTTCCATGCGCGTTTACGATCCTCGCTGGGCTGGATCAGGTGCAGATTGCAGGAGGTGGAGGCGCCAGCCGTACTAACACTGGTGACTGGCTCAATATATGGGCGCAGATCATTCCACTGAGCCTCCACTCGCTGACTGCCTTGCATTTGCACCAACCGCCCATTCTTCCGATCAATGAGCAACGGGTAAACGACAGGTTCACGCATCAAGTGCCTTAAAAAACCAAACGCCCCTCCTCCAAATATGGAAAAAATAAAACCGCATACAAATATTATAGAAATACCAACCGAGCCAGTTCTTTGATACTCATTAAATATAACCCAGCCCCCAAGAAACACCATGCCCACGCAAATAAGCATCAAGAAGAATATACCCCCATTCGCAGCAATGGAGCCGCTTCCTCCGGAGGAAATTCTCATCGAATTGAAATTCACGTCGAGCACCAGATCATCTGACCGACCATACTTACCCTTAAGGGGCAAGGGATACATAGGCCGGCGTCGTGGCACGATCAACGGGATACCGCCATCAAGCGACACTTCTTCAGCGGGGCTTGCGCGCAGCCGATCTTCCGAGATCATATCGCGTCAGCCATCGTGATTGATCTACACAAACCATCAGGCGCTGGTATCACAAGGTTCGGCTGCGAAACAGCTTCCGGCATATATCTGAGACGCACGGTTACCATCGACAACTCACTTCCAGAATATCCCATAGCCCATCGAACCCCGCCCTTATCCGTCGCACTCAACACGCCACCTGTACTGGGAGGACTAAGAACTCGCACGCACCCCAATATTCCCGAAGCCAGTCTTTTCGGGCCACTCATACCCGCGCCACGAGTGCTAGCCAGACGGCGGTGTTCGGTAATCATGTACTTACTGCCACGCCCATAACCAATGGCTGGCTGCAGCCGCCTTCGTCTTGCCCGAGGTGATATCGAGGGCCAGCGCCGACTTGCGCCGGCGGCCCAGCGTTTGATCTCTTCGTCCATCAGTTCGCTCATCGGTGTCTCCGTTGGGAAAACAGACACCTGAGCACGGATTCAGTGGGTCACTACACCCGTGCCTTCTGCCGTACCAACTGATCGATAGCTTCCTGGTCCAATGCCGGGCCACCGGCTGCGGCAACAATCTCAGGCGGGAACTCTGGAACACGCGATAGATCCGTTGCGCGCAGCTTGTCGCCTGGCTGCAGCGGCGGACCGTCTTCCTCCATGTACTGCCGGATGTGCTCCCACAGCGCCAACTGTGTGCTGTCGAAGCCGTTGGATTGGACACCCAACTGGATCAGATGCTCGACTTCGTTACCGGTTCCCTCGCGGATCGCCAGCAAACCCAGCTCGAAACCTTCGGAAGCGAGGTTCGCCCCTCGGAAATAAATGTAGCTGTAGATACGCGCCTTGATCTGATCATCCCACCTGTAGGAGACGGGCGCTCCATGGGAACCACTCTTCCAGAACTTGAAAAATCCACCCTTTATATAGGGAAGAATGCAGACCAGCCTGGACTTCCTGTTGAACAGGACAGGATCATCCAGAGAGTTAATTCTGGCGGATCTCCAAAAGTATGAGCCAAAGCAAAACATGAAATATGCGCCGAAACCAAAAGTTGCAATTATGAATAGATCAATGCCTCTTTCAAAGCGGATCGATAAAATATTCACATAAACCATGAGGGAGAAAAACAGCAACCCAAAAGACCACATAAAAAATGCCGAAAACTTAGACCACCCTATGTCCTTCGAATACTCGCCACGAACAGTGCCCACCTCCAGCGCATCGGGATGAACTCTCAGCACGGCATCAAAAGCAACCGGATCGACCTCCAATGACACTTCATGATCCGCAGGTAGAACGCGAAATGGCGCACGCCGCGCATGCGCGTTCTCCTTGAAGAGCTCGGGCCCAAACACGACTTCCGGTTCGGCCTTCTTCCATTCCGCTACTGTCGTCTCGCGAAGCATCAAGAGATGCATCCGTTAGCTAGTGACGTCCAATTATCAGGTTGTGCTGACCACTCAATGATCGACATCATCTCTCTCCTCTGAAGAAGCCCACATCACCAGGCCTGCATCCGTGCATCCGTGCATCGCATTGCAAGGACGAAGGAAGCATCCGTTCCTGATTATGGCCTCGCCTTCTGCTGTACCAACTGATCAATAGCTTCCTGATCCAATGCCGGGCCACCGGCTGCGGCAATAATCTCAGGCGGGAACTCTGGGACACGCGACAGATCCGTTGCGCGCAGCTTGTCGCCTGGCTGCAGCGGCGGACCGTCTTCCTCCATGTACTGCCGGATGTGCTCCCACAGCGCCAACTGTGTGCTGTCGAAACCGTTGGATTGGACACCCAACTGGATCAGATGCTCGACTTCGTTACCGGTTCCCTCGCGGATCGCCAGCAATCCCAGCTCGAAACCTTCGGAAGCGAGGTTCGCCCCTCGGAAATAGATGTAGCTGTAGATGCGCGCCTTGATCTGGTCATCCCACCTATAGGAGACTGGAGTTCCATGAGAACCGCTCTTCCAGAACTTGAAAAAGCCACCACTTATATAGGGAAGGATGTAGACCAATCTAGACTTCCTGTTGAACATGACAGGGTCATCCAGAGAGTTAATGTTAGCCGAGCGCCAAAAATAAGATCCGAAGCACAACATAAAATACGACATAAATCCAAGCAAACCAAAAAACATCAAATCATAAAAACCCGCGAACTTCGCCGACTGCCCAATCGCCACGACAATAACAGCGAGCAGAAAAACGCCAAAACCCCACATAAAGAAGGCGGAAAATCTTGACCAGCTGACATTTTTGGAGTATTCGCCACGAACCGTGCCCACCTCCAACGCATCAGGATGGATTCGCAGCACAGCATCAAATGCAACCGGATCGACATTCAATGACTCGCCATGATTCGATGGAAGAATACGAAATGGAGCGCGTCGTGCATGAGCATTATTCTTCAAAAGCTCCGACACAAATACCACTTCCGGCTCAGCGCTCTTCCACACCGCCACTGTTGTTTCTCTAAGCATTACGAACCCTCACCATCCATCAACTTTATCTTTGACGAAGATTCCGCAAAGTCAACAGCATCCTCTTCCATCTCCTGCAACCAGATAATTGCATGCGCGTCTGTATACCTGAAATTAGGAATTCCGAATGCAGCCACCAACTCAAAGACTCCACTCTCATTCTTCTCGATCCCAAGATCGATAGCCTCATCACGAATATCTACAACATTCGGGTACTCATTCATGAGAACACCCAAGGGCATATCGCCAGGCAAATATGCCCCGGCCAGCACCATACGCCTACTGAAAGTCTTTCTTGCATATACTCCTATGCAAATGCGGACCGTACTCTTGAGCTCACTGGGCATAGTGATCCTAACCCAGCCCTCACGCACCCCTCCCCGCTTCAGGCGATCTTTGTCACCGAGTATATTCTTAAGAACCATCCATGGCGTTATATTGGAGAATATTCCTTTACCGCCAGGAGTATTCATATCCGTAAACAACCTATCCTCAAACTCAAACTTGGCACCGGACTGCAGCATATTCAGTTTCAACTGCTCTTCCGCCAAACCCCTAAACCCCCCTCCAGAATTTTCACCCCATATGGACCTCGCCGCCCACTCTTCCAAAGGCGAATCCTTGAAATAGTAATAAACAAAAATCAAACCCACGCCAACCAAAGCAAGAATCAAACCCCAGCCGGTCATCCCCAGCCCGAGGAACGTTGCAGACGATCCTACGGCCGCAGCCCATGCCGCCGCACCCGCACCCACCAGCACGAGGGCCTGAAACAACAGGATACCGGTAGCCCCATAGTCGCCGCGCGATCGCGCGCGAAAAGCTCTAACAACGCTGACAGAGGCATCCACAAACGACGCTGCAGCCACCAACCTTCCCGCCAGCATTTTCATGTTTGCCGCGCCCAGATTGTTCGCATTTGCCCTATAGATCTGCTCCTGGAGCGTCAACGCTGCACCAGCGAACGCAAGGGAACCAGTCAAAATTCCTATTGCCGCCTCCGCCCGTTCCGCCTCATTTCCCTTGGAAAACTGCTCATAGTTCTTCATGATCGAAAGAACAGAAAGCACCCCGGCACCACCGGCCATGATCGCCGTTCCATTGGCCAATACCTTTCCGCTTGTCCCTGTCAGCTGTGCAAGCGTGGCCCCGTTGATATGGCGGGTCGCCTGAGTCCAGGCTCCACTCATTACGCCTGGCATCAATCGAATGGCGTACTGGGCCGCTCTCGATCCTTGACGAATGGCCCCTGTCAGCGCAACCGACTTCAGCGCATTTGCCTGCGCCCAAGCCTCCATCTCGCGCGGAGCCTTATCCACCCACATGTAGACTTCAACCAACGTGTCAGCAGCGGCAGTCGCGCCAATCGATTTCAGCATGCTGCTGAAGTTGACGACCGCCGTTCCTTTCGCTGCGGTGACACGTCCTGCGGCGATTGCCGCATCCTGCGTATTTATCATCATCCGCCGCCATATGCGCAGCGCCTTATACAGCGGCATGGTGACGCCGACCAGAGTGGCGCCAGCGTGGCGGGCACCGGCATTGCTTACCAATGAGATCAAACTCGTCATCCGCGCCACGGCGACGGGCGTCATGCGCCCTGCCAACTGAAGCAGACATGCCGCCCCCCCGACAATCGGCAGCAACCCGGACACATACCCGGAAGCAAGCATGCGCAATGCATTCGAATGCTTCCCTCCGAACCTCACCCAGCCCGCTGCCGCGGGATTCCTCGAAAGTTCCTCAACATTATCGAGAACGTTACCCATCATGCCGAAGTGCCCGTCCCGCTTGTCGAGCCACTCCTTGAAGCCCTGCGAGGTATTGCCAAGCAACGCTCTCAACAGGATGTTTTCCTTCAAGGTCGGGTCATCGCCAAGGTAGCGCGCATACCATTCCCCGCCTTTGCCCTTCCCCAGATTGCCGGCGCCAGCCTCCCCCTGCTCCTGTGCGGTGTTGCCGGTGATATGGCCGCCATGAAGGACGCGGGCAGCGGTGCACGCATAGAAGAAGCCGCTGAGCTTATCGTCCTCATCGAAGTCGTACTCGAACAGGAATTTTCTCGGGGCGCAATCGAGGCAATCGAAATGATCCCCCTCCATTGCCAGAATTCCCTCCGCGTCCCTTCGAGCATGCGTCTCGTAGGCGTCGAGAAAACTCCGATAGTCCGCTTTCGCTCCCCGTCCACGAAGCTTCTTACGGAGCTTTTCGCACTGTTCCTCCGCCTGATTGACCGGGGAAGGCAGTACCACCCTTCCAGGAACCGAGTAATCAGAAACGGGATAGCCTGAAGCCAATGGACCGCCTGGGGCGACATGCACCTGCCTATTGGGCACAAACTCCGCTTCAGCCGGGAGCTGCTTGCCCTGTTGGAGTTGCACAAATACGTCGTGCATCATCGAGGTGTTGTGATAGCGCGAATACCCTGCCTCGTCGTACTCCTGCTGCTTACGTTGGCCTGCCTGCCTCAGGCTTCCCATCAAGCCTTCTATGCTCAGGGCCGACTTGAGCATCCAGTCAGCCTTCTCCGCGTTTCCGTCGGCACGGCCAAGGACGTAGTCACTCGCACTCTTGAAGTAGGTTGTGCGCAGCACCGCTGTTTCATGAGCAATGCCCACAACATCATCAACCATGACCATTCGCAGATCAGATTCGGAATACTGGTTGCGCCCCCGCGACAGCATTTCCCTGGCAGCAACCACAACATCCTGCGCGACCTCAGAACGCATCCGGGGGGGCGCCGTTCCCGGAAGTTTCAGCTCCATGGAAAGTCCGCTAGCCATGCGCGGGCTCCAGCGCGGGTATGGCCCAGCATCGCCCGCCAATGCCACGGTCGTGTACGAGTAGTCGTAGATGAGTTGCTCTGCAGAACCCGCAGTGAACGGGAGCGACGCCGGGCACGACGCTGCTGGAGCGTTGATGCAGGTCATTCTCCTGTTCCGCAAGCCCTCGTCTTTTGCGTAGCGTTCCAAGACCTTGGGAGCCCAGGGGTTCTCACTGAAAGCAACCCATACTCTTCCCGTGTTCTTCGCATCGGGAATGACAAACAACATCGCAGCAGCATAACCGGCCGTGCGCTCACACGAGAATCGCGGCACTTCACCCACCCCGACCAATGGAATAGGCGAGAGCGGAACCGGGGTCAGGTAGCCACCTTCGTCCACCAGATTCACCTGCCAGCCACCTTGTGCCTTGATCTCCGGCGTATGGGCCTTTTCATAAAAAGCGTAAAGGTACCCCTCGCGCAGCGTGCGCGCTGCGTAATCGAGGTACTTGAGCTTGGGCAGGCCGATCCCCCGCAGCAATGGGGAAAGATGTCCTTGGATATTGGACATGAAAGGCTTGGCGACCACCCCGGGCCTCACCACCAGCACGGGCAATCCTGTTTTCACACACGATGGACAACCGCCTTGGCCACATCGGCTTGCTGCACTCGCGGCTTGAATGGCCCTGGGGCCGTAAGTCATTATCGGCTGGTTACCGTCGAACATTCCTGTGTTCCTTAAGTTTGCGCCGTGTCGAAGGCAAAGTAGGGGAACCTGACCGGCCCCAGTTCACTCTTGATCTGGTCCCAACCCTCCGGATCGGGAATCTCAGCCAAGGCATCCATCAACGGTGACCGCTCGGCTACTGAGCGCTCAACCAACGCAACCACCGTGGGATGGCTGGCGAGCAAAGGATGAATCTGCAATATGTAGGCCGCCAACAGTTGAATATCGTGATTTACCGACAAGCCAAGACGTTTTGCGGAGGCAAGCGCCGCACGCAACTGGCGAAGGTAATCCTTGGGAAGCACATCAACCATGCCTTTCCAACCACGAGCCATCTCCTGGACCTGTTGACATTGCTCCAACTCCAGCCACTGTGCGTGATCGAGTCGCAGCCTCTGGCCGGAAACTTCGTGGCGTTGATCGCCGTCCTTAAGAGCAAGGCTCTGTATCTCGTCGCGTCGATCAATAAAATGCCAATGAGTGATGGGGCCCAACAACGAGCGCCGCTGAGGGATATCCAGAAGAGCCCATACAAACTCGAGTACGCGTCGATCGGAGATCCGCAACACCCGCAGTTGGCCGGTCGTCCCAAGGCGCTGCTCCATTGTTACTGCGAAATGCCTGGCCAAGACTTCCAGCGGAGCATCCGTTTCCATCCATCCGGCCACGGACAATCCGGCAGCAGCTTCCTGTAGAGGGAAGGCCTGCTCTCGCAACGCCAGGTCGAGGACGCGCGCAATCAGGTCGGAGTCTTCTGGCCTGATATGAACAAGTCGCGGCGTGCGGCAGACATCCGTGAATGCAGGGTGCTTCAAACACACGTCAACCGAATGGCAATCGCGGCCAACGAACTCCTGGAAACCCGCGCCGCGATCCAGGAAGCGATCCAGCATCACGACAAGCCCGTGTTCCGAACCAGCCGCACGCTCAGCCAGAAACCGTTGAATGGACTGCTTTTTTTGGCTTGTATCCATCTTCAGACAAAAGCGGCGCCAGATGCAGCTGCCGCATCATCCTTGGTAGGGCATGCTTTCAGCTCGGCTTCCGGAATGGATTGAGAGCCGCTTGTACTCGCCGGCCCCACCCACTCCCTCTGGCTTGCCCTGAACTCGATCTTCCCCGGCGCGCCCAGCTCGATGTTGTCGCCCTCGATCCGGATGTACGCACCGGCGGCATTGGCCAGCAGGTGCTTGGTGGGTGCGGACAACTGCACGTCTGCTTCGGTGCTGGCGATGCGCACGTCGGTCTTGGCGGCCACCTTGGCCAGGTTCTTGTGCGCCCTGGCGCTGACCTTGCCCTGCGCGGCGTGCAACGCGATGCCGCTCTCCTGGTTGGGGCTCTCGCCCCGTGCCTTCTGGCCAACGGTGTAGACGACCAGGCCGTTGGCGACGGCCAGGGTAAGCGCACCCTGCGTCATCCAGTTCAGGGCCACGCCCGCGCTCAGCAGGGTGTGCGTGCCGCTCACCCAGGCCTGGTCGGCAGGCGTCAGGCTGAGCACGCCGGCCACGCCGCTGCCCAGCAGTGCCGGTGCGCTCCAACCCGGCGCCTCACCGCCGCCACCGGCGATGGCGCCACCACTGCTGCCACCCTGCGTCGCCTTGAGCTGCTCCTGCAACTCGCTCAGCATTTTGTCCGCAGGTAGTTCATCCTGGTCCTTGGGCAGCTGCGCCTTCTGCTCCTTCGCCGAGTCGGCCAATGACTTCAACAGGTTCTGGCCTTCCATCAGCTGCGACAGCGCCTGCGACGCGGAGAGCTGTTGTGCGCCCTGCTCGGTGGTCAGCAGCAGGCCCTTGCCGGCACGCAGGCTGCCCTGGGCGCGGGTGGAGAGCTCGGCGCCGAAGCCGCGCTCGGCGCCACGCACGTTGTCCTGCCCCGCTTTGATATGCCCCAAGGTGAGCGCACTTTCGTGCTGGGTGGTGGACAGCTGGGTGCGGCCTTGGCCGGGGGTGTCGTCAAAGCGCAGTTGCTGGTAGCCGCCGGTGCCGGACTGGCTTTCGGCCAGCGCCTGGCTCTTGAAGCCGGTGAACACCGCGGCGTGGTCGTTGCCTTCGAACCAGGCCGCCGCGTTGCCGGTGGCGTTGGCGCCGCCGCCGTTGATCTGGTTGTGCTGCGCATCCTGCTGGCCGCGGCCGTTGTAAAGACTGCCGACCACCACGGGCCGGTCGATGTCGCCTTCCAGGAAGGCCACCAGCACTTCCTGGCCGCGCCGTGGCAACACCACGCCGCCCCAGTTGTCGCCGGCCCAGGGCGTCATCACGCGCACCCAGGTCCAGGCGTTGCCGTCGGCACTGGCATTGTTGTCACCCCCGGGATGATCGCGCCCGCTGCTGCCGTTGCCGCCACGCTGCCACGGGAACTGCACCTTGATGCGGTGGTCACGGTCGGACAGCAGTGGCTCGCCGTCACTGACCACGATGGCGCTGAGCGTACCGGTGATGGTGGGGCGCGGATGCAGGCGCCCGCCATGGCCATCGTCTGTCTGCGGCCGGTAATTCACCTCGGCCGGCACGGCGACGAAGTGGTTGTCGTAGAAGGCGGTCTCCACGCTGCGGCTCGCATCGGCTTGGGCGGTGCCGGCCAGTGCGGCAGGCAGCGACGGTACCGCGATGGCCGCAGGCCCGAGCAGCTGCTCCAGTGCATCGAACACATCGGCGTCCAGGTTGTTGCGCGCCTGGTGCTGCACCGACAGGCAGAAGAAGCGGGCATCGCCCTGCACCTGCGGATGCTGCTGCAGGCCAAACCGGGTGCCGGGTGCGAGCGCCCGCCACTGGCCGGCGCCTTCGATCTGATGGGTCTGGACGCGCGGCGCATCCAGGTGCTGCTGGGCGCGGTGTTGCCCGCGCGCATTGTCCTGCCAACCGTAAGGACCGCCGGTGTCGCGGTCGACGATGCCGAAGTCGCTGGCACTCTCCGCCGCGGCGCTGGCCTGTCGGCGCTCAAGGGTGCGGTGGTCCCAGGTCGCGCGCTCTACGCGGTGGGTGCGCCACCGCCGCGCCACGTCCCAGCGCTGCACGGTGTCGCGGCGCTCGCTTTCATCGCGCCGATGGAAACGCACGCTGCCCGCATCGGTGGCGTCGTGGCCGTGGTCGGCCAGTACCAGCGTGTGCTTGCCGAAGTCCGCGTCCGAAGGTTGCCCCTCGTGCTCGAACCAGTAATAGATGCCTTCTTCGGCGAGCAGGCGCTGCACGAAGGCCAGGTCGCTCTCCTGGTACTGCGTGGTCAGGCTGCGCCGCGCGTACTGGTTGGCATCACGCAACGACCAGCGCCACGCCGGTGCCAACACGCCGTAGTCGGCGAACACATCCTCCACGATCTGCACGACGGTCTTGTCGTGGAACACGTAGCTGTCCACGCGCTGGGACAGGAACGCCAGCCATGGCTGCAGGCGCAGGCGGTAGCGGGCAAGGCCGCCATTGCTGCCAATGCGCTCGGCGGCGGTGATCCGGCCATGCAGCGGGCGCAGGTTGCCGTCGGCCTGTTGCAGTTGAAGCAGGGCGGCCTGGCCGACCAGCGGCCCTAGGTCCAACCCGGCATCGGTGGACAACGCGGTGATGGTCCATTGGAAGCCCGGGCCATCGACCTGCTCGACGCCATCGAGGGTTTCAGCCACCAGCACCTCGCTTCCCAGCGCGGTATGCAGCCGCAGGAAGCGTTGTGCATGCGCCGGCCCCGCCAGCGCTGCCAGTATGTTGCTTGCCAGATCCATGGTCATTCCCTGCCTTGCAGTACGCGTGCCTGCCCCCTCAGGCATGCGTTCCGTTCACGCTACCGCTGCATTCGTGCAGCCCCCTGCCCCGCGCATTGCCGGTACCGGCCAGTGCGCGCGGGAGTGGTCACACGCCCTGGACGATCTCTTCCAGCTGCAGGCGCACGCCTTCGCTGATCTTCAGCCGATAGTCGCGGCCACCGGCCGTGATCTGCACCTCGCGCGCGTTGCTGACCAGCTGCGGCTTGCCGACCACCGCCGCGTCCATGTGCACCCGCCAGGAGCCACGGCTGATCTGCGCGGCCACGTTGCGCGCTTCCCAGCGTGCGGCCGGTGCAGCGGTATCCAGCAGTTCGATCACGTGTTCCGGGCGCACCCGGTTCCAGGCGCGGACGCGGTCCAGGTCACGGGCAAGGCCAACCTCCAGGCTGTCGCAATGCTTGAGGGCGGCTTCGCGGTCAAATCCATAGAATTCCATCGTCATTCTCCTTTGCTGGTAATCAAGAAACCTTGTACTTGAAATCACCCTTCTTGCCGGCGGTGACCTTGATGGCGTTGATGCGGTCTCCTTCCGCCATCGCAGCCAGGACACTTTCGGCAATCTCCGGCAACAGGGTGCCGTTGAGGATGTGGTCCACATTGCGCGCGCCCGAATCCACCTCGGTGCAACGCGCCAACACGGCTTCAACCAGGCTGTCGTCCCAGCTGAAAGTGGCCTTGTGGTTGGCCACGACACGGTCGCGGATGCGACCCAGCTTCAACGTGATGATCTTCACCAGCACGTCGTCGTTGATCGGGTAGTACGGCACCACCTTCAGGCGACCCAGGAAGGCGGGCTTGAAGCTGCGCATCAGGATCGGGCGCAGCGCCTCGGCCAGCGCATCGGCGGCCGGGATCTCCTCGGCCGGCTTGTTGAGGCAGGCCTGCATGATTTGCGAGGAGCCGATGTTGGAGGTGAGGATGATCAGGGTGTTGCGGAAGTCGATCTCGCGGCCTTCGGCATCGTCCATCACGCCCTTGTCGAACACCTGGAAGAACATCTCCAGCACGTCCGGGTGGGCCTTCTCCACCTCGTCCAGCAGCACCACGCTGTAGGGGTTGCGACGCACCGCCTCGGTGAGCACGCCACCTTCGCCGTAGCCCACGTAGCCCGGCGGCGACCCCTTCAGGCCCGACACGCTATGCGCTTCCTGGTACTCGCTCATGTTGATGGTGACCAGCTTGCGCTCACCGCCATACAGGATGTCGGCCAGCGCCAGCGCGGTTTCGGTCTTGCCCACGCCGGACGGGCCCACGAACATGAACACGCCCCGCGGCTTGTTCGGGTCTTCCAGCTTGGCGGTGGCGGTACGCACGCGCTGCGCGATGGCATCCAGCGCGTGGTCCTGGCCAATGACGCGCTCCACCAGCAGGTTGCCCAGCGAGCGGATGGTGCGGATCTCGTCCTTGACCATGCGCCCCAGCGGCACGCCGGTCCAGGCCGACACGATCTCCGCCACCACGGTGCCATCCACCTGCAGCGGCACCATCGGGGTTTCACCCTGCAACTGCTTCAGCTCGGCCTGCAGCGTCGCCAGTTCGGCATGCTGCGGCGACTGCGCCGGCTTGGCGGCCTTGCGCTTGCTGGCCGGCTTGGCGACGGCGACATCGCCCTCGCCTTCCTCGACGGCTTCGCCCTGCGCCTGCGGCGGCGCCTGCTCCAGCTGCTGCCGCAACTGGGCAACGCGCCCGGCCAGCTCACGCTCGCGGCCCAGGCGCTCTTCGTTGTTGGCCAGCACGGCCTGCGCTTCGGCCTGCTGCGCATGCAGCTCGGCCAGTCGTTCACCGTGCTGGTCGTTGCCACCGGCAGTTTCGCGCTGCAGCGCATCGATCTCGGCCTGCAGGCGGTCCATGTGCTTGCGGGTGTCCTCGATGACGGCCGGCGTCGCGCTTTGCCCCAAGGCGACCTTGGCGCAGGCGGTGTCGAGCACGCTGACCGCCTTGTCCGGCAGCTGCCGGCCGCTGATGTAGCGATGCGACAGGCGCACGGCCTCGGTCACGGCCTCGTCCAGCACGCGGATGCCGAAGTGGGACTCCATCAAGCCGACCATGCCACGCAGCATCGCTGCGGCAAGCGCCTCGCTGGGCTCCTCCACCTTCACGACCTGGAAACGACGGGCCAGCGCGGCGTCCTTCTCGAAGTACTTCTTGTACTCGCCCCAGGTGGTGGCGGCGATGGTGCGCAGCTCGCCGCGCGCCAATGCCGGCTTGAGCAGGTTGGCCGCGTCGTTCTGCCCGGCAGCGCCGCCGGCACCGATCATGGTGTGGGCTTCGTCAATGAACAGGATGATCGGGTGCGGGCTCTTCTTGACCTCGTCGATCACGTTCTTCAGGCGGTTCTCGAACTCGCCCTTGACGCTGGCACCGGCCTGCAGCAAACCCATGTCCAGCGTGTGCAGTTCAACACCCTGCAGCACCTCGGGCACGTCCTTTTCGGCGATGCGCCGGGCCAGGCCCTCGACCACCGCGGTCTTGCCCACGCCGGCCTCGCCGGTGAGGATCGGGTTGTTCTGACGGCGACGCATCAGGATGTCGATCACCTGCCGGATCTCGGTATCACGGCCGATCACCGGGTCGATCTTGCCCTCGCGCGCACGCTGGGTGAGGTTGGTGGTGAACTGGTCCAGCGCCGGCGTCTTGGACAGCCCGCCCTTGGCCTCGCCGGGCATGGCATCGTCGCCGTCCGCACCTTCTGCGCCGGGCGCAGCGGCATCGGCGAAGCGCACCGTCTGCACGGACTCCTGCGAGCCCTCGGTCAGCTTGGCGAAGTCGTGCTTGAGCTCGTCGCGCTTGAAGCGCACGAACAGCTTGGAACCGCGATACGCCAGCTGCGCCAGGTCCGGCTCGGTCAGCAGCGCCAGCAGCAGGTGGCCGCTGCGGATGCGGGTGGTCTCCGAGTCCAGCGACGCGATCAGCCAGGCATGCTCGAACAGCTTGGGGATGTGCTGCGAAAACACCGGCGTGCGGCTGTTGCCGGTCTTGAACTGGCTGATCTCGTCGTTGAGGTCGCGCTCCAGCGACTCGGGCGAGATGCCACTGCGCCGGGCGATCAACACGAAGTCACACTGCGGCTGTTCCAGCAGGGCCAGGAACAGGTGTTCCAGGTCCACCTCGTAGTTGCCACGCGACATGCACAGGTTTGCCGCCCGCTCGGCGGCCTGCCGGCAGGTGTCGTCCAACTTGCTGATCAGGGTCTTGAGGTTGATGCTCATGCAGAAACGCGCACTCCATGCTGGATCAGTTCGGGTGCCCCCGGCGCCGGCGCCAGGGGCATGGGGTCATTGCAACGTGTGGATGCCATAGGTCGTGTCTTCGCGCGATGCCGTTTGCGGGCGCGTGGTCATGTAGCTGTCCCAGCCCAGGCGCGCACCGCCACCTTCGCCCAATGCGCTGCCCTGCACGTCGTCAGCGCGCAGCACCAGCCTTACCTCGTATTCCAGGGTGCCACCGGTCAACAGCGACAACCATTTGGCCAGCGCTTCGGCGGCGCTGCCGCCGGGCAGGAAGTCGTCAAACTGGTCGCGTCGCAGCGGCCCGATGCGCAGGCGCATGCGCAGGTCACGCTGCCAGACCCGGTCGCCGGCCAGCGCGCTGGCGCCGAGCACGGCATTGGCCTGCCCCAGCCGCGATGCCTGCCCGGACGGCACGCGATACCAGGCACCGACGAACTGCTCCAGTTCCACCGGCACCTTGAAGTAGTCCGACAGCACGCGCTGCATCAACGCAGCGGACACCGGTCGCTGGCGCACCGCGCCGGCGTAGTACGCCACGGCCTGGTCGAAGATCTCGCCCTGGCCCTCGTGCAGGCGGTCGCGCAGCTCGCTCATGCCCATGCCGAGCAGCGACAGCACCAGCGGCAGGAAGCGCTCGCGCCGGTCCAACTCGTACTGCAGGGCCAGGCGGTGTTTCTTCCATGCGGCGTAATGCAGCGACACCGCGCGCGTGGAGAAGATGTCCAGGAACGCGCGCGCGGTGCGGTCGCGCTGGTACAGCTCACGCAGCTGCAGGGTCTCGGTGTAATGCAGCGGCAGCGCACCGGCCGTGCCCAGCAGGCCCATGAACTGCGGGGTCAGGTGCACCTCGCCCAGCGTCTCGTCGTGCAGCGCCTGCTCGATGGCCTGCGCGTCCTGCAGGGTCTCGCCCTTCAGCGACACCACCGTGCCTTCGGAGGACAGCTCGGTCGCCGGGAACCCCAGCGAGAGCGTGTTGCGGAAACGCACCCGCATGGGCACCGCCTGCCCGGGCGTGACGCCCTGGCGCAGGAACACCTGCTCGAGCAACCGCACCGCCTGGAAGAACTGGAAGCGGTGGGGTTCGGCGAGCAGCTGCTGCGCTACGCCAGGATCGATTCGCCGCTGCGCGCTGGGCATCGGACGATCTCCTCCCCGCTGTCGCCGGAAACCAGCACCAGTCGGGTGAAACTGTTGGCGTGCACGTACAGTGCGAAGAAGTGGTCCATCACCTGGGCGAAGGCGGCCACACCGGTGCCCACGAAGTGGGCTTCATTGATGGTCAGGCGGATCTCCAGGCCACGCACCACCGAGGCGAACTGGCGGCCGGACATCCACGTGGTGGCCGGGTGCTGTTCCAGGCCGAGGATGCCGTCGATCTGGCGCGCCGAGACGTTGGAGCCGGACAGGTCGTACAGGCGCAGCATCTCCTTCAGCGCCGGCAGGCCACTGCCGGTCAGCGACAGCTGGTTCAAGGACAGGTGCGAGATCAGCCGCCACTGCGCGTTGCGCCCATGGCGGAATCGCAGCGGCTTGGTCGGCTTGCGCAGCAGGCCGATCGAGCGGGCCGGGCTGCCACCTTCCATGCTCAGGTCACCGCCGGCCGCGCCGTAAGGCAGCTGGTTGGGCAGGTCGCGGTTGCTGCAGGTCAGTTCCACGCTGACCGTATCGGTCTGCGGCAACACCGGGTTGAAGGACAGGTCGACGAAGCTGATCTCCATCTCGAAGCCGGGGCTCTGCCGGGCGACGTCCTCGTCGCGGCGCGCGACCCAGTACTGCCCGGTCCGCTCCGGGTCCTCACCATGGTGCAGCGAATAGAACGGCCGGAATGCCTGGATCACCTCGCCCTGCGGCGTCTGCCGGATGCGGTGCACCGAATCGATCGAATGCACCTCGTAGGCGAACGCGCGCCGCGCGTCGGCCAACACCGGGTAGTTCACCGTACGGTGGGTGACACGGATCGGCTCGCCGCTGGTCTTGAACAGGTTGACGATGGGCGTGCAGCCCAGGCGCACGTTGTGCACGCCCAGCTCCTCCAGGACCATCGTGTTGCTGCGGTCGTTGCCGGCACTCTGCAGCACCAGGTGCAAGGTGAAGCGACGGCTGGCGCCGGCGGTCACCGTCGGCAGGTGAAGGTCGACGAAGCCGAACTTCTCCGGGTAGGCGAACAGCTCGGTCAGCAGCCGATAGGCCGGATGCGAGCGCGCGGGGAAATCGATCAACGCCTCGTTGTCGGCAAACCCCACCGCTTCCAGAGGCACCTGCTCCAGGCGTCGCCAGCGGCCGTCGCCGTCCGATTCGACATAGGCGGCCTTGACCCCGTACATCAGCGCATCACGCAACGCCGCGCGTACCGAGGGTTCGCCGTCCAGGAACAACCGCAGCTTCTCGGTGCCGAGCTGGGAGAACCCCAACTGGTCGGACAGCAGCTGGAAGCCCAGCGAGATCTGCCCGCCCGCGCCGGCCGGCAGGGTCGTTGCCATCGGGGCCTCGGCCACCCCGCGGTACACCACCTGCTGCACGCCGATGGGCGCCAACACCACGTCATAGGCACTGCGGAAGTCGCAGGGCACGCCACGCACCGGCCGGCTCTGCAGGGCGGTGCCACGCGGGATGCGGACCGGCGCGCTGAGCTTGGATGCCACGCCGTCCATGTCGAAGTACGCGATCGAGCACGACGGGAACGGGCGCAGGTAATGCGGGTAAAGCACGTCCAGCAGCGCGTCGGTGAACTCCGGGTAGTCGTCCTCGATGCGCTTGGACACGCGCGCACTGAGCAGCGCGAAGGCCTCGATCAAGCGTTCGACATGCGGGTCCTGGCTGCCCTCCGGCGACAGCTGCAGGCGCCCGGCGATCTTGGGGTAGCGCTCGGCGAACTCGCGGCCATAGCGGCGCAGGTAAGCCAGTTCGCGCTCGTAGTAGGGCAGCAGGTCCTGCATCAGCCGGCCTGCGTGCGACGCGCGCGCGTCACCTGGTACTGCAATGTCGAGGGCTGCAACATCGCATCGAAGCTGACGGGCTCACGCGCCGGCTCAAGGTCGAGCAGCGCATGGATGGTGAAGTGCAGGCCGCCGGCGAACTGGTTGCCGGCGTCCAGGTGCACGTTGATGTTCTTCAGGCGTCGCTCGTGGCGTGCCACGGCCTGTTCCAGCGAACGGCAGATCGCCGAGCGGTCGTAGGCATTGGCCAGGCTCATCGCCGAGAAATCGGCCAGCCCGTAGGTCAGCAGCGACTGGCGGCAGTTCGGGAACTCCTGCATGTCGCTCTCCTGGAACGCGGCGCGGGAGTTCAGCAGCCCTTCCAGGTCGCGTGCGATGGATTCCTTGTACTGCTCGAGCGAGACGGACTTGAATACCGGCCCGGCACCCGGCTGCTTGGGGGTATCGTCGAACAGTTTTTCCAGCAGACTGGGTTCGAGTCCCTTCATTGGTCCATCCACTCAGGTTTCGGCATCCGTGCATGCGGCAGCGGTGCAGCGAGGCAAGGCCGCTCCTGGCCCCGCCGGATCAGACTGCGATGGCGCACGAGGCGCCATCGCAGCGACACAACATCACACGGTGTAGTTCGGGATGTTCTTGGTTGCGCTCCACTGCGCCACGGTCTTGCCACCAACACCGCCTTCCGGCTTCTGCTGCTGGTAAGTCCACTTGATGGCACCGAAGCTCAACTGAACAACCTCCTGGGGCATGCCCTCCTTGTCCACCGTAGTGGTGACGCGGTGGACCAGCACATTCATCAACTCGACCAGGTAGTAATTGATCGCGTTGCCGTCCTTGTCGGCGCGCATGAACTCCACGCGGGCCTTCGGGAAGGTGGTGCCGTTGGCGGCGGCCTGGTTGAGGGCCGTGGAGGCGAGGTCGATCGATTTGGTGATTTCGATCGGTGACAGGTTCACGCGGGCTGCCGTGGTACCGCCGGAGGTCGACGCGGTGGCCGAACGCGGCTGCAACAGGTCCTGCGAGAACGACTGGATCTCGATCCAGTCCTTGTGCTTGTCGTCGTGCGACTCGCCCTTGATGGTGTCAATCGAGAGAAAAGCGTGCTGCATATCTGGTCTCCTAAGTTCCGTTCTTCCGTGAGATTTGGGTTGCCGGGCGGGGGGGCCCGGCGGTTCAGGGGGCTATGCCCTCTAATCGCGTCGCTGCGTACAGGGACAGGGGTCCCCCCGACGCTACAGCAACAGCAAAACCGTTACGCCTTTTTCGCGGAAGCCGGCAGTTCGGCCACCAGACGCAACGAAACAGACAGCTCATCGAGCTGGAAATGCGGCCTGATGAAGGCCACCGCGCGGTAGACACCGGGCTTGCCCGGCACTTCCGAAACCTGCACGGAAGCCTCACGCAGCGGGAACTGCGCCTTGGCTTCCTGGTTGGCGTTGT
This sequence comes from Stenotrophomonas capsici, assembly GCF_034961085.1. Classification (NCBI taxonomy): domain Bacteria; kingdom Pseudomonadati; phylum Pseudomonadota; class Gammaproteobacteria; order Lysobacterales; family Lysobacteraceae; genus Stenotrophomonas; species Stenotrophomonas capsici. Next base: position 1,008,231 of record NZ_JAYFUH010000249.1, on the reverse strand, counting down.
CGTCCAGCAACACGTACTGGGCGATCCACCGGTTGAGGAACTCCTCGACGTTGCCGGCCGAGGCAAAGCTGCCGATCTTCTCGCGCATCATCGCCTTGAGGTAGTGGGCGATGCGTGAGACGGCGAAGATGTACTGCAGCTGCGCCGACAGGATCGCGTTGGCATTGGCCGAGTCGGTGTTGTACTTCTTGGCCTTCTGCGCCGACTGCGCACCGAAGAACGCGGCGTAGTCGGTGTTCTTGCAATGCACCAGCGGCATGAAGCCCAGGTCGCTCAGCTCCTTCTCGCGGCGGTCGGTGATGGCCACTTCGGTCGGGCACTTCAATGCCACTTCGCCATCGTCGGTACGGAAGGTGTGGGTGGGCAGGTCCTCGACCAGGCCACCGCCTTCCACGCCACGGATCGCGGCACACCAGCCATAGTTCTCGAACGCCTGGGTCAGGCGCGCGCCCATGGCGTAGGCGGTGTTGCACCACAGGAACTTGCTGTGGTCGGCGGCCTCGACTTCCTCGACGAAATTGAAGCCCTCCACGGTGGTGCCGTCCTTCGGGTTGTACGGCAGGCGGCCGAGGAAGCGCGGCATGGTCAGGCCGACGTAACGGCTGTCCTCGCTCTCGCGGAACGACTTCCACTTGGCGTACTCGACGGTGTCGAACACCTTGGCCAGGTCACGCGGCTTGCCCAGGTCGGTGAACGACTCCAAGCCGAACATGCCCTCGCCCGCCGCGGAAATGAACGGCGCATGCGCCGCCGCGGCCACGTGCGACATCTGCTCGATGAAGTACATGTCCTCCGGCTGGCGGCCAAGGAAGTAGTCGCCGATCAGCGCGCCGAACGGCGCACCACCGAAGGTGCCGAACTCTTCCTCGTAGACCTTCTTGAACAGCGCGCTCTGGTCGAAGTCGATCGCGGACTTGAAGTCCTTGACCAGGTCCTTCTTCGGCGCGTTGAAGACCTTGATCTTCATGTTCGGGCCGGTGGAGGTCTGCGAGCACAGGTAGTGCAGGCCGCGCCAGCTGCTTTCCAGCTGCTGGAACTCCTTGGCATGCATCACCGCGCTGAGCTGCTCGGAGATGATCCGGTCGATCTCGGCGATGCGTGCATCGAGGGTGAGGTTGAGGTTGTCGGACACCACCACCGTGCCATCCAGCACCTCCTGCGCCAACGCGGAAATGATGTCCTTGGCGCGCTCGTGTTCGGTCTGCGACTTGGCGACCTTGCTCTTCTCGACGATCTGGTCGAGCAGGCCGACCTCTTCGGTGACCGCTGCTGCTGCGCCCAACTGGCTGGCTTCAACCGACATAGATCACTCCCCCTTGCCCGCGCCGAGCTGCTTGAGCTGCTCGGTGTTGTTGAGTACGTCCGTCAACAGGTCCTCCAGCTTCTCGTTGCCCGCCAGCTTGTTGCGCAGGTCGGCCAGCTTGGTGCGCGACTCCAGCAGGCGCCGCAGCGGCTCGATCTGCTCGACCACGGCTTCCGGGCGGAAGTCGTCGATCGAATTGAACTTCAGCTCGACGCCGAACTCACCGCCCGAATCACTGATCTTGTTGGGAACACGGAACACCGCGCGTGGCGCGGCGCCTTCCATCACTTCGTCGAAGTTGTCCAGGTCGACGCTGACGAACTTGCGGTCCTTCACCTTCGCCAGCGGCTGTTCCGGATTGCCGCTGAAGTCACCCAGCACGCCGACCACGAATGGCAGCTCCTTCTGCTCGATGGCGTCACCCTTCTCAACGTCATACGTGAGCTGGACGCGCGGCGGCCGGATCTTCTGCAGCCGCTTCTGAACACTGTCCTTCTTGGCCATACGTGTCTCCTGACTGTGAGCTCGTTGGCTCAGTTGCCGATATTCTGAAAGGGATCGGAGTTATCGCTGCGTGTTTGCGGCCGTTCCGGCGCCGCGGCCGGAGCCGAGGCCGGTGCTGCCGTCGCGGCGCGACGCCCGGTCGACCGGGCCGGCGTGCGCGGGCGCGGCTTGGGCTTTTCCGCCACCAGCACCGCATCGCCCATCGTCGCGCGCAGCGTATCGGCAAGCGTCTGTGCTTCCCGGCGCGCGGTCTCGGAGGCAAGCACGCCACGCCCCTGCAGTCGCTGCAGCGATTGGTTCGCCACGCGGAAGCCGGCTACGGTGAGAACGCCATCGGCCACCAGGTCATCCGGATCACGCTGCAGCACTTCTTCGGCCGCAACGATCGCACGCGCGTAATTCCCCTGGTCGAACTGCAACTGCGCGATACGCACCCAAGGCTCCTTGCGCGTTGGATCCGACTTCGCCGCATCTTCGAATGCCTTGATCGATGCATCCGCGCCGACCGTTGCGACCTGTGCCTCGGCATTCGCCATGGTCGTTTCGAATGGCACTGCGACCGGCTTCTTCGGTGCGGACGCACACGCGGCAAGACCGGACAACAGAACCAATGCCATCATCGGCCGATAGGCGACCGCGCTTATTGCCTTCACATCCATCGTGATCCCTCGTTGAGAAAGTTCCTCTAAAGGGAACCAGACAACCGCCGATACAACACACGGGAATCCAGCCCCTGCGGCGCGAGTGTACATTCGCCAACACGCGTCGGTATAGTGATTTTCAACAAGTCAGAAATCACTGATCTACACACACTCTTCACATGTTGCAGATTGCACACCTGCTGCAGCGCACACGTCACTCCGTGTCGTAGCTCACACAAATCCACTGTCACCACAATAATGAATACGCCTATGAGAGATTTCCTACGCGTGGTTTCAGTTACAACTGTCATGGGGATAGTTCTACTGACAACGCCCGGCTGCGCGAGCAACGGAAAGATCGGTAAAGCGGTTGACAGCACCTTGCAGGCCGTGGGTCTGCGCGAGAAGAAACCTGCCGAACCCCCAGTGATTCCACTGCGGCTGTACGCCGGCAGCAATCTCAATGCAGCCAATGACAAACGCGCCACCGCGGCCGTCGTGAAGATCTACCACCTGCGCAGCAGCCAACGCTTCGAGCAGGCGCCTTTCAACGCATTCCTCGATCAGGCCGGCGAGCAGGCAGCCCTGGGTGCGGACCTGCTGTCCGCCAACGAAGTGGTGCTGACACCGGGCGTGCGCCAGGAATTGTCCGAACAACTGAGTGATGGAACCACGGTGCTTGGCGTGGTGGCGCTGTTCCGCGCACCTGCCGAGAACCGCTGGCGGCTCACCTTTGATGCCAAATCCAAGGATCTCCCGGCCACCGGCGTGACCATCGGCGTGCACGCGTGCGCCCTGACCAGTGACAGTGCCGCGCTGCTGACCAGGATCTCGGGCGATCCCAACAGCCTGGCCTCCATCAGGTGCGCCTCGTCACGCTGATTAAGAGACGCAGTCTTCATAATGAACGCCGACCTTTCTATCGTTCAGCCTGTTCAGCAACGAAGCAAGGCGGCATGGATTTAACGCTTGCGCTAGTATCTTTGCGTCTTTCACCGACATGGCGGCAGGGGATTTGCACCGCTGTGATGGCATTGGAACAACAGTCAACACGATGTCGGTGAACAGGAAAGCATAAGGATTCGCATGCGACGCTCGACGGATAGGGGCCGTCGATTCAACGGAATTTCCAAGGATTGAAATGTGGCTTACGTAAGCAGGATGTCCAAAGTTCTCTGGGGTGAAGGCCTGTTCCTGCGCCCCCAGCATTTCCAGCGGCAGGACGCCTACTACGAGGCACGCCTGCAGGATCTTTCGCACACACTTCACCCCTACGGCTGGGGCGCACGCCGCGTCCGCTTCGATCCGCACGCGCTCAACGGCGGTGCGCTGCGTCCACTGGACCTGTCTGCGGTGTTCCCCGATGGCGAGACCTACGACGCGCCGGCGCACGACAGCCTCCCCGATGCCGTTTCGCTGCAGGGCCTGCCACAGGGCGTGCAATCCACGGTGATCCACCTGGCGTTGCCGCTGCTGCGTGACGACGGCAACAACTGCGGCGATGCCGAAGGTACCCAGCTCGCGCGCTACCGGCAGGCCAACCAGGTCACCGGCGATCTGTTCACCGATGCCGCCGAAGCCGAGCTGGCCTACCTGAGCAAGGCAGTGAAGCTGCTCACCGATGACCAGCCGCGCGACGCCTACGCCACCGTGCCGATCGCCCGTGTCCGCCGCACGTCCAGTGGCGGCTTCGAGCTGGACGACGAATTCATCCCGCCGTGCGCGCAGTTGCAGGCCTCGCCCTACCTCCATCGCGAACTGCGCTCGGTGCTCGACGCCCTGCAGGCCAAGGTCGACGCGCTGTACGGCCTGCACCGGCAGACCTCGCAGAACATCATCGAGTTCCGCTCCGGCGACATTGCCTCGTTCTGGCTGCTGCACACCATCAACACCTCCTTCAGTGCGTTGGCGCACCTGCTGCACCATCCGCAGCTGCATCCCGAGCGCCTGCACCAGGAGTTGCTGCGCATGGCCGGCGCATTGCTCACTTTCTCCAACGCCTATGCACTGAGCGACCTGCCGGTGTACCGCCACGACCAACCGGAAGAGTCGTTCCGCAGGTTGCTGGACATCGTGCGCGCACTGCTGGATACGGTGATCTCCACGCGTTACTTCAAGATCGCGCTGAGCGAGGTGAAGCCGTCCTATCACCTGGGCCGGCTGGACTCGCAGCGCATCGATGGAAACGCCTCGTTCTACCTGTCCGTGTCGGCGGCCCTGCCCGCCCAGGAACTCATCCAGACCGTCCCGGTCCGGTTCAAGGTCGGCGCACCGGACGACGTGGAGAAGTGCGTGCTCTCGGCGCTGCCCGGCGTCAAGCTCGCGCACGCCGCCCAGGTGCCTGCCGCCATCCCGGTACGCCCGGGCAGCCACTACTTCGAACTGGATGCGCGTGGCGCGCTGTATGAGCGCATGCTCAAGGCGCAGTCGCTGATGATCTACGTGCCGGCCGGCATTACCGACCTGAAGATGGAACTTGTCGCGGTGACCTCATGATGAACTCCCAGCTTCCCCCGACCCCCGGGCCGATGCCGTCGCTGACCTCCAACGCGACGATGGCCAATGCCACGCCCAATGCCGCCGCGCCGCAAAGCCTGCTGGACCTGATGTCCGATGGCTTCTACCTGCTGCTGCTGCTCAAGCGCGGCCAGTTGCCGAACGATGCCGAGTCGTTCGTGCAGACCGTGCAGAAATTCCTGGATGGCGTGGAACGCAACGCCATGCGCCTGGGAATCTCGTCCGAGGACGTCTATGCGTCCAAGTACGCGTTCTGCGCGGCCGTGGACGAGGCGATCCTGTCCCAGCCCTCGGCACTGCATGAGGTCTGGGAACGCAACCCGCTGCAACTGCGGCTGTTCGGCGAGCACCTGGCCGGCGAGCACTTCTTCGACCGGTTGGAGGAACTACGGCGCCAGGGCGCTCCGCGGCTGCCGTCGCTCGAGGTCTACCACTACTGCCTGCTGATGGGCTTCGAAGGCAAGTACCGCCTGGAAGGCACTGAGAAGCTTGGCTACCTCACCGCGCGGCTCGGCGACGAAATCGTGTACCTCAAGGGCAAGCGCCACGGCTTCGCACCGCACGCCCTGCCGCCGGACAGCGTGCGCCACCAGCTGCGCCGCGTGATCCCGATGTGGCTGCCGGCGGTGCTGGTCGGTTGCTTCGGCGTGCTGGCCTTCTTCGGCCTGCGGTTCTACATGGGCCATGAAACCCAGAAGCAGCTGGCCGCCTACAACGATGTGGTGCAGATGCCGGAACGCACGGCCCACATCACGATCACCCTGCCATGAGCCTGCCGATATGGATATCCCAAGCTCCACCCTGCTCGCCTCGCTCTCCAAGCTTTCGCATCGTGATCGCCTGATCCGCCTGCAGGGCATTTCGGATGCACTGGTGGTGGAGCGCTTCGAGGGCGAGGAAAGCGTCTGCGGCGACACCCGCTTCCAGATCGACTGCCTGGCCACCGATGCCTCCCTCGATACCGAGGCCTGGCTGGAACAGCCGCTCACCCTGCAGCTCAGCCAGGCCGATGGCAGCACGCGCCAGTGGCACGGCCTGTGCACGGCCACCGCGCTGCTGGGCAGCGACGGCGGCCTGGCGCGCTACCGGCTGGTGATGGAGCCATGGACCGCGTTGCTCGGCCTGCGCCGCAACGCCGTGATCTTCCAGGACATCGATACGCGTGCCATCTGCGAGGCCATCTTCGCCGACTACCCGCAGGCGGACTATCGCTTTGACGTGAAGGCCAGCCTCCCCCGCCGCGCCATCACCACGCAGTACCGCGAGACCGACGGCGAGTTCATCAACCGCCTGCTCGCCGAAGCTGGCCTGGCCTGGCGGATCGAGCAGAACCAGGACGGCGATGGCAAGCACCAACTGGTGATCTACGAACCCGCCAGCGAGCTGGCCGACCTTGGCACGATCCGCTTCCATCGCGCCCATGCCACCGAGAGCAGCGATGGCATCACGCAGTTTTCGGAGCGACGGCAACTGGTTCCCAACATCAGCACGACCTCCAGCTGGCACAGCGAGAAACTTGTCGCCGTGGCTGCGCAACTGGAGGCCGATGCCGGCAACCTGCCCCCGCTGGAGGTCTACGTGCAGCCGCGTGCCGGCCGCTTCAACGAGGCGCAGTGGGCCGAAGACGAGGCGCAGGCACGACTGGATGCCCTGCGCGTGCCGCAGCAGTTGTTCAGCGGCGGCGGCAGCGAACGTCGCCTTGCCGCGGGCAGCCGCTTCGCCCTGGCCCAGCACCCCCAGCATGAAGGGCAGTCCTTTCACCTGCTGTCGGTCCAGCACGTCGCGGTCAACAATCTGGAACATGGCATCGCCGAACTGCTTGGCAGTGCGGAACTCGAGCGTGGCAGCTACCGCAACCAGTTCCTCGCCACCGACGCGCAGGTAGCCATCCGCGCCTTGCCGCAGGACCGCCCCACCCTGCACGGCCCACAATCCGCGCGCGTGGTTGGCGTCGCCGACGCCGCACTCAGCCCCAATCGCGAGCACCAGGTCCGCGTGCAGTTCAATTGGCAGCGCGGCGCGCAGCCCAACAGCGGCGGCCTGAGCGATACCGGCAGTACCCAGGACGGCCATGCCCCCGGTGACCAGACCACCGGCAGCTGGGTTCCCGTTGCCGAATGGGTGGCCGGCCCCAACTGGGGCACGGCATTCCTGCCGCGCATTGGCAGCGAGGTGCTCGTTGAATTCCTTCACGGCGACATCGACCAGCCACGCGTGACCGGCCAGCTGTACAACGGGGAGGTTGCGCCGCCCTTCGGTGGCGGCGTGGACGAAGACGCCAAGCACCCCGGCGTGCTGAGCGGCCTGCACACCACTTCGCATGATGGCGGCGGCAGCCAGCAATGGGTGATCGACGATACCCCCGGGCAGCTGCGCACCCGCTTGCACAGCTCCTTGGCCGACAGCCGCCTGGAACTGGGCTACCTGATCGAACACCAGAACACCTCGCGCGGAAACCTGCGCGGTGAAGGGTTCGAACTGGCCACCACGGGCTGGGGCAATGTGCATGCCGCCGAAGGCATGCTGCTGTCGGCAAGCGCGCAGGAGCGTGCTGCCAATACCGTGATGGAGAATGCCAGCGTCGTTTCCCAGCTCAAGGGCGCCGAGCGCAGCCTGGACGCCATGCAGCAGACGCTCGGCCAGCAGCAGGTGCCCGGCCTCAGTGCCTGGCAGCAGACCGGCAAGCTGCGCGAACTGATCGACCCCGAGCAACAGGGCCGTTACCAGGGTGAGGTCAACGGGCAATCCGGGTTCAAGCCTGACGACGGCCGCACCCCCGGCGACACGCCGGTCGAACGCTTCGGCAAGCCGCTCCTGCTGGCCGAAGCACCACATCACGTTGCGTGGGCCACCCCGGCCAGCGCCGTGGCCTTCGCTGGCCAGAACCTGGAACTGACCGTACAACAGGACCTGCATGCCAACGCCGGCGAAACACTGGCCTCGGTGTCCGGCGGCAGTGTTTCCCTGTTCTCGCAGGCCGGCCCGTTGCGGGTCATCGCCGCGCAGGGACCGGTCAGCCTGCAGGCCAATGACGGTGAACTGGAACTGCTCGCCGAACAGGCACTCACGGTGACCGCCACCGACAAGCGCATCGACGTGCTCGCCCAGAGCAAGGTGGTGCTGCAGGCCGGCAGCAGTGCGATCACGCTGGAGGGCGGCGACATCACCTTCAGTTGCCCGGGCGAATTCACCGTCAAGGCAAGCGAGCATCCGTTCATGGGAGGGCAAAGCGATGCTGCGGGTCTGGACGCACTGCCACGAGGCCTCACCAACGCAGCGCGAAAGTTCTCTTTTTCCAGCTAGGCACGACTCTCCAGCCATCCCGAGCCGCCATCCTTGGCCGCTGCGATGCCGTAGCAAATGAGCGCAATGCTTCAATCAAGCGACAGCCGCTCGTTGAAGCCCAGAATTGGCGTGAAAGTTCTCGTATGAGGCAACGGCAGTACGCCGTTGCCTCATCACTGGAGTGAAGACACGCCCGCTGCGTCTCACTCGCTTCGTTCTCATTCCGCCCTGCATACGCGCGTCACCTGCCGATGTCCTGCTCACAGGTCTGCGTATCCCTCACGGATTCGTCGCGAAAGCAGAAGACCCGATACCCGGCCGCCCTCCCGGGACGCGATGCATTGTCACTCTCGACAGTGCCGCATTTGTGATCGACACACGCTGCTTTCCTCACCAATCACGTGAGCATCCGGGGACCTGAGAGAGGTACGGCATGGCCTCCCGCGAACAGCCTCCCCCCCCTTTCCTCGAGTTCGGATGCCATCGCTTCCACGGATGCTACGATCCGCTCCCTCCACGCACGGAAGACGCGCCATGACCGACCTGCCACCCCTCCCGCCCCTTCCGCTCGGTCGCTACCGGCATTTCAAAGGGGGCGAATACGAGGTGATTGGCCTTGCCAGGAGCAGCGAGACGCTGGAGCCGCTGGTCCTCTACAAGCCGCTGTACGGAGATCTCGGCATCTGGGCACGGCCTTACACCATGTTCGTCGAACAGGTGGAGGTGGGCGGCGTGCTGCAACCCCGGTTTGCCCATCGGCAGTGAGCCCCGGCTGATCCACGGTGATGGCGGTTGTCGGGCGGTTGCCCCCTGTCGTGAGGCGCCTTCCAGGCAGGGGTTGCGCAGGTGCCGCTCTGTAAAGACACTCGCCCCGACCTGCTATAGGATTTCCGCACAAACCACCTGCAGGAAGTCCGCCCATGCTGCGCTCACTCGCTCTCCCGACCTTGGCACTTGCCGGACTCCTGGGCCACGCCGCAGCTGTCCAGGCGGCTATTCCGCTGACCAACGCCCTCTGCCCGGGTGACCTTGAAGTCCACGCGGACGAAGGTGGCCCGATCTACGTGAACGGTCGTGAGACCAAGCTCAAGCAATTCAACGAGAATTATTACGAGGCCTTCGACAGCCAGAGCGGCGTGACCCTGTCACTCAGCCGCAAGCCGGACGGCGGCGTGGACCTCTCCTACACGGGGCGCGGTGGTGCAAATGGCGTTTGCGTCGTCGCCAGGCAGATCGTCGCCGGAACCGGGCCCGCCCCCGCAACAAGCGGGCCCGCCACGTCCAGCGGACTGCCCATGGAAGTCACCTGCGAATCACGCGGTAGCGAGCAGCAGGAATGCGACATGGATACCCGCGGCAACGTGGAGCTGGTACGCCAACTGAGCCACAGCGCCTGCGTCGAAGGCCAAAGCTGGGGCCTCAACCGCCACTCGATCTGGGTCAAGGACGGCTGCCGCGCCGTGTTCCGCAACAGCGCTTCCGAGGGCCACACGCCGCACCACGCCAGCGCGAATGGCGGCGTCCAGCTGGGCGCCTGCAACATGCGAGCGAACGCCGACGGTGCCCTGGTCACCCGTGTCCCGGTCAACGACACTCTGGACGAGCTCATCGTGGACTATCCCGATGGTCGCTTCCTGTGCATGGTCACCAAGGAGGGCATGGTCCAATCCCTCACCCGGATCAAGCAACGCTCACACTGACAGCGCTTACTCCTTCGCTTCGAAACAGAACCCCTCGCAAGAACGCCGCCGGCACGTAAGCCGGCGGCGTCTTCAAGCAATGCCTTGGGACCGCATCAACCGTTCGGGCACATCAGTTCCAGGCAGCTTTCATAGATGGCTTCGCACTTGTCCTGCGCGGTACCACGGGCAATGCAGGCGTTGTAGCTGTTGAGACAGCCCGTGCCACACCAGGACGCGGAGGCCACTCCCCCGAAAACGGCCATCGACAGGAAGCCACAGGCGACGACGCGCTTGATCCACTTCTTCATGCCACTCTCCTTGTAGGCCTGATCATTCAGGCAGACAGAGCATAGGACGCGATGTAACGACCATTCTGTTTCGCGGCGCACATTTGCGCCCGCCGACCTGCTTGAGCGTGGGCGCGACGTCAATCGAAGCCAAGTGATGGCCAGGCGCACCCGCAAATCGCCCGCGCAGGCGGCACCATCGCAATCAGAAAAAGTCGGGCCCTCAAGCAGCAACTTCGTACTCGTAGAACGGGGCCGCGTGCCATCGAGGATGTCATGGAACACGTAGAGATTGCCGGGAACCGGGACTCAGCCAGACCGGGGCCCCAGCCTCAACCCGCCAACCACCATGGCTACAATCCGCATGCAGCCCAGCACAACGAGCTGGTAACCAGACGCAGGCATCGCATGAACATTCGTCCCTACCAGAATGCCGATTGGCCCCGCCTATGCGCGATTCATGACCTGGCCCGCATGGATGAGTTGCGCGAAGCGGGCCTGCAGGATGCATTCATTCCCCTGGAGATCGCCGCCGAGAAAGAAGGTCTCTTTGACTATGACATCCTTGTCGCCGAGAGGAACGGCACTGTTCTGGGCTTCGTCGCCTTCAGTGAGGACGAACTCGCGTGGCTGTACGTAGACCCGGGATCCTACCGCTCCGGCGTCGGAAAGCTTTTGACGAAGGCGACGCTGCTGGAACGACCGAACGGACTTTCCATCGAGGTCCTGTCCGGGAATGAGGCCGCATTGGCATTCTACAAATCCGTGGGATTCGTAGAATCAGGCATCTCCAACGGGCGGATGCCAGGCAACGAGAAGTTCCATGTCACCGTCCACTGCCTGACGTACGCCGGCAGCACTTGACTGACGGTTGCAACCGGTCTGCACCCGTGCGCGCAGCATCTGATGGTCGTCCATCCTGAGCTGGACGCCATCGCTCTTCTTGACCATCGAAACGAGCGGTCTATGCCTGATTCTTGGGAAAGTTCTGAAGCATGGCTTCATGCGAAAGAGTGGCCTTCTCCCCTTCGTCAAGATACCTCACGCGGTCATGGACGCGACGCCATTCATCAATGGCCTCGCTCCCGAAGTTGCCTCCCAGCCTGCATAGGGGCCATCCCCCATCGGAGCCATTCCCGATCTGGAACGACAGCGGTGGCGTTCTGATACACGCACTGTCCACACGTCCAAGCACGGACAGATCGGTTGTGACCTTGCGCTTATAGATGCCAATGCAGACTTCACGACGCTGTCCATACTCGAAGGGTTCGCCGCGGATGAACCAAGCATCGCTCTGCGTCACGGCGACGTCGGCCCCTTGGGCTCTACGGTCGGCCCCCATCGATCCCGAAGTACTGCGCCGCACGTCGAACGTAAGCGACCTTGAAGCCCGCAAGGATCACCGCGGCCGGCGATACGACCATATCCGGCAGACTCAGAGGCAGTTCGGGCACACCACAGCGTCAATGACCGAGCACCACGCCCGGAAGCGCAAGGGCGACAAGGTGACCCCGACCAAATCAGATTGCGGAGCTGCTCCTATATTGCGGAGCAGCCGACCCAAATCGCAGGCAAAGAAAAAGGCACCTAAGTGCCTGTTTTCAAATGGTGCCGAAGGTGGGACTCGAACCCACACGCTTTTAAGGGCGGCGGATTTTGAATCCGCTGCGTCTACCGATTCCGCCACTTCGGCTGGCCGAAGCGGGAGTATAGCGGACGCCTCGGCGATTGGGCAGCCTCTGCGGCACAATTTTTGTGTAATGGGTGTTTCGCCGACTGGCTATACTTGTTTCGACTGACTGATCAAGGGTACAGACAAGCGATGACCTCGCTTCAGGACGTGCAGGTGCTCGTCGTCGAGAACGACGAGCTGAATGCCATGCTGCTGCAGCTGCAGCTGGAAGGTGAAGGCATGCACGTGGCCGGCGTGGCCCCGTCCGTGGCCGATGCCCTGCGCCTTGTCGATGAGCTGCAGCCGCAGGTCGTGTTCCTCGACTACTGGCTGGCCCGCAACGAGAACAGCACCCCGGTGGCCGAACGGCTGGTGGCGCTGGGCACGCCCTTCCTGGTCGCGACGGGCATGGATATCAGCCAGTTGCCGGCCGTGTTCAACGCGGGAATCAAGCTGCGCAAGCCCTATACCGGCGCGGACCTCGGCGCCGCATTGCGCAGGGCGCTGGCGCCGGCCTGAGCCGCCGCAGGCGCTGACGACGCCCGGACTCCTCCCGCTCGCCCGCCTCCTCCCGTTACCCGGGAGAAGGCATGCTCCGCCTCGCTTCAGCCCTTGCGGGCCTTGGCAAAGGCCTCGGCCAGGGCGTTGTTGATCGGCGGCGCCGATTGCGCCGGGCGCGGGTTGCCATTGCCTCCCGGACGTGCCCCGCGGCCGCCATTGCCGCTGTCACGACGCGGCGCCATGCCCTGCCCTGCGCCGCGCTCCTCGCTCTCGGACTTCTTCGGCGCCGGTGCGTCGTCCAGGCGACGGGTCAGGGCGATGCGCTTGCGCGGCACGTCCACCTCCAGCACCTTGACCTTGACGATGTCACCGGCCTTGACCACGTCGCGCGGGTCCTTGACGAAGGTATCGGACAAGGCGGAGATGTGGATCAGGCCATCCTGGTGCACGCCGATGTCGACGAACGCTCCGAAGGCGGCCACGTTGCTGACCACGCCCTCCAGGACCATGCCCTCGCGCAGGTCCTTGATGTCCTCCACGCCTTCGGCAAAGCGCGCCGCCTTGAACTCGGGGCGCGGGTCGCGGCCGGGCTTTTCCATTTCCTTGAGGATGTCGCGCACGGTCGGCACGCCGAACTTTTCATCGGTGAACTGCTCGGCCTTGAGCCCACGCAGGTAGCTGCCGTCGCCCAGTAGCGCCTTGATCGGGCGATCGGCCGCGGCCACGATGCGCTCGACCACCGGATAGGCCTCCGGGTGCACGGCCGAGGCATCCAACGGTTCGTCACCATCGGCGATGCGCAGGAAGCCCGCACACTGCTCGAACGTCTTGTCGCCCAGCCGCGGCACCTTCAGCAGCTCCTTGCGGCGTTTGAACGGGCCGTTCTCGTCGCGGTGGCGCACGATGTTCTCCGCCACCGTCGTGGACAGGCCCGACACGCGCGACAGCAGTGCCGCCGAGGCAGTGTTGACGAACACGCCGACGGCATTCACGCAGTCCTCCACGCGCGCGTCGAGCGCCTTGGCCAGGCGGAACTGGTCCACGTCATGCTGGTACTGGCCCACGCCGATCGCCTTGGGCTCGATCTTGACCAGCTCGGCCAGCGGGTCCTGCAGGCGACGCGCGATGGACACCGCGCCGCGCAGCGAGACGTCCAGGTTCGGGAACTCCCTGGCCGCGAACTCCGAAGCCGAGTACACCGAGGCACCTGCCTCGCTGACCACGACCTTCTGCAGCTTCGGATTGTTGCAGGCCTTGATCACCTCGCCGGCCAGCTTGTCGGTTTCGCGGCTGGCGGTGCCGTTGCCGATGGCGATCAGCTCGACGTTGTACTTGCTGCACAGCTGCTTGAGCGCCTGCAGCGACTGTTCCCACTGGCGACGTGGCTCGTGCGGGTAGATGGTGTCGGTGGCCACCAGCTTGCCGGTGGCGTCGACCACCGCGACCTTGCAGCCGGTGCGGATGCCCGGGTCCAGCCCCAGCACCGTCTTCGGCCCGGCCGGCGCGGCCAGCAGCAAGTCCTTGAGGTTGTCACCGAACACGGCGATCGCCTCGGCCTCGGCCTTCTCGCGGGCCTGGTTGAACAGGTCCAGCAACAGGTGCATGTGCAGTTTGGCGCGCCAGGCCAGGCGGCAGGCATCGAGCAACCAGCGGTCCGCCGGACGGCCCTTGTCGGCGATGCCGGCCTTGCGCGCCACGCGCCCTTCGGCGTACTGGTGGCCAGCCTCGGCCTCGCTGCCGGGATCCAGCTCCAGGTACAGGATTTCCTCGCGGCGGGCGCGGAACAACGCCAGCAGGCGATGCGACGGGATCTTCGCCAGCGATTCGGCATGGTCGAAGTAGTCGCGGTACTTGGCGCCTTCGTTCTCCTTGCCTTCGGCCACCCGTGCACGGATCACGCCGTTCTCGCCCAGCCACTGGCGCAGCTCGCCGACCAGCGCGGCGTCCTCGCCCCAGCGCTCCATCAGGATCGCGCGGGCACCTTCCAGCGCCGCCTTCGCATCGGCCACGCCCTTGTCGGCATCGATGAACCCGGCGGCAAACGCCTGCGGGTCCCGCGACGGGTCGCCGAGCAGGCCGTCGGCCAACGGTTCCAGCCCCGCTTCGCGGGCGATCTGCGCCTTGGTCCTGCGCTTGGGCTTGTACGGCAGGTACAGGTCTTCCAGCCGGCTCTTGGTATCGGCGGCGAGGATGTCGTTGCGCAATTCCTCGCTCAGCTTGCCCTGCTCGCCGATGCTGGCCAGCACCGCGGCGCGGCGGTCTTCCAGCTCACGCAGGTAGGTCAGCCGCACTTCGAGATTGCGCAACTGGGTGTCATCCAGCCCACCGGTGACTTCCTTGCGGTAGCGGGCAATGAACGGGACGCTGGCACCTTCGTCCAGCAGGGCGATGGCGGCCTTGGCCTGCGCGGTCTGCGCACCGATCTCGGTGGCGATGGTCTGCGCGATCTGCTGCGCGAGCTTGGAATCCTGCATTGCCTGTGTGAGAGCCACGTTCAAGGGGAACCGGCATTCTGGCAACGCAACGCCGCCTGCGGAAGCGGTTGACAGCAAGCGCCGGGCATGCAGCCCGGCGCGTCGTTCGGAAAGCTCAGGCCAGGTGCTGGTTCAGCCGCTGGCTGGCGATGTCATCGCGCAGGTCCTCCAGCACCATGACCCGCATCCGGCCCCGGCCGGTCACATCCAACATCCGCTCCACGTAGACCTCCGGGCCGTTCTCCGTGTCCGCGCGGGTCTTGCTGAAACCATAGGGCAGCACGCCCTTGTCACCGTCCTTGCTGCCACCGATATAAAGAACAACTGCCATGGTGGTTGGTACTCCTCGTAATTCTGCAACGCCGCCACGGTACGCGGGTGGGCGTTAGAAGGATGTACACAAAAGGTTCGCGGTGCATGACTGTTGCGTTGCGACACGAAGACAGCGCGCAGTCAGGGCCACCATCCGCGGCCCTGCAACGCATAGCGGTCAGCCGCACGCTCGAAGGGATTGCGCACGCTCACCCCGCCACAGGCCAGGTACACCGGCAGGAACAACGGACCCAGCACCATGTACTGGTAGACATGGGCGCGTTCATGATCGCCCAGGCGCACGCGCGGGTGTTCACAACGCCCCGCTCGATGCTCGTAGGTCAGGCACAGGCCATCCAGGTCGGGGCCGGTATGCAGGATCACCATGCCCAGCGTGATCGCGCCACCCGGCCCCCATGGCCAGTGCCGGAACACCAGCGCACGTTCGCGACCGCTCCAACGCCCGCGCGCGCCGGCGGCCATGCCGGCCATTCCCGCCAGCAGCCCGATCAGCGTGTTGGGCGAGGTCCAGATCGCTCCCAGCACCTGCAGTGCGGTCACGCCCCATGACGGGGCCGGACGGAGCTGCCCGGGCACCTGCCTGGCCATCGGTGCGGCTATCTGCCCGCCGCGCGCAGGCCGCGCAACTGCTGCTGGAACCAGGCCGAGGCATCCTGTTCGGCCGCCCCCGGGCAGGCCACCCGATAGGCACGGCCGCTGATGCTGCTGCGGCTGGCCGCACGCTCGATGAACTGCTCGGGCGTATCTGCCAGGTTGCGCTTGAGCAGGTAGTCGTACTTGCGTTGCAGGTGGGACTTCGCCTCTGCCGCACCGTACCAGCTGCCATTGCGCTGGAAACGGCAACCCGAACGCTCCAGCGCCTGCATCAGGCCGCTGATCTCGCGCTGTGCGGCAGCACTGGGCGCGGCGGTGGCCACGGACGAAAGCGCGGCCAGGGCCAGGCCGGCCAGAAGAACGATGCGATGTTTCATCAGCGTTTGCTCAACCAATCGTGGATGGCGCCCGGCACCTCGCGCTGCGCGCGGCCGGACACGTAGATACCGATATGACCACCGCGGAACCCGACCTCGGTGTAGTCGTCGCTGCCCACCTTCCCGCGCATGGCCCGGGATGCCGCTGGCGGCACCAGATGGTCCTGTTCGGCATAGATGTTCAACACCGGCATGCGCAATGCGGCCAGATGCACCGCCTCGTCACCGATGGTGATGGCATCGTGCATCAGCCCGTTACCCTGGTAGAACTGCTTGACGAACTGGCGGAATGCCTCGCCGGCCAGGTCGGGCGAATCGAAGATCCACTTTTCCATGCGCAGGAAATCCTCCAGCGCCTGCTTGTCGTCCAGGATGTCCATCAATCCCACGTACTTCTGCACGTTGAGGCGGAACGGCTTGAGCATCAGGTAGCTGGCATTCATCAGGTCGGCCGGGATGTTGCCCAGCGTGTCGACGAACAAGTCCACGTCCACGTGGCGCGCCCAGTGCGAGAGCATGTTGTCCGGCGTCTGGAAGTCGACCGGCGTCACCATCGTGATCAGGTTGCGCACCTTGTGCGGGCGCAGCGCGCTGTAACACAGCGAGAACACGCCGCCTTGGCAGATGCCCAGGAGGTTGACCGGTGCGCCGCCCTGCTGCGCGCGCAGGTGGTCCACCGCGCCGTCGATGTAGCGCAGCAGATAGTCCTCCAGGGTCAGGTAGCGCTCGGAGCGGTCCGGGTAGCCCCAGTCCAGCACGTAGACGTCCTGGCCCAATGCCAGCAGCTTCTGCACCAGCGAGCGGCCGTCCTGCAGGTCCACCATGTAAGGGCGGTTGACCAGCGCGTAGACGATCAGCAGCGGGGGCTGCCCGGCGGGCGCCGGCGTGTCGCCGACGAAGCGGTACAGCCTGACCTTGCCGTCGCTCCATACTTCCTCGCGCGCGGTCACGCCGTAATCGACATCGTCCACGCCCGGCAACAGCTTCAGGCCATCGACCAGCTTGCGCTGCCATTGCAGCGTTTCCTGCAGCAGGTCATCGCTGCCGAAGCCCAGCGGCCCCTTCATGACGCCCTCCCGCGGCGCGCGGCCGGCTTGCCCGCGGTCTTGCCGGTGGCGGCCGCCTTCTTGGCGGCGGCTTTCTTCGCAGCAGGCTTGACCGCCGTCTTCCTCGCGGGCGCCGCGGCATTCCTGCCCGCCGTCTTCGCTGCGGCCCGCGGTGCGGTGGTCTTCGCCGGTTTATTCGGTGCAGGTCGCGGCGCTGCCTTCGGCGCGGCGTCCGGGGCAGGCCTGGCCGCCGCATTGAGCAGGCGTCGCACCTGGCGCTCAAGCTCGGCGATGCGCCGGTGTGCGGCATCCATCTCGGTGCGGGTCGGGACGCCCATCAGTTCGCAGGCGCGCTCCAGCTCACTCTGTGAGGCAGCACGCAGGCGCATCTGTGCATTGGCCAGGTCGGCGTAGATGCGCTGGAACTCCTCGGACAATGCCATCTTGCCGTAGGCTTCCTCTGCCGCGTCGATCCACAGGTCGAACATGGCACGCGCACTGGTCAGCTGCGCCCCGGGCGACTCGTGCTCGGCCAGCTTCTGCTCGAAGCGGTTGAAGGCGTCGTCCAGCACTGCGCGGATCGCATCGACATAGGTTTCGGCATGGGCCTGGTACTCGCGCTGCTTCTTCAGCAATGCCTGCCAGCGTGCCTGGTGCTCGCGCGCTGGACCGAACGTCGGTGCCTCCAGCCATTCCCCCCCCAACGCGCCCTGCGCGGCACGCGCGAAGTCACGCACCCAGGGCTGGTCGTTGAGCGCGTTGCCACCACGGGCCGCGCCCAGCATCCATTGCAGCAGCGCATCTCCCTGCCCTTGCACGGCCTCACGCCAAGCGCCGGCGACCTCGGCCGCACTGGTGTCGCGCCCGGCGAACCGTGCCGCGATCTGCTGCATGGTGCCGAACCAGTCGCCGGCCTGGTGCTGGAAACGCCCGCCCAGTTCCTGCACCTCGGGCGGGGTATCGGTGGTGACCAGCCGGGTCCATTGCTCGATGCTCTCGCGCCACGGGAATTCAGCGGCACCGCCTTCGGCGGCCCCCTTCATGCCCTGCGCCCATGCTTCCCAATAACGGCGCATGCCAGCCTCGAAATCACCCTTATCGTTGTTGCCTGACGCGCTCATGCTCGTGTTCCCGGATTGCGCTGCGATGATATCAATGCCCGCACCACGCCATGTCAGGGCTTGGGAATGCGCAGCGTCTTGCTGATCATCAACGAGCCGGACAAGCCGAACAGCAGCACCAGCGGGTGCAGCTGCCACGGGCCCAACTGCCAACTGCCACCCCACAGCGCCGGGCCGATGGCATTGAAGTGCGCCGCCAGCGCCAGCACGATCACCAGCGCTAGGCTGGTCGGAATCGGGGTGCCTTCGAAGTACGGCACCTTGTCGGCGTCACCGGCAATCTCTTCGGCCGTCACGTTGTAGCGGGCCAGGCGGCTGACGCCGCAACAGACGAAGTAACTCAGCACCAGCCAGTCCCAGCCCCCCTGCATGCCGCAGGCATAGGCCAGCGCCGCCGGGGCCACGCCAAAGGAGATCACGTCGGCCAACGAATCCAGCTCCCGCCCCAGCGTGGACGAGGACTGGCGCCAGCGCGCCACCCGGCCATCCAGCGCATCGAAGATGAACGCCAACGGGATCAACGCCATGCCGAACATCAGGAAGCCACGCTCGCCGTCCTGCAGGAAACGCATCGCGGCGAACACCGCGCCGGTACCGCAGAAGGCATTGCCAAGCGTGAACCAGTCCGCCAGCTGGAACTCGCGGAGCATCGAAAAGTGACGTTTCATGGGGACTCACGGGACATGGACCCGGACAGGTTACCGCGAGCGCCCACGGCCGCGACAGCGCCGTGGCTCGGGCCGCCCACCTTGCGTTTACGCAACGGCGATCGCCATCATCGGCACTGGACCCGCCGCCGCCACGTCCGCCCATGCCTGAACGGACGAAGACGATGCTGGATACCCCCACCCTGGCCGCCCAGTTGCGGCACCCCCATGGCGCGGCCGCACTGGCCGTGGCCGAGTCGATGAACCGCAGCAACGGCGCGCTCAACCGCACCGCGATCGCATTGCTGGCGGTCCAGGCCAACGAACACGTGCTGGAAATCGGCCCCGGCAACGCGGCCTTCGCTCCACTGCTGCTCACCGCGCCCGGCAGTCGCTACCTGGGCGTCGAACTGTCCAGCGCGATGGTCCACGCCGGCAACATGCGCCTGCGCGACCAGGGGCTGGCCGACCGCGCGCGCCTGCAGACCGGTGACGCGCAGGCGCTTGCGGTGGGTAACGGCGGCTTCGACGCCGCACTGGCCGTGAACACCCTGTACTTCTGGCCGGACCTGCCCGGCGTGCTGGCACAACTGGCCGCTGCACTGCGCCCCGGGGGCCGGCTATGCCTGGCCTTCGGCGATGCCACGTTCATGCGCGCCCTGCCGTTCACTGCCCACGGCTTCCACCTCTACGAACGGGCCCAGGTCGAGCACGCCCTGCATGCCAGTGGCTTCCCGACCTGGAGGCAGCAGACCCACGCCGAAACCGGTACCAGCAATGCAGGGAGCCGTGTCGACAAGCGGTTCCACCTGCTGCTGGCCCGGCGCGGCTGACGCTTACAGGCGGGTGAAGCTCCAGGACTGCATCCGGCCATCGCGGTATGGCATCACGCCATGGAACGGACGCGTGTCCTCGTCGAACACCAGCGGCAGGAAATGGCGGTCGCCCTCCCACAGCGGCAGCGATTCCAGCTGGTCCACCGGCACCCATTCCAGCGTGCCTTCGGGGTTGGATTCCAGCGGCGTGCCGGTGTAGTCGTCGATGACGAAGATGAAGGCGAACCAGTCCTCGCCATTCTTGCCGAAGCCCGGCCAGCTGATGGTCCCGCGCAGGCGCGTGGTGCCGCATTCGATGCCGGCCTCCTCGCGGATTTCGCGGTGCATGCAGGCCAGGATGTCCTCGTCGGCCTCCATCTTTCCGCCCAGGCCGTTGTACTTGCCCAGATGGATGTCGCCGGGGCGGGTATTGCGGTGGATCATCAACGCCTGCTTACCGTCGGCGGACAACACGTAGCCAAGCGTGGCCATGATCGGGGTGTACGGCATCAGCAACAACCGGAACGGGAAAGCGCCAAGTATGACCGATCCCGCCGTCGGGCTCAGTGCTCCAGCGTGCCGGCAACCCGCAGCGGTGCCCGCGAACCTTCGATGCGACGCAGCGTGGCCACGCCGTGGCCGCGCTCGGCCAGGTATTCCAGCCACTTGCCAAGGAAGGTGTTCATGCGCATGCGATGGCTGATCAGTGCATCGGCCGGCGGATACATGCCGACCACGTCCTGCCAGCGCCGGCCCACGTAGCAATGGGTGGCCTCGGCCTGGCGCGCGTCCTGGTACAGGCGGACATAGGCCGACGGATCCGGCTCGCCAGTCAATGGGTCGCAGATGTCGTAGGTCATGCGCAGTTCCACCGTGTAGCGGTGGCATTCGATGACATCCAGGCGCAGGTCCAGCCCGTCGCCGATGCAGGACACGTAGCTGCCCGCGGCCAAGTCCTGCGGCGCGAACAGCCGCACCAGATGATCATGGTTTTCCGCGTACAGGCCCATCAACCAGCTCAGACGGCTCAGCCGGGGGATGCGATCAATACGGGAAAGTGCCTGTGCCATGGGCTGATCGTACACGCGGCGATGTGTCAGAGGCAGTCTTGTGGATCGCACGCACTGGCGCGCATGCTGGGGTAGTGCAAAGACATGCCCGGCACCGGGGCATTTCTGCCTTCGCCCCCTCCCTCTGGCCAAGCCCAGCGGAAGGTTGGAGAGGGGGCTTTTGCGGCGCCCTGCCCTTCGCCGGCGTCGCGGCCGGGGCTGCGCCTGCCGGTCAGTACATCTCGCGCTGCAGGCCCAGCGTGGCCAACACCTTGCTGGAGATTTCCTCGATCGAGGTATGCGTGGTGCTCAGGGTCGGGATGCGCTCCATGCGGAACATGGCCTCGGCCGCGGACACTTCCCGCTTGCAGACCTCGGCGCTGGCGTAACGCGAGTTCGGGCGGCGCTCCTGGCGGATCTGCTGCAGGCGCTCCGGGTCGATGGTCAGGCCGAACAGCTTGTTGCGGTACGGGCGCAGCCGTGCCGGCAGGCGGTCCTGCTCCAGGTCTTCCTCGGTCAGCGGGTAGTTGGCCGCGCGGATGCCGTAGTGCATCGCCAGGTAGATGCAGGTCGGGGTCTTGCCGGCACGCGAGACCGCCACCAGCACCACGTCGGCCTCGTCGTAGTTCACGGCGATGCCGTCGTCATGGCTGAGCGCGAAGTTCATCGCGTTGATGCGGCGGTGGTAGGTGTCGAAATCGACCATGCCGTGGGCCTGGCCGACCTTGGAATGGCGGGTCGCGTTCAGCTCCTGCTCCAGGGGGCCGATGAACGGCTTGAACACGTCCAGCACCAGCGCCCCGCTCTCCTCCAGGATCAGCCCCAGGCTGGAATCCACGCAGGAGCTGACCACGATCGGGCGCACCTGGTAGCGCTCCCCGGCGGCCCGGATCCGGGCCGCGGCGTCATGGGCTTTGTCCACATCGTCGACAAAGGACATCCGGTCCGTGACAAAGCTGAACCCGGTGAACTGGGTGAGGAGGCTGTGGCCCACGGTTTCGGCAGTGATGCCGGTACCGTCGGAAACGTAGAAAACCGGCCGAATTGCCGACATGCGCGATCCTTTCGTCTGTAAGTTTCGACACTGCCCCGGGTGGGGGTCAGGCCCCTGTCCCGGAAAAGACAAGCACAAGACAAAGTATTGTCACAAGCTTGTGCGGGTACGGTGTGCACTGCATCATATTGGCTTCTTCCTACGGACGTGGCCATCCAAGCCCGGCTAGGGCGATGGCCTAACGGAGCATCGCGCTTGAACGAGAATATCCTGTGGTTGCATGAGCTGCGCCTGGCTGATCTGGCCCGCGTAGGCGGTAAGAATTCCTCGCTTGGCGAGATGATCGGCAATCTGGCCGGTCTCGGGGTCTCCGTCCCCGGTGGTTATGCCACCACCGCCGAAGCCTTCAAGGACTTCATTGCCCACAACGACCTGTCCAAGCGCATCTTCGACAAGCTGGCCACGCTGGACGTGGAGGACGTCGCGGCGCTGACCGCTGCCGGCAAGGAAATCCGCACCTGGGTGATCGACGCCCCGCTGCAGCCGGCCCTGGACACCGACATCCGCGATGCCTACGCCAAGCTGAGCGCCGACAACGGCGGCGGCGACGTGGCCGTGGCGGTGCGCTCCTCGGCCACCGCCGAAGACCTGCCCGATGCCTCCTTCGCCGGCCAGCAGGAAACCTTCCTCAACGTGACCGGTGCCGACGATGTCGTGCACAAGGTCAAGGAAGTGTTCGCCTCGCTGTACAACGACCGTGCCATCGCCTACCGCGTCCATCACGGCTTCAAGCACGAGGACGTGTTCCTGTCGGCCGGCGTACAGCTGATGGTTCGCTCGGGCGTGGGTTCGTCCGGCGTGCTGTTCACCCTGGACACCGAGTCCGGCTTCCGCGACGTGGTGTTCGTCACCTCGTCCTTCGGCCTGGGCGAGATGGTCGTGCAGGGCGCGGTCAACCCGGACGAGTTCTACGTCTACAAGCCCACCCTGCAGGCCGGCAAGCCGGCGATCCTGCGCCGTTCGCTGGGCTCCAAGGCCATCCGCATGGTCTATTCGGACGTCCCGGGCGAGCGTGTCAAGATCGAGGACACCCCGGCCGCGCTGCGCAACACCTTCTCGATCAGCGACGAGGACGTGCAGGAACTGTCCAAGCAGGCGCTGGTCATCGAGAAGCACTACGGCCGCCCGATGGACATCGAGTGGGCCAAGGACGGCGTCAGCGGCAAGCTGTTCATCGTCCAGGCCCGCCCGGAGACCGTGAAGTCGCGCGCCAAGGCCACCCAGATGGAGCGCTACGCGCTGCAGGGCAAGGGTGAAGTGATCGCCGAGGGCCGTGCGGTCGGTGCCAAGATCGGCGTCGGCACCGCCCGCGTGGTGAAGTCGCTGGACGACATGGCCCGCGTGCAGCCCGGCGACGTGCTGATCGCCGACATGACCGACCCCGACTGGGAGCCGGTGATGAAGCGTGCCTCGGCCATCGTCACCAACCGTGGTGGCCGCACCTGCCACGCCGCGATCATCGCGCGCGAGCTGGGCGTGCCGGCCGTGGTCGGCTCGGGCAATGCCACCCAGTTGATCGAGGACGGCCAGGAAGTGACCGTCAGCTGCGCCGAAGGCGATACCGGCTTCATCTACAACGGCAAGCTGGCCTTCGAGCGCACCACCACTGACCTTGAGAACATGCCGCCGGCACCGCTCAAGATCATGATGAACGTGGCCAACCCGGAACGTGCCTTCGACTTCGGCCAGCTGCCGAACGCCGGCATCGGCCTGGCCCGCCTGGAAATGATCATCGCCAGCCACATCGGCGTTCACCCGAACGCGCTGCTGGAGTACGACCGCCAGGACGCCGACACCCGGAAGAAGATCGACGAGAAGATCGCCGGCTACAACGACCCGGTGAGCTTCTACGTCAACCGCCTGGCCGAAGGCATCGCCACCCTGACCGCGTCGGTTGCGCCGAACCCGGTGATCGTGCGCCTGTCGGACTTCAAGTCCAACGAGTACGCCAACCTGATCGGCGGCAGCAACTACGAGCCGCACGAAGAGAACCCGATGATCGGCTTCCGCGGCGCCAGCCGTTACGTCGACCCGTCGTTCTCCAAGGCGTTCGCGCTGGAATGCCAGGCCGTGCTGCGCGTGCGCAACGAGATGGGCCTGGAGAACCTGTGGGTGATGATCCCGTTCGTGCGCACCCTGGAGGAAGGCCGCAAGGTGGTGGAAGTGCTCGCCGCCAATGGCCTGAAGCAGGGCGAGAACGGCCTGAAGATCATCATGATGTGCGAAGTGCCGTCCAACGCGCTGCTGGCCGATGAGTTCCTGGAGATCTTCGACGGTTTCTCGATCGGCTCCAACGACCTGACCCAGCTGACCCTGGGCCTGGATCGCGATTCCTCGATCGTCGCGCACCTGTTCGACGAGCGGAACCCGGCGGTCAAGAAGCTGCTGTCGCTGGCCATCAAGTCGGCCCGTGCCAAGGGCAAGTACGTCGGCATCTGCGGCCAGGGCCCGTCCGACCACCCGGACCTGGCCGAATGGCTGATGCAGGAAGGCATCGAGTCGGTGTCGCTGAACCCGGACACCGTGGTCGACACCTGGTTGCGCCTGGCCAAGCTCAAGGCCAACAGCTGATCCAGCGGTTGGCTGCATGAACAAAACCCCGCCAAGGCGGGGTTTTGTTTTGGACGGGCGAAGAGAAGCGAAGCCCCTTCCCCACCTCCCTTCGCCCTGCAGGAAAGAGGGCACGCAGGCCAGGACACATTCCCGGCCCTGCCGGCACCGCTCACCCCTGCATGTGCCCCGCCAGCGACTGGTATGCCAGGCGCACCGGCTCGAAGCCGTAGGTCTTCTCCAGGCGCCTGACGATGAAATGGCCGCGCGCCATGTCCTGGTAGTAACTCACGAACATGGTGTTCAAGGTGGCGCCGGCCACCGCGCCGATCACCGGCACGGCCTGTGCGGCGAACTTCTCCGAAACCACCACGCCAAACCGTGCGGCGACCTTCTCCACGATCTTGGCCAGCCACTTGCCGGCTTCCTTGGGCCCGATCCCCAACCCCAGGCCGTGACCCTTGACCGCGCTACCGGCCAGCTCCGCCGAGAAATGCCGCATCAGCTCCGTGGTGAAGCCGCGGGTCATGTAGTAGCCGGTCTCGCTGGCATCGTCCTTGCCACTGTTGCCGCCCAGCGCGAATACCTCCAGGCATGCCTGGCGCGTGGCGAAATCGTTCAGGTCGAAGCCTTCGCTGCGGGCGATGTCGGCGACCGCGCGCATGATGATGGTCGTCGACAACGGCAGCTCGATGGCCAGCGTCATCAGGCCACCCGCCCCACCGACGGCACCGGACGCGGCCGCCGCCAGCTTGTGCAGCCGTGGCGAGGCGCGCTTGCCTGGCTGCGTGCGGTCCATGGTCAGCAGCGCGGCCTGCGCGGCCTTGTACAAGGCCGCCTCGGTGACGCTCTGGATGCGCGAGGACACTGCATTGGGCAATTTGCGCACCGCGAACTCCAGCGGCGCGCCGACCACGTTGGCCATCCGCGCGGTCAGGGTCGGCGCCTCCAGCAAGGCCACCGCGCGCTGCAGGTCGGCCATGTCCTGCGGATGGTCCTGCACGCGCAGCGCCAGCTCGTTCATGGCCTCAGTCCGCGGTCGGCAGGCCGGCCAAGGCCCCCATGAACTGGCGGTAGTGACGCAGTTCGGCGATGGAGTCGTGCACGTCGCTCAGTGCGGTATGGCTGGAGGTCTTGGTCACGCCGCCGGCCACAGTCGGCGCCCAACGCTTGGCCAGCTCCTTGAGGGTGGACACGTCCAGGTTGCGGTAGTGGAAGTAGCGCTCCAGGCGCGGCATCTGGCGATGCAGGAAGCGACGGTCCTGGCAGATCGAATTGCCGCACATCGGCGATGCGCCGGCCTTGATCCACTCCTGCAGGAACACGATGGTCTGTGCCTCGGCCTGGCCGAGCGAGGTGGTGCTGTCCAGCACCCGCTGCCACAGGCCCGAGCGCTGGTGCTGGTTGCGGTTCCACTCGTCCATGGCCTCCAGCGTGGCCAGCGGATGCGAGATGGCGAACTCCGGCCCTTCTGCCAGCACGTTGAGCTGTGCGTCGGTGACCACCGTGGCGATCTCGATGATCGAATCGTTGTCCGTGTCGAGCCCGGTCATCTCCAGGTCGATCCAGATCAACCGGTCATTGCCTGCACTGTTGTCCGCCATGTCATGCCTCTTGCTGGGGGCCGGCGACGGGTGCGCTGGCCGGAATACGAAGCGCACATGATACGCCGGCACCACCGGCCGGCCGCGTCAAAGGTCGCCAAGCCCCAGCAATGGCCGGCCGCGCTTGGCACGGAAGTAATTGGTCAGGCGCAGGCTGGCATCGGCTGCCAGCACCCCGCCGTGCACCTGCACGCGATGGTTGTGGCGCGGGTCGCCCACCAGGTCGAACACGCTGCCGCAGGCGCCGGTCTTGGGGTCGGCGGCGGCGAACACCAACCGCGCGATCCGCGCGTGCACCAGCGCCATCGCACACATCGCGCACGGCTCCAGCGTCACGTACAGGGTGCTGCCGATCAACCGGTGGTTGCCCAGCCGCTTGCCCGCCGCGCGCATCGCCACGATCTCGGCATGCGCGCTCGGGTCATGGCTGGCGATGTTGAGGTTCCATCCCTCGCCCAGCAGTTCGCCGTCCGCACCGACCAGCACCGCCCCCACCGGGATCTCGTCGAACTCCCGTTGTGCACGATCGGCCAGGGCCAAGGCGTGGCGCATCCAGTGTTCGTCATCGCGGGAGGAATCGGTCGGGGACATCGTGGCAACGGTCAAGACAAGGCATCAGTGCGGGGATGGGGGCAGAGGATAAGGCGTCCCCGCCTGCCGCGCGACGGGCAGCCATCCCGGGCCTGAACCCGCCCCGTCCTGCTCAGGCACCGCGCACGGACGCGGCATCGCTACCCGACGGGCGCACGGAAACCCGGTTCCTGCCGCCGCGCTTGGAGGCGTACAGCATCTCGTCGGCGGTCTTCAGCACCGCCTCGATGTCGAAGCTGCTCTGTGGCCAGTTCGCCACGCCCAGGGAAACGGTGATGCCGCCGACCTTGGGAATCTTCATTTCCTCCACCGCCCGGCGCAGGCGCTCGGCCACCCGGGTCGCGGTTGCCAGCGTGGTGGACGGCAGCAGGATCAGGAACTCCTCCCCCCCCACGCGCAGCGGCACGTCGTAGGCACGGCAGGCTTCACGCATGCATTGCGCCAGGCAGCGCAGGGCCTCGTCGCCGGCGTCATGGCCGTAGGTGTCGTTGACGGCCTTGAAGTGATCGATGTCCAGGGAAATCACCGAGAAGGTGTTCGCCTGGCTCTCGAAGGTCCTCAGCGCATCGTCCATGCGCCGACGGTTGCCCAGCTGGGTCAACGGATCGGTCGCGGTGTCCTCGCGCAGCTTGGAGAAGCTCTTCTGGATGGCATCGATGCCCATCAGCATCGCCTTCTTCAGCTCCCGCGATTCGAAGTACCAGGACTTCACCGAGCGGATGTCCCCGGCCGAGGCCGGGTCGTCCATCTTGCGGGCACCATCGGCGAGCAGGCGCAACGGCCGCGAGATCAGGCGCGCGCTCCAGAGCAGGAATGCCAGGGTGAGCAGCACCGCCGGCAGTGCCTTGTACAGCGTCGACTGCATCAGCTCGGTGAGCGGCGCCAGGGTCGCCGCCTGCGGACGCTGGGCGACGATGCCCCAACCGGTCGACGCCACCGGCGCATAGCCGGCCAGCATGCTCACGCCGTGCGAGTTGACGGCAGCGCCCTTGCCGGACTCGCCGGCGGCGACGCGGTCGACCACCGCGTTGTTCTCCACGAAATCACCGATCCGCTGCGGATCCGGGTGATAGATGATGCGTTTCTGCCGGTCGACCACGAACAGGTACGAACCATCGATGTAGAAGTGCTGGCCCAGCAGCCGGTCCAGGATGTTTTCCTTCTGCAGGTAGATGGCGCCGCCCACCGCGCCCAGGTACTGCCCGGCCGGGGACACGATCGGGTGGTTGATGAAGACGATGAAGTTGCCGGTCGCCGACTGGTACGGTGCGCTGATCAGCGGCCGCTTCTCGCGCAGCGCCGCCTTCACCGCTTCGCTGTTCAACACCCTGCCCTGCAGCCCGAGCGCCTCTGGCGACGTGGCCAGCACCTTGCCGGTGGCATCGAAGATCGTGATCGAGTTGAAGCTCTTGCTCATCATCCGCAGCCGCGTGGCCTCGCCACCCAGGCGACCCACGTCGTCCATCTGCGTTGCCAGCAGTTGAGCGGTGTACGCCAGCTGCAACTGCGAGGCCTGGAGGAAATCCTCCGTGCTCTTGGCCAGCTTGCTCGCATACGCGTAGTTGCTGTCCAGCGTCGCGTCCATCAGCTGCTGGCGCTGGACCGTATAGCTTGCATAGAACGTATTGGCGAACGGCACCAGTGCTCCGAGGAAGGTGAGCACCAGGATGAGCTTTCGTAAATCCATGAGATCCAACGCGAACGTGTGACGGGTGTTGCCGCGGCTTTCGCTCGAATCCCCGGGTGCGCAGCCCCCTGCCCGGAACGGCGCATTCTACCGATCCACTTCCCTGTGGGCGATGTCAGCCCCGTCATCGGCCTGCCGCCTTCCCAGGCGGGCCTGGAGGGATACCCGCGGCACGCGGGAGGCGCCGGCACCCAAGAGCCGGTTCACGACGAGCCTTGCGGGCGTCTCGCGCCATGTTTTGGGCCACGGCGGCCGGCGCACTGGAGTTTGGGCTCGCAGCGCAGAGGCCCTCCCGGTGAAAAGAGGGCTGGCGGCACATGGCCGCCACCGGCAATAGTACATCCGGCATCGCCACGCACGTCACATGAATAGACATTTGCTGACGCGCAGCTGCAAGACGCAGGACAGGCCAGGACAATCGCCAGACAAGAATCCCGCCCCGCACGGGTGCCACCCAGGCCAGCGATGGCGCTCGACGGCAGCGTGTACGACTGACAGCAAAAAGCCGCTGCAGGCAGCGGCTCTCGGGAAGCTTGGCGGACAGAGTGGGATTCGAACCCACGGAAGGTTTGACCCTTCGCCGGTTTTCAAGACCGGTGCCTTAAACCGCTCGGCCATCTGTCCATTGATCAGGTCCCGCGCTCCGGCATGCGGATCGGGGCGCGCATTCTCGCATGCCCGTCCGTTTTTTGCTCAACCGGCCTCGATCGCCAGCGCGCCTGCGGTGGAGGCACGGATCTTTTCCTTGGCGCGTTCGCAGGCACCACCGCAATCCAGCCGCGAGGCTTCCAGCTGCGGCGGCAGGTGCTCGGCCAGGAAGTCGATGAACACGCGCACCGCCGGCAGCAGGCCGCGGCGGGAGGCGAACACGGCGTGGCAGATGCCCTGCGGCAGCGACCAGTCCGGCAACACCACTTCCAGCTCGCCGTTGCGCACCGCGTCGGCGCAGACGGTCTCCGGCAGCATCGTGATCCCGTAGCCGTCCTTGACCATCGACTGCAGCAGCGGGAAGTCGAAGCCGGCCACGCGCGGCTGCAGGTCCACGCGGCGCACCTCGCCACCGGGCCCATGCAGCTCCCAGCGCTGGCGCGCCTCGTCCTCGCTGATGCTCATGGTGACGTGGTTGGCCAGGTCTTCCGGCGCGGTCGGCCGGCCGGCCTTGTCCAGGTAGGCCGGGCTGGCCACCAGCAACTCCTGCACCTGGCCGAAGCTGCGCATCACCAGGCTGCCATCGTCGTCCAGACGCGAGCGCACGCGCAGGGCGACGTCGTAGCCCTCATTGATGATGTCCACCCGGCGGTTGCTGATGTTCAGCTGCAGCCGCACCTTGGGGTACTGCTCCAGGAACTTCGGCAGCAGCCTGGGCAGCTGCATCTGCGCCAGTGACACCGGCACGCTCGCACGGACCAGGCCACGCGGTTCGGCACTGAGCCGGTCCACCACCTCGCGGGCGGCCTGCGCCTCGGTCAGCATCGTCTGGGCATGCCGATGCACGCTCATGCCGACATCGGTGACCGCGAAACGTCGCGTCGAACGCTGCAGCAAGCGCACGCCCAGATCGGTTTCCAGCTGGCTGATGCGCCGGCTCAGGCGTGACTTGGGGATGCCCAGGGCGCGCTCGGCCGCCGCAAAACCGCCGTGGTCCACGACCATTGCGAAGTAATAGAGGTCGTTGAGGTCCTGCATGAATTGATCCCAGAATTGGAACGAATCATGAAATTCAAACAGCTTTGTCCTGATTTTACAAATCAGACCCCAAACAGTCCTATTTAAGGAACCCCATCCCGCCGCGCAGCGTTCCAGAAATGCTTACGGTTCAATATGTTCCGTTCAGGCCACGAAAAAGCCCGCCATGCGGCGGGCTGTTCCGGAATCGGCCAGATGCGCAACACGCCGTCAGCCGATGCGCTCCGCGCCGCCCATGTAGGGCTGCAGCACGGCGGGGATGCTGATGGAACCATCGGCGTTCTGGTAGTTCTCCATCACCGCGATCATCGCCCGGCCCACCGCCACGCCCGAGCCATTGAGCGTGTGCAGCAGCTCCGGCTTGCCGGTTGCAGGGTTGCGCCAGCGCGCCTGCATGCGGCGGGCCTGGAAGTCGCCACAGTTCGAGCAGGAGGAGATCTCGCGATAGGTCTGCTGCGACGGCAGCCAGACTTCCAGGTCGTAGGTCTTCACCGCCGAGAAGCCCATGTCACCGGTGCACAGCAGCACCTTGCGGTACGGCAAGCCCAGCTGCTGCAGCACGGTCTCGGCGCACTGGGTCATGCGCTGGTGCTCGGCCTCGCTCTCCTCGGCCCGGCACGCGCTGACCAGCTCGACCTTCTCGAACTGGTGCTGGCGGATCATGCCGCGCACGTCGCGGCCACCGCTGCCAGCCTCGGAACGGAAGCACATCGAATGCGCGGTCATGCGCAGCGGCAGGCGCTCGGCCTCGATGATCTCGTCGCGCACGATGTTGGTCAACGGCACTTCCGAGGTGGGGATCAGGTAACGCGTGGACTCGCCCAGCGCGGTCTTGAACAGGTCTTCCTCGAACTTCGGCAGCTGGCCGGTGCCGCGCAACGAGTCGGCGTTGACCAGCACCGGCACGTTGGTTTCCTCGTAGCCGTGCTCGTTGCTGTGCAGGTTGAGCATGAACTGGCCCAGCGCACGGTGCAGCCGCGCGAGCTGGCCACGCAGCACGGTGAAGCGCGCGCCGGACAGCTTGGCGGCGGTTTCAGCGTCCAGCCAGCCATCACGGGCACCCAGCTCGACATGGTCCTTGACCGGGAAATCGAACGTGCGCGGCGTACCCCAGCGCAGCTGCTCGACGTTGTCGCTCTCGTCCTTGCCGGCGGGCACATCGTCCGCCGGGAGGTTGGGGATGCCCATCGACAGCATCTCGATCTTCTCGCGCAGCACGTCGAGCTGGGCTTCGGAGGCCTTCAGCTCGTCGGCGAAGCCGGCCACCTCGGCCATGATCGCCGACACGTCCTCGCCCTTCGCCTTGGCCTGGCCGATCGCCTTGGAACGGCTGTTGCGCAGGCTCTGCAGCTCCTGGGTACGGACCTGGATGCGCTTGCGGTCCGCCTCGAGGGCCTCGAACGCACTCACGTCCAACGCGTAGCCGCGCGTATCGCGCAGGCGCTGTGCAAGTTCGGCGGGTTGCTGGCGAAGAAGGGCTGGATCAAGCATGGGAGGCACTGTGTACGGATGTGAAAGGGGATTATCGCGCGAACGGCGTCCGTCTGCCGCGCTTTGTCCATCCTGTGCCAGAATCGTCTCGTTCAATCCGGTCAAGCCCATGCCCGCCTCTTCTTCCCGCTCCGACCAGAACATCACCTTCCATCTGCCACGCAGCAGCCTGAAAATCGCCGGCATCGCCTTTGCCGTGGGCCTGCTGCTGTTTGTCGTGGTCTGGCTCAACGCGCGTCGCAACAACGACTTCTACCGCGCCGACCCGGCCCAGCCGCAGACCGCCGTAGCCGAACTGGCCCCGCTGCCGGCCCCGTTGCCCGCCGGTGCGGGTGCGGCCGACATGCCCGAGGCCCGCCCGGCGCCGGTCGAGGAGAAACCCGAGCTGGTCGAGGCACCGCCCGCCCCGCCGCCGCAACCAATCGCCGAAACCGCGCCCACGCAAAGCCCGGCCGGTGACGCGCCGGCGCCGGTCGCGGCAACCCCCACCGACCGTCCCAGCCCCCTGCCCGGGCAGCGTCCGCCCGAGTACCCGCCGGCCGCCCTGCGCCGTGGCGACAGCGGCACGGTGGTGGTGCAGGTCGTGGTCGGCGTGGATGGCACCGCACTGGATGCGCGCGTCATCCAACGCAGTGGCTCGCGTGACCTCGACCGTGCGGCACTGGATGCCGTGCGTGGCTGGCGTTTCCAGCCGGCGCTGAGCAATGGCCAACCGATGCAGGCCAGCCTGGATATCCCGTTCGATTTCAAACCGGCTCAGTAAGCTGAACCATCGCCCGCGCCAGGGCGATGGGTTTAGGCCCGGCTCACCGCCGGCGGACCAGACTGGCGGCGTCGAGTCACTACCGAGACGCCCCGTCGATGTCCAGCATCCCGCATGACCAAACCAGTGCAGACACCACCGGCCGCGGCACCCATGCCGTGGCCGGTTGGCTGTGGGCGTTGCTGGCGGCCGGGATGCTGGCGCTGCTGCTGATGGGATGGCAGGCAACGCATCCGGCCGTATTGATCGAAGCCGTGCCCCCGGCCATGCCGGCGGCCAGCCCGCCCCTGGCAGCCAAGCCGCAACCCGCACCGGCGGTGATCGACATGGACGCCGAACCGATCGTCGGCAACCCGATGCCGCGCTATCCGGCCGACGTGCTTGACGCGGGCATCGAAGGCGACGTGATCGCGCGCCTGCAGATCGACAGCAGCGGCCGGGTGACCGACGCCGTCATCGTCTCGCACCAGGGCCAGCAGGACGTGCGTCTGGACCAAGCCGCCATCGAAGCCCTGCTGCAATGGCGCTTCCACCCTGCCCTGCGCGATGGCAAGGCCATCGCCAGCGTCGTGCAGGTCCCGGTGGAGTTCAGGACCGGGCGCTGAGCCCGAAGCCAGCGCCGCTGGCCAACTGGTCGAAGCCCGGGAACGACGTCGCCACATTGGCCACGTCATTGATGCGCACCTCGCCGGTGCTCAGCTGGCCGGCAATGGCGAATGCCATCGAGATGCGATGGTCACCATGGCTTTCGATGGTGCCACTGCCCAGCACGCCTCCGTGGATGGTCGCGCCGTCATCGGTTTCGTCCACACGCAGGCCCAAGGTGCGCAGGCCGGTGGCCATCGCCGCCAGGCGGTCGGATTCCTTGACCCGCAGCTCGGCCGCGCCGGTCACCACGGTCTGTCCTTCTGCCGCCGCCGCGGCGACGAACAGCGCCGGGAACTCATCGATCATGTCCGGCACCACGGCTTCGGGAATCTGCGCGCCCTTCAGCGGTGCATGACGCACGACCAGATCCGCCACGGCTTCGCCACCGTGCTCGGCGTGGTTTTCCTCGGTGATGTCCGCGCCCATCAGGCGCAACGCGGTCAGCAGGCCGGCCCGGCGCGGGTTCAACCCGACCGAACGCAGCCGCACATGCGAACCCGGGATGATGCTGGCTGCCACGATGAAGAACGCCGCCGAGGAGAAGTCCGCCGGCACCGCGATATCGGTCGCGCGCAGGCGCTGGCCACCACGCAGGCGCGCCTTGCCCGGTTCGAAATCGATCTCCACGCCGAACGCACGCAACATGCGCTCGGTGTAGTCGCGGGTCGGGTGCGGTTCGACCACGGTGGTTTCGCCCTGCGCGTACAGGCCAGCCAGCAGCAGCGCCGACTTGACCTGGGCACTGGCCACCGGCAGTTCGTAATGGATGCCCTGCAGCGTCTGGCCACCGTGGATATGCAACGGCGGGGTGCCGTCGTCCTGGGTGTCGATGCGGGCGCCCATCTGCGCCAGCGGCACGGTCACCCGGCGCATAGGGCGCTTGGTCAGCGATTCGTCGCCCACCAGGGTGCTGTCGAACGGCTGCGCGGCCAACAGGCCGGCGAGCAGGCGCATGCCGGTGCCAGCATTGCCGCAGTCCAGCTCGCGTTGCGGGGCTTTCAGGCCATCCACGCCCACGCCGTGCACGATGCGCTGTGACGGTGACGGGGTTTCAAAGCGCACGCCCATTTCGGCGAAGATGGCCGCCGTGGCGCGGGTGTCCTCGCCTTCCAGGAAGCCGTCGATGTGCGAGACGCCATCGGCCAGCGCGGCGAACATCACCGAGCGGTGCGAGACCGACTTGTCGCCGGGAATGGTCAAGGTGCCCTGCAGGGCCGATCCTTTGCGTGCAATCCAGTAAGGCTGGGAACTCATGCGGGCTCTCTAAACGTTCTTTTCTTCCCGGCGCCATGCGGGAAGCGGGGGCTGAAGGCGGATCAACGGTCACGGGCTGGAACTGCCCCACCCGCCCTTCGGGCACCTTCCCCCGCCTGGGGGGAAGGGACAGGTCTGCGTCCGGGACGCGATCAGGGCACGGCGACCGGATAGGAACCGAGTACCTTGATCTGCGCCGAATGGGCCTTGAGTTCGGCCAGCGCGGCCTGCATCGATTCATCCTCGATGTGACCGGCCAGGTCGATGAAGAAACCGTACTCCCACTTGGCCTGGTGCGACGGCCGCGACTCGATGCGGTTCATGCTGATGCCATGGCGCGCGAACGGACTGAGCACGTCGAACAGTGCACCGGGCTTGTCGTGGATGAACACCAGCACCGAGGTGCGGTCATGGCCGGAGGACGGGAACAGCTGGCGACCGATCACCAAAAAGCGCGTGGTGTTGTCCGCATCATTCTGGATCGGCTTGGTCACCACCTTTTTCAGGCCGTAGACATGGCCGGCGCTCTCGCCGCCAATGGCGGCCGCGTCATCGGCATTGCGGGCGCGGCGTGCGCCTTCGGCATTGCTCGATACCGGGATCTTCTCGGCCTTGGGCAGGTTGGCACGCAGCCAGGACGAGGTCTGCATGAACGACTGCGGGTGCGCGTAGATGCGCTCGATGTCCTCGAGGCGACCGCTGCGCGACATCAGGAACTGCTGCACGCGCAGTTCCACCTCACCGCAGATCTTGAGGTTGGAGGTCAGGAACATGTCCAGCGTGATCTGGATGGTGCCCTGCCCGGAATTCTCCACCGGCACCACGCCGAAGTCGGCGTTGCCGGCTTCCACTTCCTGGAACACTTCCTCGATGCTGGCCATCGGCAGGCCCATCGCCGAGCGGCCGAAATGCTTGAGCACGGCCTGCTGGCTGAAGGTGCCTTCCGGGCCGAGGTAGCCGATCTTCAGCGGCTCCTGCTGGGCCAGGCAGGCGGACATGATCTCGCGGAACACGTGCACCAGCACTTCATCGCTGAGCGGGCCTTCGTTGCGGTCCACCACCATGCGCAGCACCTGCGCCTCGCGCTCGGGACGGTAGTAGTCCACGGCGGCGGCGAGCTTGCCCTTGGCCTTGCCGACCTGGTGGGCGAACTCGGCGCGCTCGGCGATCAACGCCTGGATGCTGCGGTCGATGTGGTCGATCTTGGCGCGCACATCGGCCAGTACCGGCTTGGCGATGGCACCGGCGGCGGGCTTCTTCTCGGCCGGCTTGGCGGCCTTCTTCGCGATGGCCGGCTTGGCCTTGGCGGGGGTCTTGGGCGGCTTGCTTGCCATCAATCATTTACCTGTTGCGGGCCGGCGCACGGCGCACGGCGTTGTTGGGGGCTCAGCCGTTGCGCTGCTGGAAATCACGCATGAACGCGGCCAGCGCCTGCGCGCCCTCCAGCGGCATGGCGTTGTAGATCGAGGCGCGGATGCCACCGACCGCCTTGTGCCCCTTCAGGGCCAGCAGGCCGGCGGCCTTGGATTCGCTGACGAAGCGCGCATCGAGTTCTTCGCTGGGCAGGAAGAACGGGATGTTCATGCGCGAGCGCACCGCCGGCACCACTTCGTTGCGGTAGAAGCCGCCGGAGCCGTCGATGGCGTCGTAGATCGCGGCCGACTTGGCCTGGCTGAGGCGGGCGAAGGCCTCCACGCCGCCCTGGGCAAGCATCCACTTGAACATCAGCCCGGCCAGGTACCAGTTCCAGGTCGGCGGGGTGTTGAGCATGGAATCGCGCGCCACGTGCGAGCGGTAGTCGAAGATGTCCGCGCGCGGCTGGCCGGCGCGTTCGAGCAGGTCACGGCGGATGATCACCACCGCGATGCCGACCGGGCCGAGGTTCTTCTGCGCACCGGCGTAGATCACGCCGTAACGCGAGACGTCGATCGGCTCGGAGGCGATCGAGGAACTGAAATCGGCGATCAGCGGCACCTCGCCCACGTCCGGCACGTCGCGGAATTCGACGCCGTGGATGGTTTCGTTGGCGGTGATGTGCACGTAGGCCGCGTCGGGCGACAACTGCCACTGCGCCACCGGCGGGATGTCGTGGAAGCCGCCGGCTTCACCGCTGGCGGCCACGTGCGCATCGACATAGGGCTTGGCCTGCTTGACCGCGGTCTTGCCCCAATGGCCGGTGACCACGTAGTCGGCACGCTGGCCCGGGCTGGCGAAGTTCAGCGGCAGCAGCGCCTGCTGGGTGGTGGCGCCACCGCCCAGGAACAGCACGGCATAGTCATCGGGGATGCCGACCAGCATGCGCAGGTCGGCTTCGGCCTGCGCCGCCACGGCCATGAAGTCCGCGCTGCGGTGGCTGATCTCGACGATGGATGCGCCTACGCCATTCCATTCCAACATTTCCTCCTGCGCCTGGCGGAGGACTTGCTCCGGCAGCGTTGCAGGGCCGGCACTGAAATTGAATGCGCGCGTCATGACACACCTGTTGGGCAGAACCCCTAGTATGCCGCAGCGCAACAGCCTTTGGGGGCGCAGAAAAAGTTGCATCTGCACCCAATTGGACCGCTGCCGAGCCGGCCAGGGCGCGGCCGGCGCGCGGGCTCAGCGGGCGCCGTACAGCAGCAGGGCGCTGATCGCCGCGCCCAGCAACAGGGCGCTGAGCAGCAACCAGGGCCAGCGCCGCGGACGCCGCGGCGCGGCCGTGGCGGCCGCTTCAGCCGGCTCGGCCGGCGCTTCCTCTTCGACCGCAAGCACCGCCGCCAGGCTTGCGGGGTTCAGCGGCATCTCCAGCACGAAGCGGTGCCCGCCGTCGAACACGACCTGATCACCGGCCTGCAGCCAGCAGTTGCGTACCGCCACGCCATTGACCAGCGCCCCGTCGGCCGAACCGAGGTCACGCAGCAGCACCTTGTCGTCGTGGCGCTCGAAGCGGGCATGGCGTGCGGTGAAGGTGGGGTCGTCGATGACGATGTCATTGGTGGCTTCGCTGCCGATGCCACGGGACCGATCCAGGGTGAAACTGCGGCCATGGTGGCGGCCACCGACGCCACGCAGCAGCACGCGCTGGTCATCACCCGGCTCGGCGACGGCCTCGGGCACCTGCCCGGCCGGCTCGCATTGGCCGCGCAGCAGCATCTCCGCCCCATCGGCGTAGACCGAATCACCGGCGCGCAGCTGCGCCATCCGGCGCACCGGGCGGCCGTTGACGTGGATGCCGCGGACGCCATGGCGACCTGCAACCAGACGCCGCGCTGGTCGACGCAGAACTGTGCCAGCAACATCGGACCGACGCTGTCATCGCCCAGCCGGACCTGCCCGGATGCATGGCGCACGATGCGCTGGACGCCCGGACTCAAGGGCTGGTCGGGCTGCTGGCGGTTGCTGAAATGGACTTGCAGGATAGGCACCGCGGCAGACTAGCAGGTCGGCCTGCCGCGCAGAAGGTGCCACGGCGCCCGGAGCAGGCCGCGCAGGTCCTACAATGCCCTCCCTTCAACCCGACGCCGTATCGCAGGAACGCTTCATGTCCACCATCGACATCCGCCACGCCCACAGCCTGTCCGAAGACAACGCCCGCTCCGCCATCGCCGAAGTGGCGCAGAAGCTGCAGGAGCGCTTCGACGTCACCACGCGCTGGGAAGGCCAGGTGCTGCACTTCGCCCGTTCCGGCGTGGAAGGCGGCATCGAACTGCTGCCCGGCGCGGTGCGGGTCAAGGCTGAACTGGGCTTCCTGTTGTCCGCGATGAAGGGCATGGTGGAATCGGAAATCCAGCGCGTGCTGGCCGAAAAGCTTGGCTGAGCCTCCATCACGCCAAGCACGCATCCCACTCGTTACGGTGTTGCCCAAGGTTTCGTCCCCACAGGAGCACCGTCATGAGCGCATATGAACGTCGTCCCGGTGACGACGGCGGCAGCAGCCCCGGCCTGCAGCACCAGGCCGAGCGTATCGGCCGCAGGATGACCGAATCGGCCCAGCAGGTCTGGCTGGCTGGGCTGGGCGCATTGGCCCGGGCGCAGAACGAGGGCAGCCGCCTGTTCGATTCACTGGTCAAGGAAGGCGAGGCCGCCGAAGAGCGCAGCCGCGAGGAGTCCGCGCGCGGCGAAAGCCTGCGCGACACCGTTGAGAACACCCTGGGCCAGGCGCGCGAACGCGCCGCCGGCACCTGGGACCGGGTGGAGAAGAACTTCGAGGACCGCGTGCACCGGGTGCTGCGCCGGATGGACATCCCCAGCCGCTCGGACATCGAGGCGCTGAACGAGCGCCTGGACGCGCTCAACCGGCGCCTGACCAAAGCCGAATCGCGCGCCGCGCACGCCGCTTCGCCACCGCATGAAGATTGATGTTGCATAGCAGCAAAAGTTGCGCAAGAATCCATTGACCCGCCAGCAGTACCGCGCCGTTTGTCTCCCTCCCCTCACGGCTCCGGATGGCGGGTTTTTCATGCCTGCGCTCCGGGAAAGATGCCCCGCGGGACGGTAAAGGCGACAATGGTCGGCCCGGCCAATCGCGCCATGAGAGCCGCCATGCAGACCCCGCTGCCCGACACCCCCACCCGCCACGACCAGCACGGCCGCTACCCGCGCGCCGAAACCGTGGAGGACTTCCGCCACAACCTGGAGGCCATCCAGGCCCGGATCGATGCCGCCTGCGCGCGCGCCGGCCGCGACCGCGGCAGCGTGCGGCTGTTGCCGGTCAGCAAGACCATCGACGAGGCCCACATCCGCCTGGCCTATCAGGCCGGCTGCCGCCTGCTGGGTGAGAACAAGGTGCAGGAAGCCCACCACAAGTGGGAGGCGATGCAGGACCTGCACGACCTGCAGTGGTCGGTGATCGGCCACCTGCAGACCAACAAGGCCAAGCTGGTGGCGCGCTTCGCCAGCGAGTTCCAGGCCTTGGACAGCCTGCGCCTGGCCGAGACCCTGGACCGTCGCCTGCAGCTGGAAGGCCGCTCGCTGGATGTTTACGTGCAGGTCAACACCTCCGGCGAGGACAGCAAGTTCGGCCTGGCACCGGCCGACGTGCCGGCCTTCCTCCAGGCCCTGCCGCAATTCGGCAGCCTGCGCGTGCGCGGCCTGATGACCCTGGCGCTGTTCTCAGCCGAGGCCGAGCGGGTGCGCCGCTGCTTCATCGAACTGCGCCAGCTCCGCGACCGCCTGCGCCAGCAAGCGCCTGCCGATATCACGCTGGACGAACTGTCGATGGGCATGTCCGGTGACTTCGAGATCGCCATCGAGGAAGGCGCCACGGTAGTCCGCGTCGGGCAGGCCATCTTCGGTGCAAGAACGGTGCCGGACAGCCACTACTGGCCGGGTTGAGCACGCGCGCGGGGAGCGTCCCCGGCAGCGCCCTGACGGCTTTCGCAAAAGCTGCAATTGGCCCTTCTTACGGTCGTGAAGGAAGCTAGACTGAGGCCCCCTGTCTTCCGTTCCCTCGGGTAAATCGATGTTTTCCTGGATCCTGGCCCTGGTGCTCGCGCTGTTGATCTGGAGCCTTGCGGCCGCCTGGCTGTGGTTGGTCAAGCGCCGGGAAACCGAGATGAAGCACGGCCTGGCCGCGCTGGCCGGCATGCGCTGGCGCGAGTTCTCGCAGATCGTCCGTTCGGCGATGGCCGAGCGCCGTGGCCTGGTTGCCCTCAATGCCAGCGATGACAGCGAACGCGGCACCAGTAGCGACTTCCTGCTGCAGCGGGACGGCGAGCGCTGGCTGGTGTCGTGCAAGCACGGACGCGCGTATCGGTTTGATGCCTCGGCCGTGCACGAACTGGGCGCGGCGATGCGCCTGACCGGTGCGGTCGGCGGCCTGCTGCTGACCGAAGGCCAGGTGGACCGCGAGGGCGTGACCGAGGCCGGGCGGCAATCCATCGAGGTGATCGACGGGCGCGACCTGTGGCAGTTCCTCAAGCCCTACGTGCCGGACGAAGTTCGCGAAACGGTCACCGGCTTCGCGCGCCGCGAGGCCGTGCGCCACACCGGCATTGCCGGGCTCGCCGCCGTCACCCTGGGCCTGCTGGTCAGCATGGGCTACCTCACACTTCGCGACGAAGGCGCCAGCGGGGCGGCCACGCCGCGCGGCGCACCGGCAGCGTCGGCACGCGAAGGACGCCCGGAGCCGACCGGCAACGGTGCCGAAGCCGCGGCGCCGGCTGCCGCAACGCCCGCTGCCGCAGCCACACCGGTGGCCAGTGCCAACCCCGGCGACCTGGTCGCCGATCCCGACCCGCAGACGCTGCTGCGTTACCAGCAGTCGGTATCCAAGGCATTGGCGCGCACCCCGGGCGTGGTCAGCGGCATCTGGCAGACGCGCAGCACCCTTGCGGTGGAACGCAGTGGCGAGGATGCGGCAATCTGGCCATTGATCTGCGCCGAGCTGGAACGTTTCCCGGCGCTGCGTACCACCCGCGTGCAGCTCAACCCGCGTCCGGGCGTCGATGAGCCGGTGCGCTGGCGGCAGTGCCGCACGTTCTGAGCCGTAGGCGCGGCCCTGGCCGCCCCTACCGGTTGCCGGGCGCGAAGCGGGCGATCAGGTCGTAGGCATCGCCCAGGAACTTCTGTCGCACCCAGGTGATGGGCTGTTCGCCGCGCCAGGTCTGGCGATCGATGGTCAGGCAGGCGGTACCGGCCGGCACCTGCAGCAGGGCGGCTTCCTCGGCGGTGGCGGCCACCGCGCTGATGCGGTGCTCACCACGCGTCCAGGACACGTTCTGCAGCAGCCAGCTGCCCGGCGGCTGTACCGAGAAGTCCACTTCCAGCGTTTCGGGGACGGCCTCGGGATTGATCAGGCGCCGCTCCAGCGCCAGCGGCTTGCCGTCGGCCAGGTGCAGGCAGCGCATCGCCAGCAGCTTGCCGGCACCGACCAGCGCCAACTCCTCGGCCTGTCCTGCGCGGGCCTTGCGATGGGCGTGCTCCAGCAACTGGAAGCCATAGGCATGGCCGCGCTGGATGACCGACACCGCGATGTCCGGGATCTCCAGCGCCACGTGTTCCAGGTGCGGCGGCTGGCGCGCCACGAACGAACCGGCGCGGCGGCGGCGCTCGATCATGCCGCTCTCGGCCAGCGTGGTCAGCACCTTATTCACCGTCATCCGGGAACACCCGTACTGCTCCATCAACTCATGTTCGAAGGGAATGCGGTAGCCCGGCTCCCACTCGCCGCTGAGGATGCGGCTTTCGATGTCACTGCGGATGCGTTGGTTGAGGGTGGGAGCCTTCTTGCTCTTCACTCGCGATTCCTGAAATGGGCAACACCGTGTCGTCAGGCCAGTATCCGGCCAAGGGCGGCGCGGTAACGCAGGGTGATCGCTTCGCGATGCACGTGGCGGCCCCCCTGGACCAGCTCGCGACCGTTGCGCCAGACGCTGCGGAGGGCGCCATTACGTGCGGCGAACAGCCAACTGTCAAGCAAGGGATCCCCCTGTCGACCCTGCAGTGCCGGGTGTTCCGGATCCAGTTCGAGCAGGTCGGCCGGCGCGCCCACCTGCAACCCGCTGGCCACGCCCAGCACCTGCGCCGCGCCCTCACCGGCCTGCTGGTACAACCAGCGCCCGGTCGAGAGCACGCCCGGCGACAACACGTTGCGCCCCCGCAACGCCAGGCGCTGGCCGTACTCGAGCAGGCGCAGTTCCTCGGCTGCATCGATCAACACGTTCGAATCCGAGCCCACCCCGAACCGGCCGCCGGCCTGCACGAAGTCGCGCATCGGGAACAGGCCGTCGCCCAGGTTGGCCTCGGTGATCGGGCACAGCCCCACCACCGCTCCGCTGTCGGCGATCTGCTGCACTTCCCGCGCGGTGACGTGGGTGGCATGCACCAGGCACCAGCGCGGATCGACCGCGACGTGGTCGTACAACCACTCCACCGGACGCTGGCCGCTCCATGCCAGGCAGGCGTCGACCTCGCGGGTCTGCTCGGCGATATGGATGTGGATCGGGCCCTGCCCCATCGCCGCCAATGCCTGCAGTTCCTGTGGCGTACTGGCACGCAGGCTGTGCGGGGCCAGCCCCAGCACCGCATCGGGCGTCGTGGCCAGCACCCGCTGGCAGCCTTCGAGCAGGCGCGCGAAGCCATCCACGTCGTGCAGGAAGCGACGCTGGCCCGGCGTCGGCGCCACCCCGCCGAAATCGCTGTGCGCATAGAACACCGGCAGCAGGGTCAGACCCAGCCCGGTCTCGGCAGCGGCGGCGGCCACGCGCGCGGACATTTCCGCCGGATCGGCATAGCCGCTGCCATCCTGGGCGTGGTGCAGGTAGTGGAACTCGCCGACGCGGGTGAAGCCGCTTTCCAGCATCTCCATGTACGCCTGCGCGGCGATGGCCTGGAAGTCGTCCGGGTCGAGCCGGTCGAGGAAGCGGTACATCAGCTCGCGCCAGCTCCAGAAGCTGTCGCCCGAGCGCCCGCCCACTTCGGTCAGGCCAGCCATCGCGCGCTGGAACGCATGGCTGTGCAGGTTGCCGAGCCCGGCCACGACCGTGCCCAGCCGCCGGTCCCCGTCCTGCGCCGGCACCCCGGCCGTCACCGAAGTGATGCGCCCGGCCTGGCTTTCGATGCGCACGTCATGCGCCCAGCCATCGGCCAACAAGGCCTGCTGGGCATGGAAATGAACCGGTTGCGATGGGGATGGGGTGATCACTGGACACTCTCCGTTTTCGGTCGTTATTGTATATACAAATTCACCGGGATGAGTGCCCATGCGCTGCGACACGCTCTGGCAGAACGCCAACCTGATGACCCTGAACGATGCCAGCGGCGGCCTGGGCGTGGTCCGTGACGGCATGATCGCCGCCACCGAAGGTCGCATCGTATACGCCGGCCCGGCCAACACCGCCCCGGCATTCATACCGGCCGAGCGCATCGATTGCGGCGGCCGCTGGATCAGCCCCGGGCTGATCGACTGCCACACCCACCTGGTCTACG
This sequence comes from Stenotrophomonas capsici, assembly GCF_034961085.1. Taxonomy (NCBI): domain Bacteria; kingdom Pseudomonadati; phylum Pseudomonadota; class Gammaproteobacteria; order Lysobacterales; family Lysobacteraceae; genus Stenotrophomonas; species Stenotrophomonas capsici. The sequence goes on along the minus strand of NZ_JAYFUH010000249.1, from coordinate 965,148 downwards.
CGGGCAACCGCGCCGGCGAGTTCGAGCAGCGCCTGCAGGGCGTGAGCTACGCCGACATCGCCCGGGCCGGAGGCGGCATCGTCTCCACCGTGCGCGCCACCCGCGCCGCCGACGATGCCGGGCTGATCGCCGCCTCCCTGCCCCGCCTGGACGCGATGCTGGCCGAGGGCGTGACCACGATCGAGATCAAGTCCGGCTACGGCTTGAGCCTTCCCGACGAGCGCAAGCAGCTGCGTGTGGCCGCCGAACTGGGCAGGCTGCGCAAGGTGGAAGTGGTGCCGACCTTCCTCGGCGCGCATGCGGTACCGCCCGACCACGAGGCACAGGCCTACATCAACGACGTCAGTGCAGTGATGATCCCGGCCATCGCCGCCGAAGGCCTGGCCGAGGCGGTGGACATCTTCTGCGAGAACATCGCCTTCTCGCCGGCACAGGCGCAGCAGGTGTTCGAGGCCGCACGCGCGCACGGGCTGGCGATCAAGATCCACGCCGAGCAGCTGTCCAACCAGCATGGCGCCGAACTGGCCGCCCGCCACGGTGCGCTGTCCGCCGACCATATCGAACACCTCGACGATGCCGGCATCGCCGCCATGCGCACGGCCGGTACCGTCGCCGTGCTGTTGCCGGGCGCGTTCTACTTCACCCGCGAAACCGTGCTGCCGCCGATCCAGAAACTGCGCGACGCCGGCGTGCCGCTGGCCCTGGCCACCGACAGCAACCCCGGCACCTCGCCGCTGACCAGCCCGCTGCTGACCATGAACATGGGCGCGACCCTGTTCCGCCTGACCGTGGACGAATGCATCGCCGGCTTCACCCGCGAAGCCGCCCGCGCGCTGGGCCGCAGCGATCGCCTCGGCAGGCTGGTCGCCGGGATGGACTGCGACCTGGCCATCTGGGACATCGAGGCGCCCGCCGACCTGGTCTACCGCATCGGCTTCAATCCCCTGCATGCCCGCATCTGGCGCGGGCACGCGGCCTGACACCACGCACTACAACGCACCGCTTGGAGCATTCATGAGCACCACCCTGACCCTTCTTCCCGGCCACGTCCCGCTCGCGCAGTGGCGGCAGATCTACCGCGGCGCCAACGTGCAGCTGGACGCCTCGGCGCAGGCCGCCGTGCAGCGCAGCGCGCAGGTCGTGGCCGACATCGTCGCCAAGGGCGCGCCGGTGTACGGCATCAACACCGGCTTCGGCAAGCTGGCCAGCGTGCGCATCGAGCGCGAGGACCTGGAAACCCTGCAGCGCAACATCGTGCTCTCGCACGCCGCCGGCGTGGGTGAGCCGATGCCGGTCAACGTGGTGCGGCTGATGATGGCGCTCAAGCTGACCAGCCTGGCGCAGGGTGCTTCGGGCATCCGCCCGGAAACGCTGGCGCTGCTGGAAGCCATGCTGCAGAAGGACGTGGTGCCGGTGGTGCCGAGCCAGGGGTCTGTCGGTGCCTCGGGCGACCTGGCGCCGCTGTCGCACCTGGCCAGCGTGATGATCGGCGTGGGCGAAGCCTTCGTCGGTGGCGTGCGCATGCCGGCCGAACAGGCGCTGCAGCAGGCCGGCCTGGCACCGTTGGTGCTGGGCGCGAAGGAAGGGCTGGCCCTGCTCAACGGCACCCAGTACTCCACCGCATATGCGCTGGCCGGCCTGTTCGAGATCGAAGTCGTGTTCCAGAGCGCGCTGGTCACCGGTGCGTTGTCGGTGGAAGCAGCCAAGGGTTCGGATACTCCGTTCGACCCGCGCATCCACCGCATCCGCGGCCAGCACGGGCAGATCGCCACCGCCGCGGTACTGGGCCAGCTGATGCAGGGTTCGGCCATCCGCGAATCGCACCGTGACAACGACGTGCGCGTGCAGGACCCGTACTGCCTGCGCTGCCAGCCGCAGGTGATGGGCGCGGCACTGGACGTGATCCGCCAGGCCGCGACCACGCTGGAAATCGAAGCCAATGGCGTGTCCGACAACCCGCTGGTGTTCACCGATACCGGTGAGGCGTTGAGCGGCGGCAACTTCCACGCCGAACCGGTGGCCTTCGCCGCCGACATGCTGGCCATGGCGATCTGCGAGATCGGCTCGATCAGCGAGCGCCGCACCGCGATGCTGGTGGACCCGGCGTTGAGTGGCCTGCCGGCGTTCCTGACCCCGAAGCCGGGCCTGAACTCGGGCTTCATGATCCCGCAGGTGACCGCCGCGGCATTGGTGTCGGAGAACAAGCAGCGTGCCTACCCGGCCAGCGTGGATTCGATTCCCACTTCGGCCAACCAGGAAGACCACGTCTCGATGGCCGCGCATGGCGCGCGCCGCCTGATCGCGATGGCCGAGAACGCCGCCAACGTGATCGGCATCGAGCTGCTGGCTGCCGGCCAGGGTTGCGACTTCCATACGCCGCTGCGTTCGAGCGACGCACTGGAAGGCGTGCGTGCGCTGCTGCGTGCGCAGGTGCCGACGCTGCAGGACGACCGCTACTTCCACCCGGACATGGTCGCCGCCACCGAGTTGGTGCGCAGCGGCGCGCTGCTGGCGGGCCTGGGCGTGCAGTTGCCGGGCGTGGATGTGGCTGGCAACTGATTGCGTCGTATGTGGCATTGGGCGCACAGGGCTGGTTCTTCTGGCTTTCGCTTCACTGCGAAAAGCTGCCCTCATCTGCCCTGCGGGCATCTCGCTCCGCGCCCCGGCCCAGCGCAACGCGCTGGGCGTTCAGCCATGCACGAGCCCATGGCTCGTAGACCGCATGTCTTCACCCCGCAAGCGGGAGAAGAGACGGCATCGGCTTTCCGCGCGGTGTATGACATAGCCGTGCGGCCAGCGCTCGCGGCAAACCCTTCCCTTCTCCCGCAAGCGGGAGAAGGTGGCGCGCAGCGCCGGATGAGGGCGCTTTTCAGCTTCACTGCAAAAAGCTCCCCTCATCTGCCCTTCGGGCCTCTTCCCTCGCACGCGGGAGAAGGGATAACGCATTCCCACACGCTTCATCGTTCTGCCCTGCCCTTTGGAGTCCTCCATGATCCACTCGCCTGACTGGCTGCAGATTCACCGCGGCGATGCCCCGCTGATCGTCAGCTTCCCGCATACCGGCACCGAACTGCCCGACGCGCTGGTCGGCCACTTCGTCTCGCCATGGCTGGCCCGCCGCGACGCAGACTGGTGGGTGCACGAGCTGTACGCCTTCGCCAGGGAGCTGGGCGCCACCACGGTGCGCACCGCGGTCTCGCGCTCGGTGATCGACGTCAACCGCGATCCCTCCGGCGCCTCCCTGTACCCGGGCCAGAACACCACCGGCCTGTGCCCGACCACCACCTTCGACAACCAGCCGCTGTACCGCGACGGCCATGCGCCGGACGAGGCGGAGATCCAGCGCCGCCGCCAGACCTGGTTCGACCCGTACCACGCCGCGCTGCGCGCCGAGATCACCCGACTGCGCGCCATCCACGGCACCGTGGTCGTCTACGACGCGCATTCGATCCGCTCGCTGATCCCGCACCTGTTCGACGGCGAACTGCCGCAGTTCAACATCGGCAGCGCCGGCCCCAGTGGTGCGCCGGACACGTCCTGCGACAACGCGCTCACCGACGTGGTCGAGAACCTGTGCGCGATCAGCGGCCTGGGCCACGTTCGCAACGGCCGCTTCAAGGGTGGCTGGATCACCCGCCACTACAGCGACACCGCCGGCGGCGTGCATACCCTGCAGATGGAGCTGGGCTGCCGTGGCTACATGCACGAGCCCGCGCCGGCCGATGTCGATGAGCACAGCTGGCCGACCCCGTACGACCCCGACCACGCCGCACCGGTACGCGACACCCTGAAACAGATCCTTCGCGCCTGCCTCGATTTTGCTTCCCGGAGAAACGCATGACCCGTCACGATCCTTCCCGCAGCCCGCGCGCGCCGCGCGGCAACACGCTCAACTGCAAGTCCTGGCAGACCGAGGCCCCGTTCCGCATGCTGCAGAACAACCTCGACGCCGAAGTGGCTGAAGACCCGACCTCGCTGGTGGTGTATGGCGGCATCGGCCGCGCCGCGCGCGACTGGGAGAGCTACGACAAGATCCTGGAAACACTCCAGCGCCTGGACGACAACCAGACCCTGCTGGTGCAGTCGGGCAAGCCGGTCGGCGTGTTCCCCACGCACCCGGATGCACCGCGCGTGCTGATCGCCAACTCCAACCTGGTGCCGCACTGGGCCAACTGGGAGCACTTCAACGAGCTCGATAGGAAGGGCTTGATGATGTACGGGCAGATGACCGCCGGCAGCTGGATCTACATCGGCAGCCAAGGCATCGTGCAGGGCACCTACGAGACCTTCGTGGAGATGGGCCGCCAGCATTACGGCGGCAGCCTGGCCGGCAAGTGGATCCTCACCGCCGGCCTCGGCGGCATGGGCGGCGCGCAGCCGCTGGCCGCATCGCTGGCCGGCGCCAGCAGCCTGACCATCGAATGCCGCCAGAGCAGCATCGACTTCCGCCTGCGCACCCGTTACGTCGACGAGCAGGCCACCGACATCGACGACGCGCTGGCGCGCATCGCCAAGTACACGGCCGCCGGCGAAGCCAAGTCGATCGCCCTGCTCGGCAATGCGGCCGAGATCCTGCCGGAGCTGGTGCGCCGTGGCGTGCGCCCGGACTGCGTCACCGACCAGACCAGCGCGCATGACCCGGTGCACGGCTACCTGCCGGTCGGTTGGACCGTGGAGCAATGGCTGGCCGAGCAGCAGGCCAACCCGGAGAAGGTGCGCGACGCCGCCAAGGCCGCGATGCGCGTGCACGTGGAGGCGATGCTGGCCTTCCACGCGGCCGGCATCCCGACCGTCGACTACGGCAACAACATCCGCCAGATGGCCTTCGACGAAGGCCTGAAGAACGCGTTCGACTTCCCCGGCTTCGTGCCGGCCTACGTACGCCCGCTGTTCTGCCGCGGCGTTGGCCCGTTCCGCTGGGTGGCACTGAGCGGCGACCCGGAGGACATCTACAAGACCGATGCCAAGGTGAAGGAGATCATCGCCGATGACCCGCACCTGCACCGCTGGCTGGACATGGCCCGCGAGCGCATCAGCTTCCAGGGCTTGCCGGCGCGCATCTGCTGGGTCGGCCTGGGCCTGCGCCACAAGCTGGGCCTGGCCTTCAACGAAATGGTCCGCAATGGCGAGCTCAAGGCACCGGTAGTGATCGGCCGCGATCACCTGGATTCGGGCAGCGTCGCCTCGCCCAACCGCGAGACCGAGTCGATGAAGGACGGTTCGGATGCGGTTTCCGATTGGCCGCTGCTCAACGCCATGCTCAACGTCGCCGGCGGTGCCACCTGGGTGAGCCTGCACCACGGCGGTGGCGTGGGCATGGGCTACTCGCAGCACTCTGGCGTGGTCATCGTCTGTGACGGCAGCGAGGCCGCCGACCAGCGCATCGCCCGCGTGCTGTGGAACGACCCCGGTACCGGCGTCATGCGCCACGCCGACGCCGGCTACGACATCGCGCTGGACTGCGCCCGCGAGAAGGGCCTGGACCTGCCGGGCATCCTCGGCTGATCGCCGCACCTTCACTTCCGTAGCGATGGAAGCCATGCCCCCTCCCGTCCACGGGAGGGGGCATCTGTTTTCGGGCGCAACGCCGCACGGGCGCGCCGTCCGTCGATGTGCTATCAAGCAGCACCTTCGTCGGGTAAACACCATGCGCAGCCTGCTCACGTTGCTGTTGATGCTGTTCGCGGCTTCGGCCTACGCGGCCAACGACGACATTGTGCTGCCGGCCGGCTGGGAGCAGCGCCTCGATACGACCGTACCGGCCCTGGCCCGGCAGGCATTGGCGCGCTACGACGCGCCCGATGCGCAGCAGCGGCTGGGCACGGTGTTCCGCCTGCAGTTGGCCGCCGGCAGGTATGCCGACGCCATCACCAGCATCCAGGCGCTGCGCCGCCTGCGCAACGACCCATCCAACCAGCCGCCGTTGTTCCTGCAGTACGAGATCCATGCGCGTGCGCGGCAGGCGCAGGCCGAGCATCGGCAAGCGTTCGCGCAGGCATGGCCACAGGCCTTCGCCGCCCGCTTCGCCGAGCTCGACGACCGCAGCGCGCAGCAGGCCGGCGTTGCCTTCGGTGGTTACCTGCCGCGCATGCGCCAGGACCTGGACCAGCGCATCGAACAGGCACGCGGCAAACGCAGCCTTCCGATGGACCAGGTTATCGAACTGGTGCGTGCCTGGCAGATCCATGACAGCTACGCCGCCTTCCAGCCCCTGTTCGCCACGGCACAGGCCGACGACGACGCACGCCGTTACCAGGTCGAGCGCGACCTGTTGATCGCCACCCCGGACGGCGCCCGCGTGTCCGCGCTGCTGGTGCTGCCGCGCCACGCCGCCACTCCCCTGCCCGCACTGCTCACCTTCACCGTCTACGCCAACGACGATTGGGCCTGGGACGACGCCCGCAAGATGGCCGCCCACGGCTATGCGTCGGTCGTGGCGTACAGCCGCGGCAAGGGCCGCAGCCCGGATGCGATCGTGCCGTTCGAGCACGATGGCGGCGACGCGGCGGCGGTGATCGACTGGATCGCCGCGCAACGCTGGAGCGATGGCAGGGTCGGCATGTATGGCGGCAGCTACAGCGGCTTCACCCAATGGGCCGCGCTCAAGCAGCGTCCGGCGGCGCTGAAGGCCATCGCCACCTCGGCCACGACCGCACCCGGCATCGATGTCCCGATGGAAGGCGGCGTCTTCCTCAACTTCATGTACGCCTGGCCGTTCTACACGGCCAGCAATCGCAGCCTGGACGATGCCAGCTACGGCGACAGCGCCCGTTGGCAGCGGCTCGACCAGCAGGCCTACCGCGGCGGTGGCCGCTACCGCGACCGGCCCGCTATCGATGGCACGGCCAACCCGGTGTTCAGCCGCTGGCTGCAGCACCCGCGCTACGACGCGTGGTGGCACGCGATGATTCCGCAGGGCAGTGCGTTCGCCGACATCGACATCCCGGTCCTGGCCACCACCGGCTACTTCGATGGTGCGCAGATCGGCGTCCTGCACTACTTCCGCAACCACCTGCAGCACCGCCCGAACGCCGACCATACCCTGCTGATCGGTCCCTACGAACACTTCACCATGCAGACCGGGCTGCCGCCGGTGGTGCAGGGCTACACGCCCGACCCCGGCGCCCGCATCGACCTGCAGGCAATGCGGCTGGCCTGGTTCGACCACGTCTTCAAGGGCGCGCCCACGCCCGCCCCGCTCGCCGGGCGCGTCAACTGGCAGGTCATGGGCGCCGACACTTGGCGGCATGCCGACACGCTGGAAGCCATGGCCACGCGCAGCCAGCGCTACTACCTGCACGCCGGCGCCAATGCCGCGCACCGGCTCGATGCGGCACCGTCCAACGGCCCACCGGCGATCCAGCGCGTGGACTTCAGCGACCGCAGCGACGCCGACTGGCAGCCTTCACCGAACGTGTTGAACCCCACGCTGGACCCGCACGCCGGGTTGGTATTCCGCAGCGACGTGCTCACGCACGACCTGGAATTGGCCGGACCGTTCAGCGCCGACCTGTACTTCACCCTCAACAAGGCCGACGCCGACCTCAGCATCGGCATCTACGCGCAGGGGCCCTCAGGCCAGTACTTCGACCTGGCCTATGCGCTGCAGCGCCTGAGCCAGGCCGATGACCGCAGCCAACGCCACCTGCTGCAGCCCGGGCAACGCAGCCACGTGCGGATCCAGGACACCCGCCTGCTCGGCAGCCGCCTGCCCGCCGGCAGCCGCATCGTGGTTACCGTGGGCGTGCTCAAGCAGCCCAACCTGCAACTCAACCTCGGCAGCGGCAAGGAACCAGCCGACGAAACCCTGGCCGATGCAGGCCAGCCGCTGGTCATCCAGTGGCACGGCGACAGCCACGTGACCCTGCCGATCCGCGATTGAGCCACATTCCGCCAGGGCGCGGGCGGGCTCAGCGCAACAAGCCTTCCAATCGCTCGACCACCCGGTCGAACGCGGCGATGTCACGCGTGGCCCGGCTGATCGCCACCGCGCCTTCGACGCTGGCGATCAGCATCGTCGCCAACGCCTGCGCCTGGACCGGCGCATGGCCTTCGCCGATGAACGCCTCGGCCAGGCGTCGCTCCCACGCCGTGAACGCAACACCGGCCGCTTCCCGGGCATCGTCGGCGCCGCCGTCGATAGGCTCTTCCACCGCCGCGGCAAGTACCGGGCAGCCCACGTGGAAGTCGGACTTGAGCAGGCGTTCGCGCCATAGCGCCAGGAAGCGCGAAACGCCGCTGACCACGCCCTCGCGCAGGACCTCATCCAGCATGGCGTCGATGCGGCTGCCGGCCAGGGCGGTCGCTTCGGCCAGCACCTGCTGCTTGCCACCGGGGAAATGGTGATAGGTCGAGCCAAACGGCGCCTCGGCACGCTTGGTGACCTCGCGGATGCTGGTGGCATTGAGGCCATAGGTCGCCAGCATGTCGGCGGCGGTGCTGATCACGCGCTGCGGGGCATCGGTGGGACGGCGGCGCATCGCGAGGTCCTTGCTATGACGGGTGTCATAGCTTAGCGTACGCGCGTTATGACAGTCGTTATAAAAGGTTTGCCCGCGCCATGAATCTCTGGTTCCGTTTGCTGCACCTGCTGATCTGTTCGTGGTTCCGCCCGCGCCTGCAGGCCCCCACCGGCGTGTCGCGCCTGCAGTTCCGGGTGCTGCCCAACGACATCGACCTGAACCTGCACATGACCAACGGCCGCTACTGGACGATCTTCGACCTGGGCCGGCTGGACCTGGTGCTGCGCACCGGCCTGGGCAAGGTGGCGATGCGCCGCAAGTGGGCGCCGATCGCCGGCGCCGGCACCATCCAGTTCCGGCGCGAACTCAAGCCATTCCAGCGCTTCACCCTGGAAACGCGCATGGTCGGCTGGGTCGGCGGCCGCATCCTGATGGAGCAACGCGTGCTGGTCGGCGACGACGACAAGATGGCCACCCGCGCCCTGCTGATCACCGGCATGTACGACCGGCGCGGCCGACGCTTCGTCACCGGCGAGGAAGTGCTGCAGGTGCTGGGCGTGCAGGACGTGGCATCGCCCCCGTTGGGCGCGGCGGCGCAGGCCCTGCTGGCCGCCGACGCCGCCCTCAAGCTGGAGGACTGAGCAGGCCCGCGCGGGCCTGCTCCTGCCACTCAGCGGCTGCGCGTCAGTGCGTAGCGCCCGCCCCCGGTCACGGCCAGCAGCAGCAGGCCACCGCAGATGGCGAGATTCTTGAAGAAGTGGATCAGGTTGAGATCGCGATCCGGGCTTTCCATCGTCCAGAAGGCATGCCCGATCAGCGCGGTGCCCAGCGTGAAAAGCACGAACAGCAGCGCCAGCGGACGCACCCACACGCCGAGCAGGATTGCCAACCCGACAAACACTTCCATGAAAATGGAAATCGACGTAGCCAACTCGGGCAGGGGTGCATGCAGCACTCCCATATAGGCCACTGTGCCGGAAAAGTTCGCCAGCTTGGATATGCCCGAGCTGATGAACAAGGCCATCAACAGGATGCGTGCCACCAGGATCACGCCATCGCGGTTGCGCTCTACAAAACGGTCAATCATTTCATTGCTCCAGACAACGCAGAAGGAAAGGGGCCGCAGTATGCGTCTGCGCCGGATTGCATCGCGAAGAACCGTCATCAGCCTCGGGTATACCCCTTTTCAACACCGGACAGCGTGATGAAAAGCCACCAATGATCGATCCAAACGCCACCCGTATCCTCATTCCGACGGACAGTGTGCGCGGCGGCACGCATCCTCCCGCTCACGGCACGATCCGGATCGGCACCGGCACATCCACCACCTCCCACAGCGCATCCATCTGCGCATCGGTCAGCGCGATGCAGCCATCGGTCCAGTCGTGCTGCTGCAAGGCCGCGGCCGGCAGGGGCGACTGATTCGGCTGGCCGTGGATCATGATGTCCCCTCCCGGGGACACGCCGCGCCGCTGCGCATCGGCACGGTCCGCGGCATTCGGGTAGGAGACATGGATCGAACGGTGGTAGCGGCTGTTCGGGTTCTTCCAGTCCAGCATGTACACCCCTTCCGGCGTGCGTTTGTCCCCCTCCTGTTGCTTGTGCCCGGCCGGCACCCGCCCCAGCGCGATCGGGTACTGCAGCAACAGCGTGCGGCCACTGAAGACGAACAACTGCCGCTCGGACTTGTCCACGTAAACAAACGTGGCCTTCGGTTGCACTGCCTCGACGTCGTCGGTGGCCGCAGCCGTACCCACCATGGCCAGCATCGACGCCAGGCAGGCGTTGCTTCCCTTCAGCACGTGACACCCCTGTTGAACGTTGCCTCTGAGCCTACCCGACGACGCGCCGGTACGCCGCCATGCGCCGGCGAGGCCGGTGACGGGCGTCATGGCCTATGCCAGACTCCGGCCACTTCGTCAGGATGACCGCAGGACGGCAGATGATTGTTCCGGAGTATTGGGCCGAGGCCCGCAGGCAGGCCCGCCATCGCCGCCGCAGCATCACCGTCCGCCGCTTCGGCTGGTCCGAGCTCAGCCTGGAGGCCGCCCAGGCGCATGCCGAGGCCCGCGTGCAGCAGGCCATGGACGCCATCCTTGCCGGTGAATCACTGCCGCGCCGCGAGCGCCGCACCCACTATGGCGTGGAAGGCGTGCCCATCCGCGAACAGGTCGTTGCACGCGAGGGCGAAGATGTCATCACCCGCAACAGCTACGGCGCGCTGTGCCTGAACACCCCGGACGTGCTGTTCGCCGACATCGACCTGGAAGAGCCTCCCTCCGGCTGTGTCCTGCCCTTGTTGCTGTCGGCGGCCTGCTGGCTCGGGGTGATGGCCATCGTCGGCGTCAACGCGAACAACTGGTGGATGGGTGCGGCAGCCGCCACCCTCGCGCTGATCCTGCTCAACTGGCTGGTGGTAGTGGTCAGGCGCGTGCGCTTCAACGCCAATGGAGGCGCCCAGCGGCGCGCGCTGGCCAGGCTGGAGCAGTTCTCACGGCAACAACCGGACTGGACGCTGCGCACCTACCGCACGCCGGCCGGTTTGCGGGTGCTGGTGATGCACGCGGTGTTCGATCCGCAGGACAAGGCGGTTCACCAGTTCTTCAAGGCGGTCCACGCCGATCCGCTATATGCCCGCATGTGCCGCCTGCAGCACTGCTTCCGCGCGCGTCTTACTCCCAAGCCGTGGCGGATGGGGATGAAAGCCCGCATCCAGCCACGCGTCGCGGCGTGGTCAGCCGAGCAGGCCAACCGTCCGGACCGGTTGGCCTGGATCGCCGATTACGAGCGGCAATCGCCAGGCTTCGCCGCTTGCCAGTACCTGCGGACGTTCGGTGATACCGTGCGCGTCCATCCGCGCGCCGCGCAGGTGCGGGCACTGCACGATCGCTACAGCCGGGCCGAAAGCCGCCTGCCGCTGGCCTGATCGGGTTTGCGCAAATGGGCCGGCGCGGCGTCCGGACGGTGAAATCCGGCTTCACGCGACGCTGCCGAACACGCCTTGAAAAGCGCCGCCGTGCGTCCATATCGGACATGAACGCGGCCGTGGTTGGTCAGTAAATGACGCCCTTCCGGGGCGTTCCTGCACAAAGCAATCCGACGCCTGACCATGTGTATCCGGGTGAAGGAAATCCACCACGGCCGCTGCTATGTTGCCGCCGCCATGCACACCCCCGGCCCTCCCGTCCAGCACGTTCCCGACCTGCCGCAGGCGCTGCGCAGCGTACCGCTGCGCACGATCGCGCCGACCTCGGCGCTGGTGCTGGTGTTCTTCAGTGCCTGGCTGGCTGCCGACCGGCGCCTGCCGGAACTGGCCATCAGCCTGCTGCTCACCGCTGTGGCCGTGGCAGCCACGGTCCTGGCCCAGCGTCGAAGGCTGGACATCGCCGGGGTGCTGGCCGCCCTCGCCAATGCAGGCGGCTGCCTGTTGGCGGCGTGGGTGCTGCAGCATTCGGCGCTGGCATGGACGTTCCTGGTCCTGATCAGCAACTTCTTCATCGTCCGCTACGAGGTCGCCGCACCGGTCAACCTGGCATTGGTCGTCGGGCTGTTGCTGCAGCCCGGGCTGCTGCTCGCGCCGATCCAGCCGCAGGCGCTTGCCGTCATCGTGCTGACCTTCGGTTTCGGCCATCGCTTCTCGCGGCGCCTGCAGGGCGACCGCAGCCGCCTGGAGCAACTGGCCTCGCTCGACGCCCTCACCGGCGTGCCCAACCGGCGCGCGCTCGAACGCACCCTCAGCCAGCAGATCATCGGCCAGCGCGAGAGCCGCTTCCGGCACGCGCTGGTGGTGCTGGACATCGACCACTTCAAGGACGTCAATGACCGCCACGGTCACGCCGCCGGCGATGCCGCCCTGTCGGACCTGGCCGCCATCCTGCGCTTTGAACTGCGCGACCGGGACCAGGTGTTCCGCTTCGGTGGCGAGGAATTCGTGATCCTGGCCGAGACCGGTACGCGCGAAGCCTTGGAACGCTTCACCGAACGGATCCGCAAGGCGGTGTACGAGGCACTGCGGGGCCCCGGCGGCCGCATCACCATCTCCCTGGGCGGGGCGATGTATGCCGGCGAACAGCGCTGGCAGGACTGGTTCGCGCGCGCCGATGCAGCGCTGTACGAAGCCAAGCGCAAGGGACGCAACAGCGCGGTCATCGCCGGCTGAACTGCCGCGGCGCGGTTGCAGGCCAAGGCGCATCGCCTCCCCGCGCCGACATGACAAGGGCCGCTTGCGCGGCCCTTGCTTCACACCATCAACGCTGCAGCTGCGATCACGACTTCAGCGGGATCAGGCGGATCTCCACGCGGCGGTTCTGCGCACGGCCGGCGTCGGTGCTGTTGTCGGCAATCGGGTAGGCCTTGCCGGCACCCAGCGTCTCGATGCGCGCGCCCTGCACGCCCTGCGCGGTCAGGTAGGCGGCCACGGCATCGGCGCGTTCCTTCGAGATGCGGTTGTTCACCGCGTCGGTGCCGATGCTGTCGGTGTGACCGACCACTTCGATCATGGTCTGGTTGTACTCGCGCAGGGTGCTGGCCACGCCATTGAGCGCACCGTAGAACTGCGGCTTGAGGGTGGTCTTGTTGAAGTCGAAGGTGATGCCGTCGGGCAGGTTCAGGGTGATGTTGTCACCTTCGCGCTGCACGTCGATGCCGGTGTTGGCGGTGCGCTCGCGCAGGGCCCGCTCCTGGCGGTCCTGGTAGTTGCCGATCGCCGCGCCGCTCAACGCACCGATACCGGCGCCGACCATCGCACGCTGGCGACGCTCGGTGGCATCGCCACCGCTGAGCAGGCCCGCGGCCACGCCGATGGCGGTGCCGATCAGCGCGCCCTTGCCGGTCTTGTTCTGCTGCTGGGTCTGGTTGCCGTACGGGTCCTGCTGCACGTAAGAGCCACCGGTGGCACAGGCCGAGAGGACGGCAGCTGCCACCAGACCAAGGGAAATATTGCGGACAGCGGTAACGGTGCTCATCAGAGTCTCCTTCATGGGCCGGCAGGAAGGCCGGCGTGGATTTGCCGGGCAAGGATAAACAGCAGGCTGCGACGTGGGGATGATGGAGCCGCGCCGGAAGCGGCTTCCATTCATCTAACTGTCTGAAGCGTTCAAACTCTCAGCGGCACCGGTGGTAGGCGGCCAATGCGGCCTCCCTGCCCTGCGCCAGATCGACCAGCGGCTGCGCCGGATACGTGGGCGCCTGCTCGGCCAGCAGCGACGGTGACAACCACGGCGCGAACCGTGCCTTGACCGGCAGCCCCGCCAGTTCCGGCACCCAGCGGGTGATGTAGCGCGCATGCGGGTCGAACTTCTGCGCCTGCGTCACCGGGTTGAACACCCGGAAGTACGGCGCCGCGTCAGCGCCGGTGCCGGCGATCCACTGCCAGCCCATGCTGTTGTTGGCCAGGTCGGCATCCACCAGCGTGTCCCAGAACCAGCGCGCCCCTTCCTTCCAATGCATCCGCAGGTGCTTGCACAGGAAGCTGCCGACCAGCATGCGCACGCGGTTGTGCATGTAGCCGGTAGCCCACAGTTCGCGCATGCCGGCATCGATGATGGGGATGCCGGTGCGGCCCTGCTGCCAGGCGCCCAGCAGCTCGGCGCGCGGCGGCGCCCAGGCGAACGTATCGAAGCGCGGATTGAGGTTGCTGTCGGAAGTCTGCGGAAAGTGATGCAGCAGGTGCCAGGAGAACTCGCGCCAGCCCAGTTGCCGCACGTAACCGTCGATGTCGGCGTCGCGACCGGCACTGCGCAGCCGCTCCAGCGCGTGCACGATGCGCCACGGCGCGATCTCGCCGAAATGCAGGTGCGGCGACATCAACGAGGTGCCGGTACGGTCCGGCAGGTCGCGCTGCTCGCGGTAGCCATTGAGTGCGCCATCGGTGAAGACGTCCAATGCCTCCTGCGCACCGGCCTCGCCCGGTTGCCAGTGCGCCCAGAACCCCGCATCCCAGTGCAACCGCGGTGCCAGCTGCAACGCCTGCAGCGGCAGGCCCTGCAGGCCATGGCCGGGCAGCCGCGACGGCGCCTCGGTCAAGGCCGCCAGCCGCCACCGGCCCAGCGCGTTGCGCCAGAACGGCGTGAACACCTTGTACGGGCCGCCCTGTTGGGTCGCCAGTTCCCACGGTTCAAACAACAGATAGCCGTTGTGGCTCTCGGCGTGCACGCCCTGTTCGCGCAGGCCGCGCTTGATCGCCGCGTCGCGTGGCTGGGTGGCCGGTTCGTACTTGCGGTTCCAGTACACCGCCTGCGCGCCACTCTCGGCGATCAGCGCCTGCAGTTCGGCATGGCTGTCGCCACGCCGCAGCACCAGCGCACTGCCACGTGCACGCAGGTCGGCATCAAGCTGCTGCAGCGACTGGTGCAGCCATGCATCGGAGGCCGCGCCCGGTGCCCATGCGCCCTCTTCGTGCGGCGCATGGATGTAGACCGGCAGCGGCGTATGCCCGGCCTCGATCGCGGCCTGAAGGGCTGGGTTGTCACGCAGGCGCAGGTCGCGCCGGAACCAGACGAGGGCGACGGACATGGCGGAGGGGCTTACTCGAACGCGCCGACCGAGTCGTGGCTGAGGTTGTCGAAACGGGTGTACTCGCCGAAGAACTTCAGCTTGCACGAGCCGGTCGGGCCACCACGGTGCTTGCCGATGATGATCTCGGCTAGGCCCTTGTCCGGCGAACTTTCCTTGTTGTAGTAATCGTCGCGGTAGATGAACACGATCATGTCCGCGTCCTGCTCGATAGCGCCGGATTCGCGGAGGTCGGCCATCACCGGGCGCTTGTCGGTACGTGTTTCCAGCGAGCGGTTGAGCTGGGACAGCGCGATCACCGGCACGTTAAGCTCCTTGGCCAGGCCCTTGAGCGAACGCGAGATCTCGGAGATTTCGGTGGCGCGGTTCTCGCTGTTGCCCGGCACGCTCATCAGCTGCAGGTAGTCGATCACCACCAGGCCCAGGTCGTGCTCGCGCTTGAGGCGGCGGCACTTGGAGCGCAGCACTTCCGGCGACACGCCCGGCGTGTCGTCGATGAAGATCTTGGTTTCCTTCAGCATGCGGATGGCACCGGTGACGCGGCTCCAGTCCTCGTCCTCGAGCTGGCCGGTACGCAGGCGCTGCGCGTTGATGCGGCCATTGGAGGAGATCAGGCGCATCGCCAGCTGCGAGGCCGACATTTCCATCGAGAACACCGCCACGCCCTTCTTCGACTTGATCGCGGCGTATTCGGCGATGTTCAGCGCGAAGGTGGTCTTGCCCATCGCCGGACGCGCGGCAAGGATGATCAGGTCGGTCGGCTGCAGGCCGGCGGTCATCGCGTCGAAGTCGTTGTAGCCGGTCGGCAGGCCGGTGATGTTGCCGCCGTTCTCGAAGCGGTTGCGCAGCTCCTCGAAGGCGTCCTTCAGTGCGCCGGGCATGGCCACGAAGTCGGTCCGCCCGCGCGCGCCCTGCTCGGCGATGGCGAACACCGACTTCTCGGCGGTGGCCAGCAGTTCAGTGCTGTCGCGCCCTTCGGGCTGGAAGCCGTCATTGACGATGTCGGTGCCCACCTGGATCAGCTGCCGCAGCACCGCCTTGTCACGCACGATCTCGGCGTAGGCGCTGATGTTGGCCGCCGACGGCGTGGTGCTGGCCAGCTCGATCAGGTACGCACCATCGCCCACCTGGTCCAGCTTGCCCTGCGACTCGAACCATTCCCCCAGGGTCACCGCGTCGAACGGGCGGTCACGCTCGGACAGCTCGCGGATGGCGCGGTAGATCAGCTGGTGGTCGCGGCGGTAGAAGTCCTTCTCGGTCAGCGCCTCGTTGACCCGGTCGAATGCCTCCGGCGCCAGCATCAGGCCACCGAGCACCGCCTGCTCGGCTTCCACCGAATGCGGGGGTACGCGCAGGGCATCAATGCGCTGTTCGCCGCGCTCAGCGCGGTCGTTGCGGTCGGAACGGAAACCAGTACGAGCGGACATAAGAAAAACGTGATTCCTGCGCTAAGGCACTACGGCCATGGTAGGTGGGCATCTGCCACCGGGGTACGGACAACTCTGTGGATAACCTGTCCACAATTCCAGCCCCCGCGGCCTGGCGGGGCGTTCCGGAGTGGGCGGCCATACAGAAAGAAGCACCCGGCGCCGTTGCGGCGCCGGGTGCCATTATCGCAAAGCCGCCGCGCCCGTGCCGACCGCTCAGCCGGCGTGGTGGGTCCCGATCCAGGCCAGGAAGCGGTCCACGAAGCCCTGCAGGAACGTCCGCGTGGCCTCGTTGGTGATCGTGCCGTCGGCCTCGATCAGCCCCTCCTTGAAGTGCAGGAAGGCCTCCGGCTGCGCCAGCACCGCCAGATTCACGAAGACCAGCACGTTGCGCAGGTGCTGCTGGGCCAATGCACTGCCGATGGCCCCGATGGAGGCACCGGTCACCGCCGCCGGCTTGCCGTCGAAGGCATTGTCACCGTACGGCCGCGACGCGGTGTCGATGGCATTCTTCAGCACGCCGGGGATGGAGCGGTTGTACTCGGGGGTGACGAACAGGACCGCGTCGGCGGCGCGCACCTGGTTCTTCATCCGCGTGCCCTGCGCCGGGAACTGGCCGTCGTGGTCCTGGTTGTACAGCGGGATATCGCCGATCTGGATGTACTCGAAGCTGGCCCGGTCCCCGGCGAGCTTCTCCAGCGCATGCGCCAAGCGGCGGTTGATCGAATCCTTGCGCAGGCTACCGACGAAAACGGCAATCTTGTACGGGCTCATGGCGGGCTCCAACCGGAAGATGGAGGCAGGCTAGCCGCCCCCCGCGTTGGACCGGGTGAAGGCCGCGCGCCCCGCCCCGTTCCCGCGAAAGCGGGAGGGGCGAGCTTGCCGCGACGCGCGGGCGTGCCAGCCGGGCCGCGATGGCAGGTGCCTCACGCCAGTTGCGCGGCCGCGGCGACGATATCGCCCTCGCCCGGAAGCACCAGCAGGGCGGCACCGGCCAACGGCGTGTAGGTATCGGCACCGGTCACCCGCCGCAGCGGCACCTGGCCGTGGCCGGCCTCGACCAACGCGGTGATCACGCCCTCGCCCACCCCGGCGCTGTGCCGGCCCTCGTCGACCACCAGGATCCGCTTGGCGCCCTTGGCCTGTTCGGCGATCCAGCCTTCGTTCAACGGCACCAGCCAGCGCAGGTCGAGCACCCGCACCTTCCAGCCCTGCGCCTGTTCGATGGCCCTGGCCGCGCGCAGGCTCATCGGCACGCCGTTGCCATAGGTGAAGATCACCAGGTCGTCATTGCCTTCGCCATACGCGCGCCCCTCGCCCAGCGCGATGGCCTGCTCCGGCGCCGGATACGGGAACAGCCATTGCCCATCGCCGGTCTCGTACAGGTCCTTGGTCATGTACAGCGCGATCGGCTCCAGGAAGATGCAGACCCGCCCGTCCACCTTGGCCAGCGCCGCCAGCGTGCGCAGCATCGCCGCCGCATCATCGCCGCGCGACGGGCAGCCCACCACCAACCCGGGGATATCGCGGATGGCGGTGATCGAGTTGTCGTTGTGGAAGTGGCCACCGAAGCCCTTCTGGTAGCCCAGCCCGGCGATGCGGATCAGCATCGGGTTGCGGTACTGGTCGTTGGAGAAGAACTGCAGCGAGCAGGCTTCGCCACGCACCTGGTCGATGGCGTTGTGCAGGTAGGCCAGGTACTGGATCTCCGGCAGCGGCAGCATGCCCATGTTGGCGAAGCCCTGCGCCATGCCCAGGATCATCGTCTCGTCCAGCAGCGTGTTGAACACCCGGCGCGGGCCGAATGCCTTCTGCAGGCCCTTGGTCACCGTGTAGACGCCACCCTTCTGCGCCACGTCCTCGCCGAACAGCAGCGTTTCCGGGTACTTGCAGAACAGGTCGTGCAGGGCCTGGTTGATCTGGATGGCCAGGTGCTTGGGCGGCTGGTTCTCCGGCAACGCGGCCTCGCTCCCGAACACCTGCAACCGGCGCTCGGCGTAGTCGGCGCGGGTGGCTTCGTTAGCCACCGACGCCGGCGAGTACGGCGCCAGCGGTGCAACCACCTCAGCCAGTGCCTTCAACCGCGGCCGCTGGTCGGCGGCTTCGGCCGCTTCGAAGCAGCGGCGCCGGGTGTGCTCGTACAGCGCCAGCACTTCGTCCTTGTCCATCAGCCCGGATTCCACCGCGATCTGCGCCGAACGCAGCAGCGGGTCACCGGCCTCCACCGCGCACAGTTCCTCCAGGGCCCGCCATTCGATCTCGAAGTCGGTGCCGGCGTGGCCCATCAGGCGGTTGGTGCGCAGGTGCAGGAAGGTCGGTCGGCGGGTGCGGCGGCAATGCTCCACCGCACGCTGCACCTCGGCGTAGCCACCGGCCAGGTCCAGGCCGTCGGCCTGGAAGTAATCCAGCCCGGGCCGGTGGCGGAAGCTCTCGCCGATCCAGCCTTCGGGCGTCTTCACCGAGATGCCGATGCCGTTGTCCTCGCAGACGAACAGCACCGGGGCCGGCAGCTTCTGGAAGCTGCTCCACGCCGCGGCGTTGAAGGCGGTCTGCGCGGTGGCATGGTTGGCCGAGGCATCGCCGAACGAGCACACGGTGATGCTGTCATCAGGGATCGGCAGCGCATGGCCCAGCCGCTTGCCGGCCTCGATCGCCATCGCCGTGCCCAACGCCTTGGGCAGGTGCGAGGCGATGGTCGAGGTCTGCGGCAACACCCACAGCGGCTTGCTGCCCCACACCTTGTGGCGGCCGCCGCTGGCCGGGTCGTCCTTGCTGGCGGCGAACGACAACGCCGAATCCATCACCGGGTCCATGCCCGGCAGCTTGCGGAAGCGCTCGGCCATGAAGCCACCGGAACGGTAATGCAGGAAGGCCGGATCGGTATGCCGCGTCGCCCGCGCCACCATCGCGTTGCCCTCGTGGCCGGATGAACCAATCGTGTAGAAGACCTTGTTCTGCACGCGCAGCACGCGCGCCATCAGGTCCAGGTGGCGGCTGATCAGTTGTGACTCGAACAGCTCACGGAAGCCGGCCGCATCCAGCGCGCTGCCCGGCAGCACCGGCGCGGCGTCCTGCGGGCCGGCATCCGGCCCACGGCCCAGACCGTTCACGAATTCAATGAAGTTGGTATCGCAGATCTCGGCGCGGTTCAGGCCCTTCATCCGGGCCGGGATGGGATTCGGTACACGAGCGAACATGCAGACAGGCTCCACGAAACAAGGCGGTGTTGCGGGGGGAAATGGGGGGATCAGCGCGACGCGGCGAAGCGCGCCTGGACCTCGGCGTCCGGCACCGGCATGGCGACGAAGCCGGGCTGGCGGCGGACGTCCTCCAGCCAGCGTTCGACCGCCGGGTACGAAGACAGCGAAATGCCGCCGTCCTCGGCCACGGCGGTGTAGGCGAACAGGGCAATGTCGGCGATGCCGTAATCGCCGCCGGTGAACCAACGGTGGTCGGCCAGGTGGTGGGCCATCACCGCCAACGCCTCGTGGCCGCGCGCACGCAGCCGCGGCAGGTCGGCACGGCGCGGCGAGTCATCCGGCGTCCAGCCACTGATGAAGCGCGCCACGGCGATATAGGGCTCGTGGCTGTACTGCTCGAAGAACATCCAGGACAGCGCCTGGGCACGTTGCCAGCCATCGGTCGGCAGGAACGGCGTGCCTTCGGCCAACCAGAACAGGATGGCATTGGATTCGGCAAGCACGCGGCCATCGTTGCGCTGCACCACCGGCACCTTGCCGTTCGGGTTCAGCGCCAGGAACTCGGCCGTGCGGGTATCGCCGCCGGCGCTGTCGACCTCTTTCCACTGGTAGCGGGAGCCCAGTTGTTCCAGCAGCAAACGAACCTTGTGGCAGTTGCCCGAACTGGACATGCCGTAAACCGTCAGTGCAGCGGCAGTACTCACAGCGTCGATTCTCCCCGCACCGCGATGGCGTGCGGCAATTGAATATGACCGGAATCGACGCCGGTTGGTAGCTGCAACCGCAGCAATCGGCAGGCGGTCAGCGTGCCGCCAACCAGGCCTGCCGCGACTGCCCCCAAACCTCCACGTCCACCTCATGCGGCGGCGGCAGTCGGGCATTGCGCAGCACCCGCGCACCCAGCTTGCGCGCCACGTGCTGGGAGTTGCTGTTGTCCGGCGCGATGGTATGGATCACCTCCTCCCAGCCCAGCGCATCAAAGGCCCAATCGATGGCCGCGCGTGCGGCTTCCGGGGCGTAGCCGCGTCCCCAGTGCGACGACACGATGCTCCAGCCCACCTCGGTACCCGGCCAGCCGTACGGCTGCCAGGGCCCGACCCGGCCGATCCAGGCCCCGCTGTCCTTCTCGATGACGGAGAACATCGAGTAGCCCAGCAACTGCCAGCTGCCGACCAGCCCGGCCAGGCTGCGCCACGCCACCGGCTTGGGCTGCACGCCACCCAGGTGCTGCATGGCCACCGGGTCGGCGCAGAACGCGGCGAAGGCCTCGAAGTCCTGCCGGCCCGGTGGGCGCAGGATCAGGCGTTCGGTTTCCAGACGCAGATCGAAGATGCTCATGGATCAAGGCTCCTGCCGGGATTGGTCCGAACCCTAACACCTGCCCGGGACATCGGTCGCCTGCGCGATGCGGGCCGGCTCCAAACAAGGAAGGCCGGCAAGATGCCGGCCTTCCAGATGCTCTCGGTGCAGCACGCCTGCTTACTGGCGGCTGCTGCCCCCATCCACCGCGGCGGTCTGCGTCACCACCTGGCCATCCAGCACCGGCAGGCGGTCGCTGCTCGGGCGGTTGTCCATCCGCACGGTCTTTTCCTGGCCCTCGTAGCGGTAGGTCACGTCATAGCCGACCGTGCGGTCGCTGTTGCCCAGCGACACGCGCTCACCCGGACGGCTGTCCATGCGCATCGTGCCGGTGCTGCCATCGGGCTTGCGGTAGGTCACGTTGTAGCCGGTCACGCGGCTGCTTTCGGCGGTGCGCTGCTCGGTGTGGCACTGGCGCTCGGTGCGCTGGACCACACGGCCGCCCACGTGGCGCTTGTCGACCTGGTTGCCGATCACACCGCCGGCCACCGCGCCTGCAGCGGTCGCGGCCTTCTTGCCGTTGCCGCCGCCGATCTGGTTGCCCAGCAGGCCACCGATCACCGCGCCCGCCACGGTGCCGCCGACGTTGCCGTCGCGCTCGGGCAGCCGCTCCTGCACCACCACGTCGTTGCAGACCTCATGCGGGGTGGTGGTGGTCGAGGTCTCGTTGATCGGCTCGGTGCGGGTCACCGTGCCGTACACGCGCTCCTTCTCGGTGACCGGGGCCACCTTCAGCACGTCGGCGTATTCCAGCTTGCCGCCTGCCTCGACCTGCGAACTGGCAGCGGCGTCATCGGCCAGCGGCTGGTTGTCCAGCACCGGGTTCGGTGTCTGCGCGGCCGGCAGCGTGGTGGCCTTGTCGCGCCCCTGCATGAAAGCGGCAGTGGCGATGCCACCCACCAGCAGGGCGCCGGCGGCAACCAGAACAGTAGTGGTCGTGCTTTTCATGGTTCAGCTCCCTGCGGATGGCCCGCGTCTTGATATGGGGTGGATTCCAGCACGCCAAAGCTGAACAGAGGCCCGCATGAATGGCATCGGCCTATCGAAAAAGCACGGCACGCCGCAATATCGCGGTTGTTGTACTCCCCAACCACAGGATTTGCCATGTCCCTGATGCTGACACCGTTTATGGAGTGGGCGCGCAAGCTGCGCTACCCGACCCTGTTCAAGATCACGGCAGGCCTGTTCCTCGTCACGTTGCTGCTGCCGGACCCGATCCCGTTCCTGGACGAGATCCTGTTCGGGCTGGGTACGCTGCTGCTGGCCAACTGGAAGCGACGCAAGGACCCGTCCGACGCGCCACAGGTGTTGCCGCCACGCAAGTCCTGACCCGTGCAACTGGTCGACAGCCACTGTCACCTCGATGCCGATGCGTTTGACGCCGACCGCGCGGCGGTGATCGCGCGCGCGCAGGCGGCCGGGGTGATCGCGCAGGTGGTGCCGGCGGTGACCGCGGCCAGCTGGCCCAAGCTGCGCCAGAGCTGCACGCTCGCCCCGGGCCTGGTCCCGGCCTACGGGCTGCACCCGATGTTCCTGGCCGAACACCGGCCGCAACACCTGCAGCAGCTGGACGAATGGATCACCCGCGAATCCCCGCGCGCCATCGGCGAATGCGGCCTGGACTTCTTCGTTGAAGACCTGGACCCCGAAGCACAGCGGTTCTATTTCCAGGGCCAGCTCGACCTGGCCCACCGCCACCGGCTGCCGCTGGTGGTGCATGCCCGCCGCGCGGTGGACGAGGTCATCCTGCGCATCCGCCGCACCGGCGGGCTGCAGGGAGTGGTCCACAGCTTTTCAGGCAGCCCGGAACAGGCCCGCCAGTTGTGGCAACTGGGGTTCCTGATCGGCCTTGGTGGCCCCCTCACCTATCCCCGCGCCAACCGCCTGCGCACGCTGGTGGCGCAGATGCCGCTGGAGTTCCTGCTGCTGGAGACCGATGCGCCGGACCAACCGGACGCCGGCATCCGTGGCCAGCGCAACGAACCGGCCCGGCTGGCCAGCATCCTGGAAACCGTCGCCGAGCTGCGCGGGCAGGCGCCGGAAGAAATCGCCGCGCAGACCACCGCCAACGCGCAACGCCTGTTCGGACTGCCGTAGCGGCGACCCGGGCCGCGAAATTCGCGAAGCGGCTCCTACGTGGCTTTCTTCTTCAGCAGGACTTCCAGCGCCTTGCCGACCGCGGCGAAGGCGAATGCCCCGGTGATGTGGGTGGCCGCGCCCAGTCCGGCACCACAGTCCAGCTTCATCGCCTCGTCCGGGCCCAGGTTCGGGCGCAGGCCGCACACGCTGCCGTCGGCCTGCGGGTACTTCACGTTCTCCAGCGAGTACACCGCCGACACGCCGAAGTAGCGCTGCGGGTTCTTCGGGAAATTGAATTCGGCGCGCAGCTTCTTGCGGATCAGCGCCATCATCGCGTCGTGCTCGGTACGCGACACGTCGCGCACCCGCACCAGGGTCGGGTCGGTGCGTCCGCCGGCCGCGCCGACGGTGATCATCGGCAACTTGCGGCGGCGACACCAGGCAATGGCCTCCACCTTGACCCGGAAGCTGTCGCAGGCATCGATCACCAGGTCGAAGTTGCGGTCCAGCAGTTCGGCCATGTTCGAACCGGTCAGGAACGACTCCACCGCCTCGACCTCGATGTCGGGGTTGATCGCCTTGCAGCGCTCGGCCATGGCCAGCGCCTTGTTGCGACCGTACTGGCCCGCCAGCGCGGGCAGCTGCCGGTTGGTGTTGGACACGCAGATGTCGTCGGCGTCGATCAGGCTCAGGTGCCCGACCGCCGAGCGCGCCAGCGCCTCGACCACCCAGGACCCCACCCCGCCCATGCCGACCACGGCCACCCGGCAGCCGGCCAAGTGCTCGATGGTCCCGGCACCGTACAGCCGGTCGATGCCGGCGAATCGCTCACGCAGTTGTTCTTTCATCCGCCCATTTTAGCCGGGACGGCATAATGGCCGGGCAGTACCCCTACAACGACCATGCCACGTAGCCCGGAGCCAACGCATATGTCCGAACCCGTCCGCCAGCCGTCCAAGGCTGCCCGTTATCTCTATGTCCTCATCGCCGGCCTGCTGATCGGCGTGGTGGCGACGGTGATGGGCATGCGTGCCATCCAGGCCCGCCAGGACCATTTCCCCGACAGCCTGATGACTGTGATGTCCAAGCAGGTGCAACTGCTGGGCGAAAGCCAGAAGCAGAACCGCTGCACCATCAACGACACCGCCCCGCGCGTGCAGACCCTGCGCGCCCTGGCCAACGACCTGGAAGTCGCCTTCCCCGGCCTGCGTGACGACGAGCGGTTCCAGCAGCACGCCAACCGCTTCCGGGCCACCCTCAACGACGCCCTGGCCAAGCCGGCGGCGGACTGTGCCAGCCTGGCGGCGCTGTCCCAGAAGATCGGCAGCGACTGCAAGAGCTGCCACCAGGACTTCAAGTAATCCATCGGTGAATATCGCGTTCACATGTGGTTGGCCCTCCATTCACATGTGAAACGACAGGATCTACGCCGTCGGGTAAGCACTTACCTTTTTGTTCACTGGCGAAGGAGAAGCACCATGAAGATTCAATTGATCGCCGCAGGCGCCATTGCCAGTCTGGCTCTGGCCGGTTGCGCCACGTCGCCCGGTTACGGCGGCGGCTACAACGGTGGTGGCAACAACTATGGTGGCGGCTACGGGAGTGGCAACAACTACAACCAGAATCGCTGCGCCGATTGCGGCATCGTCACCCGCATCAACGCCGTGTCCTCCGGCCGCACCGCACCGACGGCGACCGGCGCGATCCTGGGCGGCATCGTCGGCGCCGTGGCCGGCCATGAGATCTCCGACCACACCGGCGGCAGCAAGGGCAACCAGAACATCGCCGCCGTGGCCGGTGCCGCCGCCGGCGCGCTGGCAGGCAACAAGATCCAGCAGAACGTCACCGGCGAGTCCTATGACATCCAGGTGCGCATGGACGACGGCCGCGTGATCATGGTCAACCAGAAGAACCTCAACGGCGTGGCAGAGAATGCCTACGTCCGCGTGGTCAATGGCCGCGTGGTACTGCGCTGATCCAGGCAACCGCCACGCCGGAAAAGGAAAGGCCCGCTTGCGCGGGCCTTTCTTTTGTCATGCCAGCCTGTCTGTATCAGACCGGCTGCACGGCGTCGGCCTGCAGGCCCTTCTGGCCCTGGACGACGGTGAAGGAGACCTTCTGGCCTTCCTTCAGGCTCTTGAAGCCCTGGGTCTGGATGGCGCGGAAGTGCACGAACACATCCTCACCATTCTCACGGCTGATGAAGCCAAAGCCCTTGGCATCGTTGAACCACTTGACGGTACCGGTTTCGCGATCGGACATCTCGACTAACTCCCTGTTGCTCTCTCTCGTTTGATGGAACGCCCCGGAAGGCGGCTGATTGCAAGGAGGAAGCGAGGTGCAACGATGCAGCAAATCGTGCGATCTACCCATCAGGCCACGATTCACGGTGACCTTGCCAAGCTCAGCGGCTGCAACTTAACCCGGGAAAAATCAAATTGCAATCCCGGTGAAGCCGTTAAAGTCAACCCCCAATGGGCCCTTTCAGAACCAATATGGACTATTCATTCATCTTCTATACGGTTGCGGCCCTGCTCGTATTGACCGGCATCGCCGGCATCATCCTGCCCGCGCTGCCCGGTGTCCCGCTGGTGTTCGTGGGCCTGCTGGTGGCCGCCTGGACGGAAGGGTTCGAACGGGTCGGTTGGATCACGCTGGTTGTGCTTGGCGTTTTGACCGTCATTTCCATCATCATCGACGTCATATCGACGGTGATCGGTGCAAAGAAGGTGGGCGCCAGCCGCCTGGCGCTGGTCGGCTCGGCGGTCGGCACGGTGGCCGGCCTGTTCTTCATGCCGATCGGCCTGTTCGTCGGCCCCTTCCTGGGCGCGCTGGGCGGCGAGTACCTGCACGGGCGCAAGCTGGGCCAGGCCACCAAGGTCGGCCTCGGCACCTGGCTGGGCATCGTGCTGGGCGTGGCCTTCAAGCTGGGCCTGGCCATGACCATGGTCGCGGTGTTCGCGGTGGCGTGGTTCGTCAACTGAGCGCGCGGCCAAGACTCCCCCTACACGGGGCAATCGCCGACAATGTCCGCCGGAGCACGGATGCCGCTTTGCTGCGGAAATCCCCGGCCCTTTGCCATGACCGGAACCCCACCATGCCGAACACGCCCCTTCGCTATGCCCTGCTGACCGTCCTGGCCAGCGCCAGCGCCTCCGCGCTGGCCCAGGAATCCCTTACCGCCCCCGCATCGCCACAGGCCTGCTTCGCGCTGGACTCCGACGCCGCGCGCTTGGCCTGCTACGACAGCGCGCTGGGGCGCAGCCCCGCCGACACCCGTGCCGCCGATGCCGCGGCCAACGCCGCGCAGGCCGCTCGCAAGGAAGCCAAGGTCAGCGCCAAGGCCCTGGATGAGGAAGACCCGCGCCGCAACGAGCTGTTCGCCCACGACGAGCTGGCGGCAATGGCCGCCAACGCCGGCCGCGGCTCGCTGCTGGACAGCCGCTGGGAGCTGGCCAAGGACTCCAAGCTCGGCCTGTTCCAGCTGCGCGCCTACAAGCCGGTGTACCTGCTGCCCGCGTTCTGGAGCAGCAAGCCCAACGAGATGCCGCACTCGCCCAACCCCAACAACACGGTCACCGAGCCGGAAGCACTGAACAGCACCGAGCTGAAGTTCCAGCTCAGCTTCAAGACCAAGGTGGCCGAGAACCTGTTCGGCGACAACGGCGACATCTGGGTCGGTTACACCCAGAGCTCGCGCTGGCAGGCCTACAACAGCGAACTGTCGCGCCCGTTCCGCGAGACCAACTACGAACCGGAAGTGATGCTGGCCTTCCGCAACGGCTATTCGCTGCTGGGCTGGAACGGCCGCATGACCGGCATCAGCCTCAACCACCAGTCCAACGGCCGCAGCGACCCGCTGTCACGCAGCTGGAACCGGGTGATCTTCAACTTCGGCCTGGACCGCGAGAACTGGGCCCTGATGCTGCGCCCGTGGTACCGCATCCCCGAAGGCGACCGCGACGACAACAACCCGGACATCGAGGACTACATCGGCCGTGGCGATGCCACCATGGTGTACAACCGCAATGGCCACGAACTGGCCATCACCGGCCGCCACTCGCTGCGCAGCGGCGACCGCTCGCATGGCTCGCTGCAGCTGGACTACGGCTTCCCGATCAACAACCTGCTGCGCGGCCACGTGCAGGTGTTCGATGGTTATGGCGAGAGCATGATCGACTACAACCACCGGGCCACCTACATCGGCGTCGGCGTATCCCTGCTGGAGTGGTACTGAGGCAATGAAGGCAACCCTCTGGCACAACAACCGCTGCTCCAATTCACGTGGCGCGCTGGCCCTGCTGCAGGAAGCCGGCGTGGACGTGGAGGTCATCAACTACCTGGAGACACCGCCCTCGATCACCGAGCTGCGCACGCTGCTGGCCGAAATGGGCATGCCTGCCCGCGACCTGCTGCGCAGCAAGGAAGCGGCGTATGCCGAGCTGGGCCTTGCCGACAAGCTGGACGACGAGCCGGCGCTGGTCCGGGCCATGCATGCCCACCCCGTCCTGATCAACCGGCCGATCGTGCGCACCGCCAAGGGCACCGCCCTGTGCCGCCCGCCGGAGACGGTGCTGCAACTGATCGACTGAGCCGCCTGGCGTGGCCGTCCACTGGCGGCCACGGTCTCCGCGCCCATTCAGCGCTCTGCGGCCTTCGCCGCGACGATCGCGTCGTACAGCTCCTCGAAGCTCTTGCTGGGCTGGAACAACCGGCCATTGATGAAGAACGTCGGCGTGCCGCCGACGCCACTGCGCAGGGCGCCATCGATGTCATCCTGGATGCGCCGCATGTAGCGGGCATCCTCCATCGCGGCAACCAGCCCGTCCTCCGGCAGGCCCAGTTCGCGCATCAGCTCCCGGTAGATCACCTCACCCAGCTGCTGCTGGCTGCGGAACAGGGCGTCGTGGGCCGGCCAGAACTGCCCCTGCGCGGCGGCATACTCGGCCGTGATCGCCGCCGGCAGCGCCTGCGGGTGCGACTGGACCAGCGGGAAGTTGCGGAACACCACGCAAAGCTCGTCGCCGAACCGCTGCTGCAGCCGCTTCACCAGCGAGAACGCCTCGCCGCAGTAGGGGCACTGGTAATCGGCATACTCGACCAGCACCACGGGCGCATCCAGCCGCCCCTGGTAATGGTCCTGCGCACTTACCGGAACACTCAGCACACTCATCGGCTCACTCCGGACAGGAATCAACGGCGTCGCACCATCGCCCGGCACCCCGGGCGCGTGCTCTGCCGGCCACGCTACGCCTGGAACCGCGCAGCCCGCGTGAAACCGGGCGCCCCCCCTTTCCCATGCCGGGAACGGCGGGCAGAATCCCTGCGAGCCCGACAGGAAGTCCGTGTATGACCCGACCGCATCGTTCGTTCTTCGCCTATGGTTCTGCCCTGCTGGGGGTGCTGAGCCTGATGGCGGTCGCCTGCTTCCACTTCCCCGAACTGCTGACCAGCCGCGAGTTCCGCGCCGTCTACAACGAGCAGTTCGCCCGCCACCTGCTGCTGGTCGGGCTGGCGGCGGCCTTCATCATGGGCACCTTCGCCATCCTGCGTGACCGCAACAAGCGCATCGCCACGCTGGGCGTGGGCACGGCCACCCTCGCGGTGCTGCTGGGCGGCACCAACGTGCAGTTCGACCCGGTCGGGCAGACGCCGTACTCGCTCGGCCTGGATTGGTTCGTGCTTTCCCTGTTCTTCTCGGCGCTGGTGTTCGTGCCGCTGGAGCGCTACCTGGGCAAGCGCGTGCTGTCGCCGCTGCGGCCCGGCTGGCGCACCGACGTGGGCTACTTCTTCATGAGCCACGTGCTGGTGCAGTTCATCCTGATCCTGGTGACCGCTTCCACCTCGACCATCGCCGGGCTTGCGGCGTTTCCTTCATTGAAAGCGTTGATCCAGTCGCTGCCGGTCTGGGCGCAGTTCCTGATCGCCGTATTCGTGGCCGACATGGCCCAGGCCCTGTTGCATCGCGCGTACCACAACATTCCCTGGCTCTGGCGTTTCCACGCGGTGCACCACTCCAGCCGCCACATGGACTGGCTGGCCGGCTCGCGCATCCACATCGTCGAGATCGTGATGACGCGCAGCGTGGTGCTGCTGCCGCTGCTGGTCATGGGCTTTTCCACGCCCGCGGTGAACGCCTACGTGATCCTGGTCGGCCTGCAGGCCGTGCTGGCGCACGCCAACCTGGGCATCCGCTTCGGCTGG
Source organism: Stenotrophomonas capsici (assembly GCF_034961085.1). Taxonomy (NCBI): domain Bacteria; kingdom Pseudomonadati; phylum Pseudomonadota; class Gammaproteobacteria; order Lysobacterales; family Lysobacteraceae; genus Stenotrophomonas; species Stenotrophomonas capsici. The sequence continues at coordinate 935,904 of NZ_JAYFUH010000249.1, read as the reverse complement.
CTGGAGTACCTGCTGGTGCTGCCGCGTTACCACCACTGGCACCACGCGCGGCAGAAGGAATACGTGGACGTGAACTACGCCATCCACCTGCCATTGGTGGACATGCTGATGGGCACCTTCAAGCTGCCGCGCGACCAGGCACAGTGGCCGGAAGAGTACGGCGTGATGAAGCTGGAGACGGTGCCGAAGGGGATCATCCAGCAGCACCTCATGCCGTTCCAGGGCGGGCGCAAGTACGAGGACTTCGTGGATGATGCCGGGCTTGGCGCCTTGCCGTCGCGCGAAGGCGGCGTTGGGGCGCCGCCAACTCACCTCCAGTCGGTGATGCCCTCGCGGCGGTAGACCTCGGCGAATGCCGGGCGCGCCTTCATGCGTGCGGCATGCGCCGCCAGCACGGGCCACTGGTCGGTCGGGCGCGGCATGTTGCGGCTCCAGCGCATCAGCATGGTCAGCAGGAAATCGACCACGCTGGCCCGCTCACCCAGCACGTAGGGACCATGCGCCTGCAGGTGGTCGGCCATCTGCTGCCAGGCCGCTTCCAGCTGCAGGCGCGCGCGTTGCTTCACCTCGGCGACGTTGGCCTCACCGGCCGGCTCATCCGGGTAGAACCAGGCGCGATAGGCCGGCATCAGCGTGTACACGCAGAAGCAGATCCAGCGGTAGTAATCACCCCGCGCCGGACTGCCCGGCAGCGGCGCGAGTCCGGCCGCCGGGTGCAGATCGGCCAGGTGCATGGCGATGGCCGCCGATTCGGTCAGCACCTGCCCGTCCAGAACCAGCGTGGGCACGCGGCCGGCCGGATTCAGCGCCAGATAGTCGGCCGACTTCTGCTCGCGGCGGTCGAAGTCCAACTGGTGCAGTTCGTGCTCGATGCCCAGTTCGAGCAACAGCCAATGCACGACCAGCGAGGCGGTGCTTTGCGAGCCATACAACACGACGGACATGGGCAACTTCCAAGGGGGGCGATGCGGCATTCTAGCCTCGGCAGGAGCGGCCTCGGCCGCGAAGCCAGCACACATTCAAACCTTCCCGGCTTCGTGCCCGAAGGCGCTCCTGCGGTCTATTGGCAGCCGGCCATGCAGCTGTTGAGGCGCTCGCCGCACACTGCCGCGGCCGAACGGTTCTGGCAGAACGCCTGCGAGGTCTGGCAGGCACCACGCAGCTCCGGGTTGGTGATCTTGTCGCACTGGTTGTTCCGGCCCGCCTCGCCGCAATCCCCGTAACTGCGCGGGTTGGCATTGCAGGCCTGGTAGCGGCTCTGGCAATAGGTCACGCAGGCCGCCGGATCCTTGGGAGCATCGCGCCAACCGCCATTGCTGCAGGCGGCAAGCAGCAGCACCGTCGAAACCATCACCCATCCGAATCCGCGCATCGGCCCTTCCTCGAAAACGACGATGGCCCGAGCATAGCCCGAGCCATCGCGATATCTCCAGTGACAGTGGCGAGACTTACTCCACGATCACCGGAATCTTGCCGATGCGGGCCTGCCACTCACGCGGGCCGGTCTTGTGCACCGATTCACCGGTGGAATCCACCGCCACGGTCACCGGCATGTCCTGCACGGTGAACTCGTAGATCGCTTCCATCCCCAGGTCGGCGAAGCCCACCACCCTGGAGGCCTTGATCGCCTTGGACACCAGGTAGGCCGAACCGCCGACCGCCATCAGGTAGGCCGACTTGTTGTCGCGGATGGCCTCGATCGCGGCCGGGCCACGCTCGGCCTTGCCGACCATGCCCAGCAGGCCGGTCTGTTCCAGGATCTGGCGGGTGAACTTGTCCATGCGGGTGGCGGTGGTCGGGCCGGCCGGGCCCACCACTTCGTCGCGCACCGGATCGACCGGGCCCACGTAGTAGATGAAACGGCCCTTCAGGTCGACCGGCAGTTCTTCACCCTTGTTGAGCATGTCGACCATGCGCTTGTGCGCGGCGTCGCGGCCGGTCAGCAGCTTGCCGTTGAGCAGCAGGGTCTGGCCCGGCTTCCAGCTGGCCACTTCTTCCGGGGTGACGGTGTCCAGGTCGACACGGGTGCCCTTGGAGGCGTCGTAGGTGATCTGCGGCCAGTCTTCCAGCGACGGCGGGTCCAGCATCACCGGGCCGCTGCCGTCCAGGGTGAAGTGCGCATGGCGGGTGGCGGCGCAGTTCGGGATCATCGCCACCGGCAGGTTGGCGGCGTGGGTCGGGAAGTCCTTGACCTTGATGTCCAGCACCGTGGTCAGGCCGCCCAGGCCCTGTGCGCCGATGCCCAGCGCGTTGACCTTCTCGTACAGCTCCAGGCGCAGCTCTTCGGCGCGGTTGGACGCGCCACGGGCCTGCAGGTCGGTGATGTCGATCGGCTCCATCAGCGATTCCTTGGCCAGCAGCATCGCCTTCTCGGCGGTGCCGCCGATGCCAATGCCGAGCATGCCCGGCGGGCACCAGCCGGCGCCCATGGTCGGCACGGTCTTGAGCACCCAGTCAACGATGGAGTCGGACGGGTTGAGCATGGCGAACTTGCTCTTGGCCTCCGAGCCACCGCCCTTGGCGGCCACGATCACATCGACCGTGTCACCCGGCACCACCTTGATGTTGACCACGCCCGGGGTGTTGTCCTTGGTGTTGGTGCGCTTGCCGGCCGGGTCGGCCAGCACCGAGGCGCGCAGCTTGTTGTCCGGGTAGGCGTAGGCGCGGCGGATGCCCTCGTTGGCCATGTCCTCGACACCCATGGTGGCATCGTCCCAGCGCACGTTCATGCCGATTTCCAGGAACACGGTGACGATGCCGGTGTCCTGGCAGATCGGGCGGTGGCCCTCGGCGCACATGCGCGAGTTGATCAGGATCTGCGCGATCGCCTCCTTGGCGGCCGGCGATTCCTCGCGCTCGTAGGCGGCGGCGAGGTTCTTGATGTAGTCGACCGGGTGGTAGTACGAGATGTACTGCAGCGCGTCGGCGACGGACTGGATGAGGTCTTCCTGCTTGATCGATGTCACGGCTTGCTCGCTTGCTGAAGGCTGGCGGGGGTTCAGCCGGGCATTTTACGCCCTGCCGCCAACCCGTGCTTCCGTGCATCGCGCCCGGCGGCGCTCCTACACTGTCACGCCGGTCCGCGCTGCCGCGTCCTTGTCGCATGAACGCCGAAACCCCCTTCCAGACCCACCGCCCGCGCCTGATGGCGCTCGCTTACCGCCTGCTCGGCAGCCGTGCCGATGCCGAGGACGTCGTCCAGGACGCCTGGCTGCGCTGGGCCGAGGCGGCCCCGGGCAGCATCGCCGATCCGGAAGCCTGGCTGGTCACCGTCACCACCCGGCTGGGGCTGGACCGCCTGCGCGCGGCCTCCCGGCAGCGCGTGGACTACATCGGCCCCTGGCTGCCGGAGCCGCTGCAGGTCTCGCTGGACCTGCCCGCCCCACCCGCCCCGGACCAGGTCCACGCCCTGGCCCAGGACCTGTCGCTGGCCTTCCTGACCCTGCTCGAACAGCTCAGCCCCGACGAACGTGCCGCCTTCCTGCTCAAGGAGGTGTTCGACCACGACTATCGCGACATTGCCCACCTGCTTGGCCATGGCGAGGCCAACTGCCGCCAGCTGGTCCACCGCGCCCGCCAGCGCCTGCAGGCCGGCCGGCCGCGCTTCGAAGCCGATGGCACCCAGCACCGCCAGCTGTTGGCGCGCTTCATGGACGCCTGCCAGGACGGCGACAGCGATGCCATCCTGGCCTTGCTGCACACCAATGCGCGCCTGCTTTCCGACGGCGGCGGCGTGGTGACCGCGGCAATCCGTCCGTTGCTCGGTGCCGAGCGCATCGGCCGCCTGTTCTGGGCCATCGCGCGGCGTGGTGGCGCCCAACCGGCCCGGCTGGGCAGCGTCAACGGGCAACCGGCCATCCTGCGTTTCCACGCCGGCCAGCTGCACTCGGTCACCACCATCGAGGTGGTCGATGGCCGCATCGCCACCATCTATAGCGTGCTCAATCCGAACAAGCTGCCCACCCCTGTCACAGCCGGTGACGCTGGCGCGTCCTTGCAGTGAAAGACGGCCACCGTGGCCGTCATGGAGCCCATGATGTCTTCGTCCAATTCCCCCCGCGTCCCCTATACCCGCCTGGCTGCCGAGGCGTTCAAGGGCTTGCTCGCCACCAGCAAGGCCGTGCACGACAGCTCCATCGACTCGGACCTGCTTGAACTGGTGTTCCTGCGGGTGTCGCAGATCAATGGCTGCGGCTACTGCATGGACATGCATGCGACCACGCTGCGCAAGGCCGGCATCGCGCCGCGCAAGCTCGACACCCTGCCGGCCTGGCATGAAAGCCGCTTCTTCGATGCCCGCGAGCGCGCCGCACTGGGCTGGGCCGAAGCCCTGACCCGCCTGCCCGACGGCGCCCCGTCGCAGGCTGCCTTCGACGCCCTGGCGCCGCACTTCGATGACAAGGGCATCAGCGACCTGAGCATGGGCGTGGCGGTGATCAACGCCTGGAACCGGCTGGGCGCGGGCCTGCTGCCACCGCTGCCCTGAGAAAGCGCCAGGCAAGCCCCCGGCCAGCGTCGCCCGGTCCGATGGCCGGTTCCCGCGCCAGACCGCACAATACGCGGCATGGGAACCCTCGTCCTGATCCTCGACCTCATCGGCACCTTCGTCTTCGCCCTGTCCGGGGCGACGATGGGGGTGCGCCGGCGGCTGGATATCTTCGGCGTGCTGGTGCTGTCCTTCGCCGCCGCGCTGGCCGGCGGCATCACCCGTGACCTGCTGATCGGCGCCACCCCGGTGGCCGCGATCAGTGACTGGCGCTACCCGGCCATCACCTTGGCCGCGGGCGTGGTGACGTTCTTCTGGGCACCGCTGATCGAGCGCCTGCAGTACCCGGTGCGGATGTTCGATGCGATGGGCCTGGCGCTGTTCGCGGTGGCCGGCACGCAGAAGGCGCTGGCGTTCGGCATCGCCCCGCCGATGGCCGCCGCGTTGGGCATGTTGACCGGCATCGGCGGCGGCATCGCCCGCGACGTACTGCTGGCGCAGGTGCCGCTGGTGCTGCAGGCCGAGCTGTACGCGGTGGCCGCGTTGGCCGGCGCGGCGGTCGTGGCCGTGGGCTACTGGCTGGGCCTGCCGCCCCTGCCCTGCGCACTGGCCGGCGCCGCGCTGTGCTTCGGGCTGCGCATGATGGCCATGCATTTCGGCTGGCACCTGCCGGTGGCGCTGCAGTCCTCCGATCCGCCACCGCCGGAAGGCCCGCGCCGCTGAGCCTGCCGAACGGGAAGTAACGACATGCTCACGCCGCTTACGCCATGTTGGGGCTTCTTTTGCAGGAGACGACCATGGCAGCACAACGTTCCGACACCCTGATTGGCGATGACGTGGTCCGCAGTCTCGGCCAGCAGGGCCAGTCCTCGCAGGTCCTTGTGCAGGTCAAGGACGGGCAGGTCACGCTGTCCGGTGACGTCCCCAGCACCGCCGCCAAGCATCAGGTCGAACAGTTGGTGGCGGGCATTGATGGCGTGCGCGGCGTGCACAACCACCTCAATGTCGACACCGGCACCCGCTCGTTCGGTGAGCGCGGCCAGGCCGTGCGCGACAACCCCGACGGCCGCGACGACGCACAGATGGGCGACATCGACCTCGGCAAGGACGGCTGAACGCAGCGGTACGCGGTAACCTGAAGCGGCCCCCGTCCGCCTGAGCCGCCATGCCGCATCCCGCTTCCGCACCGACCAACGCCTCGGGCAAGCAACCCAGTTTCCGTGAGCGCATGGACGCCATGCGCAACCTGCCGCCGTTCCTGCGGCAGGTCTGGCAGACCAGCCGCTGGTTGACCCTCACCAGCCTGGGCCTGCGCCTGATCCGCGCGCTGATGCCGGTGGCGATGCTGTACGTGGGCAAGCTGATCATCGACGAGGCCATGCGCCTGGCCGGTGCCGGCGCGATGCCGCCGCTGGGCGAGGCGCTGGCCAGCGGCCACCTCAACACCCTGCTGGAACTGCTGCTGCTCGAACTGGGCATCGCCATCGGCTCGGACCTGCTCGGCCGGCTGGTCAACTACGCCGATTCATTGCTGTCGGAGCTGTTCACCAACGCCACCAGCGTGCGCCTGATGGAGCACGCCGCCGAGCTGGACCTGGAGGATTTCGAGGACCCGGACCTGCAGGACAAGCTCGACCGCGCCCGGCGCCAGACCATGGGCCGGATGAGCCTGATGGCGCAGCTGTTCGGGCAGGCGCAGGACATGATCACCGTGATCAGTTTCGCCGCCGGCCTGGTGATGTACGCACCGTGGCTGATGCTGTTGCTGGCGGTGGCGCTGGTGCCGGCCTTCATCGGCGAATCGCACTTCAACACACTGGGCTATTCGCTCAATTTCAGCTGGACGCCGGAGCGGCGCCAGCTTGACTACCTGCGCCAGGTCGGCGCCAGCGTCGAGACCGCCAAGGAGGTGAAGATCTTCAACCTCCACCGCTTCCTGATCGACCGCTACAAGCTGCTGGCCGAACGCTTCTACCGCGCCAACCGCGCCTTGGCACGCAAGCGTGCGGTATGGGGCACGTTGCTGGCCGCGCTCGGCACGCTGGGCTACTACGCCGCCTATGCCTACATCGCCTGGCGCACCATCCGTGGCGAGTTCAGCATCGGCGACCTGACCTTCCTGTCGGGCAGCTTCATGCGCCTGCGCCAACTGCTCGAAGGCCTGCTGAGCGGCTTCTCGCAGGTGGCCAGCCAGGCGCTGTACCTGGACGACCTGTTCTCGTTCTTCGCGATCAAGCCCGAGATCCATTCCACCCCGGACGCCATCGCCATCCCGCGCCCCATCCGCGAGGGCTTCGTGTTCGAGAACGTCGGCTTCCGCTACCCCGATGCCGAGCGCTGGGCGGTGCGGCACCTCGACTTCCAGTTGCGTGCGGGCGAAGTGATCGCGCTGGTCGGCGAGAACGGCGCCGGCAAGACCACCCTGGTCAAGCTGCTGGCACGGCTGTACGACCCCGATGAAGGCCGCATCCTGCTCGATGGCCGCGACCTGCGCGACTACGACCTGGACGACCTGCGCGCCAACATGGGCGTGATCTTCCAGGACTTCGTGCGCTACCACCTGTCGGCCGGGGAGAACATCGGCGTCGGGCTGGTCGAAGCCATGGACGACCAGGCCCGCATCCGCGATGCCGCCCATCGCGCGCTGGCCGACGAGCTGATCGAAGGCCTGCCCAATGGCTACGCGCAGTTGATCGGCCGCCGCTTCAAGACCGGCGTGGATTTGTCCGGCGGCCAGTGGCAGAAGATCGCCATCGCCCGCGCCTACATGCGCGATGCGCAGGTGATGATCCTCGACGAGCCCACTGCCGCGTTGGACGCACGCGCCGAGTTCGAGGTGTTCCAGCGCTTCAAGGAGTTGTCGGACAACCGCACCGCCGTGCTGATCTCGCACCGCTTCTCCTCGGTTCGCATGGCCGACCGCATCCTGGTGCTGGCCGACGGCCGCATCGAGGCCAGCGGCACCCACGCGCAGTTGATGACCGAAGGTGGCCGCTACGCCGAGCTGTTCGAGCTGCAGGCGGCGGGTTACCGCTGAGCCGGGAAGCCAGCGGAGGGTGCCGAGCCATGTCCCCTCCCCAACCGTCCCCTCGCCAGCGGAAAAGGGAGGGCGCCGAACCGCTTCTCCGGCGATGGGACCGAGTAAATCGCCTCAAATGCGATTCATTCCCATTTGGGTCAATTCGGCTAGAATAGCCGCGACACTCCAAATCCGAACCACAGCAATGTCTTCCGCTTTTGGCGCCGAAACGGTGCTCGAAGTCCGTCACTGGACGGACGCCTACTTCAGTTTCTCCACCACCCGCGACAGCGGCTTCCGCTTCGACAACGGCCAGTTCGTGATGATCGGCCTGGAAAACGAAGGCGCCCGCCCGCTGATGCGCGCCTATTCCATCGCCAGCGCCAACTGGGAAGAGCAGCTGCACTTCTTCAGCATCAAGGTGCAGGACGGCCCGCTGACCTCGCGCCTGCAGCACCTGAAGGTGGGCGACAAGGTCCTGGTCGGCAAGAAGCCCACCGGCACCCTGCTGATCAGCGACCTGCACCCGGGCAAGCACCTGTACCTGCTGGGCACCGGTACCGGCCTGGCGCCCTGGCTGAGCATCGTCAAGGACCCGGAAACCTACGAGCGCTTCGAGAAGGTCATCGTCTGCCACGGCGTGCGCTTCGAGAAAGACCTGGCCTACCGCGACTACTTCGAGAAGGAACTGCCGCAGGACGAGATCCTGGGCGACATCGTCCGCGACAAGCTGCTGTACTACCCGGCGGTCACCCGCGAGCCGTTCCCCAACCAGGGCCGGTTGACCACGCTGATGGAAACCGGGCAGATGCAGCAACGCCTGGGCCTGCCGACGCTGGACCCGGCCAACGACCGCTTCATGATCTGCGGTAGCCCGCAGATGCTGGCCGACCTGCGCAGCGTGCTCGACGCACGCGGCTTCGAAGTCTCCACCCGCATCGGCACGCCGGGGCACTACGTGTTCGAGCGGGCCTTCGTCGAGAAGTAAGCCAGGCAAGCACCTGGCGTGACCACGTGCAACGGCTGGGTCCTGCGGGGATCCAGCCGTTGTCGTATCCGGCGGCTCAGCCCAGCGCCGCGCGGATATCCGCTTCCAGCGATTCCGGACGCGCGGTCGGCGCGTAGCGGGCAAGTACCTGCCCGTCGCGGCCAACCAGGAACTTGCTGAAGTTCCACTTGATCGCACCGATGCCCAGCGCCCCGCGCTTCTGCCGTTGCAGCCAGTGCCAGAGCGGATGGGCCTCCGGGCCGTTGACCTTGATCTTGCCCGACATCGGGAAGCTCACCCCGTAATTGAGCGCACAGAAGCTGGCGATCTCACCGGCCTCACCCGGCTCCTGGTGGCCGAACTGGTCGCAGGGGAAGCCGATCACCACCAGGCCCTGCGGCCCCAGCTCACGCCACAGGCGCTCCAGCCCTTCGTACTGCGGCGTGAATCCGCATTTGGAGGCGGTGTTGACCAGCAGCAGCACCTTGCCGCGGAATCCGTCGAGCGCCAGCGGCTGCCCATCCAGCGCCGTGGTCTGGAAATCGTATGCACTGGTCATGGCTGCACCTCCGGAATGAGCCTGCAAGCCTACGTCATCGCGGTCTCATCGGCGGCCAACATGCGCCAACCGCCTCGCCCATGCCGTTCGGCACACCCCCTGCCCTGCGCCCCGGGTTACCCTTTCCGATCAGTCTTATCCGGAGTTTCCGACTTGAATACCCGCCTTGCCCTTGCACTTGCCGCGACCCTGGGCCTTGCCCTGCCGGCCTACAGCGTGACTGCCCACGCCGCCACCGCCCAGACCGCCCAGCAGGCCAACCCGTTCTTCGCCGAAAGCACGCTGCCGCTGCATTACCCGCAGTTCGACAAGATCAAGGACAGCGACTTCGCCCCGGCATTCGACGCAGGCATGGCCCAGCAGCTGAAGGAAGTGGAGGCGATCGCCAACAACCCGGCCGCACCGACCTTCGACAACACCCTGATCGCGCTGGAAAACAGCGGCGCCATCCTGGACCGCGCCACCACCGTGTTCTTCGCGCTGATCGGCGCGGACACCAACGACGCGCGCAAGAAGCTGCAGGCGGACTACTCGGCCCGGTTCGCCGCCCACAGCGATGCCATCAACCTCAATGGCAAGCTGTTCAGCCGCATCGAGACCCTCTACAACGACCGCGCCAAGCTGGGCCTGGATGCCGAGGGCCTGCGCCTGGTCGAGAAGTACTACGACAACTTCGTCCGCGCCGGCGCCAAGCTGTCCGACGCCGACAAGGCCAAGCTCAAGGACATGAACGCCGAGCTGGCCAACCTGGGCACCCGCTTCAGCCAGAACGTGCTGGCCGAGGTCAACGCGTCCTACATCGTCGTCGATGACGTCACCCAGCTCGATGGCCTGTCCGCCGAGCAGATCGCCGCCGCCGCCGAAGCCGCCAAGGCCCGCAAGCTGGACGGCAAGTACGTCATCGCCCTGCTCAACACCACCGGCCAGCCGGCGCTGACCAACCTGACCAACCGCGCGCTGCGCCAGCGCATCTACGAAGCCTCGGTGTCGCGCGGCAGCAAGGGGGGCGAGTACGACAACACCGCGCTGGTCTCGCGCATCATGACCATCCGCGCCGAGAAGGCCGCGCTGATGGGCTTCCCGAACTTCGCCGCCTATTCGCTGGGCAACCAGACCGCCAAGACCCCGGAAGCGGTCAATGCCATGCTCGGCCAGCTGGCCCCAGCCGCGGTGGCCAATGCCAAGCGCGAGGCCGGCGACCTGCAGGCCATGATCGACGCCGAGCAGAAGGCCGCCGGCAAGCCGACCTTCGAACTGCAGCCCTGGGACTGGGCCTTCTACAGCGAGAAGGTGCGCCAGGCCAAGTACGACTTCGACGAATCCCAGCTCAAGCCGTTCTTCGAGCTCAAGAGCGTGCTGGAAGACGGCGTGTTCTTCGCCGCCGGCAAGGAGTTCGGCCTGACCTTCAAGCAGCGTACCGACCTGCCGGTCTACCACGACGACGTCACCGTCTACGACGTGTTCGACGCCGATGGCAGCCAGCTGGCGATCTTCATCTTCGACCCGTATGCGCGCGAGTCCAAGCGCGGTGGCGCCTGGATGAACTCCTACGTCTCGCAGTCCGCGCTGACCGGCGACAAGCCGGTGGTGGCCAACCACCTCAACATCCCCAAGCCGCCGGCAGGCAAGCCGACGCTGCTGACCTGGGACGAGGTGAACACCACCTTCCACGAGTTCGGCCACGCCCTGCACGGCATGTTCTCCAACGTGAAGTACCCGTACTTCTCGGGCACCGCCGTGCCGCGTGACTTCGTCGAGTTCCCGTCGCAGGTCAACGAGATGTGGGCCGACGAGCCGACCATCCTGGCCAACTACGCCAAGCACTACCAGAACGGTTCGGCGATGCCGCAGGCGCTGCTGGACAAGGTGATCGCCGCATCCAAGTTCAACCAGGGCTTTGCCACCACCGAGTACCTGGGCGCGGCGATGCTGGACCAGCGCTGGCACCAGATCGGCGTCAGCGACGTGCCGGCACCGCAGGACGTGATGAAGTTCGAGCATGAAGCGCTGGTCAAGGACGGCATCTACTACGCGCCGGTCCCGCCGCGTTACAAGACCCCGTACTTCAGCCACATCATGGGCGGCTACTCGGCGGGCTACTACGCCTACATCTGGTCCGAGGTGCTGGACGCCAACACCCAGAAGTGGTTCCGCGAGCACGGCGGCCTGTCGCGCGCCAATGGCGACCATTTCCGCCAAACCCTGCTGTCCAAGGGCGGCAGCGTGGATGCGATGGAGCTGTTCCGCAATTTCGCTGGCCACGAGCCGCAGATCGAGCCGCTGCTGGAGAAGCGTGGCCTGACCTCGGGGTCGACCGCGAAGTAAGCTTCACCGCGCATGCAAAGCGAAACGCCCGGCACTGCCGGGCGTTTCTTCATCGGGTGCTGGAGCAAAGTGCCCTCATCCGCCCTGCGGGCACCTTCTCCCGCGCACGGGAGAAGGCAGCTGCTCGACTCTCCGCAAGCCGTCACGGGTACGGGTGCCGCCAAGGATCGAAGCCGATGACTCTCCCTTCTCCCGCCTGCGGGAGAAGGTGCCCGTAGGGCGGACGAGGGCCGTCGGTGCGCAACGCGGCCGCCTCAGCCCCTCGCCTCCACCACCACCGTCGCGGTCATGCCGTTGGCCAGCACGATGCCATCGTGCACCGTGCCCGCGTCCAGCCGGATCCGCACCGGGATGCGCTGTGCCAGGCGTACCCAGTTGTAGGTCGGGTTGACGTTGGCCAGCAGGTCGGTGCCGGTCGGGCTGTCTGCATCGGTGATGCCATGCGCGATGCTCTCGATGTGGCCATGCAGGGTCTGCCCGCTCATCAGCTCGATCTTCGCGCCGTCGCCGACATGCAGCTGCGAGAGCTTGGTCTCCTCGAAGTACCCGTACACCCAGAACGAATCGGTATCGATCAGCGCCAGGCGCGCGGCGCCAGCACTGGCGTAGTCGCCCTGGCGGACCTCCAGGTTGGTGACGTAGCCGTCCACCGGCGCACGCACCTGGGTGCGCTCCAGGTTCAGCTCGGCGGTCGCCAGCGCGGCCTGGGCCTGCTCCACCGCCGCCAGGGCCTGCTGCTGGGCCGCACTGGCCTGCTGCCGGCTGGCCTGCGCTTGCGCGACCCCGGCACGGGCGGCCTGCGCGGCACTGCGTGCATCGCTGCGCGATTCCTCGGAGATCAGGCTGCCGGCAATGCGCTCACGACGCTGGTACTGCAGCTCGTAGCGGGCCGCGTTGACGCTCTGCTGCGCGGCACCGGCCGAAGCGGCCTGGATGCTGGCACCGGCGGCCCGCGCGGCGGCCTGCGCCGCGGCCAGGTTGCCGCGCGCCTGTGCAAGCGCATTGCGGTAGCGCTCCTCGTCAATGGTGAACAGCACATCGCCGCGCTTGACCTGCTGGTTGTCCTGCACGGACACGCCGGTCACCGGCCCGGAGACGTCCGCTGCCACACGCACCACTTCCGCACGCAGGCGACCCTCGCGGGTCCACGGCGAGTACATGTAATGGCGCCACATCGCGATGGCGATCAGGGCCGCGATCACGACGACCACGGCGGTAAGGGAGAAACGAAGCAGGGATTGGGTCTTGGGAGTCATTGGGGGAATCTCAGAACAGCAACAGGCCTAGGCCACCAAACAGACAGGTGAACACCGCGATGCGGAACAACGAGGGGTGCCACACGTAGCGATACCAGCCGCGCCGCCCGGCCACTGCATCCAGCGCCCACAGCAGCGCGCAGACCACGCAGAACAACACCAGCAGGCCGGGGAACAGGCTGCCGCCGAAGGCGATTTCAATGGGCACGGGGCAGTTCCTCCAGGGTGGGGTCGGTTGCAACGATGTAGGTGGCCATCACCGAGTGGTCATCGACCATCGCCAGGCGCACCAGCCGCAGGTGTCGCAGCACCTGCCGCGCCACGCCACGCTGGCCGGCTTCTTCACGCGCGGCATCACTGGCCTGCCGCAGTTGCTGGTCGGCGCGCCACCAGGCATGGCGGGACGGCTGCTGGAAGAAGTCCGCCAGCGCCGCCACCGCCGCATCCACCTGCTTGTGCAACGGGCCGGGCAGGGGCTCGCGCGCGACGTCATGGCGCAGGTGGATCAGCGCGCGACCGGTCTCGTTGACCGCCAGCGCCCAGGCCAACAGCCGCCGCGAGTCCTCGCTGCCGGGCGTGGTGTGCACCACGATCTGGTGCACCAGGTCGCTGTTCATGCTCTCGAACCGATGCCGCAGCCCGGGCAGCGGCCCTTGCGCGGCTAGGCGCACCTGCGCCCGCAGTGCCGCCATCTGTCGCCGCCGCAGCCACGGCGAACCGGCCACCGAGGGCAGCAGCATGAAGCTCACCAGCGCCGCCGCCAGCGCGGTCAGTTGCGACAGGCTGTCGTTGAAGAAGTGCTGCGGGTCGAACACCATCGGGTTGGTCAACGCCAGGATACTGACGAAGCCCATCGCGTAGCCCAGGCCGAGCGCGGCCAGCTTGGGGCGGGTGGTCAGGTACGGGCCGACGATGAAGAACGGCAGGATGCCCGCCACCAGCAACGCATAGCCATCGAGCCGGGTCAGCACCTCGAACTCGCAGGCATAGCCGGCCACCAGGCCCAGCAGGTAGCCGCCGGACATCCTGACGGTCAGCCGTACGGCGTTGGGCACCGTGGCGAACAGGCCGGAGAAGATCGTCGCCAACAGCATTGCGTTGGCGCCCATCGGCCAGCCGGTCGCGATCCAGAACGCGCCCAGCAGCAGCATCGTCACCGTGGTGCGGATGAAGGCCAGCCCGGCGCCGACATGGTCATTGCCGCGCACGAAGTGCACCTGCTCCACGCCGTCGGAGGCCACCACCCGGTCCAGCAGCTGCGCGCGGGCCTGCACATACGCTTCGAGCTCATGGGTGAAGCGCAGCAGCAGGCCGGTGCCTACCTCGAAGTCCTCGGCCTGGGCACGGTCAGCCAGCCCCTCGCGCAGCCGTGCGGCGCGGTCGGGCAAGGCCTGGTGCACCGCGTGGATGCGTGTGGCCAAGGCCTCCGGTGCCAGCGAAGCCGCCGACTGCAGCGCGTTGCCCAATGGCTGGTACAGGGCCACCAACGACTGCGCCGCATCGGTGTTGTCCATCCGCATCAGCCGGTTGATCAGGTGGTGCAAAGACTGGAAGCTGGTCGAGGCCGCCATGAAGCGCTGGTTGAACTGCTGGATGTGCAGGCTGCGCGCGCGCGCCTCCGGGTCTTCGAAGATCACCGAACTGCGCAGGTCTTCCAACGTCACCGCATCGCGCACCACGCGCAGGTGCGCCTGTTCCATGCGTTCACGCGGCAGCTCGCCCTGCACCGCCTCGCGCACGAACTCTAGGAAGTTGGCGTACTGCCCGCGGACCGCCGCGCGCAGGGTGTCGCGCAGGCGCACCGGCAGCACGGTGTCGCTGATCACCGCGCTGACCACCAGGCCCAGCATCACCTCGCTGATCCGGGCTACCGCCGAATCGAACACCTGGCCCGGATGGGTGGAGATCACCGGCAGGGCGATGATCGCCGCGGTATAGCCGGCCAGCACGAAGGCGTATGACTTGAAGTTGCGGTGCAGCGTCGCGCCGGCGGCACAGGCACCGATCCACAGCGCCATCACCAGCAGGAACGGTTCGCGCTGTTGGGGGAACAGCGCCACGATCGCCAACGCGGCGGCGGCGCCGACCAGCGTGCCGAGCACGCGGTAGAAGCCCTTGGCCAGCACCATGCCGCTCTGCCGGTGCATGACGATGATGGTGGTCATCATCGCCGTCCCCGGTTGCGGCAGGCCCATGCGCATGGCCAGCCAACCGGTGATGAAGAACGACAACGCCACGCGCAGCACGAACAGCCAGGCGTCGGCTTCGCCTTTCAGGAAATCACCCAGGCCCGCGTACCAAGGTGCGGCCCCGGTACTCGGCGTGGCGGAGGAAGGTACGGCGGACATTGCGACCTCAGATGGCGTCGATGCCGGCAAGCATCTTTTTCAGCAGTGCTTCCAACTGGTGCTGCTCGGCTTCGTTCAACCCTTCCACCTGCTGCAACAGCAGGCCGGACATGGCCGGCAGCATGCGCTCCACGCAGGCCACGCCTTCGTGGGTCAGGCGCAGGTCCAGCTTGCGCCGGTCCTCCGGGTGCGGAATGCGCTCCAGCAGCCCCTTGCGGCACAGCAGGTCGGTCAGGCGGGTGATGTTGGCCGACTTCTCGGTGGCCGCCCCGGCCAGCTCGGACGGGCTGACCGGGCGGTCCGGCGTGCCGTACAGCATCATCAGCACGTTGTATTCGGCGTGGCAGAGTTCGAAGTCGCGCAGCACCGCGTTGGCATGGTCATGGACCGACTTGTAGATGCCCTTGACCAGCCGGACCAGCACCGCCGGTTCGCGCGGGAAACCCGGCCACCGGTTGCAGGTGGCATCGATGCGGATTTCGGTGGGATCGAAGCTGCTCATCGCCAGGAAAAGAGTCAGGACTGGCGAATATAATACACAAATGAAATATCAATGAGTGAATGAAATATCACGCCGGACAGCCAGCCCCGACCAGGAATCACCTCGGACGGCAGCGGCAGTTCCTGTTTATGCACATGAATGCACCGGGATCCGGCGCCATCCCTTGCCCCTTCACCGCGTCCCCCGGCCGGCGCCGCCATCGGCGGCCGGCTGCCCCTAGCGCATGCCTAGCGGACATCCACGTAGCCACCGGGCACGCCGCGCGGCGACAGCACCAGTTGCCACAACTGCGAATGCCGGGTGCGGAAGGTGGACATCGAACCGGCCAGGTAGAACCGCCACATCCGCCGGAAGCGCTCGTCGTAGCGCGGGTCCAGCACGTCCCAGGCCGCTTCCACGTTGTCGCGCCAGGCCTGCAGAGTCAGGTCGTAGTCGGTGCCGAAGTTGTGCCAGTCCTCCAGCACGAACAGCCCTTCCATCGCCGCGGTGATCTGCGCGGCCGAGGGCAGCATCGAGTTGGGGAAGATGTAGCGCGCGATCCACGGATCGGTACGGTCGCGGCTGATATTGGTGCCGATGCTGTGCAGCAGGAACAGGCCCTGCTCGCCGAGGCAGCGCCGGGCGGTCTCGAAGTAGGTGCGGTAGTTCTTGACCCCCACATGCTCGAACATGCCCACCGACAGAATCGCGTCGAAGGGCTCATCCAGCTCGCGGTAGTCCTGCAGGCGGATTTCGACCGGCAACCCGGCGCAGATCTCCCGGGCCAGCACCGCCTGTTCGTGCGAGATGGTCACCCCGACGCCCTGCACGCCATAGCGCTCGGCCGCGAACTTCAACGCCTCGCCCCAGCCACAGCCGATGTCGAGGATGCGCATGCCCGGTTGCAGCCGCAACTTGCGGCAGATCAGGTCCAGCTTGGCCTCCTGGGCCGCATCCAGCGTATCGGCGTGGCGCCAGTAGCCGCAGCTGTAGACCAGGCGCTTGCCCAGCATCGCCCGGTACAGGTCATTGCCCAGGTCGTAGTGGCGCTTGCCAACCTCGAAACTGCCCTGCCCGCTCTGCAGGTTGAACAGCTTGGCCTTGAGCGCGTCCCAGACCTCGCCGCTGCCGTGCACGCGCTCGTCCAGGCGCGCCTCCAGCAGGTGGGTCAGGAAGCCATCGAGCGAATGCGCGCGCCACCAGCCTTCCATGTAGCTCTCGCCCAGCCCGAGCGAGCCATCGGCCAGCACCCGCGCATGGAAGCGCGGGTCGAGGATGTCGATATCCTGCGCACGCGTCCCACCCGGGACCACGTCCGCCTCCTGCAGCAGTGCTTCGACGCGTCGTTGCAACCCTGCATCCATCGCTGGCCCTCCACGGTTTACGGCTGTGCGAACAACTCCCGGTAATCGGCGGCCACGTACGGCAGCAGGGCGGCAGCCGGCACGTCCACCGTCTGCGTGCCATCGGAATACGGCCCCACCTGGTACGGCGCGAACACGAAGCGCAGCGCGCTGATGCGGCCGGAGGCGTCCATCACCGGCTGGAACTGGGCGAAGTTGGCCGCGTCCGGGGCGGTGCCCTCGTCGATCATCTTGGCCAGGTTGCGCACCTGGGCCTGCTGTTCCTCCGGCGACAGGTCCTCGCCCTGGGCACGAACGGTCGCCTGTTCCAGCAGCTTGTCCTCGGCGTAGTCGCTGATCGCTTTCCAGCCCTTGTCGCCGTCGATCAGGTCCTCGGCGCGCAGCAGCTTCTGCCGCTCGGGCAACCAGACAAAGCGCGCCACCAGCGGCTGGCCATGGGCCCCACCGGTGTAGCTGCTGCCGTCGGCGGACACCGCGACGACCTTGCTGGTATCGGCCAACATGTCGAAGGCCAGCGACAGCTCATAGGGCGCGGTCGGCTTGTCGTTGCCCAGTTCGCCCACGGCCTTGAGCAGTTCGGCCTTGGCATGCTCGGCGTACTGCGTCAGTTCCTGCGCCAGGCCCGGGTACTTGGCCGCGGCGGGCGGGTAGCTGATGCCGATCACATAGCTCGGCGTGTTCTCGATGACGTCGCGCAGGTCGGCCGGTGCCGCACCCTGCTCGACCGGCGCAGCTGGCGCCTCCGGCGTTGCCGCTACCGGCGCCTGCGGCGCATCCTCACGCTTGCATCCTGCCAATGCCAACAGCAGCACCGCTGCTGCATACGATCCCTGTGCAAACCTGTTCATGCCCTGTGCTTCCTCGAAGAGATGGCCGCCCGATCGGGCTTGGCCGCGCAGGGCCGATTATCCCAGCAGGTCCGTGTATTCGCCATGACGTTGCATGAAAGCGGCGGCATAGGCGCAGGCTGGCACCACCCTCCAGCCTTCGGCGCGTGCATGGTCCAGCGCATGCCGGGTCAGCGCGGCGGCGATGCCACGTCCACCGATGGCCTCCGGCACGCCGGTATGGGTGATGACCATGGTGTTGCCTTCCATCACGTAGTCCAGCTCGGCCAGATGGCCGTCCACCCGGGTTTCGAAGCGACGCGCGTGCGCGTCGTGCCGGATCGAAGCGCCGTCATTCCCCGTTGCTGCCATGTGCCTGCTCCTTTTTCCAGGTACCGGGTCGCAAAGTCAACACAACGTGATGACGCAAAGGCCTCCCGCGTCCGCCGCATTGCGTCACTTTCCGACATTCCCGCCCCCGGCGCGAGCCTGGGAGCGGCTCAATCCTGCCAGAAATGCTGGCATGACTCTTGCTCTGTACCTGGACAACGGACAGAACAGCACCAGGACAGCCCCATGTACGACAACGAACGCGCCATCCCGAGCAACGACCACGATGCCACCCTGCTGGAAGGCTTGTTCCAGCTCACGGTGACCGGCGACACCCACACCTGGGAGTTCGAGAAGATCGACAACGAGGTCTACACCCGCCTGCTGGCGACGTACGAGGCCTGAACCGCCCGGGGCTGACGCCTGTCAGCCCGCACGACCTACCGCCGCAGCCGTGCCTGGCGTGTTCCTTCCGCCAGGCCGCAGGCCCCCGGGGCAAGGCCCCGGCACCCGGAGCCCCCTACCCTGCCTCAGCGGCCGAAGCTGGGATTCATCAGCGCCTGCAGGAAGTGCTGCAGCAGGTCCGGCGACATCAACAGCATGAACATCACGCCATAGGCCGCACCGGCCAGGTGGGCGCTGTGGTTGACGTTGTCCCCGCCCTTCTTGTCCATCCAGATGCTGTAGCCCACGTAGAACACGGCATACAGCACGGCCGGGGCCGGGATGAAGAACACGAAGATCAACGACCACGGCGACACCAGCACGAAGGCGAACAGCACCGCCGACACCGCGCCGGAGGCGCCCAGGCTCAGGTAGTTCGGGTTCTTCTGGTTCTTCAGGTAGCTGGGCAGGATCGAGACCAGCAGCGCCGACAGGTAGAACAACGGGAACACCCACCACTGCCCGCTCAAGCGCAGCATCAGCCCTTCGATCGCACGCCCGAAGAAGAACAACGTGACCATGTTGAACAACAGGTGCATGAAATCGGCATGGATGAAACCGTAGGTCAGCAACCGGTCGTACTGCTTGTGGCGATCGATGGCCGGCGGCCACAGGATCAGCCGGTCCAGCAGCTTGCGGTTGTTGAACGCCATCCACGACACCAGTGCGGTGATGGCGATCAGGATCAGGGTGATGGGACCATTCATCGGATATCTGTCTCTGCTCAGGCGGCGCGATAGTTGTCGACCACGGTATAACGGCGCGCATACCAACCAAAGGCCAACGCCGCCAGCAGGGCAAAGCCGGCGAAGAAGAACATCTGGAAGGCGGTCACGCTCAGGCCGGTGGTGGCAATGTTATGGGTCACCGCATCATTGCGCACCGCGAAGTTGGCCAGCAGCACCCACAGGTTGCCAACCGTGGTGGTCAGGTTCCAGAAGCTCATCACCACGCCCTTCATCGACTGCGGGGCCTGGCTGTAGGCGAACTCCAGCCCGGTCGCCGAGACCAGCACCTCGCCAAAGGTCAGCAGCGCGTACGGCAGGATCTGCCAGACGATGGACATCGGCTCGCCGCCGTCCATCACCACCTGGATGCCACCGATCACGATCCAGGCCAGCCCGCTGAAGGCGATGCCGGCGGTCATGCGGCGCAGTGCGGTCGGCTCCCAGCCCAGTTTGGCCAACAGCGGGTACAGGACCAGGTTGTTGAACGGGATCAGGATCATCACCAGCGCCGGGTTCAAGGCCTGCATCTGCGAGGCGACGAACCAGGCCGGCTTGGTCATCTGTTCGCCCTGCAGCACCCAGGTCGAGGCCTTCTGGTCAAACAGCGAATGGAACGGGGTGACCAGCGCGAAGATCACCAGCACCCGCAACACGTTGCGCACGCCGTTGACGGCCGCGTCCGGGTGGCTGCCGCGGGCGCGGTCCAGCTGCAGCCAGGCCCCGCCACCGACACCGGCGATCACCAGCACCAGCGCGATGCAGGCGGCGATCACGAAGCCCAGCACCGGGGTCATCGCCAGCGACGCCACCGCCGCGACCAGGCCCAGGCCGGCCAGCACCAGTCCCGGGCGGCCCTTGCCGGCCTTGCGCGCGAACAACGCGGTACGGATGACCTTGCTGAAGGAGTCCGGGTCATCGGCCATGTCCGGCTTGACCAGCACGTACTTCTTGCGGCCCAGCCAGAACACGAAGGTGGCGATGAACATCAGCAGGCCCGGGATGCCAAACGCCACCGACGGGCCGAAGTTCTTCAGGAACAGCGGCATGCTCAGCGAGGCGAACAGCGAGCCGAAGTTGATGATCCAGTAGAAGGCGTCGAACACCTTCTTGGCCAGGTGCTTGTTGCTCTGGTCGAACTGGTCGCCCACGAACGAGGCCACCAGCGGCTTGATGCCGCCGGCGCCGAAGGCGATCAGGCCCAGGCCGGCGAAGAAGCCCATGCGGTTGTCCTCGAACACCGCCAGGAACGCATGGCCCAGGCAGTAGACCAGGCTGAAGGACAGGATGGTGTTGTACTTGCCGAAGAAGCGGTCGGCTACCCAGCCACCCAGCAGCGGGAAGAAGTACACGCCGATCATGAAGGTGTGCATCAGGTCCTTGGCCTCCAGCGCGCGTGCATCCGAGTCCAGGATGTGCTGCAGCAGCGTGGAGGTGATCAGGAACTGCACCAGGATGTTGCGCATCCCGTAGAAGCTGAACCGCTCGCAGCCTTCGTTGCCGATGATGTAGGGGATCTGGCGGGGCATGCGCCCCGTGGGCGCCGGGCTTGCGGCAGCGTGGCTGGTCGTCATCTGGAGGCGATCCGTTGATACAAAGGTTGCAAGCGTAACGCATCGTGCAGGCATCGTGACCTGCCGGTCGGCCCTTGAAAACCCCCACCCGCGTGTGCGGGACAGACTGTAGCGGCTGACCTCCACGAACCTTAGACGACATTCGGAATACGATGACAGCCTGTCCATTTGAGCCGTTGCAATGCTGCGTTGGGGCTGTTTCGGGTTGTTGGTTCTCTCGTTCTCGGCGCTGGCCCAGCCAGTGGCGCCGGTCATCAAGGTCGCCAGTGTGCGGCTCCCGCCGGTCAGCGAAAGCTGGATGAACGACCGCGAGCGCATCGCCACGCTGTTGGCCGATCTGCGCCCGGACGTGATCGTGGTCCAGGACGTGCAGCAGGTCAGCGACGCCAGCAATCCGGCCTGCTGGCTGGGCGGCAAGCTCCGCTACAGCTGTGACTTCGTCTCCGCCGACCGGCCCAGCCAAGCGCAGCGCCGTGGCAATGCGATCCTGACCCGGCTGTCGACGCTGGAGGACGGGATCACCCTGCTGCATGGCGACGACAGCCCCTCCATCGCCGGCATGCAACGCCTGCAACTGCAGCGCGCGCAACTGAACATCTATACCGCGCGCATGCGCCCGGCCGACAACACGACCATCGCGCGCGGGCATCAGGCCGCCGACCTGCGGACCTGGATGGATGCCACCGGCGAGGGGCTGCCATCACTGGTGGTGGGCGACTTCAGCGCGCCCACCGATGAGCTGGTCCGGCAGCTGCCGGGCTTCCAGCCGGCACGGCGCAACCCCTCCGTACGCCGTCCCGAGCCACGTCCCGCCGAGAGCAACGAACACGGCATGGACGTGCTCTACCAGGTACGCAGCTTCGCCGACATCAAGCAACAGGCCATCGTGTTGCCGGCCGAAGCGGCCAGCCTCGCCTCGACCCCGCTGGGCATGATGGCCACCCTGCGCATCACCCGGGCGTTCGACGAGGCCAGCAGCGACACCCCCTGAAACGACGAAAGCCGGACCTTTCGGCCCGGCTTCCACCGCATCCCGCCTGCAACCGGCGCGCCCAAGGGCAGCGCCGGTCGCCAGGATCAGGCAATGGCTTCCTGGTAACGGCGCTCGACTTCGTTCCAGTCGACCACGTTGAAGAACGCGCCGATGTATTCCGGACGACGGTTCTGGTACTTCAGGTAGTAGGCGTGTTCCCACACGTCCAGCGCCAGGATCGGGGTGTTGCCTTCGACCAGCGGGCTGTCCTGGTTGGCCGAGGACTCGACCACCACCTTCTTGTCCGGGGTCACGCTCAGCCACGCCCAGCCACTGCCGAAGCGGGTCAGCGCGGCCTTGGTGAAGGCTTCCTTGAACTTCTCAAAGCCGCCCAGCTGGGCGTCGATGGCCTTGGCCACGTCACCGACCGGCTCGCCGCCGCCGTTGGGCGACATCACGGTCCAGAACAGCGAGTGGTTGGCATGGCCGCCACCGTTGTTGCGCACCGGGCCCTGCAGGTTCTCCGGCAGCGACTTGGTCTTCTTGACCAGCTCTTCGATCGGCAGGTCGGCGTACTCGGTGCCTTCCAGCGCGGCATTGACGTTGTTGATGTACGTCTGGTGGTGCTTGCTGTGATGGATTTCCATCGTCGCCGCGTCGATATGCGGTTCGAGGGCGTCGTAGGCGTAGGGCAGCTTGGGCAGGGTGTAGGCCATGAGGAATCTCCTTTTGGATACCGGTTTTTGCGTCCGGCCGAAAAACCGGACAGTGCGGTATGAATGGTAGGGACGAACGGCCAACTTACCAAGGGCGATGTAAAGGAAACTTTGTCCCGTCACTGGGTCATGGATCATCCGGCCCCGACATGCGCCGCCGTTGTTACTCCCATGTGAAGCGTGCGCACTGAACCTGTCGTTCAACAAAGCACCCGCGCTGGCGTGATAATCGTCGCCTGTCCCGCCACCTGCCCCATTGCCCATGCGCAAGCCCTTACTGCTGGTCGTTGCCATCGTCCTTCTGATCGCAGGGCTGTGGGGAATGCGCTTGGTGCAGCAACCCGCACCGCCGCAGTTCGCGCCCTCGCTGACCCAGGAGGTGGCCGATGCGCCCGCTACCGCATCGCCTGTCCAGCGGACCAGCGCAGCGGCGGACCCGTTGCCGGCGTTCCTGCCGGCCGAAGCACGCGCCACCATCGCGCTGATCCAGCGCGGCGGCCCGTATCCGCACCGGCAGGACGGCAGCGTGTTCGGCAACCGCGAACGCCAGCTGCCGCAGCGGCCGCGCGGTTACTACCGCGAGTACACCGTCGATACGCCGGGACTGGACCACCGTGGCGCCCGGCGCATCGTCACCGGCGGCACGCCGCCGGAGGTCTGGTACTACACCGAAGACCATTACGAGAGCTTCCGCAGCTTCAGCGTCCCCGCCACCGGAGTACGGCCATGAGCGACAGCGGTTTTGACATGGGACTGGAAGACGTCAGCCAGGCCGGCGTCTACGGCGTCGGCGACGGCGACCTCGGCGGCCTGGCCGCGGCGGCCCGCGATGCCGGGCTGAAAGTGCTGCGGGTGGACCTGGAAGGCTGCAGCGACAAGCGCACCCTGCTGATGCGGCTGGGTACCCAGCTGGACTTCCCGCCCGGCTGGAGCCGCAACTGGGATGCCCTGTCCGACGCGCTGCGCGACTTGTCCTGGCTGCCCGCCAACGGCTACGCGGTGCTGTTCAGCGAGGCCACCGACCTGCGCCGGAACAGCCCCGAGGACTTCAACACGTTGCTGGATGTGCTCTCGGAAACGGCGATCAGCTGGGCAGAGCAGAACGTGCCGTTCTGGGCATTCTTCGAGCTGCCCGACGCCGGCGTCCCTGCGGACGAATGAGATCCGGCTTCGCCGCCAAGGCGGCTCCTGCACCGTGCAGGAGCGACCTCGGTCGCGAAACCCCTGGCGCTCAGGTCACGCGTCCAGCTCTTCCCAGCGTGCGTAGGCCGCATCCAGCTCGGCCTGCACCTTGCCCAGCTTCTGCGTGTGCGCGGTGACCTCGGCGCTGGAACGGGTATAGAACGCCGGGTCGTTCATCGCGCTGGTCAGGCCTTCCACTTCCAGTTCCAACTGCTCGATCTTCGCCGGCAGCTGTTCCAGCTCACGCGCGTCCTTGAAGCTGAGCTTGCGCTTGGCCGGTGCCGCCTCGGCCGCCGGGACAGCCGGCTTGGCCGCCGGCGTGGTCGCCGAGGCCTTGGCCACCGCCATGCCACTCATGGCAGGCGCCGGGCGCTGGCGCAGCGAGTCGGTGTAGCCACCGATGTAGTCGCCCACCTTGCCCTCGCCTTCCAGCACCAGCGTGGAGGTGACCACGTTGTCCAGGAAATCACGGTCATGGCTGACCAGCAGCAGGGTGCCGGTGTAATCACCCAGCAGCTCTTCTAGCAGCTCCAGGGTTTCCACGTCCAGGTCGTTGGTCGGTTCGTCCATCACCAGCAGGTTGGACGGCTGCGCGAACAGCTTGGCCAGCAGCAGGCGATTGCGCTCGCCGCCAGACAGGCGGGTGATCGGCGCGCGCGCACGCTCGGGGGTGAACAGGAAGTCCTGCAGGTAGGCATGCACGTGCTTGCGCTTGCCATTGAGGTCGATGAAGTCCGCGCCTTCGGCCACGTTCTCGATCGCGCTCCAGTCCTCGCGCAGGGTGGCGCGGTACTGGTCGAAGTAGGCGATCTGCAGGTTGGTGCCCTGGCGCACTTCGCCGCTGTCCGGTTGCAGCTCGCCCAGCAGCAGCTTCAGCAGGGTGGTCTTGCCGCTGCCGTTGGGGCCTATCAGGCCGATGCGGTCGCCGCGCAGGATGGTGGTCGAGAAGTCCTTGATCATCACCCGCTCGCCGAAGGCGAAGGACACGTCCTTGATGTCGATGACCTTCTTGCCGGAGTTCTCCGCGCCGGCTGCTTCCAGCTTGACGTTGCCGCCCAGCTCGCGGCGCTGGCTGCGCTCGTTGCGCATGGCCTTGAGCCGGCGCACGCGCCCTTCGTCGCGGGTACGGCGGGCCTTGATGCCCTGCCGGATCCAGACCTCTTCCTGCGCCAGGAGCTTGTCGAAGCGGGCGTTCTCCTGGGCCTGCGCGTTGAGGCGTTCCTCGCGGCGGCGCTCGTAGTTCTCCCAATCGCCCGGCCAGCTGGTGACCTGCCCGCGGTCGATCTCGACGATGCGGGTGGCCAATGCACGCAGGAAGCGGCGGTCGTGGGTGACGAACACCACGCAGCCGTTCCAGCCCTTGAGGAAGCCTTCCAGCCAGTCGATCGCCTCGATGTCCAGGTGGTTGGTCGGCTCGTCCAGCAGCAGCACGTCCGGACCGGCCACCAGCGCGCGCGCCAGCAGCACGCGGCGCTTCATGCCGCCGGACAGGCGCCCGAACTCGGCCTCGCCGTCCAGCTCCAGCTTGGTCAGGGTCTCGGCCACGCGCTGGTCCAGGGCCCAGCCGTCGGCGCCGTCGATCTTGGCCTGCACCTTGCCCATCGCATCACCATCGAACACCTCGGCGTGGCTCAGGCGGTGGAACTCGGCCAGCCAATGGCCCAGCTCGCCGAGCCCATCGGCGACCACGTCGAACACGCTGCCGGCCGCGCCGTGCGGCACTTCCTGCTCCAGGCGGGTGACGCGCACGCCCTGCTGGACGCGCACTTCGCCATCGTCCGGCTTGAGTTCGCCGGCCATCAGCTTCATCAGGGTGGATTTGCCGGCGCCGTTGCGACCGATCAGGGCGATGCGCTCACCCGGCTCGATCGACAGTTCGGCTTTTTCCAGCAACAACGGGCCGCCGACGCTGTAGTCGACGTTCTGCAGAGTAATCAAAGGCATCCGCACATTGTACGGGAGTCAGCCGTCGGCGAAGACGTTGGCCGGCAACCCCAGCAGCTGGCGCAGGCTGGCCGGCACGCGTTTGCCGGGGTGACGGACCAGCCACAGGCGTCGCCGCAGCGGCGGCAACGGGCTGTCCAGCACCTGCAGCTTGCCCAGCGCGACCAGGTCGGCCACCGCATGCCGCGACAGGCAGGCCAGGCCCAGGCCGGCCACCGCCCCCTGCTTGATGGCCTCGGTACCGCCCAGCTGCAGTACTTCGGCAAACCCATGCAGGTGCGGCAACAAGGCGTGTTCGGCCGCCTCGCGGGTACCGGAACCCGGCTCGCGCAGCAGCCAGCAGGCCTGCCGTAGCGCCTCCAGGCCCGCGCCGGCACGCAGCGCCGCCGCCCGGGGATGGCGCTCGCCGAAGACGATGACCAACTCGTCGTCCATCCATTCGGCCACGTCCAGCCCGGGCTCGTGGTTCGGCCCTTCGATCAGGCCGATATCCACCTCCATGCGCTGCACCGCGCTGGTGATCTCGCGGGTATTGCCGATCACCAGGTCGACATGGGCCTGGCCGTTGCTCTCCAGCAGGTCCGCTATGCGTGAAGGCATCAGGTAGTTGCCGATCGTGGTGCTCGCCCCCACCCGCCAGCGCACCGGGGTGCCCCCCGCCTGCCCGCTGCGGAAGCGCCGCTCGAGGTCCGCCATGCCCGCCAGCAACGCCCGGGCCTCCGGCAGCAACGCACGACCATGCCCGTTCAGCACCAGCCGCCGCCCGATGCGGTCGAACAGGGCCAACCCGAGCAGGCTTTCCAGTTCATTCAATGCGGCGCTCACGGCCGATTGCGACAGGCCGATGGTTTCACCGGCGGCAGTGGTGGTCCCGGCCTCGGCAATGGCGGAGAAGATCTGCAGCTGGCGCAGCGAGAGATGCATGACCTACCCGTAAAACAGGTTGAATGTACGAATAGTATCTGTTTTACAGCTGATGCAGCCGAGAGCAGCATGGGCCATCTCCTGATAACCCGTCGTTATGAACACCGCTACGCAAGGGCTGGCCCAGCCCACCCCGAACCGCCTCCCCGGCCTGCTGCTGACCGCCCTGATCGCCGGCCTGTCGATCTGGCTGGGTACCCTGCCTTGGCTGCAGGCCCATGGCATCAGCGCCCTGACGTTGGCCATCGTGATCGGCATCGTCATCGGCAACACCGCTTACCCGGCGCTGGCACCCCAGGCGGCCGCAGGCGTTGGCTTCTCCAAGGCCACCCTGTTGCGCGCCGGCATCATCCTCTATGGCATGCGCCTGACCCTGCAGGACATCGGCCAGGTCGGCACCGCCGGCGTGGTCATCGACGCCCTGGTGCTGTGCTCGACCTTCGCCCTGGCCTGGTGGCTGGGCACCCGGGTGCTGGGGCTGGACCGCAATTCGGCCCTGTTGATCGGTGCCGGCAGCGCGATCTGCGGCGCGGCGGCGGTGATGGCGGCCGAACCGGTGGTGAAGGGCCGCGCCGAGCAGGTCGCCGTGGCCGTGGCCACGGTGGTGATCTTCGGCACACTGGCGATGTTCCTGTACCCGCTGCTGTACCAGTGGGGCATCAATGCCGGCTGGATGCCGCTGGATGAAACCGCCTTCGGCGTGTTCACCGGTTCCACCGTGCATGAGGTGGCCCAGGTGGTCGCCGCCGGTCGGGCGATCAGCGAGCCGGCCGCCGACGCCGCGGTCATCACCAAGATGGTGCGGGTGATGATGCTGGCGCCGTTCCTGGTCGGCCTGTCGGCGCTGCTGGCCCGCGGGCAAGCGGCCGGCGACGGCCAGCGCGCGAAGATCACCGTGCCGTGGTTCGCGTTCGGCTTCATCGCCATGGTGGCGTTCAACTCGCTGCACCTGCTCCCGGCTGGCGTGGTCAGCGCCCTGGTGGATCTGGATACCGCCCTGCTGGCGATGGCGATGGCCGCACTCGGCCTGACCACCCACGTCTCGGCCCTGCGCCAGGCCGGCACCAAGCCCATGCTGTTGGCGGTACTGCTGTTTGGCTGGCTGCTGGCAGGCGGCATGCTGATCAATCTCGGCGTCAGGGCGATGCTCTGAAGCGGTGATGCTCCCTTCCCCGTCTGCGGGGGAAGGTGCCCGAAGGGCGGATGGGGGCGCTTTGCGCCTGCGGCTGGAAGCTGCCCTACCTTCGGGGGCTTTGCCTCGGTCAGCGTAACGCCCTCGCTTTTCTGCGAAAATGCCGCATGACTGATTTCTCTACCCTGCCCCTGTCGCCGGCGCTCGCGCCCGGCATCGACGCCCTGGGCTACACCACGATGACGCCGGTGCAGGCGTCGAGCCTGCCGCCGATCCTGGAAGGCCGCGACGTGATCGTCCAGGCCCCCACCGGCAGCGGCAAGACCGCCGCCTTTGGCCTGGGCCTGCTCAACCGCCTGGACCCGGCCACCGGCCGCACCCAGGCGCTGGTGCTGTGCCCCACCCGCGAACTTGCCGACCAGGTCGGCAAGCAACTGCGCAAGCTGGCCACCGGCATCCCCAACCTCAAGCTGCTGATCCTCACCGGCGGCATGCCGCTGGGCCCGCAGCTGGCCTCGCTGGAAGCGCAGGACCCGCACGTCGTGGTCGGCACCCCCGGCCGCATCCAGGAACTGGCACGCAAGCGCGCGCTCAACCTTGGCCAGGTACGCAGCTTCGTCCTCGATGAAGCCGACCGCATGCTCGACATGGGTTTCGAGGAACCCATCCGCGAGATCGCCGGGCGCACCCACAAAGAGCGCCAGAGCCTGTTGTTCTCGGCCACCTTCCCCGAGGCGATCCGCGAGCTCGCGCGCGCCCTGCTCAACGACCCGGCCGAAGTCACCATCGACGGGCAGGCCGAGGCCCCGGCGATCCAGCAGTTGTTCTTCGAAGTGGAACCGGCCCACCGCCAGAAGGCCCTGGGCGGCCTGTTGCTGAAGTACACGCCGGAATCGGCGGTGGTGTTCTGCAACACCCGCAAGGATGTGGACGAGGTTGCCAACTCGCTGCGCCAGTTCGGTTTCTCCGCGCTGGCCCTGCATGGCGACATGGAGCAGCGTGACCGCGACGAGGTACTGCTGCAGTTCGCCAACCGCAGCTGCAACGTTCTGGTCGCCAGCGACGTGGCCGCGCGTGGCTTGGACGTGGAAGACCTGGCCGCCGTCGTGAACTACGAGCTGCCCACCGACATCGACACCTTCCAGCACCGGGTCGGCCGTACCGGCCGTGCCGGCCGCAGCGGCCTGGCGATGAGCCTGGTGGCCGGCCGCGAACGCAACCGCGCCGATGCGCTGGAGGCCCAGCAGGGCAACCCGCTCAACTGGCAGAGGACGCCGCTGGCCACCGCGCGTCCGGCGCAGCTGCCGCAGGCGGCGATGAGCACCCTGCGCATCGACGGCGGCAAGACCGACAAGCTGCGCGCCGGCGACATCCTCGGCGCACTGACCGGCGATGCGGGGCTGTCGGCCAAGGCGATCGGCAAGATCGACATCTTCCCGACCCGCTCCTACGTGGCCATCAGCCACGAACAGGCCGGCAAGGCCGTCGCCCGCCTGGAAGCCGGCAAGATCAAGGGCAAGCGTTTCCGCGTCCGAAAGATGTAACCCCCGGGGACTCCAGCGCACCCGCAAGGCGCTGCCCAACGCAGGTGCAATGTCGCGATCAAGTCCCGGGCGTGCTTCGCCTGCCCGGGCGCTGCGCGGATGCCAGGACGGCCAGGCTGGCGATCACCAGCACCGCCAGCGCCACTCCACTACCGACACCGCGATGGATCAACAGCAGGTACAAGCCGATGCTCGCCGCAAGCAGGCCAAGACCCCAACCATCGCGCCTCATGCGGGCAGCGCCGAGCACGGCCAGCAGCCAGCCATAGGCAAACGCCCACGGATCCAGCCGTGGCGCGAACTCGTAGACATTGCAGACCACGAACCAGGCGCTCCAGCCCAGCATCGCCAACAGCAGTACCAGCCAACCCAGAATGCGCATGCCCTGCCCCGAATGAACCTGCGGCCATCATGGCATCGCCACGCCCGGCAGGTATGGCC
The DNA here is from genome assembly GCF_034961085.1 of Stenotrophomonas capsici. Classification (NCBI taxonomy): domain Bacteria; kingdom Pseudomonadati; phylum Pseudomonadota; class Gammaproteobacteria; order Lysobacterales; family Lysobacteraceae; genus Stenotrophomonas; species Stenotrophomonas capsici. Next base: position 906,322 of record NZ_JAYFUH010000249.1, on the reverse strand, counting down.
TCGGCCCGCTCGGGCTGTCAGCTGAAGATCGCCACGCTTTGGCGGCCGCGCATCACCAGCTGCCGCTGCGCGTTCCAGACCTGCATGTCCTGCGAGGAGTAGCCGTCGCGTGCGTGCTGGCTGAAGGAGCGCAGCAGGAACCACTCCCCGGCCGGCGCCGGGTCCAGCAGTTCGAAGCTCCAGTTGATCGAGCTGACCGGCGCAGGCGCGCGGTATGCGGTGAAGGCCGCCGGTGGCATGGCATCCCCCATCGCCGCCAATGCAATGGCCGGATCCACCCCCTGCGCGTCGCGGTGACGTACCCAGGCCAACTGCTCCGGGAACGCCGCCGCGGACACCGGCATCGCACCACCGGCCGGCTTGAGCTGGAAGTTCTGCAGGAACGCCGGCACGAACGGGGCGGCCGCCGCGTTCAACTCGCGGCAATCGTCCACGCCGGGCACGTCCGGGAAGTCGCCGAAATCATGGACGATGCCGCTCTCGCGGGCGCGTCCGAACACCCCCATCAGGCGCGCCGCCAGCGCGCCCTCGGCGAAGACGTCCACCCCAAGACTCACCACCGACTTGCCTTCGCGCAGCACCTGCGGCGCGAAGGTCAACTGGCCCACGGCCGGGCCAATGAAGTTGACCTGCATCGCGCGCAGCGGCGGCAGCGGCGTCGCATGCGACTGGAGCGCGGCGCTGATGCCCAGCGCGGTGACGATGCCACCGTACGCGGTGCGCCCCTGGCGCCAGCTGTCGGGCAGCAGCACGCCCTTGCGCGCGTCGAAGGAGGACAGCAGTTCACTCAGGTTCGGCATGGGGCGTCCTGCAATGGAAAGTCAATAGACCAGCGTGGCCTGCAAGGGCACACCTGCAGGCAGGCGCGCACGGCCGCCGAGCCCGTCGAGCTCGACCAGCACCGCCGCACCGAGCACCTGCGCCTCCAGTTGCCCGGCCAGCAGCAGGGCTGCGGCCAGCGTGCCGCCGGTGGCCAGCACGTCGTCGACCAGCACCACCCGGGTACCCGGCGCGATGGCATCGGCGCACACCTCGATGCGGTCGCTGCGGTACTCCAGCGTGTACTCCTGCTGCAGGGTGGCACCGGGCAACTTGCCGGGCTTGCGCACCGGCACGAAGCCGGCCCCCAGCTCCAGCGCCAACGCTGCGCCGAGGATGAAGCCACGTGCCTCCACACCCAGTACCGCCTGCACGCCGGCCGCGCGCCAGGGCGCGGCCATGGCCTTGACGGCCGCATCGAACGCCTTGGCGTCCGCCAGCAGCGGGGTGATGTCCTTGAACAGGATGCCGGGCTTGGGGAAGTCGGCCACGTCGCGGATCGTGCGCGACCACTCGGGATAAACAGGAGTCATTTCAATCATCGAATCAGGAAAACAGGAGTCAGGAGCTGCACGACAGCATCGAGCAGCCGGCCCGTTCGCGCGCCCATTCCGGGCGGCGCCGGGCGAACGCCTCGCGGCCCGGCTGGTCGTCATAAGGATGCCGCAGGACGTCCAGCAAGTCCGTGATACCGGCCGAATCGCCTTGTTCGGCACGGTCGATGGCCTCCTGCGCCAACCAGTTGCGCAACACGTACTTCGGGTTGGCGGCGTTCATCGTGGCGCGGCGCACCTCCGGCGCCTGCGCGTCGGCCAGCACCCGCTGGCCGTGCCGCCGCAGCCAGTCCTGCAGCTTCGGCAGCACCTGCCCGCGCTTGTCCGGCGCGTAGAACGCCGCCTCCAGCACCGCCACATCCGGCGCCGCGGGGTCCACCTCGGCCAAGGCACGGAACGCCAGCGTCATGTCCATTTCGCCCTCGTGCAGCAACTGCAGGAACTGCGCCATCAAGGTGTCGTCCCCCTCGACGAAACGGCCCAGGCCCAGCTTGGCCACCAGATGATGGCGCTGCTCCTGCTCGAACCGCGTCCGGAACGCATCCAGCCCGGCCTGCAGCGGCGCGGCATCCTCGAACAGCGGCGACACGGCCTGCGCCAGCCGCACCAGGTTCCAGTACGCCACCTGCATCTGCGTGCCGAAGCGATAGCGACGGCCCTGCGCGTCGGTGGTGTTGGGCGTCCATTCCGGGTCGTAGTCCTCCACCCAGCCATACGGGCCGTAATCGATGGTCAGCCCGAGGATGGACATGTTGTCGGTGTTCATCACGCCATGCACGAAGCCCACCCGCATCCAGTGCGCCACCATCACCGCGGTGCGCGTGCAGACCTGCTCGAACCAGCGTGCATGGCGCTGCGCGCCGGCGTCGGCCAGTTCGGGGTAGTCGCGGTCGATGCAGAACGCCACCAGTTGGGTCAGCAGCGCGATGTCCCCGCGCGAGGCGGGCAGTTCGAAGCTGCCGAAACGGAGGAACGACGGCGCCACCCGGCACACCACCGCGCCGGGTTCGCCCTGCGGGTTGCCGTCGTAGAACATGTCGCGCACCACCGTTTCACCGGTAGCCACCAGGCTCAGGGCGCGGGTGGTCGGCACCCCCAGGTGATGCATCGCCTCCGAGCACAGGAATTCGCGTACCGAGGAGCGCAGCACCGCCCGGCCGTCGGCGCCGCGCGAATACGGGGTCGGCCCCGCCCCTTTCAGCTGCAGCTCCCAGCGCTGGCCGCCGGCCAGCAGTTCGCCCAACGAGATCGCGCGGCCATCGCCGAGCTGCCCGGCCCATTGGCCGAACTGGTGCCCGCCATAATTGGCCGCCCACGGTTGCATCCCGGCATACAGCGCGTTGCCGCCGAACACCTGCGCGAAGCCTTCGCCCTGCACGACGGATTCGTTGAAACCCAGCAGTGCCACCACCTCGGGCGAGTACGCCAGCAGGCGGGGAGCGGCCACCGGCGTGGGACTGACTGCCGACCAGAGCGCACCGCGCACTTCGCGGCGGCCGGGGCCACGCTCGGGATCGCCGGGCAGCGCCTGCACGAATCGGTTGTCGAAATGGGGCTCGTTGTTGCGCATCGCCTGCTCGTCACTGCCGTACACCCGGATCCTACCGGTTATGGCGCGCACGGTCGGCCACGGGGCGGCATAAAAGAAAACGCCGGAAGCTTTCGCTTCCGGCGTTCCAAGCTACCTTTCGGTGGCAGGGGTCGATTAGACCGCCTGCACCTGGTCAGCCTGCATGCCCTTCTGGCCCTGCACGGCGACGAAGGTCACCTTCTGGCCTTCCTGCAGCGACTTGAAGCCGGTGCCCTGGATGGCGCGGAAGTGCACGAACAGGTCCGGGCCGCTTTCCGGGGTGATGAAGCCAAAGCCCTTGGCATCGTTGAACCACTTCACAGTGCCGGTCTGACGATCAGACATTACAAACTCCTGAAACATTGATGAGAAAAATCGCAGCCACCGGATATTCGGGGCCGAGACTGAGTTGCAGGCGTTGGTAAAGCGGAACGATGAGCGGATCGGTGAGATCAACTGCATCAGGCCACGATTCACGGTGACCCTTGCAAGCACAGTGGGGCGAACGATACGCGGCTTTTGGTTAAAAAGCGATAAATACCGTATTCATCAAAGCTGAGCGGTTCAGCACCGCACCAATGTCGTCCGGATTCATGGACTTGGCTGGGCAGCGCCGGTCGGCGTCCCACAGGGGCACCGCTACACTGCGCCCCATGACTGCCCCCGATTCCCCGCCCGCCCCCCGCATCTGGGTTGACGCCGACGCCTGCCCGGTCGTCATCAAGGACATCCTGTTCCGCGCCGCCGAGCGCACCGGCATCGAAACGGTGCTGGTGGCCAACCAATGGATCCGGACCCCGGCCTCCCGGTTCATCCGCGCGCTGCAGGTGCCCGGTGGCCCGGACGTGGCCGATGACGCCATCGTCGAGCGGGTCGCCGCCGGCGACCTGGTCGTGACCCAGGACATCCCGCTGGCCGCCCGCGTGCTGGACAGGCAAGCCGCGGCGCTGAACCCGCGGGGAGATGTCTACACCGCCAACAGCATCGCCGAGCGACTGTCGGTACGGAACTTCATGGAGGAGTTGCGCGGCGCCGGCATCCATACCGGTGGCCCGGCCGCCCTGCACCCACGCGACCGCCAGGCCTTCGCCGCGCAGCTGGACCGCTGGCTCGCCCAGCGCCCACGGCCAGTCGCCTAGGCACCCGGGGCTGCCGGCCTGGGGCGTCCACCACCTTGCAGCCGCGCGGCCGTCACCGGCAGCCGGGCCGCACTCCCTGCACCACGGCAATGCATCGGGCTAACGCTTGGCCGGGACATCACCCCAGCCGACGCGGGCTGGTGAACTGGCGCGGCTCGCCATTCAACGGATCGATGAAGGCCAAGCGTCGGGCCAGCAACTGCAGCGGGGTACTGAAATCCTCCGGCGCGCGCTGCAGCAAGCGCGGATAGCAATCGTCCCCCAGGATCGGCGCGCCCAGCGCGGCCATGTGCACGCGCAACTGGTGCTTGCGCCCGCTCACCGGCTCCAGGGCGTAACGCCAGACCTCCCCGCACCGCTCGATCACATCGATCCGGCTCAGCGCATTGGGCGCGCCAATGCCCTCGCGCATGACATGGAACGGCTCGCCACGCTCCAGCCGGCTATGCCGCTGCACGGGGAACACGCAGTCCGGCAAGGCCGGCGCCAGCGCCTCGTAGTGCTTTTCGATCTTCCGCTCGGCGAACAGGCGCTGGTACGACGCCCGGCTCTCCGGGTTGCAGGAAAACAGCACCAACCCGGCCGTGCCCCGGTCAATCCGATGCAGCGGCACCAGTGCCGGGTTGCCGGTGCAGGCCACCAGGCGCGCCAGCAGCGTCTGCCGGACATGCCGCCCCGCCGGCATCACCGGCAGGAAATGCGGCTTGTCAGCCACCAGCAGATGCGCGTCCTGGTACAGGATGTCCGCCTCGAACGGCACCACCGGCTCCTGCGCCACCTCTCGGAAGTAGCGGATCTCACGCCCGGCCTGCCAAGGCTGCCCCGGGTCCAGCGCGCTGCCATCCAGGGCCTGGACCCGCCCCCGCGCGAACCGATCCAGCCACTGCGCGCGCGTGATCGCCGGAAAGCGCGCACACAACCCCTCCAGCAGGCTCGCCCACGGACCGGGGGCCAATTGCAGATGACTGGGCAGATCGTCGGTGCTCACGCGTTCGGGTCCCGGCAGGGGCAAAGCCGTATCATTGTCGGTCTTTGCCCCCGGTAATCCCATGGCCCTTACTGCCACCATCCGCAAGGCCGAGCTGCAGATCAGCGACATGGACCGCGGCTACTACGCGACCCACAACCTGACCCTGGCCCAGCACCCTTCCGAAACCGACGAGCGGCTGATGGTCCGCCTGCTCGCCTTCGCCCTGAATGCCGACGACCGGCTGGAGTTCGGCCGCGGGCTGAGCACCGATGACGAGCCGGACCTGTGGGAACACGATTACACCGGCGACATCGTGCAGTGGATCGACCTGGGCCAGCCGGACGAATCGCGCATCCGCAAGGCCTGCAACCGCAGCGGCCGCGTGCAGATCATCAACTACGGCGGCAATGCCTCGGATATCTGGTGGCAGAAGCAGGGCAAGCCACTGGCCCGCTTCGACAACCTGTCCGTGCTCGACCTGCCCGGCGATTTCGTCGAACGCTGGGGCAGCCAGATCCAGCGCGCCATGCGCTGGAGCGTGCTGATCCAGGACGGCGAGGTGCAGCTGATCAACGACCAGATGCAACTGGACGTGATCCCGCAATGGCGCAAGCGCCCGGCAGGCTGAGCAGACGGTGGCAGTGAACACGATCCGTTGCGACGTGCTGGTGGTCGGCGCCGGTGCCGCCGGCCTGATGTGTGCGCTCACCGCCGGCCAGCGCGGTCGCATCGTGCAGGTGATCGACCATGCCAACAAGCCGGGCAAGAAGATCCTGATGTCCGGTGGCGGGCGCTGCAACTTCACCAACACCGGCACCACGCCGGCCAACTTCCTCTCGGCCAACCCGCACTTCTGCAAGTCGGCGCTGGCGCGCTACACGCCGGCCGACTTCATCGACATGGTCGAGCGGCACGGCATCGCCTACCACGAGAAGGAACTGGGCCAGCTGTTCTGCGACATCTCCTCCAAGCAGATCGTAAGAATGCTGCTGGACGAATGCAGTGCCGCCGGCGTGCAGGTGCGCACCGACTGCGGCGTGGAGGACATCGAACGCGGCGCCGACGGCTTCCGCGTGCGCACCGCGCAGGGGCTGTTCCACTGCGCCTCGCTGGTGATCGCCACCGGCGGGCTGTCCATCCCGAGCATGGGCGCCAGCGGCTTCGGCTATGAAGTGGCGCGCCGCTTCGGCCACGAAGTGCTACCGACCCGCGCAGGGCTGGTACCGCTCACGCTCAGTGGCAAGCACCAGGAACGCTTCGCCGACCTCAGCGGCGTCGCCCTGCCGGTGGAAGCGCGCTGCAACGGCCAGCACTTCCGCAACTTCATGCTGCTGACCCACCGCGGCATCAGCGGCCCGGCGATCCTGCAGATCTCCTCGTACTGGCAACCTGGCGACGACCTGCGCCTGGACCTGTTGCCCGACCGCGATGCCGCCGAGTGGCTGCGCGCGATGAAGCGCGAGCGCGGCGCCTCCGAGCTGCGCACCGTGCTGTCGGAGGTCATCCCGCGCCGGCTGGCGCTGCGCCTGTGCGAGCAGTGGCTCAAGGACAAGCCGGTGCGGCAACTGGACGAGCGCGAGCTGCAGGCCGCCGCCAGCCTGCTTTCCGACTTCCCGCTGGTCGCCAGCGGCACCGAGGGCTACCGCACCGCCGAAGTCACCCTCGGCGGCGTGGACACGCGCAAGGTATCGTCCTCGACGATGGAATCGCAGCACGTGCCGGGCCTGCATTTCATCGGCGAGGTGCTGGACGTGACCGGCTGGCTGGGCGGCTACAACTTCCAGTGGGCCTGGGCTTCCGGCCACGCGGCGGGCCAGGTGGCATGAGCCGCACAGGGGCCATTTGTGCCCCATCCCGGCACTGTCAAACGTTCCACGCATAGACGCCGTACCTGCCCATCGTGTATTAAACGGCGTCCGAAGGAGTCTTGAATGCAGAACGCCAAAGACATCACCTTGCGCCTGCTGATCGTCGATGACAGCGCCGAGAATGCCGAAGCCATCGTCAGTACGTTGCGCAACAGCGGCATCGCCGTGCGTCCCTTCCGGCCGCAGAGCCCGGACGAGCTGGTCCAGGCCGTGGGCGGGCAACCGCTCGACCTGGTGCTGGCCGCCAACGCGTACACGATCCCGCAGTCGCTGCTGACCCAGCAGGTCGCCGCCAGTGGCAAGGACATCCCGATGATCCTGCTGGCCGACCAGGTCGACGCGCAGTTGCTGCTCGACGCCTCGGCCAACGGCATCCGCGCCATCGCCCTGCGCACCGAGCCGGACCACCTGCTGTCGGTGGTGCGCACCGAATGGACCGACCTGCAGGCACGCCGCGGCCTGCGCCGCATCGAAGTACAGATGCGCGAGACCGAGCGCCGCTGCGATGCGCTGATCTCCTCCTCGCGCGACCCCATCGCCTACATCCACGAAGGGATGCACATCCGCGCCAACGAGGCGTACCTGGACATGTTCGGGTACGAGTCGTTCGATGACGTGGAAGGCATCTCGCTGCTGGACATGGTCGCCCCGCAGTACGTGGAGGACTTCAAGAACCTGCTCAAGTCGCTGAGCAAGGGCGAGGCGCCGCCGCCGCAGTACGAAGTGCATGCGCGCAACCAGGACGGCGACACCTTCCCGGCGACGATGGAGTTCACCGCCGCCACCTACGAAGGCGAGTCCTGCTTCCAGGTGGTGTTCCGCCGCCGCGAGGAGTTCGACCCCGAACTGGCGCGCGAGGTGGAGGAGCTGCGCCAGCGCGACCAGGTCACCGGCCTGCTCAACCGCCCCACCTTCATGGTCCACCTGGAGAACGCGGTGGCCCAGGTCAGCCGCAGCGACGGCCAGTACGGCTTCCTGCTGGTCGAACCGGACCACTACAACCGCCTGCTGGCGGACATCGGCCTGGATTCGGCCGATGCGCTGATCGCCGCGCTCGGCCAGCACCTGGCCGGCGCCATCAACGAGGAGGCGCAGCTGGCGCGCTTCGGCGAGCACAGCTTCGCCCTGCTCTGCCAGGGCCAGTACGCGCACACCACGCAGGTGGCCGAACGCGTGCGCCAGGCCTTCGCCTCCCATGTGTTCAGCATCGGCCAGCGTTCGGCCACGGTCACTGTCAGCATCGGCGGCGTGCAGGTCGGCGAGAAGATCGCCAGCGTCGGCCAGGTGCTCAGCCATGCCAACGACTGCAACCGCGCGGCCATCGAGCTGGGCGGCAACACGGTCAAGGTGTTCGACCCGGGCGCGACCGATCGCGTCGAGGAAGAACGCATCCAGCGCTGGGTGCAGCGCATCGGCGAGGCCATCGCCGGCGACGGGTTCCATCTGCGTTTCCGCCCGGTGCTGAACCTGATGGGCGAGCCGATGCAGCTGTACGACACCTCGCTGCTGCTGGAGAACAACGGCGAGCTGGTCAGCCCCGGCACCTTCCTGCCCATCGCCGAGGACCACGGCCTGCTGGCGCCGCTCAACCGCTGGGTGGTGGCCAACGCCATCCGCGCGCTGGGGGAACGCCGCCGCGCCGGCCATACCACCCGCCTGATGGTGCGCATCACCCCCGAGTCGTTCACCGACCCGCAGTTGCTGGACGTCATCCGCGACGGGCTGGCCAACGAAGGCGTGGACGGCGACCAGCTGTGGCTGCAGATCCCCGAGGCCAAGGTGTTCACCCACCTGCGCAACGCGCAGCAGTTCCTCGCCGGCGTGGCCACGATGGGCTGTAAGGTCGGGCTGGAGCAGTTCGGCTCGGGCCTGGATTCGTTCCAGCTGCTGGCCCATTTCCAACCGGCGTTCCTCAAGCTGGACCGCAGCTTCACCGCCGATCCGGCGCAGGCCAAGGAACAGCTGGACAAGACCCGCGAGATCACCGGCAAGGCGCAGGAGGCCGGCATCCTCACCGTCGCCGAGTTCGTCACCGACGCGGCCACCATGAGCCTGCTGTTCAGTGCCGGCGTGGACTACGTACAGGGCGATTTCGTCGGGCCGCCGACGGCGCAGATGGACTTCGAGTTCAACTGAGGCCTGCCCTCACCCCAACCCCTCTCCCGTACACGGGAGAGGGGCTTTTGCACCGACAGCGTACGATTGATGCTCCCTTCTCCCGCCTGCGGGAGAAGGTGCCCGAAGGGCGGATGAGGGGCTCCACGAGCCCTGGCGATCGTGTAGGAACAAAAAAGGCCGCGCATCGCGCGGCCCTTCTGTTTCCGGAACCGCCGAGGCTCAGACCTCTACGATGCCCGGGATCGCCACGTCCGGGTTCACATCAGCCTCGTAATCCACGCCGTCGATGCCGAAGCCGAACAGGCGCAGGAAGTCGGCCTTGTAGCCCGCCAGGTCGCTGATCTCATACAGGTTCTCGTTGGTCACCTGCGGCCACAGCTGCAGCACCTTGCCCTGCACTTCCGGGGCCATTTCCTTGTAGTCCGCGCGCAAGCGGCCTTCGGCGTCGACCAGCGCGACGTCGCGACCCTTGCCATCAACCAGTGCCGGGCGGATATGGTCAGCCGCGTTGGCGCCACCCTGCGGGCCGTTGTAAAGGATGTCGTACAGCGTATCGAGCTGCTCGATGCAGCCCTCGTGCGTGCCTTCTTCCTTCATCACCTTGAACAGCAGCGACAGGTACAGCGGCATGGTCGGGATGGCCGAGCTGGCCTGGGTCACCACCGCCTTGAGCACCGACACGCGCGCATCGCCGCCGATGCCCTGCAGCTTGCCGCGGATGTCCTTGACCTTGGCATCCAGGTCCTTCTTGGCCGCACCGATGGAACCGTTCCAGTAGATGGCCTGGGTGATCTCCTCGCCCACGTAGGTGAAGGCGGTGGTGGTGGCGCCCGGTGCCAGCACGCCGGCTTCCAGCAGCGCATCGATCCACATCTGCCAGTCCTCGCCCCCCATCACCTGCACGGTGCCGGCGATCTCCTCGGCGGTGGCCGGCTGCAGCGTGGTTTCGGTCAGCACTTCCTTGTCGGTATCCAGGCCGCGCAGCGTGATCGGCGCGCCGATCGGCTTGAGCGTGGAGCTGATCACCTCACCGGTCCTGGGATGCTTGCGACGCGGCGCCGCCAGGCTGTAGACGACCTGGTCAACCTGGCCCAGGTCGGCCTTGATGATCTCGATGACCTTCTGCTTCACCTCGTCGGAGAACGCGTCGCCGTTGACGCTGCGCGCGTACAGGCCGGCCTGGTGCGCGTACTTCTCGAACGCGGCGGAGTTGTACCAGCCCGCCGTGCCCGGCTTGGTCTCGCTGCCCGGGCGCTCGAAGAACACGCCCAGCGTGGCCGCATCGCTGCCGAAGGCCGCCTTGATGCGCGCCGCCAGTCCGTAACCGGTCGAGGCACCCAGCACCAGCACCTTCTTCGGGCCATTGGCCAGCTTGGGCAGCGACTGGATGTAGTCGATCTGTTCCTTGACCGCCGCGTCGCAACCGGTCGGGTGGGTGGTGACGCAGATGAAGCCGCGCACACGCGGTTTGATGACCATGAAAACCTCAGCTAGATAAGCAGGAAAACAGCGCCGCCATGACAGGGAAACCACGGCCCGGCGCCGAACCGGAAGGATCGTAGTGTGCACCCGCAGCGAACACAACCGACGCCACCGCATGGAAATCCCCGTGCAACCTGCCGGCGCGGGCAAAAGAAAAGCCGCGCGGTGCGCGGCTTTTCCGGGTTGCCGGGAGGGGCACCGTCACGGGCGACGGGCCAGCTCCTCCACGTCCTTGGCCTTGGGCATCAGGTCCTGCTTGCTGACCTTGAACGGGCCGATGCTCAGCAGCGGCACCGCCACGATGATCGAGGACACCACCACGATCACCGCACCGGCCATGTGCGTCTCGGCCAGGCCTTCCATCGACTCGCCGCCGTACAGGTACAGCGCCAGCGCCGACAGGAAGAACATCACCGCGGTGATCACCGTACGGGACAGCGTCTGGTTGATCGACTTGTTCAGCACTTCCAGCGGCTCTGCGCGCAGGCTGCGGAAGTTTTCGCGGACACGGTCGAACACCACGATGATGTCGTTGATGGCGAAACCCATCACCGACAACATGCCCGCCAGCACGGTCAGGTCGAACTCACGACCCAGCAGCGACATGTAGGCGATGGTCAGGATCAGGTCGAAGAACGCGGTGATGCTGGCCACGATCGCGAACTTCCATTCGAAGCGCGCGGCGATGTAGATCAGGAAGCCGATCACCATGAACAGGGTCGCGTAGACGCCGTTCAGGGCCAGGTCCTTGCCCACCTGCGGGCCGACGAACTCGCCCGGCTGCACCGAGGCGGGGTTGTCGGTGGTGGTCACCGCCACGCGCACCTTCTCCGCCACCTGGGCAGCCGCATCGGCAGCGTTGTTGTGCTCACCGTCCGGCTGCAGGCGGATCATGACGTCGTTGCCGCCGCCCACGCTCTGCACCTGGGCGTTCTCGAAGCCGGCCTTGGCCAGGCTTTCACGCACGTTGTCGGCGTTGATCGGCTTCTCGAAGTGCGTGCGCACCACGGTACCGCCGGTGAACTCCAGCGCGTAGTTGAAGCCCTTGAAGCCGATCACGGCCACCGACAGCAACAGCAGCACCACCATCAGCGCAAGCACGGGCTTGCGGTGGCGCATGAAGTCGATGTTGGTGTCGTTCGGGACGATATGGAGTGGAAACAGTTTCATGTATTGAGTCTCTTCCCGATCAGATCGCCACGGACTTCAGGTTCTTGCGGCGGCTGTAAATCAAGGTAGCCAGCGCACGCGACACGGTGATCGCGGTGAACATGGAGGCGAAAATACCGATGATCATGGTCAGCGCGAAGCCCTTCAGCGGGCCCGTGCCGAACGCGTACAGCGCCACGCCCACGATCAGGCCGGTCAGGTTGGCGTCCAGGATGGTGCCCGATGCACGCTCGTAGCCTTCGGCGATCGCCTTCTTGGCCGGCATGCCCAGCCGCAACTCCTCGCGGATACGCTCGTTGATCAGCACGTTGGCGTCCACCGACAGGCCCACCGACAACGCCAGGCCGGCGAAGCCCGGCAGGGTCATGGTCGCGCCGAACAGCGACATCACCGCCACCACGATCAGCAGGTTGAACAGCAGCGCCACCGAGGTGATCGCACCGAACATGCGGTAGTAGACGGTGAAGAACACCAGGGTGAACACGAACGAGAACACCACGGCCTTGACGCCGCGAGCCACGTTTTCCTTGCCCAGGCTCGGGCCGATCACGTATTCCTCGACGAAGTCCATCGGCGCGGCCAGCGAACCGGCACGTAGCAGCTTGGCCAGGCCGTCAGCCTCGGTCTTCTCCAGGCCGGTGGTCTGGAACTCCTTGCCGAACACGCCGTTGACGTTGGCCACCGAGATCACTTCTTCCTTGACGCGGAAGCTGCGCTCTTCCTTGCCATTGACCATGGTCACCTGCGGGATGCGCTCGGTGTAGACCACGGCCATCGGCTTGCCGACGTTGGCGCTGGTGAAGTCGAACATGCGCTGGCCGCCCACGGCGTTGAGCGTCACGCTCACCGACGGCAGGCCATTCTGGTCGGTGGAGACGTTGGCCTTGACCATCTGGTCGCCGGTGACGATGGTGCGCTTGTTCAGCAGCACCGGGCGGCCGGCGCGGTCACGGTACAGCTTGGCTTCCGGCGGGATGCGGCCGGTATCGGCGGCGTCCTGCGCGTTGCCATCGACCACGGCGCGGTACTCCAGCGTCGCGGTGGCACCGATCATGCGCTTGGCTTCGGCGGTGTCCTGCACGCCCGGCAGCTCGACCACGATGCGGTCGTCGCCCTGGCGCTGGATGATCGGCTCGGCCACGCCCAGTTCGTTGACGCGGTTGCGCAGCGTGGTCAGGTTCTGCTCGATCGCACCGGTGGCGATCTGGCTCATTTCCGTCTGCGGCACCGTGGCGGTGATGCGATCGCCGCTCACCGAGTAGGTGAAGGTCGGCTGCGCCTTGGCCAGCGCGGCGCGGGCCTTGTCCGCATCGGCGGCGTTGGCCAGGGTGACCTGGATATCGCTGTTGCCACGACGCTCCACCGAACGGTAGGTGACGCGGCTGTCACGCAGGGTGGTCCGCACGTCTTCGGTGAAGGCCTCGAAGCGCTTGTCCACGGCGGCCTTCTGGTCGACCTGCAGCGCGAAGTGCACGCCACCGACAAGGTCCAGGCCCAGCACCATCGGCTTGCCGCCGAGCTTGGCCAGCCATTCCGGCACGGTCGAAGCCAGGTTCAGGGCGACGGTGTAGTTCTCGCCGGCCGCCTCGCGCAGCACGTCGTTGGCGCGCGTCTGCGCATCCAGCGACGGCAGGCGGACGATCAGGCTGTCGCCTTCCTTGGCCACGCCCTTGGGCGTGACACCGGCGGCACCCAACGCCGTGGTGACGCGCTCCTTGAAGGCGTCATCGATCTGGCCACCGCGGTTGGCGGTGATCTGGACGGACGGATCCTTCTGGTACATGTTCGGCAGCGCATACAGCGCGCTGACCGCCAGAACGATCACGATCAGGAAGTACTTCCAACGTGGAAATTCAAGCATTGCGGATTCCTGCGTGGCGCCTTCCCGGCGTCACGACGTGACGGAAAGGGAATTCAGCCTCAGGCAGCCGACTTCAGCGTGCCCTTGGGCAGCACGTTGCCGATGGAGCCCTTCTGCACGCGGATGCGCACGTTGTCGGCCACTTCGACGGTGACGAAGTTGTCGCCGATGTCGGTGACCACGCCGGCGATGCCGCCGGAGGTCAGCACTTCGTCGCCCTTGCTGATCTTGTCCAGCATCGCCTTGTGTTCCTTCTGGCGCTTCATCTGCGGGCGGATCATCAGGAAGTACATGACCGCGATCAGGGCGATCGGCAGCAGGAAGGTGCCCATGCCCGGGGCAGCCGGGGCGGCCTGGGCGACGGGAAGCAGGATGGCCATCAGATTCATTACGTAAGTCCTTGGTGTTGGGCGGCACCCTGCCCGGCCTTGGGCCGGCGGTCACCGCGAAACGGGGTCAGCCGTGAAGTATGCCACGGCCCCGGGACCTCGTCCCGGGCCGCGTGGCTGCTGGGTTACTCCCCCGACAAGGCCGGGGCAGACACGCCCCGGGCCGCGTAGAAGGACTCGCGGAAGGCCAGGAAGGTTCCCGCCTCGATCGCCGCGCGCATGTCGGCCATCAGTTTTTCGTAATAGAACAGGTTGTGCAGGGTGCCCAGCATCGGCGCCAGCATCTCGTTGCAGCGGTCCAGGTGTCGCAGGTAGGCGCGGGTGTAGCCGCTGGTGCAGGCGTGGCAGCCGCAGCCCGGCTCGATCGGGTCCATGTCGCGCTCGTACCTGGCGTTGCGGATGCGCACGGTGCCGAACGAGGTGAAATAGTGGCCGTTGCGGGCGTTGCGGGTCGGCATGACGCAGTCGAACATGTCCACGCCGCGCGCCACACCCTCGACCAGGTCTTCCGGGCGGCCGACGCCCATCAGGTAGCGCGGATGGTCGGCCGGCAGGATCGGGTGCATGTGGTCGAGCATGGCGTTGCGCTCGTGCTCGGGCTCGCCCACCGCCAAGCCGCCGATGGCATAGCCGTCGAAGCCGATCTTCTGCAGCCCCTCGGCCGAGCGGCTGCGCAGGTCGGTATGCACGCCACCCTGGACGATGCCGAACAGTGCCGCGTCATTGCCCATCGCGTCATGCGCGTTGCGACTGCGCTGGGCCCAGCGCAGGCTCAGTTCCATCGACTTCTGCGCCACCGCCTCGGTGGCCGGGTACGGGGTGCATTCGTCGAAGATCATGACGATGTCCGAATCCAGCACCTTCTGGATCTTCATGCTCTCTTCCGGCCCCAGGAAGACCCGGGCGCCGTCGGTCGGTGAGGCAAAGGTGACGCCTTCCTCGGTGATCTTGCGGCGATGCGCCAGCGAAAACACCTGAAAACCACCAGAGTCGGTCAGGATCGGGCCGTCCCAGCGGCAGAACCCGTGCAGGCCGCCGTGGTCGGCGATGACGTCCAGGCCCGGGCGCAGGTACAGGTGGAAGGTGTTGCCCAGGATGATCTCGGCGCCGAGCGCGCGGACCTGCTCCGGCAGCACCCCCTTCACCGAGCCATACGTGCCCACCGGCATGAACGCCGGGGTCTGCACGGTGCCGCGCGGGAAGGACAGCTGGCCGCGGCGGGCGCGGCCATCGGTGGTCTGGAGCTTGAAGTGCAGTCGGGACATGGCGAGAGGCAGGAACTCGGGAATGGGGGCGGAAATCAGGCGCGCCGGAGACGGACAGTCTACCGGCGCGCGTTCGGCGGGGCTTGGATCGCCGGGGGCTGGCGGTCAGCCGGGACGGGAGGCGGCATCCCCGGCGTCGCCGGTGCCCTCCCCGCCCTGCGGGAACAGCAGCATCGCATCGCCGTAGCTGAAGAAGCGGTACTCCTGCGCAATGGCGTGGGCATAGGCCTCGAACACCCGCGCCTTGCCAGCGAAGGCGCTGATCATCATCAGCAGGGTGCTTTCGGGCAGGTGGAAGTTGGTCACCATCGCATCGACGCTGCGGATACGGTAGCCGGGGGTGATGAAGATCTGGGTCTCGCCAGCGTACGGCTGCAGCTCGCCCTCGCGCATGGCGCTCTCCAGCGCCCGCACCACGGTGGTACCGACACCGATCACGCGCCCCCCGGCCGCGCGGGTGCGGCGCACCTGCTCGACCAGTTCGGCGCCGACGTTGAGCCATTCACGGTGCATCACGTGCTGGCTCAGGTCATCCACGCGCACCGGCTGGAAGGTGCCGGCGCCGACGTGCAGGGTGATGTGGCCGAACTGCACGCCGCGTTCGCGCAACTGCGCCAGCAGGCCTTCGTCGAAATGCAGGCCGGCGGTGGGAGCGGCCACCGCACCGACCTGGCGCGCGAACACGGTCTGGTAACGCTCGCGGTCATCCAGGCCAGGCTCGCGGTGGATGTACGGCGGCAGCGGCAGCCGGCCCTCGTGGACCAGCCACGACTCCAGCGGCTCGGGGATGTCGAAGCGCAGGACATAGAACTCGCCATCGCGGCCCAGCACCTCGGCCTCGCCGCCGGCGTCGAGCTGGATGCGGCTGCCCGGCTTGGGCGACTTGCTGGCACCGATCTGGGCACGGGCCTGCTGGCCGCCAAGCAGCCGTTCGATCAGGATCTCGACCCGGCCACCAGTGGCCTTCTGCCCGAACAGACGCGCCGGGATCACCCGGGTATCGTTGAACACCAGCAGGTCACCGGGCTGCAATAGCGTCGGCAGGTCGCGCACATGGCGGTCATCGAAGGTGGCCGGCGCCGGCGGCACCAGCATCAGCCGGCTGGCCGAACGCTCGGCCAGGGGCGCCTGGGCGATCAACGCCTCGGGCAGGTCATAGTGAAAATCGGACTTCTTCAAGGCCGGAACGTCGTACGGGGAGCCGGCTATTGTAGCCCCCATGCGGTTTTCGGCTGGTAGGCGGCCCGGCCAGTGCCGGGAGGCCGGGAGCCCTGCCGGGCAGGGCTCGGCGCTGCCCGCCCCCTCAGCGCTCGAACTTGGTCGACAGGATGATCGCGCTGGTCGTGCGTTCCACGCCGTCGATGGCACCGATGGCATCGGTGACCACGTCCATTTCGCCGACGCCGCCCACCACCACCATCGCGATCAGGTCGTGGTTGCCGCTGACCGAGTGCAGCGAGCGCACTTCGGCGATGTCGCGCAGCGCCTTCACCACCGCCGGCATCTTCTTCGGCAGCACGGTGATCAGCACATGTGCGCGCACCTGGCCCTGCTCGTAGTCCTCGTGGGTGCGCACGGTGTAACCGGCGATCACCCCCTGCTGCTCCAGGCGGTCGATGCGGCTCTGCACGGTGGTCCGCGAAAGCCCGAGCCGGCGGGCGATCTGGGCGGTGGAGGCGCGCGCGTCCTCGCGCAGCACGGACAACAGGCGTTCGTCAGCGGCGGAAATCTTCACATTGCAAACCAGATTCGTCGATTCGACGAAATTACCCGAAAATCTGTCCAGTTCATATCTGCCATATGTCCAGAATCTCCAGATAATGGATATATACAAGTTACTTCTGGAGATGAGCATGACCGTACTCGGCCCCCTCGCCCCGCTTCGCGCGCACGCCGGCACCCGCCTTACCCAGGGTCTGGACGATGCCAGCGTCGAACGCCTGGCCACCGCCCATCCCGATCTGGCCCAGGCCATCGCGGCTGCCGCCACCGAATACACCCGCATCAAGGACGAAGCCGCCGACCTGCTGGATCTGGACGAAAAGGACCAGATCGCCGCGATGCAGGCCGGTTTCGTCAATTTCTACGCCGATGACGCCGTGGTCCCGTACATCGCGCTGGCCGCGCGCGGCCCGTGGGTGATCTCGCTCAAGGGCGCGGTGCTGTACGACGCCGGCGGCTACGGCATGCTCGGCTTCGGCCACACCCCGGCCGACGTGATGGACGCCGCCGCCAAGCCGCAGGTCATGGCCAACATCATGACCCCGAGCCTGGCCCAGCGCCGCTTCACCAACGCCATGCGCAAGGAGATCGGCCACACCCGCGGCGGTTGCCCGTTCACCCACTTCATGTGCCTGAACTCCGGCTCCGAGGCCGTGGGCCTGGCCGCGCGCATCGCCGACATCAACGCCAAGCTGCAGACCGACCCGGGTGCCCGCCACGCCGGCGCCACCATCAAGCGCGTGGTCATCAAGGGCAGCTTCCACGGCCGCACCGACCGCCCGGCGCTGTATTCGGACTCCAGCCGCAAGTCGTATGACCAGCACCTGGCCAGCTACCGCGGCGAGAACAGCGTCATCACCATCCCGCCGTACGACGAAGCCGTGCTGCGCAAGGTGTTCGCCGATGCCGAAGCCAACAACTGGTTCATCGAGGCCGTGTTCCTGGAGCCAGTGATGGGCGAAGGCGACCCGGGCCGCGCGGTACCGGCCAGCTTCTACAAGGTCGCGCGCGAGCTCACCCGCGAGCACGGCAGCCTGCTGCTGATCGACTCCATCCAGGCCGCACTGCGCGTGCACGGCACGCTGTCCTTCGTCGACTACCCGGGCTACGAGACGCTGGACCCGCCGGACATGGAAACCTATTCCAAGGCCCTGAACGGCGCGCAGTTCCCGCTGTCGGTGCTGGCCGTCACCGAGCATGCCGCGGGCCTGTACCGCAAGGGCGTGTACGGCAACACCATGACCACCAACCCGCGTGCGCTGGACGTGGCCTGTGCCACCCTGGCCCACCTGTCGCCGGACGTGCGCCAGAACATCCGCCTGCGCGGCGAACAGGCCGTGCAGAAGCTGGAAGCCCTCAAGGCCAAGCTCGGCGGACTGATCACCAAGGTACAGGGCACCGGCCTGCTGTTCTCCTGCGAGCTGGCCCCGCAGTTCAAGTGCTACGGCGCCGGCTCCACCGAAGAGTGGCTGCGCATGCACGGCGTCAACGTGATCCACGGTGGCGAGAACTCGCTGCGCTTCACCCCGCACTTCAACATGGACGAGGCAGAGCTGGACCTGCTGGTCGACATGGTCGGCCGTGCGCTGGTCGAAGGCCCGCGCCGCGAGCAGGCCAACGCCGCCTGAGGCCTGCTTTCCCGGCCTGAAACACGAAGAGGCGGCCATTGGCCGCCTCTTTCGTTTGCTGCTCCCGGGTTCGGCGCCGATGTCCGCCTCCATCGCGTGCATCGGCGCCCGTGGTGCATGGCCTAGCGGCTCGCCAGCGGTACCTCGAACTGCCCGGCACCGCCCAGCGCCTTGTACACCGACACCACGTTGACGTTGACCGTGGCCTCGGCCGCGGCGAGCGCGTCGTCGGCCGCGAGCTGGTTGCGCTGTGCATCCAGCAGCGCCAGGAAGTCCTGTGAACCTTCCCGGTACTGGATCTGCGCCAATGCCTCGGCCCGCCGCGCCGCCTCGGCCTGCTCGGCGATGATCGCCAGGCGCGACTGTTCCTTGGCATAGCGGGTCAGCGCATTCTCGGTGTCCTCCAGCGCCAGCAGCACCGTCTTCTCGTACTCGGCTGCGACACCATCGGCCTGCGCCTTGCTCGCACGCAGCCGCGCACGCACGGTACCGAAGTCGAATGCGGCCCAGCTGATCGACGGCGTCAGTGACCATGCCTTGTTGTTGCCATTCACCAGGCCGTTGGCATCGCCGCCGAGGAAGCCGACGAAGCCGCTGACGCTGATGCGCGGGAACAGGTCGGCCGTTGCCACGCCCACGCGTGCCGTCGCCGCGGCAAGACGGCGCTCGGCCGCGCGCACGTCCGGGCGACGACGCAGCAAGTCGGTGGTATCGCCCAGCGGCAGGGCCTGGGCGAAGGCCGGCACCTCGCGGGGCTGCAGCAATGCGTCCAATGCCTCCGGACGCTGGCCCAGCAACACCGCCAGGCGATGCCGCGACTGCACTTCGGACACTTCGAGCAGCGGGATGTCCGCCTCGATCGCCTTCAATCGCGCGCGACTGCTCTGCACGTCCAGCTCGCTGCCGGCCCCCAGCTTCCAGCGGGTTTCGGTGAGCTGCTGGGTGTCGCGCAGGTTGACCAGCGTCTGCCGTGCCACGGCGATGCGCTTCTGCGTGCCACGCAGTTCGAAGTAGTTGCGCGCCACTTCCGCAGCCACGGTGACCTGTGCATCGAGCAGGTTGTCACGCTCGGCGCCCAGGTCGGCGCGCGCCGCCTCGGCGGCGCGACGCTGGCGACCGAACAGGTCCAGCTCCCAGCCCGCGTCGAAGCCCAACTGGTAGGTTTCACTGAACACCCGCTCGCCGCCCTGGCTCGCATCCGGCTGCTTGCGCCGGTCCTGGCTGCCACCGGCGGTGACGTGCGGCAACTGGTCCAACCGCTGCTCGGTGAACGCCGCGCGCGCCATCCGCACGCGTGCCATCGCGATGCGCAGGTCCAGGTTGCCGGCCAGCGCGCCGTGCATGAGCTGGGTCAGCACCGGGTCATTGAACTGCGACCACCAGTCGGCCACCGGCGACACGCTGCTGAAAGCCGGGTCGGCCGTGCCCTGCAACTGCACTGGCTGCACCGGCGGTGCCTTGTAGTCCGGGCCGACGGTCATGCAGCCGGCCAGCAATGCGCTGGCCACGGCGACGGTCAGGCCACGCATCACCATGGCAGCACCTCGCCCAGGTAAGTGAAGCTGCCGGTGGGGCCGTCGTTGCCGATCAACGCCATCTGCACGCTGGAGCGCGCGCCTTCGCCCACTTCGATCTCGCCTTCGCCACCGTTCATGTCGGTCTTCACGTAACCGGGGTGCACGGTGTTGACCTTGATCGGCGTGTCGCGCAGCTCGTAGGCCAGGCTCAGCGTCCAGCTGTTCACCGCCGCCTTGGAGGCGTTGTAGGCGGGAATCTTGAAGTCCCAGATCCCCGACGCCGGGTCGGCGTGCAGCGTCTGCGAGGCCAGGATGCTGGAGACGTTGACGATGCGACCGGCCTGCGAACGCTGCAGCAGCGGCAGGAATGCCTGGGTCACCGCGACCAGGGCGAACACATTGGTATCGAACGTGCGCTGCCAGGCATCCAGCGGCTGCGCCGACGGTGCCACGGCCGGGTCCTCAAGCAGCACGCCGGCATTGTTGACCAGGATGTCGAGGCGGCCGTGGCGCTCGGTGACGTGCTCGACCGCGATGGCGATGCTGTCGGCGTCGGCGACGTCCAGCTGCAGCGCTTCCACCGGCAGGCCCTCGGCCTGCAGCTTCAGGGCCAGGTCAACGGCCGCCTGCCGCTTGCGACCGGCCAGCAGGGTGTGCACGCCCGCCTGCGCCAGCTGGCGCACGGTCTCAACGCCGATGCCACGGGTGGCGCCGGTGACCAGCGCGATCTTTTGGTTGTGGTGGTTCATGGGAAGCCTCGGAGGAGAAAGTCGGGAAGGAAACAGGAAGGGAAACAGCCACCGGGGCGGTCACGGCCCCTGCCTTGGCAGGGGCCGTCATCCGTGCCCGGGCAGGTCGGGCTCAATGATGGATCGTCGGTTCACCGTGCTGGACCAGCTTGCCGCCACCGTTGCGGGTCACCAGCTTGCGCAGGGCCACGTAGAACACCGGGGTCAGGAACAGGCCGAACAGCGTCACGCCCAGCATGCCGGCGAACACCGTGATGCCCGTGACCGAGCGCACCTCGGCACCTGCACCGTGCGAGAGCACCAGCGGAATCGTGCCGGCGATGAATGCGATCGAGGTCATCACGATCGGACGCAGGCGCAGGCGGCACGCTTCCAGCGCCGCGTCGACGATGCCCTTGCCGCCCATCTCCAGCTCGCGGGCGAACTCGACGATCAGGATCGCGTTCTTGCATGCCAGGCCCATCAGCACCACCAGGCCCACCTGCACGAACACGTTGTTGTCACCGCCGGTCAGCCACACACCGAACAGGGCCGACAGCAGCGTCATCGGCACGATCAGGATCACCGCCAGCGGCAACGACCAGCTTTCGTACAGCGCGGCCAGCACCAGGAACGCCAGCAGGATCGCCACCGGGAACACGATGAAGGCGGCATTGCCCTGCGTGGCCTGCTGGTAGCTCAGGTCGGTCCATTCGGTGGTCATGCCCACCGGCAGCACCTGCCCGGCGATCTCGGTCAGCTTGTTCATCGCCTGCGCCGAGGACAGCACGCGCGGGTCGGCCTCGCCGGCCAAGTCGGCGGCCGGGTAGCCGTTGAAGCGCAGCACCGGGTCCGGGCCGTAGGTTTCCTTGATGGTCACCATCGAGCCGATCGGCACCATCTCGCCGCGATCATTGCGGGTGCGCAGCTTGCCGATGTCCTCCACGCTGTCACGGAACTGGCCGTCGGCCTGGGCGATCACCTGCCAGGTACGACCGAACTGGTTGAAGTCGTTGACGTAGGCCGAGCCCAGATAGGTCTGCAGCGTGTCGAACAGTTCGGTCAACTGCACGCCCTGCGCCTTGGCCTTGACGCGGTCCACCTCGGCGTCGAGCTGCGGCACGTTGGCCTGGTAGCTGGTGATCGGGTAGCCCATGCCCGGCGTCTGCATCACCGCGCCCTGCATGGTCTGCACCGCGGTCTGCAGCGCACCGTAGCCCAGGTTGCCGCGGTCCTCGATGAACATCTGGTAGCCATTGCCGTTGCCCAGGCCAAGGATCGGCGGCGGCATCAT
Organism: Stenotrophomonas capsici; assembly: GCF_034961085.1. Taxonomy (NCBI): domain Bacteria; kingdom Pseudomonadati; phylum Pseudomonadota; class Gammaproteobacteria; order Lysobacterales; family Lysobacteraceae; genus Stenotrophomonas; species Stenotrophomonas capsici. Next base: position 884,228 of record NZ_JAYFUH010000249.1, on the reverse strand, counting down.
CGAGAACGCGAAGCCCTCCTTCAGCCCGGCGATCTTCTGGTTGATCTCGGCGTTGATCTCGGCAGCGGTCCGCCCATTGCGCTCGTTGAACGGCTTGAGCGGGATGAACGCCACGCCGGTATTGGGCGTGTTGGTGAACTGCAGCGCGTTCAAGCCGGGGAACGAGATGGTGTGCGCGACGCCGTCGGTCTCCTTGGCGATCTGCGCGACCTTGCGCAGCATTTCATCGGTACGCGCGATCGACGCGCCTTCCGGCAGCTTCACGCCGGCGATCAGGTACAGCTTGTCCTGGGTCGGGATGAAGCCCGGCGGCACCAGCTTGAAGATCACGCCGGTGCCCAGCAGCAGCACCGCATACACCAGGAACACCGCACCGCGACGACCGAGGATCTTCGACACGCCGCGCTCGTACTTCTCCGAGCTGGACTTGAAGAAGCGGTTGAACGGGCGGAACACCCAGCCGAACAAGCGGTCGATCAGGCGGCTCGGGGCATCCTTGGCGGCACCGTGCGGCTTGAGCAGGCGCGCGGCCAGCGCCGGCGACAGGGTCAGCGAGTTGATCGCCGAGATCACCGTGGAGATGGCGATGGTGACGGCGAACTGCTTGTAGAACTGGCCGGTCACGCCGGACAGGAACGCCATCGGCACGAACACCGCGCACAGCACCAGCGCGATCGCCACGATCGGCCCGGACACCTCCTTCATCGCCTGGTGCGCGGCCGCCGTTGGCGACAGGCCTTCCTCGATGTTTCGCTCCACGTTCTCGACCACCACGATGGCGTCGTCGACCACGATGCCGATCGCCAGCACCAGCCCGAACAGGCTCAAGGTGTTGATCGAGAAGCCCAGCAGGTACAGCGCGGCGAACGTGCCGACCACCGACACCGGCACCGCGATCAACGGGATGATCGAGGCGCGCCAGGTCTGCAGGAACAGGATCACCACCAGCACCACCAGCGCGATGGCTTCCAGCAGCGTGGACACCACGGCCTTGATTGAGTCACGCACGAAGATGGTGGTGTCGTACACGGCCTCGTACTTCACCCCGGCCGGGAAGGTCTTCTGCATCTGGTCCATCGTGCCGATCACCGCGTCGCGGATCTCCAGCGCGTTGGCACCCGGGGCCTGGAAGATGCCGATGCCCACCGCGTTCTTGCCATCGAGCTGCGAGCGCAGGGTGTAGTCACCGGCCCCCAGCTCGATGCGCGCCACGTCGGACAAACGCACCACTTCGCCGTCGGCACCGCTCTTGAGCACGATGTCACCGAACTCCTGCTCGCTGCGCAGGCGGCCCTGCGCGTTGATCAGGGTCAGGAACTGGCTGTTGGGCATCGGCTCGGCGCCGAGCTGGCCGGCGGACACCTGCACGTTCTGCTCGCGCATGGCGCGCACCACGTCACCGGCGGTCAGCCCGCGCGAGGCCACCCGGTCCGGGTCCAGCCAGGCGCGCATGGCGTAGTCGCCGCCACCGAAGATCTGCGCGTCGCCCACGCCGGGAATGCGGGTGAGCGCATCCTTGACGTGCAGGCGGGCGTAGTTGCGCAGGTACAGGGTGTCGTACTTGCCGTCCGGCGAGGTCAGGTGCACCACCATCAGGAAGGTGGGCGACTGCTTCTGCGTGGTCACGCCCTGCCGGCGCACGTCCTCGGGCAGGCGGGCTTCAGCCTGGGCCACGCGGTTCTGCACCTTCACCGCCGCCGCGTCCGGATCGGTGCCCGGGCGGAAGGTGATGGTCATCTGCAGCACGCCGTCCGAGCCGGCCACCGACTTGAGGTACATCATGCCCTCCACGCCGTTGATGGCCTCCTCCAACGGCGTGGCGACGGTCTCGGCGATCACCTTGGGGTTCGCGCCCGGGTACACCGTGCGCACCACCACCGACGGCGGCACCACTTCCGGGTATTCGCTGATCGGCAGGATCGGCAGCGTGATCAGGCCGGCCGCGAAGATGACGATCGACAACACCGCCGCGAAGATCGGTCTGTCAATGAAAAAACGTGAGAAATCCATGAGGGAAATTCCTTGAAGTAGCCAGCGATGGCGTGCAGCCACCCTACCCTCGCCAGCGGAGGGCGAAGGCGCGTGGCCGGCACCACGCCGGCATCAGACGAAACCGGAAATCAGTTCAGCGCGGCGGTCTTCGGCCCGGCCGGCAGGGACTGCATCGCCACCGGCTTGGCCTGCACCGGCATGCCGGGCATGAAGACCTTCTGCACGCCGTCGACGATCACCTTGTCACCGGCGGCCAACCCGGCCTCGACGATGCGCAGGCCATCGGCGGTACGGCCCAGCTGCACGTCCTTGCGCTGCGCCTTGCCGTCCTTGTCGACCACATACACGTACTTGCGGTCCTGGTCGGTGAGCACGGCCTTGTCGTCCACCAGCATGGCCTGGAACTGGCCACTGCCGAGCAGGCGCACGCGTGCGAACAGGCCCGGGGTGAACTGCCGGTCGGCGTTGTCCAGCAACGCGCGCACGCCGATGGTGCCGGTGCTGCGCACGACCTGGTTGTCCAGGAAGTCCACCTTGCCCTCGTGCGGGAAGCCCTGCTCGCCGGCCAGGCCGATCTGCACCGGCAGGGCCTGGTCGCGCTCGCTCGGCCGCTCGCCCTTGCGCGCCATCTGCGCATAGCGCAGGAAGGTAGCCTCGTCGGCGTCGAAATAGACGTGCACCGTGTCCAGCGATACCAGCGTGGTCAGCACACTGGCGGCATCGCCGGCCGTGACCAGGTTGCCGGCGGTGACCATCGCGCGGCCGGCGCGGCCATTGATGGGAGCACGCACCTTGGTGAACTCCAGGTTCAACGCGGCCGCGTCCAGCGCCGCCTTGGCGGCCTGCACGTCGGCCGCGGCCTGGTCGGCCGCCGCGCGCTTCTGCTCCCAGGTTTCGGTGGAGATGGCCTGCTGCTCGGACAGGCGGCGGGCACGCTCGGATTCGCTGCGGGCCAGCGACGCCTGCGTCCGCGCACGTGCCAGTTCGGCATTGGCCTGCTCGTAGGCAGCCTGGTAGGTGCGTGCATCGATCAGGAACAGCACGTCACCCTTCTTCACTTCCTGGCCTTCGACATAGTTGACCTTATCGATGTAGCCGGACACGCGCGGGCGCAGCTCGACGTTCTGCACCGCCTCCACGCGGCCACTGAACTCGTCCCACTGGTTGACCTGCTTGACCAGCACCGGGGCGGCATTGACCTCCGGCGGGGGTGGCATGCCCGCTTCTTCGGCGTGGCCGCCACTGCAGGCAGCCAGTACGGCGATGGCCAATGCGGAGAAGCTGGCCAGCACGACACGTCGTGCGGTGGGGAATCGGGGCGTCATTGCGTTCATGTCATCCATCCAGAACAGGGGGAGAAAGGGAAGCGAAAGAGAAGCTGAAAGCGCGGGTGCTGCGGTAAGGCTGTAAGAGAGGGGCCGGCATGCCGGTTGCTGCGCGTGGGGCCGTGCATTGCGTCGCTGGACGCGCGTGCCCGACGCATTCAGTGTCCCGCCTACGGAAATTTTTCTCCCACCTGCGGGACAAACTGCATCAATCGGTGCCACATCGCAGGGACAAGGCGCTGCACCCGGCCAACCGGATGCGCGGCCACATTGGCCCCGTCGGGAAAAGCAAACTCCAATGAATTCAGGCTCTTGAACGAAAAACGTGCGCCAGTGATCACGCCTGGCGCGGCTTGGCGGCGGATCCGGCGGAAACTGGGAAGGTGGCGCAGACGCATGGCTGCAAGTCCGATCTGTGCGGAGCTGTGCAAGGTACGCCTCCAATCCATACTTGATTAGTACGGATTCAGGGGAATAATCATCCCGTCGCCGGCACAATCCCGCTGCCGCTCCCCTGAAGAGTCCCCCTCGATGGCCAACGACCTCAACGACACCCTGATCTTCGTCAAGGTGGTTGAACAAGGCAGCTTCACCGCCGCCGCCCGGCTGCTCGGGCAACCCAAGACCACCGTCAGCCGCAAGGTGCAGGAGCTGGAAACCCGGCTGGGCGCACGCCTGCTGCACCGGACCACGCGCCGTCTGGGCCTGACCGAGGCCGGCACCGTCTACTACGAGCATTGCCAGCGCATCGCACGCGAACTGGAGCAGGCCGAGAGCGCGGTGAGCCAGTTGCAGTCCGGCCCGCGCGGCTGGCTGCGCTTCACCGTGCCGTACTCGGTGGGCACCACCTGGATTGCGCCGCTGCTGGGCCAGTTCCAGGCCCAGTACCCGGAACTGCGCGTGGAGATGCACCTGGGCAACGAAACCCTGGACCTGATCTCCGGGGAGATCGACATGGCCCTGCGCATCGGGCCCCTGCCCGACTCCAACCTGGTCGCACGCAAGCTGGGCACGCTGCGCACCCAGGTGTTCGCCAGCCCGTCCTACATCAAGCGCTACGGCGAACCCCGCCACCCGGACGAGCTGCAGTTCCATCGCACCCTGTCCGTGCGCAAGCCGCACAACGCCAACAACCGCTTCACCTGGCCGCTGGCCGAGGCCGGCGGCGAGATGCGCGAGTTCGTCGTCAATCCGCTGTTGCTGGCCAACGACCCGGCCGCGCTGAACAGCATGCTGGTCGCCGGCGAAGGCCTGATGCTCAGCAGCGACGTGATGGCCAAGCCCTACGTCGAGTCCGGCATGCTGCGCCGCGTGCTGGCCGGCTGGACCGGCCCGGAGTACGACTTCAACGCCGTGTTCGCCGGCGGCGGCATGGTCTCGCCCAAGGTGCGTGCATTCATCGACTTCCTGGTCGAGAAGCTCAACTTCGACGTCAACTACATGCTGCTGCAGTGCCCCAACGCCGGCCGGCTGGCCGAGCTCATCGAGCCCTCTAAGCCGCGCGGGCTGGAACTACCCGACGGCCGCGTGCTGGAAGTGCTGGAAGCCTGACCCGCACGGCAAGCAGTCATCGTCTGCCTAAGCACGCCTGCCCTGACGCAGGCGGCCTCGGCCGGCGAACGGATGCCAGCCGAGGTGGATACAGCGTCGGTGTCGCCCGGCTGACATGGTTGGCCCGTAGCCACCATGCCTCCCTGCCGCCGGAACCATGGTTTCCGGCAATGGGTCCGGCAACGCATCGGGCACAGCCCCGGGAGACGATGCGCCATGCTGGCCAGCACGAGTGCCGCTCAGGCATTAGGGTAGGTTGCGGCCTGGGTGTGTTAGCAGGCGCTCGTTTCAGCGGCAGATGATTTCTGGTAAGGCCGCAGAACTAATGGGTTGCAAATCGCACCGTTTAGAAATGACGCGGATGTCCGCTTTCGGCCAGAAGCGGAAGTTCAACGCCTGAATTAAGCCGACCCGCGGAGCGGGTTCGGCTTGAATGAATTGTTAGACGGCCTACCGGGTAGCACCAGACACATAAGCCGTCGCTTGAGCAAGCTTTTCCTCTACGATCCCGACCATGATAAGTCCCTGGTCATGGGCGGTCAGGTCGTCCTCCATAAGTGCGCGGTATCTGGCTTGATGGTGAACAAGAGCATGAATGCCGCGCCGTTCATCCCATTCCGAAACCTCATGCCATAAAGCGGCGCATTGTCGTATTGACCCTTCAATGCGCGGAAGATACTCCGTGAACAAGTTTGTGTAGCTGTGGAGCAGTGTCTGCGCAGGCGGGGGCGCCGCTTCAAAATTGGCTTTCAACGCGCCGATCTTGATTCGGGTCTTTTCTAGTATCGCCTGATTCTGCGTAATCAGCTGGAGCAGCTGCGCTCTTTCGCGCGCGAAAGAGATACTTAGTTGCTCATCATATGTTTTGCGTGCATGTGAAAGCGACTGGTGGCCAACGTATGACGCCCAGACTGCTGCTGCAAGACTCAACGCGCTAACCACTAGGGCTAGGACAGCGATCCAGGTTGAGGAGTTCCAATCTTCCATGGACGTCTAACTACCTAATAGACGGACCCTTGGGTCCGGTTATACGACTTATCCACAAAGCACCGTATGGCGGGCTTTCCCCTTGATACAGCTCGATCTTAGGGCCGCTGGGTCCGGCTAACAAGCCAACGTATAACCAGACCTAGCGCTAGACCAATGGCCGCTATGCGTCGCATGACGCCCTGCGGCCAGGAGCGGGCATCTGTCAAACGTCAGAAATCAGCCGCGCCGTGAAACGGCGTCGGCTTGAATGAACTGTTTGACGGTTCCCGCAGGTTAGTTCATGCGCATTTTCTCCTTCAATCTTTCGCCAATGTCTGACGCGCTTGGAGTAGCGTCAGGATTATCTGCGAAGATCTCCGCAAGAACGGCAATATAAGCCTCACCGAGGCCGACAGTGATTGCACTTGCTGTTGCAGCAGAAATAGCGCCGCCTGCGACCGTGCCAAGGCCAGGAAAGAACTTCATGACATTTACAACAATGGTTCTACCTACAAAGGTTGCGCCACCTACGCCAATCGCCGACGAAACTAATGTGCTTAACGTGCCTTTTGATAACTCCAGTCCAAAGACAGAAGTGATGCCAGCGATCATGCCGATCTGGATGGGGGCAAGAATAGCGGCATCAGAAAACGGAATTGGACTTGCCCCCGCGGCGGCAGCGGCAGTTGCTGCACCAGCAACAATCTTGTGTGCTTGCCCTTTTGTGTAGCTTAGATTGGCCCTCTGTGCTGCCGCCAAGGCCCGCCGCTTTCCCTCAGGGATAACCTCCGACGTCAGCTCTACAAGGCTCTCAAGCCCCATGGTGCCTAGGATATGTCCATCGTCCATCTCTTCGGAAATTGCACGGACGCGAACTACATTCCTTGACTCTGGAAGCAAGTCGAGCACCTCGTTCCTGAAGCCATTGTCGCTTCTAGCTTTTGTTATGACGGCAATCAGTGGGACATGCTTTGCGAGCATGTTGTGCAGGTCAACTTCCGCGCTTTCAACGCGCCTTCCATCTTCCTGAATACAAAGCCAAGCAGCATGAATGTGACGATTTGAGTCCTTGTCGTTACTCCTGTCCTTAATAACTTTCTCTAGCTCGGAAAGCGTCTCCTTGAACTGAGACATCTCTAGCCCGCGCGTATCGAATATTGTTATGGGGACACCATCTCGGGATATCTCTCTCGTGTTCTGCGTCACTGGACGACCCTGCCCAGTTTCCGCCAGCTGCTGCTGGAAGACGGCGTTGATCAGCGTACTCTTTCCTACGCCAGATCGACCCGCAATGAGAATGTTTATGTGTCCGCGCTCGGTCGTAGCCTTTTGAATGGCTTCTTTAAGCAGGTCATCAAGATTAGTCATGGCTTGTTCTTGCCTCAACGAGCAGCAATGATTGAATGGTCGCAACGAAGTTAAGCGGTTCCGCGTAATGGGTTCGAATCAAGTGAATTGCTAGTTCACTCTGCGAGCGCCTTACGAATTTTATCCAGCTTCGCGTGATTTTCCTTGTGGTCGTTGTAGAGATGCCAAACAAGCTCATGGAGTTCAGACGCGATTTCTAGGCGATCCTTCTTCGACTTGCTTGCCGCAACGTCGTCGATTCGCTTTGTGATCATCCTCTTTACGCCGAGAGCAGAGCGCTCCCGGCACCGTAGACCTCAACATAGACATCCCAATACGAGAGTTGAGGGAAGTACTCTTTACGAATTGCAGCGATTTTTTTCCCCTCTTGCGCCAAGCGCTGCATCTTTTTTGAGTCGGCCTTGCTGATCTGCACAAATACTCCTGCTGTTGAAGTGAGCTACGCAACTCTTTCCAGGCATACAAACCAACTATTAGCTGCCCCAATCGCCGACGATACGACTTAGCTACATCGCATGGCGGGCTATCCCCTCGGTCAGGCTAGATACTAGGGCGACAAAGTCCGTCTAACAAGCCGATGATGACCAGATCCATGGATGACATTGGCTGGGACTAAAACTGCGGTCCTTCTATACGATGTCCGCTATGGGTCAAAAGCCGACAAACCGTCCCCGCCGCCCTACTCATTCCCCGCCAGAAACCAAACCGGTTTCAACGGCAGCCTGCGCCGCGCACCATCGTCCAGCTGGCCATAATGTCGCGTCCACAGATCCACCAGCTGGTTGGCATCGATCAGGGTGATTCGGCGGTGGCTTTGGCGTGCTTCCAGGTCGGCATCCTTGGTGAAACCTGACAGGGCCACGAACAGGCCCACGTCGCCCTCGCCCAGTACCGCCATGAAACTGCGCAGCCCCATGACGTCGATCCGGGGAGAGTTGGCATTGCGCTTGACCTGCACCTTGATGCGCGGCGGGCGGGTGCCCAGTGGGTCGTTGTAGGCAATGACGTCGATGCCGCCGTCCTTTCCGGGCGGTGCGATCCATGCGACGTGGTAACCCATCGCGGTGAGCAGGGCGCCGACCAGTTCCTGGAATTCATACGGGGGCATGGCGGCCAGGTGGGCCTCGATCTCGGCCCAGGCCATTTCCTCGGCCTGCTCCAGCGTGATGCTGGCCGATTTCTCCACGGCCTCATCGTCGCCCTCCTCCACCTCCGCGACCGGCTGGGCTTTCTTCCACTTGTGGTACAGGCGCACCGCCTCGCGGTAGAACTGCTCGCCATCGGGATACTGCTGCAGCGCCTGTGCGCCTTCGCTGGTCACCGTCCAGATGCCCTTGTCCTTCACCAGCCAGCCGGCCTTGACCGTGTCCACGGTGGCGAAGCGCACGATCTTCTCGAAGCGTCGCCCACCGGTGGGGTAATCACCTGCCTCGTAAGGTGTCAGCTGCACCTGCGCGGCCAGGGCCGCCAAGGCATCACCGGCCTTCATGCCGTCCGGCTGGGCCTGCAGGATGCCAAACAGCTTGTGTATCAGTTGGCCGGTTCGGGCCTTGGTTACTTCCGCCATCCTTTCCCCCGTGGACTCCTGTCCGGTTGCGGCACCCGTCCGGAAATGCGTTTCCGGCGCCGGCGGGTGTGGTTGTTTTCCCGGATTCTAGCCGGGGATCTGGCTCGAGCGCGGGTCGGCCGCCTGGCCTGCCGGATTCACGGCCCAGGCCACGCCTACGACGCGGGTTGAAGGGTTGCTGTGATATGCCGGGGGCCCGTTGATGGAGGTTTGCCATGAACAGCAAGAACACGATCTGCCTTTGGTATGACGGCACGGCGCTGGAGGCGGCCACGTTTTATGCCGCCACGTTCCCCGACAGCAAGGTGAATGCAGTGCATCGCGCGCCGGGGGACTACCCCGCCGGCAAGCAGGGTGACGTCCTGACCGTGGAGTTCACGGTGATGGGCATCCCCTGCCTGGGTTTGAACGGTGGCTCGGCCTTCAAGCACACCGAAGCGTTCTCGTTTCAGGTGGCCACCGATGACCAGGCCGAAACCGACCGGCTGTGGAATGCCATTGTCGACAACGGCGGTCAGGAGAGCGCCTGCGGCTGGTGCAAGGACCGCTGGGGCCTGTCGTGGCAGATCACACCGCGCGTGCTCAGCGAGGCCATCAGTGACCCCGACCCGGCCGCGGCCAAGCGGGCGTTCACCGCGATGATGGAGATGACGAAGATCGATGTCGCCAGGATCGAGGCGGCACGCCGGGGGTGAGGCACGGGATTGGATCGGTTGGCGCGTTTGTTCCCCCGATGCACACGCGCTTCGCGGCCATGGCTGCCCCTACGGGAAGTGGGGGTGGCTTCCCAGGATGACGGGCGGGGTTTTCCCGGCGGCAACGACGTTCCGGGCGGGCAAGGTGGCGATGGCCGCGGCGAAAGCGGCCATCCCCTTGACCGAAAAGGACGACCGACGATGCAGAACCTGAGTTCCCTTCGTTTGACCGACAAGCAGTTGAGCGCATTGGATGCCGCACTGACCGAGCTGGAGGCACAGCTGGTGGGACTGGTGGCGATGTCTGCCGCGCAGCGCAAGAAGCTCTCGCGCATGGGCAGCAAATCCGAAGCCTTCTGCCGGCAGACGTTGCATGTGCTGGCGCAGAACCCGCAGGTGGTACCGGCGACGTTGAGCATCGCCGAGGCCCTGTCCGACCTGGACACGTTGGACCGCCTGCGTCCCCGCCTGCAGCGCATCCTGCGCCTTGCCGAACGGGCCTCCGATACCGACATCGCCCTGCGCAGCGACGTGATGCGCTGCGCCCTGGACGGTTACGCCCTGCTCAAGGTGGCCGGTCGCAACCAGGGCCTGGAAGCCCTGCGGCGCAATCTGGGCAGCCGCTTCTCCAAATCCTCGCGCGGCGGCAGGTCTTCGCCTTCGTGAAACCGTACTGACGGGGCTGCCGTCATCGCCCTAGCACTCGACCACAAAGAGGCCGCCTACGGGCGGCCTTCTTCTTTGGCAGGGATGTTGCGCGCCCGGGCGCCGTGTCGCCGGCCCTGCCCTTCATCACCCCGGCCAGTGCTTCAACGGTCAACGTGTCGGCCTCTCGCGTGGCGCTTGAAGCGGCATGGGCCATGCTCCCGGTGGCAGACGTGCCACGTGTGCTTGCCGCGCGCACCTTCAAGGGGCATGGATGCCGTTACGAGCGCCATGGATGACGAAAAAAGCGGCATCGTCACCGGTTCATTCGCCACCGCTGGCGAAAAGAGCGGCATCGCTGCCGGCGTGTGCGGCATCGATGACACAACTCACGGCACGGGCGGCGCTTCCGGGGCAATCAACGCCCCGGTTTGGTGCGTGGCTTAGGACGCATGCGAGATTACGGCCGCTGACGAACGCTGGCTTGGGGGATTACCAAGCGTTGGCGATTTCGCGGACTACGCCGCGCCCACCGATGGCGCATTGCCAGGCTGCTCGGCGGGCTCGGCGACTACCAGCGGGCGCTCCGGGGCTGGGCGGCTCGGGAAGGCGTGACGCAGGATGCGCCAGACCACCTGGCCGAACTGCTTCGGCAATGAGCCGGTGTTGTAGTGCTGGCCGTAGCGGGCGCAGATGGCCTTCACGTCCACCGCCATCGCGGCATACCGGTTGGCGGGGATGTCGGGATAGAAGTGGTGCTCGATCTGGTGGCTGAGGTTGCCGGTCATCACGTCCAGCAACCGGCCGCCGGCGAGATTGGACGAACCGCGCAACTGGCGCAGGTACCAATGGCCGCGCGTCTCGTTGCGGATGCAGTCCTTGGGGAAGGTTTCGGCGTCGGCGGTGAAGTGGCCACAGAAGATCACCACGTACGTCCACACGTTGCGGATGACGTTGGCCAGCAGGTTGCCCAGCAGCACCGGCAGGAAGAACGGGCCGGCCAGTGCCGGGAACAGCACGTAGTCCTTCAGCAGTTGCTTGAGCATCTTGCGGCGCACCGGCCTGGCCTGCGCCCACAGCTGCCGCAGCGTGACCTTGCGGTTGAGCAGGCGGCCCACGCGCAGGTCCTGTATGGCGATGCCCCACTCGAACAGCAGCGCGAACACCACCGCCACGAACGGCTGCGCCAGGAAGAACGGATGCCAGCGCTGCTCGGGGAAGATGCGCAGCAGCCCGTAGCCGATGTCATCGTCCAGCCCGCGCACGTTGGTGTAGGTGTGGTGGCGGAAATTGTGGGTCTTGCGCCAGTTCTCGGCGGTGCCGACGATGTCCCACTCGTAGGTCTTGCCCTGCAATGACGGGTCGCCCATCCAGTCGTACTGGCCATGGATGACGTTGTGCGCCAGCTCCATGTTCTCCAGGATCTTGGACAGCGCCAGCAGCACCACGCCGGCAATCCAGGCCGGCACCAGCACGCTGTGCACGAATGCCCCCAGGAACAACAGCGTGCGCCCGGCGACGCCGGTCCAGCGCACGGCCGCGACGATCCTGCGGATGTAGCGCGCGTCAGAGGCGCCCAGCGAAGCCAAGTGCCTGGCGCGCACCGCATCGAGTTCATCGCCAAAGGCCTGCAGTTCGGCCGCGGACAGGGTGCGGTTGTACACGGAAGACATCGGTTACAGCTCCAGGGCGAGATCGGTACTGGCGCTGTTGACGCACAGCTTCAGCGGGGTGGACGGTTCGGCGGCGTAGTCGCCGGTCAGCGTATGCCGGGTGATGCCGGACACCTTGTCGCAGACGCAGGTGTTGCAGATGCCCATGCGGCAACCACTGGCCGGCTGGATGCCCTCGGCCTCCAGCGCCGCCAGCAGGGGCTTGCCGCGCGGCAGCGTCAACGTGCGACCGGTCCGCAGCAGCTGCACCTGCACGCTGCCCTGCTCGATGTCCGGCAAGGCCGGTTGGCTGAAAGCCTCGCTGTCGAACTGGGCAACCTGGCCCTGCAGGCGTTGCCGTGCCGCTTCAACGAACCCGGCCGGCCCGCAGGCCAGCACCCGCGTGGCCGCCGGTGCATCCAATGCCGCGAAGTCGTGCGCATCCACGCGCGCCGCGGGCGCGGCCGCATCGCGGGTCAGCAACAGTTGCAGGCGGAAGTGCGGATGGCGGGCGGCAAGCGCCTGCAGCTCCTCGACGAAGCACAGCTCCTCGCGGCGACGCGCCCAGTACAACACGTCCACGGTCACCGGCATGCCCTGCGCATCCAGCGCCTGCAGCAGCGAGCGCATCGGGGTGATGCCGCTGCCGGCGGCCAGCAACAACAGGCGCTGGCCCGGATCGGTGCGCAAGGTCATCTCACCAAAGGCCTGGCCCAGCGCGATCACGTCGCCTGGCCGGGCATCGCGGGTCAGCCAGGTACTGGCCTTGCCGTCGGGGATTGCCTTGACGGTGATGGACAGGCGCCCATTGGGCAGCACGGTCGGGCTGTAGCTGCGGGTGACCAGGCGGCCATCCACCTCCACGCCGACGTTGATGTGCTGGCCCGCCTGCACCCCGGCGAAGTGCCGGTTGGGCTGCAGCTCCAGGGTTACCGCATCGGCGCTGGCGGCGTTGCGGGCCACGACACGCGCCAACGGGCGGCGCAGCGTCCACAGGCGATTGACGCGGGTAGACCAGAAATCGAAGAAGCCCTCGCTCAGCCAGGGGATCTGGGGGGGCGTGGCATTACGGTAGACAGCACTCATGGCGACGAACTATACGGCCGAGCATACAGCTGTGTATACACTCGTATATTCACCATACCGGCTATGATTCACGAATCCGTCCATCCTGCCCGCGATGACCCGTCCCGATCAGCCCTTGACCCACCACGACGACCAGCACCCGGCACGCAAGGCTTCGATCTCGCGCGACGACCTGCTGGCGGCGGCGTTGGCGCTGATCGGCCCGCATCGCAGCGTGTCCACGTTGAGCCTGCGCGAGGTGGCCCGCGAAGCGGGGATCGCCCCGAATTCGTTCTATCGCCAGTTCAGGGACATGGACGAGTTGACCGTGGCCCTGATCGACCTGGCGGGCCGTTCGCTGCGCACCATCATCGGCCAGGCCCGCCTGCGTGCGGCCGACAGCAACCGCGGCGTGATCCGCCTGTCGGTGGAAACCTTCATGGAGCAGCTGCGCGCCGACGACCGGCTGATGCACGTGCTGCTGCGCGAGGGCACCGCCGGCTCGGACGCCTTCAAGCAGGCGGTGGACCGCGAGCTCAACTATTTCGAGGACGAGCTCAAGGTGGACCTGGTGCGCCTAGCCGCACTGGACGGTGCCACGCTGCATGAGCCCGCGCTGGCCGCCAAGGCCATCACCCGCCTGATCTTCGCCATGGGCGGCACCGCCATGGACCTGCCGGAAGAGAAGGACCCGGAGCTGATCGAGCAGATGTCGCAGATGATCCGCATGATCATCACCGGCGCACGCGTGCTGGGGCGCAACCCCGTCCGCGCCTGAGCGGCGCAGCCTTGCCCGCCTGCGCACCCGCAGGCAGGCCACCACCCTCGCCTGCCGCAACACCCACCCGAACCTGCCACGGTCAGCGCTGCAGGCACTCCCGGTAACGTCCGTCCACGCGGTTGGCGAACCACTCGGTGGTCAGCTCGCGGGTGATCTTGGGGCTGTCCAGGCGGATGCCGGGGATCACCGCGCGCGGCAACGGCTTGCCGGCCCGGGATTCGGCCAGGGCGAACACGCGCTGGTGCAGCGGGCTCTCGCTGAAGACCAGTTGGTCCGCCTGCTCCAGCGCCCGCCGGATGCCCCGCTCGTCCATTCCCAGCGCCGCGCCCAGCTGCCGCACGGCACGCTCGGTCTGGCCCGGCGCATCCAGCGGCGCCCCCGGTGCCAGCAGGTCACCATCCAGCGCCAGCGCCTGCCCGGTGGCAACCGCCACCGCGTTCTGGAAGGCCGCATTGCGGCTGGCATACCAGCCGGCGTTGTAGTCGGCGAACCTGTGCACCTTGCGGGTATACGGCGTTTCATAGCCCAGCAGGTGCATCGTGCCGAAGTACACGCCACCGCGCCGGCTGAACACCTCGTCGCGGATGCTGGCCTGCACCGGGTACGGATACCCTTGGGCATGCGCCTGCGCAAAGGGGATGCTGACCTGCATCGCGCCACCGGTCTGCACCGGGTTCTTGCCGGCGAACAAACGTTGCCCCAGCGGCACGCGGTCGATGATCTCCTCATATAGACGGCTGAGGTCACGCTCGGTACGTACCCCAGCCAGCTTGTCACCGTAGCTGCGGCCATCGGTTGCCTTGATCCGCAGGCCGGCATCCACCAGCAGGCCCGGGACATGTAGCGCCGAGGCGCGCCGGTCGATCTCCTGGCGCGCGATGCGCGGCAGGTTGGCGACGGCCGGATCGGCGCGATACCCCGACTCCTGCTCGATCACCGCCAGCACCGCGCAGATGTTCTCGGCGTTGGGGGCAATGCGCTGCGCGGCGAAGGCCGCCTGTATGTCCGCCGCCCAACCGGCACGGTCCGCGGTCCGCGCAGGGATGCGACGTTCGATCTCGTTGCGCACCACGTCCGCCGGTGGCCCCGGGGCGGGCGCCGGCACCGTGCTGCAGGCAGCCAGGACGCCCATCGCAACCGCCCCCAGCAGGACACGGTGCAGGGGCAGCGGCAAGACGGGCATGAAAGCGGCATTCACAGCGGGCATCCCGGGTACATGATGGTCGAACTCAGCGTGCGTGCAATGCCCGGCACAGTACGTTGCCGGCCCCCACTGCGCCACAGCGCCGTCTTCATGATCGCCGCCGCACTGTACGGGTGGCGCTCGGCTGCGGTATCTATAGCGCTCGTGTTCCCACGGATGGACCGCATGACACTTCCGCACACCCGCCCCCGCCCCCGCCTGCGCTGGCTGGCCGCCGTCGCGGGCGTCCTGATCCTTGCCGGTTGCGGTGAGAAGACCGAGCAGGAGCAGCTGGAGGCATTGCGCGACAGCCTGACCTACACGCAGTACCGGCGCCTTTCGCACCACGGCTTGCCCGCCTCCTACAACGCCTGGCGCGAGGGCATGCGGATGGCCGGCAGCGAGCCCACGCCTGAGCTGACGCCCGATACCGAATGCATGATCCATGGCCTGCTCGGCTACAGCGCGCTCAGCGCCGACCGCAGCACCATCGCCATCGCCGAATCGGACATCGTCGATGCCCTGCCCGCCTGCAGGGATTACGCGCAGATCAGCGCCGCCCTCCGCTCGGTGGCCTTCCACCGGCGGGAATGGCCGCAACTGGCCGAACAGCAGAGCGAGTTCGCGATCAACGGCGGCAAGACGCTCGACGCCGAGCAGGCCACCGAGGCACGGATGCGGATGCTGATCGTGCATGCCGCGTTGGGTTACAAGGCCATCACGGACAAGCGCTGGGACCGCGCCCAGGTCCATATCGATGCGATCGCGCTGAGCCTGAAACAGCCGTGGCTGTCGGAGCTGGGGCGCGCCGGGCTGGCCATCAACAACGGCGACGTGCGCGAAGGGCTGGTGATGCTCAAGCGCCTGAGCGAGAACCCGCAGGTGCCGCCGGAAGCACGCGCCTATCTGGGGGAACTGATCGGGCAGATCGAGGCCGAGACCGGCGACGTCGATTCCAGCCTGTGGATGGCCCGGGTGTTCACCAAGGTGGTCTGGGGCGAGATCAAGCGGCACGGGCCGGATGGGCTGGCCAGCCTGATGGAGTTCGTTGACCAGCAGAGTGCGAAGGTCGACCAGTTGATGGGCGACGGCAAGGGCATGCTCGACGGCTGGTGGCAGTCGGCCAAGGAACACCTGCGCAGCGACGGCAAGTCATTCGACGACTGAGCCGCGCCTGTTTTCTTTCTTCCCAGGGCGGTCATCCGCCCCGCAACGTTCTGGATGCATGGCATGACGTTTCATATCCGCGACGAGCAACCCGCCGACATCGACGCGATCCACCGCCTGACCGAGGCTGCATTCGCCGAGGCGGTCCATTCCAGCCATACCGAGCAGTTCATCGTTGCCGCATTGCGTGCGGCCGGGCAGCTGACGGTGTCGCTGGTGGCCGAGGAGCACGGCGAGCTGATCGGGCACGTCGCGGTATCGCCGGTGGTGCTGTCATCGGGCGACGCCGGCTGGCATGGCCTGGGGCCGATATCGGTCCGCCCGGATCGCCAGGGCCAGGGGATCGGTGCGGCGTTGATGCGGACGGCGATTGATCGCCTGACGAGACTGGGCAGTGCCGGCTGCGTGCTGCTGGGGGAACCGGGGTACTACGCACGGTTCGGCTTCAAGGTAGTTCCGGAACTGGAGCTGCCGGGGGTTCCACCGGCGTACTTCCAGGCGCTGCCGCTGGCCGGCACCGTACCGGCGGCGCAGGTGCACTACCACGCGGCATTCGAAGCAACAGCATCCCCATAGGAGCGGCCTCGGCCGCGAAGCCACGACTCCTGCAGTCTCGCAAATCTACCCCTCCCCTCCCCTTCGCTGCGCGAAAGGGAGGGAGCGCAGCAACGCCGCGCGTCCCGCACCCATCGACGCACCCCACCCGGTCACCGCCACTGCGCGCCCGATACGCTAGGCTTGTCGCCCCAACGCCAGCAACGGCACACGTCTTGAGAACCGTCCACGCAACCCGCTACATCACACCGCTGCGCGAAGGGGGATCCCTGCCAGCCGTGATCGAGGCCGACGACGATGGCATGTACGTCATCAAATTCCGTGGCGCCGGCCAGGGTCCGAAGGCGCTGATCGCCGAACTGGTCGCCGGTGAACTGGCCCGCGCGCTTGGCTTGCCCATCCCGGAGATCGTCCTGGTCGAACTGGACCGCGAATTCGCGCGCACCGAACCGGACCCCGAGATCCAGGACCTCATCCGCGCCAGCGAGGGCACCAACCTGGGCAGCGACTACCTGCCCGGTGCGATCAACTACGATCCGGCGGCGATGCAGCCCGATGCCGAGCTGGCCTCGCGCATCGTCTGGTTCGATGCCTACACCAGCAACGTGGACCGCACCGTACGCAACCCCAACCTGATGGTCTGGCACCGCAAGCTGTACCTGATCGACCACGGTGCCGCGCTGTACTTCCACCACGACTGGGAGAACGCCGGCGAGGCCTGCGCCAAGCCCTTCGTCCTCATCCGTGACCATGTGCTGCTGCCCTTCGCCAAGGACATCGCCGGCGCCGACCGCGCACTGGCCCCGCTGCTGACCGATGCGGTCATCGACGACATCGTCGCGTTGATCCCGGATGCCTGGCTGCAGGGCGAGCCGGCGTTTGCCGATGCCGCCAGCTACCGCAAGGCCTACGCCGATTACCTCAAGCGCCGCCTGCAGCTGCGGGATGCATTCGTACAGGAGGCCATCCGTGCCCACGCTGCACACGTATGACTACGCGGTGATCCGCGTCGTGCCGCGGGTCGAGCGTGAGGAGTTCATCAATGTCGGCGTGATCGTGTCCTGCCCGAGCGCCGGGCACCTGCAGGCGGCCATCGAGATCGATGAAGCACGCCTGCAGGCGTTCGCCCCGCAACTGGACCTGGTGGCATTGCGCCCCTGGCTGGACGCCATCGTCGCCATCTGCGAAGGCCGCGCCGAAGCCGGCCCGATCGCACAGCTGCCGCCGCGGGCACGCTTCCATTTCCTCACCGCCAAGCGCAGCTCGGTGGTGCAGACCTCGGTGACCCACGTCGGCCGCACCCGCGAACCGGCGGGCATCGTCGAGCACCTGCTCGAGCGGATGGTGCGCGTACCGCGCTGATCGCCGGCACGTGCACGCCAGGACAATGGCCCGCATCACGCGGGCCATTGTTCATTCGGCGTCCGTAAGGGCGCGCGCGGCATCGCGCAGTGCGAACTTCTGCACCTTGCCGGTGGCCGTCCGCGGCAGCGGCCCGAACACGAAACGCTTGGGCACCTTGAAGCCGGCCAGATTCTGGCGGCAATGCGCCAGGGCTGCGTCCGGGCTGAGGTCCAGTTCGTCCTTCAACTCGACGAAGGCGCATGGCGTCTCGCCCCACTTCGGGTCCGGCCTGGCCACCACGGCCGCGGCGAGCACCGAAGGGTGGCGGCACAGCACGTCTTCCACTTCCAGCGAGGAAATGTTCTCGCCGCCGGAAATGATCACGTCCTTGGAGCGGTCACGGATCTTCACGTTGCCGTCGGCATACACCACAGCAAGGTCACCGGTGCGGAACCAGCCACCGGAGAAAGCCGCATCGGTGGCGCGGGGGTTCTTCAGGTAGCCCTTCATGGTGATGTTGCCGCGGAACATGATTTCCCCGACGCTGGCGCCGTCCCACGGCACCGGCTGCAGGGTATCGGGGTCCAGCACCTGCATGTCTTCCTGCAACAGGCAGGCCACGCCCTGGCGACTGTTGAGCTCGGCGCGTTCGTCGATGGGCAACTGCGCCCACTCCGGCTTGGGCTGGCAGATCGATGCAGGGCCGTAGACTTCGGTGAGGCCGTAGACGTGGGTGATCTCCACGCCCATCCGTTCCATCTCTTCCAGCACCGCCGCCGGCGGCGCGGCACCGGCCACCTGCCCCTTCACGCCGGCAAGCCCCTGCTTCAGTTCCTCCGGTGCCGCCGCCAACGCGGCATGCACCACCGGTGCACCGCAGTAGTGGGTGACGCCATGTGTGCGCATCAGCTCCAGCACCTGCTTGCGGTCGAATCGCCGCAGGCAGACTTGGGTGCCGGCGACGGCAGCCATCGTCCACGGGAAACACCAACCGTTGCAGTGGAACATCGGCAGCGTCCACAGGTAGACCGGATGCGGCGGCATGCCCCAATCGATGATGTTGGCCACCGCGTTCAAGTAGGCGCCGCGATGGTGATAAACCACGCCCTTCGGGTCGCCGGTGGTGCCCGAGGTGTAGTTCAGCGCGATGGCATTCCATTCGTCGCCGGGCAGGCCGTAGGCGAACGTCGGGTCACCGGTTTCCAGCAACGCTTCGTACTCGATCTCGCCAAGGAACTCGCCTTCCTCGATGGCCGCATCGTCCACGTCGATGACCTGCGGTGCCTGCCGGCACAGCGCCAGCGCCCGCTTCATCACCGGCGAGAACTCGCGGTCCACGAACACCACCTTGGCCTCGCCGTGGTCCAGCATGAATGCAAGCGTTTCCGCGTCCAGGCGGGTGTTCAGCGCATTGAGCACGGCACCGAGCATGGCCGGGGCGAAATGCAGCTCGATCATCGCCGGCGTATTGGGCAGCAGCGCCGCCACGGTATCGCCTTCGGCCACGCCCATGCGCTGCAATGCCGACGCCAACCGACGGCAACGCGCCTGCACCTGGGCCCAGTTCAGGCGCCGCTCGCCATGCACCACCGCCAACCGCTGCGGGTGCACGGTAGCCGCCTTGCGCAGGAAGCTCAGCGGCGACAACGGCGTGTAGTTGGCCTGGTTGCGGCCAAGATCCTGGTACATCGAGGGGCCCTCTCTCCGGTGATGTGCCGGCAGAGAGTCGGGCAGGAGGCGGGGGTTTGTCGCTGCGACCTTAGTCGCAGGGAATTGGCTCATTGCTGCCGGACGGCCCGTGCTGCCTTGGGATCCGCGCCGGAGGTGGCCTCTGCGCAGGCCTGGCGCACGCGCCTTTCGTCCTTCGCGGCGCAGGCCCGCAAGCGGCGTTCCCGCAAAAAGAAAGACGCCGGCAAGCCGGCGCCCTTCTCACTCCAACCGCTGCGGCGATCAGGCTTCCGGCGTGGCCGGTGCCGTTTCATCCGCCGAGGTGTTGGCCTCATCGTCGAGCACGTCCTCACCGTCGTCCAGCGAGGCATCCAAGCGTTCGACGGCCTGCAGCTTCTCGCCCTTGGACAGGCGGATCAGGGTCACGCCCTGGGTGTTGCGGCCCACGCGCGAGATTTCCGAGCCACGGGTACGCACCAGCGTGCCGCCGTCGGAGATCAACAGCACTTCATCGCTGGTGCCCATCAGCACCGCACTGACCAGCTTGCCGTTGCGCTCGCTGGTCTGGATGCCGATCACACCCTGGGTGCCACGACCCTTGCGCGGGTAGTCGGCCAGCGGGGTGCGCTTGCCGTAGCCGTTCTCGGTCGCGGTCAGGATGTAGCGGATGCTGGCATCGTCGCTGCCGTTGTCGACGATCTCGCCGCCATCGGTTGCCACTTCCTCGACGTTGCTGCCCTCGTCCTCGTTCTCGTCCTCGGCGCCGCCGGCGCTTTCGGCCACGATCAGGCTGACCACTTCCTCGCCGTTGGCGAGCTTGATGCCGCGCACACCGGTGGCGGTACGGCCCATCGAGCGGACCCGGTCCTCGCCAAAGCGCACGGTCTTGCCGTTGGACGCGAACAGCAGCACGTCGCGCTCACCATCGGTCAGGCCGACGCCGACCAGCGCATCGCCCTCATCCAGGTTGATGGCGATCTTGCCGCGCGCCAGGCGGAACGCGAATTCGCTCAGCGGCGTCTTCTTGACCGTGCCGTTGCGGGTGGCGAAGAACACGAAGTGGTTGTCGTCGTACTCGCGTACCGGCAACACCGCCTGCACGCGCTCATCGTTTTCCAGCGCGATCCAGTTGATGATCGGGCGGCCGCGCGCGGTGGAGCCGGCCTCCGGCAACTGGTGCACCGGCAGCCAGAACACCTTGCCCGAGCTGGTGAAGGTCAGCAGCGTGTCGTGCGTATTGACCAGCCACAGCTGTTCGATCGAATCCTCGTCCTTGGTCGCCGCCGCACTGCGGCCACGGCCACCGCGACGCTGGGCGCGGTAGGCACTGACCGGCTGGCGCTTGACGTAACCGGCGCGCGACAGCGTCACCACCACGTCTTCCGGCGCGATCAGGTCGAGGATGTCGAGGTCTTCCTCGCTGTGGCGGATCTCGGTGCGGCGCTCGTCGCCGTACTCGGCCTTGATGGCGACCAGTTCCTCGCGGATGACCTGGCGCAGGCGCTCCGGGTCTTCCAGGATCTCGATCAGGCCGGCGATCACCACCAGCAGCTGGCGGTATTCCTCGGTCAGGCGGTCCTGCTCCAGCCCGGTCAGGCGGTGCAGGCGCATTTCCAGGATCTGGGTAGCCTGGACTTCCGACAACTGGTAGTTGCCGTTGACCAGGCCGATGCCCTTGGGCAGGTCTTCCGGGCGCGACGCCTCGGCACCGGTGGCGGCCAGCAGCGAGCCCACCAGGCCCGGCTCCCACACCTTGGCCAGCATGCGCTCCTTGGCCTCGCCCGGGTTGGCCGACGTCTTGATCAGCTCGATCATCTCGTCGATGTTGGCCAATGCGACGGTCAGGCCTTCCAGCACGTGCGCGCGGGCACGGGCCTTGCGCAGTTCGAAGATGGTGCGGCGGGTAACCACTTCACGGCGATGGCGGAGGAAGGACTCCAGCATCTCCTTGAGGTTCATCAACTTCGGGCGGCCGTCGACCAGCGCCACCATGTTGATGCCGAACACCGACTCCATCTGGGTCTGCTGGTACAGGTTGTTGAGCACGACCTCGGCAGACTCACCGCGCTTGATCTCGATGTAGATGCGCATGCCGTCCTTGTCGGACTCATCGCGCAGCTCGCTGATGCCTTCGAGCTTCTTCTCCTTGACCAGCTCGGCGATCTTTTCGATCAACCGCGCCTTGTTCACCTGGTACGGGATCTCGGTGACGATGATCGACTCGCGGCCATTGTCGGCCACTTCGATATCGGCCTTGGCACGGATGCGCACGCGGCCACGGCCGGTGCGGTAGCCGGCGATGATGCCCGCAGTGCCGTTGATGATGCCGGCGGTCGGGAAGTCCGGGCCCGGGATGTATTCCATCAGGCCATCGACATCGATCGACGGGTCGTCAATCAAGGCGATGCAGGCACTGATGGACTCCGCCAGGTTGTGCGGCGGGATGTTGGTGGCCATGCCCACCGCGATGCCGGCCGAACCGTTGACCAGCAGGTTCGGGAACCGGGTCGGCATGACCGTCGGCTCCAGTTCCTTCTCGTCGTAGTTGGGCTGGAAATCGACGGTTTCCTTGTCCAGGTCGGCGATCAGCTCATGCGCCAGGCGCGACATGCGCGCCTCGGTGTATCGCATGGCCGCGGCCGAGTCACCGTCGATCGAACCGAAGTTACCCTGACCGTCCACCAGCATGTAACGCAGCGAGAACGGCTGCGCCAGACGCACCAGCGTGTCGTACACCGACTGGTCGCCATGCGGGTGGTACTTACCGATGACGTCACCGACGATACGCGCCGACTTGTAGTAGGGCTTGTTGCTGTGCGCGCCCAGTTCGTTCATCGCGAACAGGACACGGCGATGGACCGGCTTGAGGCCATCGCGTGCATCGGGGAGTGCGCGCCCGACGATCACGCTCATGGCGTAATCGAGGTAGCTCTTGCGCATCTCGTCTTCCAGTTTTACCTGGATGATTTCCTTGGCTGTTTCTGCCATTCGGGTTCCGTTGTCTGGTGACGATCCCGTCCGGTGGAGTGGCCTTTGAGGCAACCCCGCCGGAGCCTTGAATCAACCGATGGAGTCTATCACAGACGGGGGTTTTACCGGAACAAATCAGGAACTTAGGCGCCGCTTTCTGGACGATGCCGGCGTGCCGCGCCGGCACGGGAAACACCACGGAGCCGAGCCATGCTCCGCGGGGGCCTTGCCGGGAGCCCCCTTGCCGGGCGTGGCTCGGCACTACCCGGGTGGACGCTGGCTCGGGCCGGGTGCTGGTTCAGGCGAAGGCCGCTGCCATGGCCGCGGCGTCCGGCTTCAGGATCACGCCGCGCTCGGTGACGATGGCATCGATCAGCTCGCCCGGGGTGACATCGAACACCGGGTTCCAGGCAGCAATGCCTTCGGCCACGGTGCGCACGCCACCGACGCCGAACAGCTCGCCCGGATCACGCTGCTCGATCTCGATCTGGTCGCCATGGGCGGTGTTCATGTCCACCGTCGAGGACGGCGCCACCACCATGAATTTGACGCCATGGTGGCGCGCGGCGATGGCCAGTTGGTAGGTGCCGATCTTGTTGGCGGTGTCGCCGTTGGCGCAGATGCGGTCGGCGCCGACGATCACCCACTGCACCGCACCGGTCTTCATCAGGTGCGAGGCGGCCGAGTCGGCGATCAGGGTGGCGTCGATGCCGTCCTGCTGCAGTTCCCACACGGTCAGCCGTGCACCCTGCAACCACGGCCGGGTTTCGCCGGCAAACACGCGCGCGATGTTGCCCTGCGCCTTGCCCGCGCGGATCACGCCCAGCGCGGTGCCAAAGCCCGCGGTGGCCAGTGAACCGGTATTGCAATGGGTCAGCACGCCGCTGCCCGGGGCGATCAGGCCGGCGCCCAGTGCGCCCATGTGCCGGTTGGCGGCCAGGTCCTCGTCGGCGATGGCCTGCGCTTCCAGCGCCAGCACCTGCTTCCAGTCCGCCCCGGCTGTCGCCAGCGCCCGGCGCATGCGCGCCAGCGCCCAGGCCAGGTTGACCGCGGTCGGGCGCGAGGCATTCAGGCGCTCCAGCGCCGGCTCCAGCATCACCAGCGCCGCAGCGCCATCGGCCGCCTGCACTTCACGCGCCGCCAGCACCACGCCCCAGGCGGCGGCGATGCCGATGGCCGGCGCGCCCCGCACGGTCAACGCATGGATGGCCTCGGCCACGGCGTCGCTGTCATGGCACAGCACGTGCTCCACGACGAACGGCAGCTTGCGCTGGTCCAGCAGTTCAAGGGCGTCACCCATCCAGCGGATCGGGCGGATGTGGTCATAACGGGCGTAATCGATGGTGGGGATGGTGTTCATCGGGCCATTGTAATCGGCCCGCCTGGCGGCCCGTTCAATCGGCGGAAAATTCCGCCCGGCAGCCTTTGTCGACCCAGATGCCGAAGCGATCCCAGCCCCAGCTGTCGCCCTCGCGGCAGGCCGCGCTGGACAGCTGTTCGACCAGGGTGACCCGGCGGGTGACGCTGACGCCGCATTCGCGGCGCAGCCCGCCCTTGGATTCGCAGACGACGCGGCGCGGGACGTCGACGAAGCCCGAGCCGTCCTCGGCGCCTACCTCGAACTGGCCCTGGCACCCGCGACTGACCCAGATCTCGTTGCGGTCGTAGCCCCAACTACGCCCTTCCCGGCACGGCAACACCGACTGCTGGCGCAACAGCCGCACCGGGGCACCACGCAGGACCACCGGGCAGGATTCGTAGCGTCCCTTCGACTCGCAGCGCACCACCCGCCGCGACACCCGCGAGCTGCTGCCACGGCGGGCGAACTCGGCACGACAGCCTTCGCTGACCCAGATCGCGTCGCCTTCCACGCCCCAGCTGGTTTCGCGGATGCAATCACGGGTGGAGAGCTGGCGCACCATCTGCACGCCACGGGAGACATCCATCGGACAGAACACGCGTTCCATCTCGCCGGACTCGCAGCGCACGACCAAGGGCGCCGGGGTGTCAGGCCCGCCCCCCTCCGCTGCAAGCAGCGAAGGCGACACCAGCAACAACAGGCCGAAAACTCCCTTCATCCGATGCTCACGCCCCCTTGCAGCCTTGATGGATTCCGGCACGGGCACAGTGCCCGAGTGGTTGTGATCAAAGCATCATCATCGCCATGCCGGCAAGGCAGGTCCATGACCTGAACGGGTGATTGGCCTGAAATCATCGCCATTACAGGGAATATTCAGATGATTCCTGTTCATCCCGCGATAGCGTCCTCGCCGATGAACGCCGCATCCGTTCAGGCCATGCGCATCGCAAGACGGTTCAGGCGTTGGCGAAGTCGAACGCCAGCACGTCGGCAATGCGCGAGGTGCCGGCCAGCGCCATCAGCAGGCGATCCACGCCCACCGCCACGCCCGCGCAGGCAGGCATCGACGGCAGCGCCGCGAGGAATGCCTCATCCAGCGGCAACACCTCCGCACCACGCGAAGCGCGGATCGCGAGGTCACGCTGGAAGCGCTGGCGCTGCTCCTGCGCGTCGGTCAGCTCGTGGTAGCCGTTGGCCAGCTCGAACGCCCCCAGGTACAACTCGAAGCGCTCGGCCACCGGTGGATCCTCCCTGCGGATCCTGGCCAGTGCCGCCTGGGTGGCGGGCCAGTCATGGATGACGGTGATCTGGTCGGGCAGGAAGTGGGCCTGGATGCGATGGGTCATCAGCAGGTCCAGCCAATCATCGCGGGTCAGGCCCTCGGGCTGGATGCCGACCTCACCCAGCGCCGCGCGCAGGGTGGCTTCATCGGCCAGGAAGGGATCCAGCCCGATCGTCTCCAGGAACAACTGGCGGTAGGTCAGTACGCGCACCGACGCTTCGCGGCCCACTGCGGCCAGCGCTTCGCGCACCAGTGCAACGGTTTCCTCGATCAGCTGGTGATGGTCCCAGCCGACGCGGTACCACTCCAGCATGGTGAACTCGGGGTTGTGCCGGCCACCGGCTTCGCCGTTGCGGAACACCCGGCCCAGTTCGTAGCAGTCGCCCACGCCGGCGGCCAGCAGCCGCTTGAGCGGATATTCCGGCGAGGTCCGCAGCCAGCGCAGCGGCGAACCGGCATCCACGTGCCCGGTGAAGCGGGTCTGGAAGCCCTCGATGTTCGGCTCGGTGTTGCCTGCGGCGGACATGATCGGCGTTTCCACCTCCAGCACCTCCCGGCGCGCGAAGAACGCGCGGATCAGTGCATTCAGACGTGCCCGCCGGCGCAATGCCTCGATCACGAGTGCAGCTCCCCGACCGCGTCGACCAGCGGCAACGTCAGGATGTCGCGTGCGTCATCGCGATACCCGGCCGACAGGTACAGCGACTTGGCCCGCGCGTTGTGGTGATTGACCTCCAGCCGGATCACCGCCGCACCCTGCCCTGCGGCCCAGTCCCGCGCCAGCGCCAATGCCTGCCGACCCCACCCACGGCCACGCGCGGCGGGCGCCAGGTACAACTCGTCGAGCAGAACGAAACGCCCTCCCTGCTCGACGCTGAAACACCACCCCAGGGTCACGTAACCCGCGTCGGCAACCGCCTCGGAGGACAACAGCAGGACGGCGCCGCAGCGCGCATCCTCCAGCACCGTGCGCAGGCCGGGCTCGACCAGCGCGGGCTGGTAGGTGATGCGGTCTTCGGCGTAGAAATCACGGACCATGCCGATGATGCGCGGGAAGTCCTGCGCGTCGGCGACACGGCATTTCAGTTCGTCGCTCATGCCTGCTTACCGTTCTCGGCGAGGAAGGCCAGCAGTCGGGCTTCATCCCACACCGCCACGCCCAGTTCATTGGCCTTGTCCAGTTTGGAACCCGCCTCGGTGCCGGCGACGACGAAGCTGGTCTTCTTCGACACGCTGCCGGCGACCTTGGCGCCCAGCGCCTCCAGCTGCGCCTTGGCGTCGTCGCGGTTCATCTGCGCCAGCGTGCCGGTCAGCACCACGGTCTGGCCTTCCAGCGGACCGGCCGCCTGCTGCTGCGCCTCGGGCGTCAGCGCCAGCAACTGCTGCAATGCAGCCCCGGCGGCGGAGAACAAGGCGGCGTTGGCATCCACGTCCAGCCATGTCACCAGCGCATTGGCGGTCTCCGCCGGCAATCCGGCGGTGACGAAGTTGTGCGCGCTTTCGTCGCGGATCGCCTCGGCCGAAGGGAACGCTTCGGCCAACTGCTTGGCCCGTACCGGCGTGACCTTGGGAATCTCCAGGTCCTGCAGCAGGTTGGCCAGATTCAGCTCGGCGCGCAGCTTGGCGTGGGGGGCGTGTGCATCGGTGATCTGCACGCCCCGTGCCAGCAACGCATCGATGGCCTCCTGGTTGCCCGGCTGCGCCATGAAGTGGCCGATCGAACGCGCGACTTCACCACCGATGTCGGGCACCCGCTTGAACAGCGGCCACGGCATGCGGCGGATCAGCGCCAGGTCACCAAACCAGACCGACAACGCCTTGGCGGTGCTCTCGCCGACGTGCTCGATGCCCAGCGCGAACAGCAGCCGGCTGAGCGTGGTACTGCGGCTGTTGGCGATGGCGGCGATGAGGTTGTCGGCCCACTTGGTCGCGATCTTCTTCGTGTTCCATTCGAAACGGGCGGGCACCGACAATGCCCGCGCACGCCAGCCGGCGTCGGCCGCGTCCAGCCGGAGGATCTGGTTCAGCGTCCCGCCGCTGCCTTCCGGTGCCAGATGCAGGCTGAGCTGCGACGCCAAGGCCTCCGGCGATTCGGCATCCAGCGCCAGCTTCAGCACCAGCAACTGGTCGCGCTGCAGCGCGTACAGGTCGGCCACGCCGCGCACGATGCCGGCATCCACCAGCGTCTCGATGTACTTGTCACCGAGCCCATCGATGTCCATGGCCTTGCGCGAGGCGAAATGGGCAATGGCCTCCTTGCGCTGCGCCGGGCAGCTCAGCTCACCGGAGCAACGCCATACCGCCTCGCCTTCCTCACGGACGATTTCCGAACCGCACACCGGGCAGTTGGCCGGCATCTGCCACGGCGTGGTGCCCTCGGGGCGGCGGTCGGTGATGACGCTGACCACTTCCGGGATCACGTCACCGGCGCGGCGCACGATCACCGTGTCGCCGACGCGCACGTCCAGGCGGGCGATCTGGTCGGCGTTGTGCAGGGTGGCGTTGGTCACCACCACGCCGGCCACGTGCACCGGCTTCAGCCGTGCCACCGGCGTGGCCGCGCCGGTGCGGCCGATCTGGATCTCGATGGCCTCGACCGTGGTGGTCTGCTCCTGCGCCGGGAACTTGTGGGCGATGGCCCAACGCGGCGCACGGGCGACGAAGCCCATTTCCTGCTGGCCTTCGCGGTCATCAAGCTTGTAGACCACGCCATCGATGTCGAAGGCCAGGCCGTCGCGGCGCGCGCCGATGTCGCGGTAATACGCCAGCAGGCCATCGGCACCTTCCACCACCTGGCACAGGTCGCTGACCGGGAAGCCCCAGCGCGCCAGCTGCGCGAGCGTGCCGGAATGGGTCGGCGGCAGTTCACCGTCCACTTCGCCCAGGCCGTAGGCATAGAAGCTCAGCGGGCGTTGGGCGCTGATCTTCGGGTCCAGCTGGCGCAGCGAGCCGGCCGCGCCGTTGCGCGGGTTGGCCAGCACCTTGCCGCCGTGCAGGCGCGCCTGCTCGTTGTAGCGCTCGAAGTCCGCGCGCGGCATGTAGACCTCGCCGCGCACTTCCAGCACGTCCGGCCAGCCCTCGCCCTGCAACTGCAGCGGGATCACCTTGATCTGGCGCAGATTGGCGCTGACGTCCTCACCGGTGGCACCGTCGCCACGGGTCGCGCCCTGCACGAACACGCCGTTCTCGTAGCGCAGGTTGATCGCCAGGCCGTCGAGCTTGGGCTCGGCGGAGAACATCAGCGTCGGCCGGCGCAGGCGCTCGTCGATGCGGCGCACGAAATCGCGCACTTCCTCGTCGCTGAAGGCATTGCCCAGCGACAGCATCGGCACCGCATGCACGACCTCGGGAAACCGCGAGGACGCCTTGCCGCCCACCGCATGGGTCACCGAGTCGGGCGAATCCAACTCCGGATGCGCCGCCTCCAGCGCCTCCAGCTCACGGATGAGGTGATCGTACTCGGCGTCGGGGATGATCTGTTCGTCGCGCTCGTGATAGGCGCGTGAAGCGTCGGTCAGCAGCTTTCGCAGCTCGGCGACGCGCTGGGAGGCGGGGGTGTTGGAAGTCATGCGGTGATTTTAAACCGCGAGGGTGTGGATGCGATGAGGGTCGGAGCCGTTGTCCTCGCGTTGGCGGCAATACCTGCCAACGGAGGTTCTCATCTGCGGCCCGAGGAAGATGCGAAAGGCCCCCTCCCCGGCCCTCCCCTTGCCTCCGGCAAAGGGAGGAGGAAGATCACCAGCGCGGCGACTTGGTCAGCGGTGGCGCCTGGTGCTGGCGGTCGTAGGCGCGCAGCTCGTCGCGGATATGCGCAATGCGTTGGCGGCCGAGGGCGTTGCGGCTGTCATCCAGCACCACGCCGTCGAGCAGCTCGCCCATGCGCTGCACGGTCGGCAGCATCTTTTCCCAGGCGTCCAGCGCGGTCATCGGCGCCGGCAGGGTGAGGAAGAAGGCGATGGCCGGGGTTTCCATCTCACGGATGTTGGCCATGTCGAAGCTGCCCGGCTTCATGATGCTGGCCATCGAGAAGATCGGCCCCCGCTCCGGGTGGCCCTCGACCAAGCGGTGGAACACGCCCATGTAACCGAAGACCAGCCCGGTCTTCTCGGCGGCCACCACGATGTCCTCGCCACGCAGCACCTGGCCGGCGCGGGCGGCGACGTACAGGGAAACGATCTTGTCGAAATCCTGGCTCGGGCGCTTGCCCAGGTCGCTGCCACCGGCCGGCTCGGTGTCGGGCAGGCCCAGCTCGGCCTGGGTGACCGGTTCGCCATCGACACCTTCGCCCGGCGCACCGCCCTCCTCCACCGCGCCCAGTACCGGCTCACGCCGCGACGGGCGCTCGGCGGTGTCCACCGGCTCCTTGCGCTTGCCCTGCGCCGCCTTCCGGGGGCGGCCAAACAGGAAGATGGCTGCAATCAGCAGCAGTCCGGCAACCAGAATGCCGATACGCAACAGTGCCATGTCGGACATGCGTGGGAATCTCCGGGTAAATCGTTCAGGTGGCTAAAGAATGGCACGTCAGGCCGCGCCCGCCAATCGCGCGGCTTCTTCCAGGTCCACGCTGACCAGACGGCTGACGCCCGGCTCGCGCATGGTCACCCCGGAGAGCTGGTGGGCAGCCTCCATGGTGGCCTTGTTGTGGCTGACGAACAGGAACTGCACCTTCTCGCTCATTTCCTTGACCATGTTGGCCAGACGGCCGACGTTGGCCTCGTCCAGCGGTGCATCCACCTCGTCAAGCAGGCAGAACGGGGCCGGGTTGAGCTGGAAGATGGCAAACACCAGCGCCACCGCGGTCATCGCCTTCTCGCCGCCGGACAGCAGCGAGATGCTGGACACGCGCTTGCCCGGTGGGCGCGCCATGATGGTCACCCCGGTGTCGAGCAGGTCTTCGCCGGTCAGCTCCAGGTAGGCATGGCCGCCGCCGAACAGGCGCGGGTACAGCGCCTGCACGCCGGTATTGACGCGGTCGAAGGTGTCCTTGAAACGGCCGCGGGTCTCGCGGTCGATCTTGCGGATGGCGTCTTCCAGCGTCTCCAGCGCCGTGGTCAGGTCCACGTTCTGCGCGTCCAGGTACTCCGAGCGCTGCGACGCCTCGCCGTACTCCTGGATCGCCGCCAGGTTGACCGGTTCCAGCCGGCGCATGCGCGCGTCAATCTGGTGCACGGCCTGCTCCCAGTCGGACAGGCGCGCGTCCTCGGGCAGCGTGTTGATCACGTCCTGCAGGACGAACCCGGCCTTCTCGACCGCGCCGGACAACTGCTCGGCGCTGAGCACCAGCGCCTGCTGGTCCAGCTTGCGCTGGGAAATGCGTTCGCGCTGGGCCAGGGCCTGCTCGTCGCGCTGCTGGCGGGTCTGCTCCAGCTTGCGCAGCTCGGCGTCCACGCTCTCCAGCAGCGCCCGCGCCTCGCCCAGCACGCGCTCCACGCGAACCCGCTCGCCCAATGCGTTCTGGTGCTCGGCTTCCAGCGCCTGCACCGGCGTGTCGCCGTCATCCAGCTGCGAATGCAGTTCGCCCAGGCGCGAATCCAGTTGCCCGCGCTGGCTGCTCATGCGCTCCAGCGCCTGGCTCAACGAGGCGATCTGGGTGCGCTGCGACTCCAGCGTCAGGGCCAGCGCATGCATGTTGTCGCGCACGCTGCGCGCGCCGTCGCGGGCCAGGTCACGTGCTTCGGTGAGCTGCCGGCGTTCGCTTTCCAGCGTCTGCTTGCCCGATTCCAGGTCGCCCATGCTCGACACCGCGTCTTCCAGCCGCACGCGTGCCTCGCTGGCCTGCTCGCGGCTCTCATCCAGTGCTTCCAGCAGCTGGGCCAACTCGTTCTCGATGCGCTCGATGCGGGTCCGCGCAGCATCCACGCGCCCCTGCTGGCTCTGCAGTTGCCCCGCCAGTTCCGACGTCGCGCGGTGCGCCTGGTACAGGGCCCGCTGCGCTTCCTCGCGGTGCTGCTCGGCGGCCAGCAACTGCTCGCGCAGGCTGGCCAGTTGTTCGATCAGCTCACCTTCCCGGGCCTGCAGGCCCTCGATCTGCTCACGCAGGGAGACGATCTCGCGCTCACGCAGCAGCGCACCCTGCTGGGCGGCACCGGAATGGGACACCTGCAGCCAACCATCGCCCAGCCGCTCGCCGTCACGGGTGATGACCGCGTCGCCCGCCGGCAGCTTGGCCTGCAACGCCCGCGCCTGGGGCAGGTCCTCGGCCGCGTGCAGGTGCATCAGCAGACGGCGGATGGCCAACGGCCCCTGCACCTTGGCGGCCAGCGAGGTCGCGGCGAAATCCGCCTTGCCTTCGTCAGCCGAGACCAGCGTGATGCGGCCTTCGCCGAGTTCGCCCAGCGCCTCGACCAGGGTTTCCGGCGCTTCCACCAGCACGCCTTCGATCAGCTGGCCCAACGCGCTTTCCACCGCGTTTTCCCAACCGCCTTCGACACTGATGCGCTCGCCCACACGCGCCGCTGAATCCAGCCCGCGCGCCTTCAACCAAGCCACCGCGGCACCCTGCTCCTGGCCCAGCGCGGCCTGCTGCAGCGCTTCCAGCGATGACAACCGGCCGCGCGCGGCCTGCACCTGCTGGCGCACGTCGGCCAGCTCGGACTGACTGCCGCGCTGCGTTTCCTGCAGCGTCGCGGCAGCCTCCTTGCGGGATTCGACCTGCTCGCTCAGCTCGTCGACCGTGGTCTTCTGGGTTTCATGCTGCAGCTGCAGTTGCTCGAAGGCCTCGGCCAGTGCGTCCAGGTCCAGGCTGGCACGCTCTGCGCTGAGGGCTTCGCGGCGGCGATCGGCTTCCAGGATCTGTCGATCCAGGTAGTCCACGCGGGTGCGCTCGACTTCGCCGGAACGGGTGGCTTCGGAGGTGTTGCGGGTATGTGCCTCCCAGCGCAGTTGCCAGTCGGCCAGCCGGGCCTCGGCCTCACGCAGGGCTTCCTGGCGGAATTCGTTCTCTTCCTGCAACTGCTCCAGCTTCGGCTCGGCTTCGTCGACCGCTTCACGCAGCACGATCAGGCGGGCTTCATCGCCGCTGATGTGCTGGCCCAGGTCGGCCAGCGCCTGCCGTGTCTCGTCACGCGCCTTGTGCAGGCGTTGCGCCATCTCGCGCTGGTGCTGGATCTGCTGTTCGAGGCGGGCCAGCGTGCTGCCCACCTGGTAGACGTCGGCCTGGGCGCGATTGAGCGCCTCGGCGGCCTCCTCGCGGCGCACGCGGCCGGTCTCGATGCCGCTCTCGGCCTCGCGCTGCTCGGCGATCAGCTGCTGCAGCTTGGTTTCCTCCCGCGACAGCGCCTCGCGCAGCCCACCCAGGCGGCCATCCAGCCCACGGAACTCCAGCGCCTTCCACTCGGCATCCTTGACCCGGCGCTCTTCCTGCAAGGCCTGGTACTGCTCGGCCTGCCTGGCCTGGCGCTTGAGGTGCTCCAGCTGCTTGCCGATCTCCTCGCGCAGGTCGTTCAGGCGGTCCAGGTTCTCGCGGGTGTGGCGGATGCGGGTCTCGGTTTCCTTGCGGCGCTCCTTGTACTTGGAGATGCCGGCCGCCTCCTCCAGATACACGCGCAGGTCTTCCGGGCGCGCCTCGATGATCTGGCTGATCATGCCCTGCTCGATGATCGAGTAGCTGCGCGGCCCCAGGCCGGTACCCAGGAACAGGTCGGTGATGTCGCGACGCCGGCACTTGGTGCCGTTCAAGTAATAGTTGCTGCTGCCGTCGCGGCTGACGGTGCGCTTGACCGAGATCTCGGTGAACGAGGCGTACTCGCCGGAAATGGTGTGGTCGGAATTGTCGAAGATCAGCTCGACCGTGGCCTGCGACACCGGCTTGCGCCCGGAGGCGCCGGAAAAGATCACGTCGGTCAGCGAATCGCCGCGCAGGCGGCTGGCCGAGCTCTCGCCCATCACCCAGCGCACCGCGTCGATGATGTTGGACTTGCCACAGCCGTTCGGGCCGACCACGCCGGTCATGTTGGTCGGCAGGTGCAGCGTCGTGGGATCGACGAACGACTTGAAACCAGAGAGCTTGATCGTGGATAGACGCATGGATTCGGGCTGTTGGCGGGCCCCGGCGTTCCAGCCGTTGCCCGGAGGGAAACTCCGGAGGTTCCGTTTCCGCCCTCAAGTCATTGATATCCGTGGAGATTCAATGTTCACGAGGCGGCATTGGCAACCGAGTATAGCGACACCCTTGGTTCACGGGCGGTCGGCGGCGGCCGGGCAAAAGAAACGGGCGCCTTTCGGCGCCCGTTCTTTGCAACCCGTGCGGCAGGATCAGGCGTCGGCTTCGACGATGACCTTGACGGTGGTTTCCACGTCGGCGTGCAGCTTGACGATCACGTCGTACTCGCCCACGTTGCGGAACGCGCCTTCGCCCAGGATCACTTCGCTCTTGCTCAGCTCCAGGCCGGCAGCCGTGAAGGCTTCGGCGATGTCGCGCGGGCCAACCGAGCCGTACAGCTTGCCTTCGGTCGAAGCGTGCGCACCGATGGTGACGCTGGCGCCTTCGAACTTGGCAGCGCGGCTTTCGGCGCCGTCATGGGCGGCCTTGGCCTTGGCTTCGTACTCGGCGCGCTTGGCTTCGAACTCGGCAACGTTGCTCTCGGTGGCCGGGACGGCCTTGCCCTGCGGCACGAGGAAGTTGCGGCCATAGCCCGGCTTTACGTCGACCAGGTCGCCCAAGCCGCCGAGGTTGGTCACTTTCTGCAGGAGAATCAGCTTCATTGGTAGTGCTCCGTTATTCGTTAGCGGCACCCGGGAGCGCCGCAACGCTTGCTGTCCGAATGGACGGTGTAGAAAAGACCGGAGCGCCCGAACCGGCAGGGCCGGCCAGCGCTCCGCGCCTGATCAGACGTCGTGGTTGTCCGTGTACGGGATCAGGGCCAGGAAACGGGCGCGCTTGACGGCCGTCGACAGCTGGCGCTGGTACTTGGACTTGGTGCCGGTGACGCGGCTCGGAACGATCTTGCCGTTCTCGGTCAGGTACTGGCGCAGGGTGTTGAGATCCTTGTAATCGATCTCCTTCACGCCTTCGGCGGTGAACTTGCAGAACTTACGGCGACGGAAGAACTTGGACATGAAAGTGCTCCTTATTCAGCAGAAGCGGCGTCGTCGCCGGCTTCGTCGTTGTTGGAAGTGGCACCTTCTTCGTCGTCACGACGACGACGCTCGCCACGCTCGGGCTTGTCACCCTTCTCGTCCTTGCTCTTCATGATCAGCGACTGCTCGGTGTCAGCCTCGTCACGCTTGATGACCAGGTTGCGCAGCACGGCGTCGTTGAAGCGGAAGCTTTCGGTCAGCTCGTTCAGGACCGACTGGTCGGCTTCGATGTTCAGCAGAACATAGTGGGCCTTGACCAGGTTCTGGATCGGGTACGCCAGCTGGCGGCGGCCCCAGTCTTCCAGACGGTGGATGGTGCCGTTGCCGGCTTCGACCAGCGCCTTGTAGCGCTCGATCATGGCGGGAACCTGTTCGCTCTGGTCCGGGTGGACCAGGAACACGACTTCGTAATGACGACTCATGTTTTCATACCTTTCGGATGTAGCCCTTGCGGGCCGGACAGCCCCCCGCCGTGGATTGCGGTGGGGCAAGGGATCCCGCGCCGGGGCGCAGGAAGCCGGCAATTATCCACCCGAACCGGCCCGTAGGCAAGTCAGGCAGTGCGCCCGGCTGAACACAGCATCCGATGCCTGCACCCGGCCCGACCAATCAACTGCTGCGCCGCAGCAAGTACACTCTGTAACCGCTTCCACGCCGCACCCGGAGCCCTCGTGCCCCCTCTGCCCTCCCTGGCCGCCTCGCTGAGCCCGCGCCAACGTACCTTCATCCTCCTCGCCCTCTCCCTCGGCGGCTTCGCCATCGGCACCAGCGAATTTGCCAGCATGGGCCTGATGCTGGAGATCAGCCGTGGCCTGGCCATCAGCGAAGCCCAGGTCGGCCACCTGATCAGCGCCTACGCGATCGGCGTGGTGGTGGGCGCGCCGGTACTGGCCTTCGCCGGCGCCAGCGTGAGCCGGCGCACCCTGCTGTTGTGGCTGATGGGCTTCTATGCCGCCGGCAACCTGGCCAGCGCCCTAGCGCCGAACTACGCCACGATGCTGCTGGCCCGCTTCGTGGCCGGCCTGCCGCATGGCGCCTACTTCGGCGTGGCGATGCTGGTGGCCGCCTCGATCAGCCCGCCCGAACAGCGCGGCTCGGCCGTCTCGCGGGTGCTGCTGGGACTGTCCATCGCCATCCTGGTCGGCAATCCATTGACGACCTGGCTGGGCCAACAGTTCACCTGGCGCACCGCCTTCGGCCTGGTCAGCCTGCTGGCCATCGCCACCGTGCTGATGGTCGCCCGCCAGCTGGCCCCCGACCCGAACGAGGCGCGCACCACGCCGATGCGCGAGCTGCGCGCCTTCAACACGCCGCAGGTCTGGCTGGCGCTGGCGATCGGCGCGATCGGCTTCGCCGGCATGTTCTGCGTATTCACCTACCTCGCACCGACCCTGGTGCATGTCACCGGCGTGGACGAACGCTGGATGCCGGTGGCGGTCTGCCTGTTCGGCGTGGGCGCCATCATCGGCAACGTGGCCGGCGGCAAGCTGGTGGACCGGTTGCAGTTCCGCGCCGCCGGCGTGTTGCTGGCCTGGTCGATCGTGGTGCTGCTGCTGTACCCGCTGGCCGCGCACTCGGCCT
Organism: Stenotrophomonas capsici; assembly: GCF_034961085.1. Lineage (NCBI taxonomy): Bacteria > Pseudomonadati > Pseudomonadota > Gammaproteobacteria > Lysobacterales > Lysobacteraceae > Stenotrophomonas > Stenotrophomonas capsici. The sequence continues at coordinate 848,430 of NZ_JAYFUH010000249.1, read as the reverse complement.
GGGCGATGGCGCCGGCAGTGATCGCGGTGGGCACCATGGGCGCCTTGGCCGCGGCCCTGCAGACCCGTCTGATGGACGCCGCCGGCGAGGCCCAGACGCTGGCCGCGGCGTCGAACCATGCCGCGTTCAACACCGCCAATGCGCTGGGCCCCTGGCTGGGCGGCATGGCGATCGGTGCAGGATTCGGCTATGGCTCGACCGGCTGGGTCGGCGCCGCGACGGCGGCGGTCGGCCTGCTGCTGTGGGGCGTGGCGGTGGCGCTGGAGCGTCGCCAGGCGCCGGCAGGGCAAACCTGCACGTAATGCCGGGCCATGCCCGACACGCTTGCTGGGCACGGACGCCCGGCGGGAATCCGTCGGGCAAGGCCGCAGGACGCGCGGTTCGGCGCCAGCGCGGTTGGGCGGTCGACTCAGCCCAGGGCTTCGTCGGTGGTGAAGCTCTCCCCGCACCCGCATTCGGCGGCGGCGTTGGGATTGTTGAAGGTGAAGGTCTCGCTGAGGCCATGCTTGCCGAAGTCGATCTCGGTGCCATCCACCAGCGGCAGGCTCTGCGCATCGACGTAGATGCGCACCCCGTCCTGCTCGAACACGGTGTCGCCTTCACGCTGGTCCTTGGCCAGGTCGGTGATGTGCCCCCAACCGGAGCAACCCGTGCGGGTCACGCCAAAACGCAGGCCCAACGCGCCGGGCGTGGAACTGACGAAGCGCTGCACGCGCGAATGGGCGACGGGGGTCAGATGAACAGCCATGCGGGGCGACTCCAGCAGATTTACGGTCCAATTATAGATGTGGCCAGGCTCCGGGAAGCGCAAGCGTTGATAAATGCCTCGCGTGCCCGGCGTTTAGGCCGCTAAAATCACGCATTCACAGATCGAGTCGATCAACAGAGGATTCAAGTCATGACGGTGGTCAGCGTTGCACACGCCCTTGCCGGGAAGATCCCGGAAGGCGGAGAAGTCACGGTTCGCGGGTGGGTGCGCACGGTGCGCGGCTCGGCGGGGCTGGCCTTCGTCAACGTCAGCGACGGCTCGGGCTTTGCACCGATCCAGGTCGTGGCTACCGACACGCTGTCCAATTTCGAAGAGATCAAGAGCCTGACCCCCAGCTGCTCGGTGATCGCCACCGGCACCCTGGTCAAGTCGCAGGGCAAGGGGCAGAGCTTCGAGATCCAGGCACAGACGCTGGAAGTAGTCGGCTGGGTCGAGGACCCGCTGACCTACCCGATCCAGCCCAAGCCGATGTCGCCGGAGTTCCTGCGTGAAGTGGCGCACCTGCGCCCGCGCACCAACCTGTTCGGTGCGGTCACCCGCATCCGCGACTGCCTGTCCAAGGCCGTGCACCGTTACTTCCACGAGAACGGCTTCTACTGGATCAGCACCCCGATCATCACCACCTCCGACGCCGAAGGCGCCGGCCAGATGTTCCGCGTCTCCACGCTGGACATGGCCAACCTGCCGCGCACCGGCAACGGCGAGATCGACTTCAGCCGCGACTTCTTCGGCAAGGAAACCTTCCTGACCGTGTCCGGCCAGCTCAACGTCGAGGCGTACTGCCTGGCACTGAGCAAGGTTTACACCTTCGGCCCGACCTTCCGCGCCGAGAACAGCCACACCACCCGCCACCTGGCCGAGTTCTGGATGGTGGAGCCGGAGATCGCCTTCGCCGACCTGGCCGAGGACGCGCGCGTGGCCGAGGAATTCCTGAAGTACCTGTTCCGCGCGGTGCTCGACGAGCGCGCCGACGACATGGCCTTCATCGCCGAGCGCGTGCAGAAGGACGCCATCACCCGCCTGGAGTCGTTCGTCAACGCACCGTTCGAGCGCATCGAGTACAGCGATGCGATCACCCTGCTGCAGAAGTCGGGCAAGAAGTTCGACTACCCGGTCGAATGGGGCCTGGACCTGCAGACCGAGCACGAGCGCTGGCTGACCGAGGAACACGTCGGCCGCCCGGTGGTGGTGACCAACTACCCCGAGCACATCAAGGCCTTCTACATGCGCCTGAACGACGACGGCAGGACCGTCGCGGCGATGGACGTGCTGGCCCCGGGCATCGGCGAGATCATCGGCGGCAGCCAGCGCGAAGAGCGCCTGGACGTGCTGGACGCGCGCATGGCGCAGTTCGGCCTGGATCCGGAGCACTACCAGTGGTACCGCGATTTCCGTCGCTACGGCTCGGTGCCGCACGCCGGCTTCGGCCTGGGCTTCGAGCGCCTGGTGGTCTACGTCTGCGGCCTGTCCAACATCCGCGACGCCATCCCTTACCCGCGCGCCCCGGGTTCGGCCGAGTTCTGATATCGACAGGAGCCTTGTGATGAGAAAGCAGGTCGCCGTGAACACCGTCACCGCCCATGGCACGGCCGTCCGCCCTGCCCTTGCTTGCCGTCACCGGGCTCCGCGCGCATGACCCTGTTCTTCGCCCTGTGCTTCGTCGGTGTGGCCATCGCCGGGTTCAGCGCGCTGCTGATCTTCTGGCCGCTGACCCTGGTGCATGTCCGCGACCGCCACCCGGCGGTTGCCGACGGCTTTGGCGAGTTCGCCTTCCTCGATGGCAAGGCCTTGCGCTGGCTGGTCAGCGGCCGCTACCGCGCGCTCGATGACCGCGCACTCAGCGGCCTGGCCACCCCGGCCCGGATCGCCTTGTACGTGATCTGGTTCGGGCTGGGCATGGCCGGCCTGCTTTGGCTCTATTCCCTGGTACTGAAATGAACGACTCCGACACGCCCATCGACCAGTGGTGGCTGGCCCATCTCGGCAACACCCTGATCTGGGCACGCCTGCGCGTGCGCCCGGCCGGCACCGCCGAGGTGCTGGACAGCGACGGCAACACGCTCAGCTATGACAGCGAGGACACTGCCCGCGCGCAGTTGTTCGACGCCGAATTCGTGGCCTACGACGGCCTGGACGAAGAGGATGCACTGGCACGCGGCTTCTCGCTGAGCGAGGTGCAGCCGCCGCAGGCCAGCGATGACGACGCCCTGCGCGGACGCATGGTGCAACTGCTCGGCGGGCGGGCCTGATCCGGGCCGATGTTCACCCCGGCCGCCTTCGCCGAAACCGATCTGCGCTGGCTGGACCTGCTGCTGGCGCGCGACCCGTTCGTCACCGTGCTGACCCTCGGCGCCGACGGACTGCCGGAAGCCAGCCGGCTGCCGGTGCTGTACCGGCGTGAGGGCGACCGGATCGAGCTGAGCGGCCACTGGGCGCGGCCCAACCCGCAGGCCCGCCATTCCGGCGCGGCCAAGGTGCTGGTCAACGGACCGCACGGCTATGTGTCGGCCAGTTGGTACCCGGACAAGGAGGCCGCCTCGCGGGTCCCGACCTGGAACCATGCCGGCGCCGAGTTGACCGGGCAGCTGCACACCTTCGATGATGCCGACGGCCTTTCCCACCTGCTGGAACAGCTCAGCGACCATTTCGAGGCCCGCGCCGGCCAGGCCTGGCGCTTTGAACGCGACCATGCGCCCCACCAGCGCATGCTGCGCGGCATCGTCGGCTTCCGCTTCCAGGCACAGCGCGCCGAGATCACGCTGAAGTTCAGCCAGAACCATCCCGAATCCAACCAGCTGGCCGTCATCGATGCCCTCGATGCGCTGGCCGATGCCGACAACCGCGAACTTGCGCAGTGGATGCGCCGGTTCCGCCGCGGACTGGCCGGCGACGACTGACGACAACGCTTCCCGCGACGCCGCACCGCCCCGCGGTGCGGCGCCCCCTCCTACCTGATCGCAAGGGAATCCCAACGATGAAAGACATCCTCAAGCTGCTGCAGAACAACCGCGAATGGGCGGACCGGATCGAACGTGAAGACCCGGAGTTCTTCCACCAGCTGGCCAAGCAGCAGAACCCGGAATACCTGTGGATCGGCTGCTCCGACTCGCGCGTGCCGGCCAACCAGATCATCGGCATGGCGCCGGGCGAGGTGTTCGTGCACCGCAATGTCGCCAACGTGGTGGTGCATACCGACCTGAACTGCCTGAGCGTGATCCAGTACGCGGTGGACCAGCTCAAGATCAAGCACATCCTGATCGTCGGCCACTACGGTTGTGGCGGCGTGCATGCGGCGTTGAACAAGGTGCGCGTCGGCCTGGCCGACAATTGGCTGCGCCACGTCGGCGATGTCGCGCAGAAGCACAACGACATCCTGTCCCAGATCGAGGACCCGGAGCTGCGCCACGCCCGCCTGTGCGAACTGAACGTGATCGAGCAGGTGGTCAATGCCTGCCACTCGACCATCGTGCAGGACGCCTGGGCACGCGGCCAGAAGCTGATGGTGCACGGCTGGGTCTACAGCCTGCGCGACGGCCGGGTCAGCGAGATGGGCATCGACGTCGGTGCGCCGGAAGATCTGCAGCCGGCCTACGAGAAGGCATTGTCGTTCGTGCCGCGGCGCGGCAAGCGGCACTGAGTCGTACGTTTGGGCTTACGCAAGAGAGCCCCCTCATCCGCCCCTTCGGGGCACCTTCTCCCGTCGGCGGGAGAAGGCAAACCTTCCGCCGGGACATCCGCATGCTTGCTTCCCCCATCAACCTGCCTGGCTGGATCGAGGAACACCGCCACCTGCTCAAGCCGCCGGTCGGCAACAAGATGATCGAGAACGGCGACTTCATCGTGATGGTGGTCGGCGGCCCCAACAGCCGCAGCGACTACCACTGGGACGAAGGCCCGGAGTGGTTCTACCAGCTAGAAGGCGAGATGGTGCTGCGCGTGCAGGAAGACGGCACGGTGCGCGACATCCCGATCCGGGCCGGCGAGATCTTCCTGCTGCCGCCGCGCGTGCCGCATTCGCCGCAGCGCATGCCCGGCTCGGTCGGGCTGGTGGTCGAGCGCAAGCGGCTGGAACATGAACTGGATGGATTCATGTGGTTCTGCCCAAGCTGCAACCACAAGATCTACGAGGAGTTCTTCCCGTTGAAGAACATCGAGACCGACCTGCCCAAGGTCTTCGATCGCTTCCACTCCTCGCTGCAGCACCGGACCTGCACGCAATGCGGCACGGTCCATCCGCTGCCACAGCCGGCCACCCCGGAGGCCTGAGCCGGGGCGCGGTGCCGGGGTACACTGCGGGTTCTTTCTCGACGCCCGCACACCGATGAACGAAACCCTGTCCCCGGCCCACGCCACCGCACTGGATGCTGCCGATCCGCTGCGCCACCTGCGCAACCAGTTCCTGATCCCGCAGCACGACGCCGAGGACCAGATCTACTTCGTCGGCAACTCGCTGGGCCTGCAGCCCAAGGGTGCCAAGGCGATGGTGCAGGAAGTCATGGACCTGTGGGCGAGCATTGCCGTGGAGGGCCATTTCACCGGTCCCACGCACTGGATGAGCTACCACCGGCTGGTGCGCGATTCGCTGGCCCGCGTGGTCGGCGCGCTGCCCGGCGAAGTGGTGGCGATGAACACGCTGAGCGTGAACCTGCACCTGATGATGGTCAGCTTCTACCGCCCGACCGCCGAGCGTCCGGCCATCGTGATGGAAGCCGGCGCATTCCCGACCGACCGCCATGCGGTCGAGGCGCAGATCCGCTTCCACGGCTTCAACCCGGACACCGACCTGATCGAGGTCCAGCCGGACGAGCCCAACGGCACCATTTCGATGGCCGCGATCGAGCGCGCCATCGCCGACAACGGCAAGCGCGTGGCGCTGGTGCTGTGGCCGGGCGTGCAGTACCGCACCGGCCAGGTGTTCGACCTGGACGTGATCACCCGGCTGGCGCGTGCACACGGCGCCAATATCGGCTTCGACCTGGCCCATTCGGTCGGCAACGTGCCGCTGGCGTTGCACGACATCGCCCCCGACTTCGCGGTGTGGTGCCACTACAAGTACCTCAATGCCGGCCCCGGCGCGGTCGCCGGTTGCTTCGTGCACGAGCGCCATGCCAACGACACCACGCTGCCGCGCTTTGCCGGCTGGTGGGGCCACGAGCAGGCCACCCGCTTCCAGATGGCGCCGCAGTTCGTGCCGGAAGTCGGCGCCGAAGGCTGGCAGCTGAGCAACCCGCCGGTACTCGGCCTGGCCCCGTTGCGGGCCTCGCTGGCCTTGTTCGACGAAGCCGGCATGCCGGCGCTGCGGGCCAAGTCCGAGCGCCTGACCGGCTACCTGGAAACGATGGTCCGCGCGCGCCTGGGCGAAGTGCTGCAGGTCATCACCCCGAGCGACGTCGAACGCCGCGGCTGCCAGTTGTCGCTGCGCGTGAACGGCGGCCGCAGCCAGGGCCGCTCGCTGTTCGAATACCTGCAATCGGTGGGCGTGCTGGGCGACTGGCGCGAACCGGACGTGATCCGCATCTCGCCCACGCCGATGTACAACCGTTACCGCGATGTCTACCGCTTCATCGACGAAGTGGAAGCCTGGGCCGGTGTCTGAGCCTACGGAACCCCTGCATTTGACCACGACCGCTCCCCGCAGCCTTACCCTGATCGGCGCCGGCCTGGCCGGCTCGTTGCTCGCCATCCTGCTGGCGCGCCAGGGCTGGCGCATCACCATCTACGAACGTCGCGGCGATCCGCGCGTGGCCGACTACGAGTCCGGCCGCTCGATCAACCTGGCCCTGGCCGAGCGCGGACGCAACGCGCTGCGCCAGGCCGGCGTGGAAGACGCCGTGATGGCGCGCACGGTGATGATGCGCGGGCGCATGGTGCATCCGCGTGGCGGCGGCGAGGAACTGCAGCGGTATGGGCGCGACGACAGCGAGGTGATCTGGTCGGTGCACCGCAAGGACCTCAATGTCACCTTGTTGCAGCTGGCCGAGCAGGCCGGTGTGCAGGTGCATTTCCACCGGCGCCTGCACACGGTGGATTTCGATGCCGGCTACGCACGCTTCATCGATGACCGCGATGACTCGCCGCATGACATCCACTTCGACACACCGCTGATCGGCGCCGACGGCGCCGGTTCGGCGCTGCGCGCGGCGATGAACCGCAAGTCACCGCTGGGCGAGCGCATCGATTTCCTCGACCACTCGTACAAGGAACTGGAGATCCCGCCCGGTCCGGACGGCCGCTTCCTGATCGAGGGCAATGCCCTGCATATCTGGCCACGTGGCCGGTACATGTGCATCGCCTTGCCCAACGACGAGGGCACCTTCACCGTCACCCTGTTCCTGCCCAACGCCGGGGAGCCGAGCTTCGCCACGGTGCGCAGCGGTGCCGAAGCCGAGGCCCTGTTCCAGCGCGATTTCCCGGATGCGCTGGCGCTGATCCCCAACCTGCGCCAGGACTGGGAACAACACCCGCCGGGCCTGCTCGGCACGCTGTACCTGGACCGCTGGCACCAGGGTGGCAAGGCCGTGTTGATCGGTGATGCCGCGCATGCGATGGTGCCGTTCCACGGCCAGGGCATGAACTGCGCGTTCGAGGACTGCGTGGTGCTGGCCCGCAGGTTGGCCGAATGCGCGACCACCGAAGACGCCTTCGCTGCGTTCGAGGCCGAGCGCAAGCCCAATGCCGCGGCCATCCAGCAGATGGCGCTGGACAACTACCTTGAGATGCGCGACCGCGTGGCCGACCCGGCCTTCCTGCTGCAGCGCGAGCTGGAACAGGCCCTGCAGGCGCGCTGGCCGACCCGCTTCGTCCCGCACTACACGATGGTTACCTTCCTGCACACGCCGTATGCGCTCGCGCTGGAACGCACCCGCATCCAGCAGCGCATCCTGGCCGATGCCACCGCCGGCCACGACACGCTGGCGCACATCGACTGGGCCGCGCTGGAGCAGGTCGTGCACGCGCAGTTGCCCGTACTGGAGGGCGCGCACTGATGGCCGACAGCTTCCTGTTCTACGACCTGGAGACCTTCGGCCAGGACCCACGCCGCACCCGCATCGCGCAGTTCGCCGCGGTCCGTACCGACCCGCAACTGCGCGTGATCGACGAGCCGGTCAGCTTCTACGTCAAGCCGGCCGATGACCTGCTGCCCTCGCCCATCGCCACGCTGATCACCGGCATCACCCCGCAGCACGCGCTGGCCGAAGGCGTCAGCGAAGCGGAGGCGTTCGCCCGCATCCAGGAGCTGATGGCACGCCCGAAGACCTGCACGCTGGGTTACAACACACTGCGCTTCGACGATGAATTCGTCCGTTACGGGCTGTTCCGCAACTTCCATGATCCGTACGAACGCGAGTGGCGCAGCGGCAACTCGCGCTGGGACCTGCTCGACATGCTGCGCCTGGTCCACGCGCTGCGCCCGGAGGGCATCCAGTGGCCCACCCGCGAGGACGGCGCCACCTCGTTCAAGCTGGAACACCTCGCGTTGGCCAACGACGTGCGCGAAGGCGATGCCCACGAGGCACTGTCCGACGTCTACGCCACCATCGGCATGGCGCGTCGCTTCCAGCAGGCGCAGCCACGCATGTGGGAGTACGCGCTGCGCCTGCGCGACAAGCGCTTCGTCGCCAGCCTGCTCGACGTGGTGGCGATGCAGCCGGTACTGCACATCTCCATGCGCTACCCGGCCAGCCGGCTGTGCGCGGCCCCGGTACTGCCGCTGGCCCACCATCCGCATATCAACAACCGGGTGATCGTGTTCGATCTGGAAGGCGACGTCGACGCGCTGATGGACCTGTCGGTGGAGGAGATCACCCAGCGCCTGTACACCCGCGCCGCCGACCTGCCCGAAGGCCAGCAGCGCGTACCACTGAAAGAGGTCCACCTCAACAAGGTGCCGGCGCTGGTGGCCTGGAACCACCTGCGCGCGCCCGACTTCCAGCGCCTGGCCATCGACCCGGCCGAGGTCGAAGCCAAGGCCGAAAGGCTGCGCGCGACCGGCCCGGCATTGGCCGAGAAGGCCCGTCAGGTGTTCGCCCGCGAACGCGGCCAGGAAGGCCCGGTCGACGCCGACGCCTCGCTGTACGACGGCTTCCTGGCCGAAGGCGACAAGGGCCTGCTGAGCAAGGTCCGCACCGCCCCACCGGAGGCACTCCAGGCGCTGGAACAACGCTTCCGTGACCCGCGCCTGCCGGAGCTGCTGTTCCGCTACCGCGCCCGCAACCACCCGCAATCGCTGGATGCGACCGCGCGCTCACGCTGGGATGCGTATCGTCGCCAGCGACTGCTCGACGTGCCCGGCCTGTCCGAACAGACCTTGCCGGCGTATTTCGCGCAGATCACCGCACTCCGTTCCGAACACCAGGACAACCCGGCTTCCTTGGCCCTGCTCGACGCGCTGGACCAGTGGGGCAACGACCTGCAGACCACGCTATGACCCAGTACTTCAGCGACGCCAGCTACAAATTCCTGCGCGGCCTGGCCCGGCACAACGACAAGGCCTGGTTTGCCGAGCACAAGCAGCAGTACGAAGAGTATGTACGGCAGCCGTTCCTGCGCCTGATCACCGACCTGCAGCCAGACCTGACCGAGGTCAGCGAGCACTTCCGTGCCGACCCACGCACCGTCGGTGGTTCGCTGTTCCGCATCTACCGTGACTCGCGCTTCTCCAACGACAAGACGCCATACAAGACCTGGCAGGGCGCACGGCTGTTCCACGAGCGCCGCAAGGAAGTCCCCGCGCCGTCGTACTACATCCACCTGGCACCGGGCGAGAACTTCATCGGTGCCGGCATCTGGCATCCGGAACCGGACACCCAGCGCAAGCTGCGTCAGTTCATCTTCGACAACCCGGGCAGTTGGAAGGCCGCCGCGCATGCGCCGGCGGTGCGAAAGCGCTACGACTTCGAGACCAGCGAGAAACTGGTGCGCCCGCCGCGCGGGTTCCCCGCCGATTTCGAGTTCATCGACGACCTCAAGCATCGCAACTGGGTGCTGTGGCGCGCCATCGACGACGACACCATGACCGGGCCGCGCCTGCGCCAGACACTGGCCAAGGACCTGGCCGCCCTGGCGCCGTTCGTCGACTACCTGTGCGCGGCACTGGACCTGGAGTTCTGAGCCGGGGTTCACGCAGCCAACACGGATTTGCGGCAACCTTGCCTGCAACCCTCCCGGACCCCACTGCCATGGCCAGCATCCACCACCAGCTCTGGATCGACGCTCCCCTGGCCACCGTCTATGAAGCCCTGGCCTCGGCCCAGGGCCTGAGCCGCTGGTGGATCCCCCACCAGCACCATGTCATCGATGGCGAGCCGGTCATCAGCCACAACCCCGGTGGTGCGCATGGCGTGGTGGCGATGAAGCTGCTGGAGGCCGTACCCGGCCAACGCGTGCGGCTGGAGGTCATCAGCCATCACCCGGCGCTCAGCCCGGCCTCGTCCTGGGCCGGGACCGAAATCCGCTTCGACCTCTCGCGCCGGGCCAGCCCCGGTGCATGGCGCGGCCTGCCGCACGAAGGCGAGCCGATGACCGTGGTGGAGTTCCAGCACCTGGGCTGGGACCCCGACAGCGAGTACTTCGGCTTCTGCAGCCAGGCGTGGGCCGAAACCCTGGTGATGCTGCGTCGTTGGGCCGAATCGCAGGCCGGCGGACGGCAGTGAGCCACAGGAGCAGACGATGAAGAAGTGGATCCTTCCGGCGGTCATCCTGCTCGCCCTGGCGCTGGCCGGCTATGTCATTGGCGGCCCTTACCTCGCCATCCACGGCATCAGCCGTGCCATCGAGGAACGCGACACCGGCCGCCTGCAACGTCACGTCGACTTCCCGGCGTTGCGGGTCAACCTCAAGGCCCAGCTCAGCGACTACATGGTGCGCAAGGCCGGTCCCGACGCGCAGTCCAATCTTTTCGGCGCGGTGCTGCTGGGCGTGGCCAGCAACGTGACCGGCGCCGGCGTCGACACGATGGTGACCCCCATCGGCGTGGCCGCCCTGCTGCAGGGCGACAGCCTGTGGAAGCGTGCCATCGGCAACACCGCCAATGGCGATACCTGGGGCCCGCCCGCGCCGGCCAAGCCCCTGGCCAACACCCAGGGCCACTACGAATCGTTGTCGCGCTTCACCGCCACTACCCGCCTGGAGGATGGCCGTGAAGTGGTGTTCGTGCTGAGCCGGCAAGGGCTGCGCTGGCGGCTGACCAACATCCAGTTGCCGCTGCAAACGCCGTAGCCGCGCGCAACCACGCAGCGTTGCGGGTAGTCCGTGCCGGGCATGGCCCGGCACGACCAGGGCGCCGGTTGTCGGCGCCCTCCCCGCTCAGGCGATACGCCGCTGCGGTTCCTCGACCACGCTGTCGGCCAGGAACGCCTCCAGCGAATCATCCATCGCCTCCATCCACGGCGTGTGGTGTGGCGGCGCGAGGGTCCCGGTCAGCACCGAGCGATAGCTGCAGTTGCGGTAGCCGAGGATGTCGTCCTTCTTGTCGTGCTTCCACTGCTTGAACAGGTCGGCAACCGCTTCGACGTTGAAGTCGGGATAGTCGGTCGCATCCAGCAGGTCGCGCACATAGGCGGTCTGGAAATCGATGTCCTGCTCGACCGAGGTGGTGGCCTCCTCACGGGCCACCCAGTCCTGGCTGTTGGCCCGCATCCGCGCCCCCTCCGGCAAGGCGATACGCCCGAGGATCACGTCGCGCGCGTACCAGGCCTGCGCATCGAACATGTTGAACGTGTAGTACTGGTCCTGCATGCCCAGGTAGATCAGGTTCGGGTTGTCGATCCAGAACACGCCCTTGTACAGGTCCGGCGGGTACAGCCGGTTGCGGGTGCGCAGGGTCAGCGCATCCGGCAGGAACGGGAAGTGGTGCTGGTAGCCGGTGCACAGCACGATGGCATCCACGTCCTTGCTGCTGCCATCGGCGAAATGCGCGGTGGTGCCTTCCACGCGCAGCAGCAGCGGCCGCTCGTCGAATGCCTCCGGCCAGTCATAGCCCATCGACGCGCTGCGGTAGCTGTAGGTCACCGACCTGGCACCGTACTTGTGGCATTGGGTACCGATGTCCTCGGCCGAGTAGCTGCTGCCGACCAGCAACAGATCCTTGCCGGTGAACTCGCAGGCATCGCGGAAGTCATGCGCATGCAGCACGCGTCCCGGGAAGCGCTCCAGCCCTTCGAAGAACGGCGCGTTCGGCGTGGAGAAATGGCCGGTGGCGACGATGACGCGGTCAAACTCCTCGCTTACCAGCTCGTCCTTCTTCAGGTCACGCACGGTCACGGTGAAGCGCTGGGTCTGCTCGGAGTAGTCCACCCATTGCACTGCCATGTTGAAGCGGATCTGGTCGCGCACGCCGCTCTTCTCGATGCGGCCCATGATGTAGTCGCGCAGCACGGCGCGCGGCGGGTAGGAGGCGATCGGGCGGCCAAAATGCTCTTCGAAGCTGTAATCGGCGAATTCCAGCGCTTCCTTCGGGCCGTTCGACCAGAGGTAGCGGTACATGCTGCCGTGTACAGGTTCGCCATAGGCATCCAGCCCGGTGCGCCATGTGTAGTTCCACATTCCTCCCAGATCGGACTGCTTCTCGAAGCAGACGATCTCCGGTACCTGTGCACCCGCGCGGCGGGCGGATTCAAATGCACGCAGTTGTGCCAGGCCGCTCGGGCCGGCACCAAGAATGGCGATACGCATGGTCATTCGGGTTGTTTCTCCTGTGTAGCTGCTGCCGTGCGGGCACGACAACACTGCGCAAGGGCGCGTTATGCACGGGCGGGAGAGACAATGCGTCCGGTCCCGCGCCGCGCGCGAAACACCCGGCCGCCACGCAAGGCAGCACGACGAGGGATTGGCGAATTCAAGCCACCGGTCGGGGAACAGGCCCCGCCCCTTCATCACCGGGTGGGTGCTGTGCGGGCGGGTGATCTGCCGCTTGCGTGCAGATGAAAAAGGACGCGACAGGATTGTCGCTGGGTCAAGACGAGGCCCGCGAAAGCGGTTTCATCCTAACATGCGTTGCATGGCGGTTTGCAAACCGACCACGGCAGCGCCGAGCGATGCTCGGCGAGGAGGGTTGGCCTCGCGACCGAAGTTGCTCCTGCCGCGGATCAATCGGGGTTGGCGACGCCATGCGGCACGTGGCCGGCAGTCACATGCTGGCGTGCGCTGTCGATGTTGTGCTGCGAATCGTCGAAGAAGATGTCCGCGCCAAAGGCTTCCAGGAATGGCCCCTTGTGGCGGCCGCCCAGGAACAGGGCTTCATCCAGGCGCACCCCCCATTCGCGCAGGGTGCGGATCACCCGCTCATGCGCCGGCGCCGAGCGCGCGGTGACCAGCGCAGTGCGGATGGGCGCCGCCTCGCCGGCCGGAAAGGCCGCCTGCAGCGCATGCAGGGCGGAAAGGAAGTTGCGGAACGGGCCGCCGCTGAGCGGCTCGTGCGCGCGTTCGCGTTCGTGCCGGCCAAATGCCTCGACGCCCTGCTCGCGCGAAATGCGTTCGCTCTCGTCGCTGAAGATCACCGCGTCACCATCGAAGGCGATGCGCAGCTGGGTGCTCGGACGCCCGGTATCGGTTGCCGCGGCGGTGGCGGCGAGCACGTCGGCGGCGCTCTGCGGCAGGATCGTCGCCGCGGCGATGCCATGCACCAATGCACGCCGCACCGATTCGGGGTTGGCCGACAGGAACAGATCGGTGCCGAACGGCTTCACGTACGGCCAGGTGGGCTCGCCGGCGGTGAAGGTGGCGCGCACGATGTCCAGCCCGTAATGCTGGATCGAGTTGAAGATGCGCAGGCCGGTGTCGGCGGAGTTGCGCGACAACAGGATCACCTCCACCCGCGGGGTGTCTTCCGGTGCACCGTCGTTGAGGGCCAGCAGCTTGCGTACCACCGGGAAAGCCACGCCCGGCTTGAGGATGTCGTCCTCGTGCTCGCGCTGGTAGGCCGCGTAGGCCTCCACCCCTTCGCGTTCGAACAACGCATGCCCTTCCTCGAGGTCGAACAAGGCGCGCGAAGTCACCGCGACGGTGAGGAGCCGGGGAGTGTTGTCACCCATGAACGAGGAACCCAGTGATATCGAAGAGCGGGGCCCAGTCTACCCGGAACCCCGTGCAACGGCGGTCACGCCGCCCACTCAGAACATGAACTGCTCGCTGAGGATGCGCTCTTCGAGGTTGTGCTCGGGGTCGAACAGCAAGGTGACCTGGCGCTCGCGCGATTCGCGGATGGTGACTTCCACCACGTCGCGGGTTTCGTGCGAATCGGCGGTGACGCTGACCGGGCGCTTGTAGGGGTCCAGCACCCGGAAGCGCACCTCGGTGTCGGCCTTGAGGATCGCCCCGCGCCAGCGGCGCGGCCGGTAGGGGGCCAGCGGAGTCAAAGCGATGGTGTTGGAGCCCAGCGGCAGGATCGGACCATGCGCGGAATAGTTGTAGGCGGTGCTGCCGGCGGGCGTGGAGACCAGCACACCGTCGCAGATCAGCTCTTCCACCCGCTGCTGGCCATTGAGGTCGATGCCGATATGCGCGGCCTGGCGGGTCTGCCGCAGCATCGAGACATCGTTGTAGGCCAGCGAGCCGGTGCTGGTACCGGATTCGGTCAGCGCGATCATCTCCAGCGGGCGCAGGTGCGCCGGCTCGGCCTGGGCCAGGCGTTCGACCAGGTCTTCGTCGCGGTGGTGGTTCATCAGGAAACCCACCGTGCCGAGCTTCATCCCGAACACCGGCTTGCCCTTGTTGCCGTGCCGGTGCAGGGTCTGGAGCATGAAGCCGTCGCCGCCCAACGGGCAGATCACGTCGGCATTTTCCGGATCATGGTCGCCATAGCGGGCCGCCAGCGTGGCACGGGCCTGCTGTGCGGCGTCGACGGAACTGGCCAAGAAAGCAATTCGGGGGGACACGGGCGTCTTCGGGTTCGGCTCAGGGGGCGAGGATAACCCGCTGCGGCTGAAGCGACAGCATTGCTTTCATGCGTGGGGTTTCCTGTTGCTGCCTCTTGCCCTCACCCCAACCCCTCTCCCGCGGGCGGGAGAGGGGCTCCAGTCCGCCAAGACTGCTTCAAGCCCCTCTCCCGCCCGCGGGAGAGGGGTTGGGGTGAGGGAAAAAGCAGAAACACCGGAAACAAAAAAGGCCGGGCCCGCTCGCGCAGGCCCGGCCTTCAAACCATCAGCTTCAGACGCCGTGCGCGGCCAGCTGGCCCAGGCGCTGCACCGCCACCGACACGGTCGGGTAGTCCAGCGTCTTCTGCTCGGCCAACTCGGCCAGCATCGACAGCGTGAAGCGCAGGCTGCTGTCGTCCCGGTTCAACCAGGCCGCCACCTTGGCCTCGGCCGAGGCGCCCTTCATCGACAGCACCTGGCCGGTCAGGTTGCGCTGGTGCGCGGCCAGTTCGTCGCGCAGCACGCCTCGGGCCACCGCATGCCAGCGACCATTGACCTCCAGCGCGTCGATCTGCTCGAACAGCCACGGCATCTGCAGGGCTTCGCCCAGGCGGAAGTGGACCTTGGACACGTCCACCGGCTTGAGCTTGCGGGTACGCGCCAGCTCGATGATGTCGAACGCCGGCTCCAGGAAGTGCAGTTCGGACAGCTGCTGTGCCAGTGCCGCCGGCAGGCCCTTCTCCTTCCACTGCTTGACGCTGGCCTCGTAGGCCGGGCGCTGCGAATCCGGCAGCACGCCCGAGGCGACGCGGATGTCGTTGAACGGCCCCTGGTAGCGATCGACCGCGGCGGTGATGCCCGGCATCGCACCCGGACGGTTCAGCAGCCAACGCACGAACGAACGCTGCAGCTTCCAGATCACTTCCAGCGCATCGACCTGCACGGCCTCCGGCAGGGTGCCGTCGAGTGCGTCGATCTGCGTCCACAGCGCACGGGCATCCAGCGTCTCGCGGCTGATCGTGTAGGCCTTGGCGACCTCGGCAACGGTACGGCCGGTGTCCTCCTGCATGCGCATCAGGAAGGTGGCGCCCATGCGGTTGATGGTCTGGTTGGTCACCGCCGTGGCGATGATCTCGCGCTTCAGGCGGTGGCGGTCCATCGCATCGGCGTACTTCTTCTGCAGCGGCTGCGGGAAGTAACGCAGCAGCTCCTTGGACAGGTACGGGTCCTCCGGGATGTCCGATTCCAGCAGCTGCTGGAAGGCGACGATCTTGGAGTACGACAGCAGCACCGCCAGCTCCGGGCGGGTCAGGCCCAGGCCACGCAGCTTGCGTGCCGACAGCTCGGCGTCGGACGGCAGAAACTCGATCTGGCGATCCAGCAGGCCCTGCTGTTCCAGCGTGCGGATGAAGTGCTGCTTCGACCCCAGGCGGGTCGCGCTCATGCGCTCCATCAGGCTCAGCGCCTGGTTCTGGCGGTAGTTGTCCATCAGCACCAGCTCGGCGACCTCGTCGGTCATCGACGCCAGCAGCTTGTTGCGCTGGTCGACGGTGAGCTTCTTGGCGCGCACCACGTCGTTGAGCAGGATCTTGATGTTGACTTCATGGTCGGAGGTGTCCACACCGGCCGAGTTGTCGATGAAGTCGGTGTTGAGCAGCACGCCCACCTGCGCGGCCTCGATGCGGCCCAGCTGGGTCATGCCCAGGTTGCCGCCCTCGCCCACCACCTTGCAACGCAGCTCGCCACCGTTGACGCGCAGCGCGTTGTTGGCGCGGTCGCCCACGTCGGCATTGGTCTCGGTGGAGGACTTGACGTAGGTGCCGATGCCGCCGTTCCACAGCAGGTCCACCGGCGCCTTCAGCGCGGCGTTGATCAGGTCGGTCGGGGTCATCGCCTTGATGCTGGCGTCGATGCCCAGGGCCTCGCGCACCTGCGGGGTGATCTCGATCGACTTGAGCGAACGCGGGTAGATGCCGCCGCCCTTGCTGATCAGCTTGCTGTCGTAGTCCGCCCAGCTCGAGCGCGGCACGGTGAACATGCGCGCACGTTCCTTGAACGAGCTCGCCGCCACCGGGTTCGGGTCCAGGAAGATGTGGCGGTGGTCGAACGCGCAGACCAGGCGGATGTGCTCGGACAGCAGCATGCCGTTGCCGAACACGTCGCCGGACATGTCGCCGATGCCGACCACGGTGAAGTCCTGCTTCTGGCAGTCGCGGCCCAGTGCACGGAAGTGGCGCTTGACCGACTCCCACGCACCGCGCGCGGTGATGCCCATGCCCTTGTGGTCGTAGCCGACCGAACCACCGGAAGCGAACGCGTCGTCCAGCCAGAAGCCGTGCGCGCGGGCGATGCCGTTGGCGGTGTCGGAGAAGGTCGCGGTGCCCTTGTCGGCGGCCACCACCAGGTACGGATCGTCCTGGTCATGGCGCACCACGCCCACCGGCGGCACGATCTTGTTGTTGACGATGTTGTCGGTGATGTCCAGCAGGCCGTTGATGAAGCGCTTGTAGCAGGCCACGCCCTCGGCGAACCACGCATCGCGGTCCACCGACGGGTCCGGCAATTGCTTGGCGAAGAAGCCACCCTTCGAGCCGACCGGCACGATCACGGTGTTCTTCACCATCTGTGCCTTGACCAGGCCCAGCACTTCGGTGCGGAAGTCCTCGCGGCGGTCGGACCAGCGCAGGCCGCCACGGGCCACCGGGCCGAAGCGCAGGTGGGTACCTTCCACGCGCGGGCCGCACACGAAGATCTCGCGGTACGGGCGCGGCTTGGGCAGGTCCGGCACCTTGGCGGCATCGAACTTGAAGCTGATGTAGTCGGCCGGGCCGCCATCGGCACGCAGGCCGTCCTTGCGCGGCATGTAGTAGCTGGTGCGCAAGGTGGCTTCGATCACGCCGATGAAGCTGCGCAGGATGCGGTCCTCGTCCAGGCTGGAGACGCCATCGAGCAGCTTGACCAGCACCTCGTGGACCAGCGCCATGCGTGCATCGCGGCTGCCCTTGCGCGCCTTGACCACGCCGTCGAGCAGCTTGAGGGTGGCCGCGTCGCCACCGGCCAGCGCCTTGAACTGGGCCAGCTGGGCGTCCAGCGCGGCGGCGTCCACGGCCGGGGTCGGGTCGAAGCGGGCTTCAAACAGCTCCACGATCAGGCGCGCCAGCAGCGGGTAGCGGCTGAAGGTGCCTTCCACGTAGGACTGCGAGAACGGCACGCCGATCTGCAGCAGGTACTTGCAGTAGCCACGCAGCATCGAGACCTGGCGCCAGTCCAGGCCGGCGGCCAGCACCAGGCGATTGAAGCCGTCGTTCTCGGCGTCGCCGCGCCACACGCGGGCGAAGGCATCGCTGAAACCGGCATTGGCCGCGGCCGCATCGATGCCCGGCACGGTCGATTCGACCTCGAAGTCCTGCACGTAGACCGGCGCGTCATCGACCATCAGCCGGTACGGGCGCTCGGCGACCACGCGCAGGCCCATGTTCTCCATCATCGGCAGCACGTCCGACAGCGGGATGTCGTCGAGCTGGCGGTACAGCTTCAGGCGCAGGCCATCCACGTCGTCGCGGCGGATCGACTGCAGGCTCAGGCGCAGGTCTTCCGGACCGGTCAGCGCGTCCAGCTGGGCCACGTCGGCCGCGGCGATCTCGGCGCTGGAGTCCTCGATGTAGCCGGCCGGCAGTGCCTTGCCGATGCGGGCGGCGATACGCAGGCCTTCGGTTTCACCGTGGCTTGCGACCAGCGCTTCACGCAGGTCGTCCTGCCAGTTGCGCAGCACGTGGGCCAGGCGCTTTTCCAGGCCTTCGGTATCCAGCTCCAGGCTCTGGCCGGCCTTCGGGCGCACGATCAGGTGTACCTGGGCCAGCGGCGAGTCGCCCAGCACCACGCTGGAGTCCACGTGCTCGCCCTGCAGCGCATCCTTGAGCAGGCTCTCGATGCGCAGGCGCACGTCGGTGTTGAAGCGTTCGCGCGGCAGGAACACCAGCGCGGAAATGAAACGGCTGAACTTGTCGCGGCGCAGGAACAGGCGGCTGCGCACGCGCTCCTGCAGGCCCAGCACGCCGATGGCGGTGCGGAACAGCTCATCCTGGCTGGACTGGAACAGCTCCTCGCGCGGCAGCGACTCCAGGATGTGGCGCAGCGCCTTGCCGCTGTGGCTGGACAGGCTCAGGCCCGAGCGCGCCATCACGCCTTCATAGCGCTGGCGCACCAGCGGGATTTCCCACGGGCGACGGTTGTAGGCGCTGGAGGTGAACAGGCCCAGGAAGCGCTGCTCGCCGATGATCTTGCCCTTGGCGTCGAACTCCAGCACGCCGATGTAGTCCATGTAGCCGCCGCGGTGGATGCGCGAGCGGGCATTGGTCTTGGTCAGGATCAGCGCGTCGTCCAGGCCGCCGCTGGTGTTCAGGCCCTGCGCGGCCAGGCCCTTGACCGGGCGCGCCACCGAGGTGTCCTTGCCGCGCATCAGGCCCAGGCCGGTGCCGTTCTGGGCGACCAGCACTTCTTCCTTGCCCTGCTTCTCGACCTTGTACTCGCGGTAGCCGAAGAAGGTGAAATGGTTGTCCGCGGCCCAGCGCAGGAACTCCTGCGCCTCCACGCGCGAGGCCTTGCTGACCGGCAGCGCACGCTTGCCCAGGTCATCGGCCAGCGCCTGTGCCTTGGCCTTCATCGGCTCCCAGTCCTTGACGATGGCACGCACGTCGTCCAGTGCTTCGGACACGCGCTTGGCCACTGCGTCCAGCTCGGCCGCCGGCTGGCGGTCGATTTCCAGCAGCATCACCGATTCCAGCGCGCCCTCACCCACGCCGGCCAGCTTGCCGGCCTTGTCGCGCGAAATGGCGATCACCGGATGGCCCAGCACATGCACGCCGACGCCCTGCTCGGCCAGCGCCAGGGTCACGGTGTCGACCAGGAACGGCATGTCGTCGTTGACGATCTGCAGCACGGTGTGCGCCGACTCCCAGCCATCGGCCTTCAGGGTCGGGTTGAACACGCGGACGTTGGCCTTGCCCGCCTTGCGGGTACGTGCGAACTCCAGCATGCCGGCGGCCAGCACGGCCCAGTCATCGGCCGAGTGCAGCTTGAACTCGTCCCCTTCCATGCGCTTGTAGAAGGCCGAGGCGAACGCGACCGCCTGGGCCTGCGCCGCGGCGGGATAGCGCTTGCGCAGGGCAGCGAAGACCGGCTCCAGCGACAGCGCAGCGTCGGCGGGGACGTGCTTGGCCAGGGGCGTGCTCTTCGGTTTGACGGACTTTGCAGCAGGCTTTTGCGATTTCATGTCGGAGCTTCGGGTAGGGCTCGTTGAAGGTGCGGCGATTGTATCCCCGGCAACAAAAATAGCTGTGCTGCATGGCCGCAATCACGGCGCCAGAATTGCAATGAAGATGTAACGAAACCGCTGTTTTCAAGGGATATTCTTCATCCTGAAGCCTTTCCCAACCAATTTCCGGCCATGCCGATTCCGTCGGGTTTCGCGCCGCTGTACTAATTGTGTACTGGACGGTATAGTCCAGAAAGTGAACACCCCACCCTCCTCTCCGCCGCGCACCCAGGCACGGGACCAGCCCGTGTTCGCTGCCGTGGGCGAGTTGCTGGCCACCCACGGCATGCAATTGAGCATGGATGCGGTGGCCGCCCATGTCGGCTGTTCAAAGCAGACCCTGTACAGCCGCTACGGCTCCAAGACCAACCTGCTGCGGCTGGTGATGCAGCAGCACGTGGCAACCACCACCGCGCAGCTGATCAAGGGCGACAGCCGGCCGCTGCGGCAGATCCTGGTGGAATTCGCCATCCACTACCTGGAACACCGCAACCAGCCCCGCATCCGCCAGACCGCGCAGTTGCTGGCCATCAGTGCAAACCAGTTTCACGAGGAGGCGCGTACCCTGTACAACCTCAGCGCGGACGCGGTGCGCAGTCAGATAACTGAATGGTTACGAACCGAGATGGCGAGAGGCCGCCTGATCCATGACGATCCGCAGTTCATGGCCGAACTGCTGATCAGCATGCTTGCCGGTCAGGACTTCGAACGCCAACGCTTTCACGCCCCCCATCGCGATACGCCAGAAAAGCGCCGCCGTTGGGCCGAATTCGCCATCGATGCCTTCCTGCGCGCCTTTCCGGTACCGCCGACTGGCATTCCTGGTTCCGTCAACAAATCAAGAACCCCCGGAGTTTTCCCCCGATGACTGCCCCGCTCCGTCTCCTCGCCCTTACCTGCGCCGCGACAATTTCGCTGGCGGCCTGCAAAAAGCCGCAGGAGCAGGCCGCTCCCCCGCCTCCGGAAGTCGGCGTGGTCGAGGCCAAGCCGCAAACCCTGCCGCTGCAGCGCGAGCTGGTGGGCCGCCTGTCCCCGTACCGTTCGGCCGACGTGCGCGCGCGCGTGGCCGGCGTGCTGCAGAAACGCGTCTATGAGGAAGGCAGCAACGTCAAGGAAGGCCAGGAGCTGTTCCTGATCGACCCGGCCCAGCTGCGTGCCGCCCTCAACGAGGCCGAAGGCGCCCTTGCCTCGGCCCGGGCCACCCTGGCCAACGCCCGCGCCACGGCCACCCGCGCCCGCTCGCTGGCACCACAGAAGTATGTGTCGCAGTCGGACCTGGACAACGCCGTGGCCGCCGAGCGCAGTGCCGCCGCCGCCGTGCAGCAGGCCGAGGCCGCGGTGGCCAATGCCCGCATCAACCTGGGCTATGCCCGCGTCACCTCGCCGATCACCGGCCTGGCCGGCAAGGCGCAGGTGACCGAAGGTGCGCTGGTGGGCCAGGGCGATGTGACCCTGCTGACCACGGTCGACCAGATCGACCCGCTGTACGTGAACTTCTCGATGACCGCCGATGAACTGAGCGCCCTGCGTGCCGCCCAGGACAAGGGCGCGCTGGCACTGGCCGGCGACGGCAAGACCACCGTGCAGGTCAACCTGCCCGATGGCAGCGCCTACGCCCACGAAGGCACGCTGGACTTCTCCTCGCCGACGGTCGACCCGGCCACCGGCGCGGTGTCGCTGCGCGCGGTGCTGCCGAACCCGGACCGCATCCTGCTGCCGGGCTCGTTCGTCAGCTTCAAGGCCAACCTGGGCGCGCGCAACAACGCCTTCCTGCTGCCGCAGCAGGCGGTGCAGCGCGACACCCGCGGCGGCTACGTGATGGTCGTCGGCGCCGATGGCAAGGTCGTGCGCAAGGACGTGGTGCTCGATGGCCAGCAGTCGGGCAGCTGGCTGGTCTCCTCCGGCCTGGCCGGCGGCGACAAGGTCATCGTCTCGGGCCTGCAGAAGGTCAAGGAAGGCGCCCCGGCCACGACCAAGCCGTGGCAGCCGCAGGCCGCCGCCCAGCCGGGTGCCCCCGCACAGGCGCCGGCACCGGCACCGGCGAAGAAGGACTAACGGAACTCCGTCATGCCTAAATTTTTCATCGAACATCCGGTCTTTGCCTGGGTGGTGGCGATCCTGATCTCGCTGGGTGGCGTGATCTCGATCCTCAACCTGGGCATCGAGTCCTATCCCAGCGTGGCCCCGCCACAGGTCACCGTCACCGCCAACTACCCGGGCGCCAGCGCGTCGACCACGGAAAAATCGGTCACCCAGGTGATCGAGCAGCAGCTGACCGGCATCGACAACCTGATGTACTTCAGCTCGTCGTCCTCGTCCAACGGCCGCGCCACCATCACGCTGACCTTCGACAGCGGCACCGACCCGGACATCGCCCAGGTGCAGGTGCAGAACAAGGTGTCGCTGGCGACCCCGCGCCTGCCCTCGGAAGTGACCCAGCAGGGCGTGGTGGTGGCCAAGGCCAACGCCGGCTTCCTGATGGCCATCGGCGTGCGCTCCGATGACGGCAGCGTGGACCGCGATGCCCTGAACGACATCGTTGGTGCACGCGTGCTGGAGCAGGTATCGCGCGTGCCGGGCGTCGGCAGCACCCAGCAGTTCGGCTCCGAGTACGCCATGCGCGTGTGGCTGAACCCGGAAAAGCTGCAGGGCTACCACCTGGCCGCCAGCGACGTGTACAACGCCATCGGCACCCAGAACCTGCAGTTCGCCGCCGGCTCAGTGGGCGGCGACCCGACCCCGTCCGACCAGGCCTTCACCGCCACGGTGGTCGCCGAAGGCCGCTTCAGCACCCCGGAAGACTTCGAGAACGTCATCCTGCGCGCCAACGCGGACGGCAGCGTGGTGCGCCTGAAGGACGTCGCCCGCGTCGCCTTCGGCGCGAGCAACTACGGCTTCGACACCCGTTACAACGGCAAGCCAGTGGCCGTGTTCGCCATCCAGCTGCTGCCCGGCGCCAACGCCCTGGACGTGTCCAAGGCGGTGCGCTCCAAGATGGACGAGCTGGCCCCGAGCTTCCCGCCGGGCGTGAGCTGGTTCACCCCGTATGACAGCACCACCTTCGTCAACATCTCCATCAAGGAAGTGATCCACACGTTGATCGAAGCCATCGTGCTGGTCTTCCTGGTGATGCTGATCTTCCTGCAGAACTTCCGCGCCACGATCATCCCCACCCTGGTCATCCCGGTGGCGCTGCTCGGCACGTTCATGGGCATGCTGGCGATCGGCTTCACGATCAACCAGCTGACCCTGTTCGCGATGGTGCTGGCGATCGGCATCGTGGTCGACGACGCGATCGTGGTGATCGAGAACGTCGAGCGCATCATGAGCGAGGAAAAGCTCGACCCCAAGCCGGCCACGCAGAAGGCGATGGGCCAGATCACCGGCGCGGTGGTGGCCATCACCGTCGTGCTGGCCGCGGTGTTCATCCCCAGCGCCCTGCAGCCGGGTGCCTCCGGCGAGATCTACAAGCAGTTCGCCCTGACCATCGCCATGTCGATGGCGTTCTCGGCGCTGCTGGCGCTGACCTTCACCCCGGCATTGTGCGCGGCCTTCCTCAAGCCGACCCACAATGACAACCCGAACTGGGTCTACCGCACCTTCAACAAGTACTACGGCAAGCTGGAGAAGAGCTACGTCGGCACGGTCGGCGGCGTCATCAAGCACAGCCCACGCTGGCTGATGGTGTTCGCGCTGCTGCTGATGCTGTGCGGCTTCCTGTTCACCCGCCTGCCGGGCAGCTTCCTGCCCGAGGAAGACCAGGGCTACGCACTGGCCATCGTGCAGCTGCCGCCGGGCGCCACCAAGAGCCGCACCAGCGCCGTGTTCGACCAGCTGCTGGGCACGCTGGAGAAGGAAGAAGCCTTCGAAGGCCTGATGCAGATCACCGGCTTCAGCTTCATCGGTTCGGGCGAGAACGTGGGCATGGCCTTCGTCCGCCTGAAGGACTGGGACGCCCGCAAGGAGACCGCGCCGGAGTTCATCCAGAAGATGAACCAGAAGGCGTATGGCATCAAGGACGCGCAGATCTTCTTCGTCAACCTGCCGACCGTGCAGGGCCTGGGCCAGTTCGGTGGTTTCGACATGTGGCTGCAGGACCGTGCCGGTGCCGGCCAGGATGCGCTGATGAATGCGCGCAACACCCTGCTCGGCGCCGCGTCACAGGACAAGTCGCTGACCGCGGTGCGTCCCAACACGCTGGAGAACTCGCCGCAGCTGCAGCTGCACGTGGACCGCGTGCAGGCGCAGACCATGGGCGTGAAGGTCAACGACGTCTACACCGCCATCCAGATGATGCTGGCGCCGGTGTACGTCAACGACTTCTTCTACGCCGGCCGCATCAAGCGCGTGAACATGCAGGCCGACGCGGCCTACCGCACCGGCCCGGAATCGCTGCGCAGCTACTACGTGCCCAGCTCGCTGAGCAAGGACGCCGACGGGCAGTCGTCGATGATCCCGCTCAGTGCGGTGGTCAAGTCCGAGTGGATCTACGCCCCGCCCGCGCTGAACCGCTACAACGGCTATTCGGCGGTCAACATCGTCGGTTCGCCGGCACCGGGCGGCAGTTCGGGCCAGGCCATGGCGACGATGGAACGGCTGGTGCAGGACGACCTGCCGGCCGGCTTCGGCTTCGACTGGAGCGGCATGTCCTACCAGGAAATCCTGGCGGGCAACGCGGCCACCCTGCTGATGGTGCTGTCCATCGTGGTGGTGTTCCTGTGCCTGGCCGCGCTGTATGAAAGCTGGTCGATCCCGGTCGCGGTGCTGCTGGTGGTGCCGATCGGCATCCTCGGCGCGGTGGTGTTCTCGTTGATGCGCGGCCTGCCGAACGACCTGTACTTCAAGATCGGCATGGTGACGGTGATCGGCCTGGCGGCGAAGAACGCGATCCTGATCGTGGAATTCGCGGTCGAGCAGCGCGCCATGGGCAAGACCCTGCGCGAGGCCACGATCGAAGCGGCGCACCTGCGCTTCCGCCCGATCCTGATGACCTCCTTCGCCTTCATCCTGGGCGTCCTGCCGATGGCGATCTCCACCGGTGCCGGCGCCAACGCCCGTCACTCGCTGGGTACCGGCGTGATCGGTGGCATGCTGTTCGCCACCCTCATCGGCGTGTTGCTGATCCCGCTGTTCTTCGTGTGCGTACGTCGCGTGCTCGGCGACAAGCTCGACGAACCGTCGAAGGAGTACCTGGAACAGCACAAGGTACGCACGGCGCAGGTGGATCGCTGATCCTCCCGCTGTACCGGCAAACAAAAAGCCCCGGCAATGCCGGGGCTTTTTTTGGGCACGCTGTAGGAGCGACCTCGGTCGCGAAGCCGTCGATGAAGAACGGCGGCATTGATTGCAATTGCAGACGACTTCCGCAGCTTCCGCCTACATCAGCTTCGCGACCAAGGTCGCTCCTACAACGCGGTTGCCTCGCCTGCGCCGCACCAGACTCGGCACAAAAATCCGATGCCGGTTGCCCGGCATCGGATCTCTGGTTCACGCTTGACTGCGACTCAACGCAATCCGGTCTCGTTGCGCGCAATCACCATGCGCTGGATCTCCGAAGTACCTTCATAGATCTCGGTGATCTTGGCATCGCGGAAGTAACGCTCCAGCGGCATTTCCTTCGAATAACCCATGCCGCCATGGATCTGCACCGCCTGGTGGGCGATCCACATCGCTGCCTCCGACGCGGTCAGCTTGGCGACCGCCGCCTCGGTGGAGAACTTCCTGCCCTGCGACTTCAGCCAGGCTGCGCGCAAGGTCAGCAGCATCGCCGCATCAAGCTTGCACTTCATGTCAGCGACCTTGGCCTGGATCATCTGGAAGGTGCCGATCGGCGCGCCGAACGACTTGCGCTCCTTCACGTAGTCCACCGAAGCCTCGTAAGCGGCGCGGGCGATGCCCACCGCCTGCGACGCGATGCCGATGCGGCCCGAATCCAGCAGGCTCATCGCGATCTTGAAGCCCTGCCCTTCCTCACCGATCACATCCTCGGCACTGGCCACGTAGTCCTGGAACTCGATCTCGCAGGTCGCCGACGCACGCACGCCCAGCTTGGGCTCGGTCTTGCCGCGGCCAAAGCCCGGCTTGGTGGTGTCGATCATGAAGGCGGTGATGCCGCGCGCGCCCTTCTCCGGGTCGGTCATCGCGAACAGCACGATGTAGCGCGCCACCGGGCCGGAGGTGATCCAGCTCTTCTGGCCGTTGACCAGGAACGAACCGTCGGCCTGCTTGACCGCGCGGCAGCGCATCGCCGTGGCATCGGAGCCGGACTGCGACTCGGTCAACGCGAACGCGCCGATCGCGCTGCCCTCGGCAATGGCGCGCACGTAGGTCTGCTTCTGTGCCTCGCTGCCGTAGCTCAGCAGCGCATTGCAGAACAGCGAATTGTTGACCGACATGATGGTCGCGTGCGCCGCGTCGGCGGCGGAGACCTCGACGATGGCCAGCACGCTGGAAACCGGGTCCATGCCCGAGCCGCCGTACTCGACCGGCACCTCGATGCCCATCAGGCCGTTCTCGCCCAGCAGGCGGATGTTGTCCAGCGGGTACTCACCGGTGGCGTCGAAGTGCTCGGCGCTCGGGGCGATCTTTTCCTTGGCGATACGACGGGCGACGTCCTGCAGCATCAGCTGCTCGTCGGAAAAACTGAAGTCCACAACACCCCTCCCAGGGCTGAATCAAGTTGCGATTGTAACCATCGCGACCGGGTTCAGCCTATGCCTCGCCTTGACCCGGCGTGGCGGCAGCGCGAAAATATCTCTATATCGCGATAGGTAGATATTTATGGATCTGGAAGACTGGTCAACCCGTCTGAAAGTGTTTGCCGATGCAACGCGGGTACGCCTGCTGACGCTGCTTGAACAGGAAGAACTCACCGTGGCCGAGTTGTCGGCCATCACCACGCTGGCCCAGCCGCGCGTGTCCACCCACCTGGCGCGCCTGAAGGAAGCCGGGCTGGTCCGCGACCGCCGTGCCGGCGTGTCCGCGTACTACCGCTTCGACGAGGCCTCGCTGGACCCGGCCCAGCGCGCATTGTGGCATGCCCTGAGCACCGGCAGCGACGACCCGCTGCTGCGCCAGGACGCCGAGCGCGTGCCAGCGGTGCTGGCGATGCGCGCCGCCGACCAGAACTGGGCCGACAGCGTGGCCGGCGACATGGAGCGCCACTACTCCCCGGGCCGCACCTGGGAGGCGATGGCGCGCAGCGCGCTGCCGCTGCTGGAAACCGGCGACGTGCTCGACATCGCCTCCGGTGATGGCGTGCTGGCCGAACTGCTGGCCCCGCATGCACAGCGCTACGTCTGCATCGACACCAGCGCCCGCGTTGTGGCCGCCGCCAGCGAACGCCTGCGCAAGCTGCCCAACGTGGAGGTGCTGGAAGGCGACATGCACAAGCTGCCCTTCGCCGATGGCAGCTTCGACCTGGTAGTGCTGATGCACGCCCTGACCTACTCCAGCCACCCGGCCAAGGCCGTGGCCGAGTGCGCCCGGGTACTGCGGCCCGGCGGCCGGCTGATGCTGTGCAGCCTGGCCCGGCATGAGCACAAGGTGGCGGTCGAGGCCTACGGCCACGTCAACCTGGGCTTCACCGGCAAGGAACTGCGCAAGTTCGTCGAGAAGAGCGGGCTGGAAGTGTCCAGCCTGGAAACCGTGACCCGCGAGAAGCGCCCGCCGCACTTCGAAGTGATCGCGCTGATCGCCCATCGTCCCTGAAGCATCGAACCCGGCCCGCCCTATGCAAGCCCTCCCCTGGCTCCACCCCGAACGCGTCGCCAAGCTGCTGGCCGCGCTTGAACAACGCATCCTGATCATCGACGGCGCCATGGGCACGATGATCCAGCGCCATCGCCTGGAGGAAGGCGACTACCGGGGCGAGCGCTTCGTGGGCGGGTTCGACAGCCAGCACGTGCACGGACCCGGTTGCGAGCACGACCTCAAGGGCAACAACGACCTGCTGCTGCTGACCCGCCCGGACGTGATCGCCGGCATCCATACCGCCTACCTGGAGGCCGGTGCGGACCTGGTGGAGACCAACACCTTCAACGCGACCTCGATCAGCCAGGCCGATTACCACCTGGAACACCTGGTGTACGAGCTCAACAAGGCCGGTGCCCAAGTCGCCCGCCAGTGCTGTGACGCAGTGGAAGCCCGCACCCCGGACAAGCCGCGCTTCGTGATCGGCGTACTCGGCCCGACCAGCCGCACCGCCTCGATCAGCCCGGACGTCAACGACCCCGGTTTCCGCAACACCAGCTTCGACGCGCTGCGACAGACCTACCGCGAGGCCATCGACGGGCTGATCGACGGCGGCGCCGACACGCTGATGGTGGAAACCATCTTCGACACGCTCAATGCCAAGGCGGCGTTGTTCGCCATCGAGGAAGTCTTCGACCAGCGCGGCGGGCGGTTGCCGGTGATGATCTCCGGCACCATCACCGATGCCTCCGGCCGTACCCTGTCCGGCCAGACCGCCGAGGCGTTCTATGCCTCGGTCGCGCATGGCAACCCGCTGTCGGTGGGCTTCAACTGCGCGCTCGGCGCCACCGACATGCGCCCGCACGTGGAAACGCTGGCGCAGGTGTCCAGCGGCTACGTCAGCGCGCACCCCAACGCCGGCCTGCCCAATGCCTTCGGCGAGTACGACGAGACCCCCGAGGAAATGGCCGCCACCCTGAAGGAGTTCGCCGAATCCGGCCTGCTCAACCTGGTCGGCGGCTGCTGCGGCACCTCGCCCGACCACATCCGTGCCATCGCCGAAGCGGTCGCCGGGCTGCCACCGCGCGCCCTTGCCCCGCTCACCAAGGCTGCCTGAGGAAACGCCATGAAGAAGAAGATCCTGCTGGTGGGTGCCAGTGGCACCCTGGGCAAGGCCGTTGCCGCACACCTGCGCCAACGGCATGAGGTGATCACCGCCTCGCGTTCGGACGCCGCGCATCCGGTCGACCTCGGTGACGAGCAGAGCGTATCGGCGCTGTTGCAGGCGGTGGGTCCGTTGGATGCCATCGTCTCCACCACCGGCAACGTTCATTTCGGCCCGTTGACGCAGATGACCGCCGCCCAGTTCAACCAGGGACTGCAGGACAAGCTGCTGGGCCAGGTGCGACTGGCACTGCTCGGCCAGCATCACCTCAACGAGGGTGGCTCGATCACCCTGACCACCGGCATCCTCACCGAACAGCCGATCGCCCAGGGCGCCAATGCCACCGCGGTCAACGCAGCGGTGGAGGGCTTCGTCCGCGCCGCCGCGCTGGAGCTGCCGCGTGGCCTGCGCATCAACGTGGTCAGCCCCAGCGTGCTGGTCGAAGCGCTCGATGCCTATGGCGACTTCTTCCCGGGCTTCGAACCGGTCAGCGCCGCACGTGCCGCGCTGGCCTACCAGCGCAGCATCGACGGCATCGCCAACGGGCAGGTTTTCAAGGTCTGGTAATGGGCAACGACTCCTCCCCCGCCGTGCATTACACCCGCCTGTCCGGCCTGGAACCACTGGTCATCACCCCGGACCTGCTGTTCATCAACGTGGGCGAACGCACCAACGTCACCGGCAGCGCGCAGTTCCGCAAACTGGTCAAGGAAGAACGCTACGAGGAAGCCGTCGAGGTCGCCCGCCAACAGGTGGCCAACGGCGCGCAGATACTTGACGTCAACATGGACGAGGGCCTGATCGATTCGGAGAAGGCGATGGTGCGCTTCCTCAACCTGATCATGTCCGAGCCGGACATCGCGCGCATCCCGGTGATGGTCGATTCCTCAAAGTGGAGCGTGATCGAGGCCGGGTTGAAGTGCCTGCAGGGCAAGAGCGTGGTCAACTCTATCTCGCTCAAGGAAGGCGAGGCCGCCTTCCTCGAACACGCGCGGCTGGTGCGCCGCTACGGCGCCGCCGCGGTGGTGATGGCCTTCGACGAAGTGGGCCAGGCCGACACCTGCGAACGCAAGGTGGAGATCTGCACCCGCGCCTACCGCATCCTCACCGAGCAGGTCGGCTTCCCGCCGGAAGACATCATCTTCGACCCGAACATCTTCGCCGTGGCCACCGGCATCGAGGAGCACGACAACTACGCGGTGGACTTCATCGAGGCCACCCGCATCATCAAGCGCACACTGCCCGGCTGCCATGTCTCAGGCGGCGTGTCGAACGTGTCGTTCTCGTTCCGCGGCAACGAGACCGTGCGCCAGGCGATCCACTCGGTGTTCCTGTACCACGCCATCCAGGCCGGCATGGACATGGGCATCGTCAACGCCGGTGCCATGCCCATCTATGACCAGCTCGACCCGGAACTGCGCGAAGCGGTCGAGGATGTGATCCTCAACCGCCGCCGCGACGGCACCGAACGCCTGCTCGACATCGCCGAGCGCTACAAGGGCAGGAAGGGCGAGAAGAAGACCGAGGACCTGGGCTGGCGCCAGCACCCGGTGCGCGCGCGCCTGGCCCATGCGCTGGTGCATGGCCTGGATGCCTGGGTCGAGGAAGACACCGAGGAGGCCCGCCAGCAGGCCAGCCGGCCGCTGGACGTGATCGAAGGCCCATTGATGGACGGCATGAACGTGGTCGGCGACCTGTTCGGCGCCGGCAAGATGTTCCTGCCGCAGGTGGTCAAGTCCGCGCGCGTGATGAAGAAGGCCGTGGCCTACCTGCTGCCCTTCATCGAGGAGGAGAAGGCGCGCACCGGTGACGTGGGCAAGTCCAACGGCAAGATCATCATGGCCACGGTCAAGGGCGACGTGCACGACATCGGCAAGAACATCGTCGGCGTGGTCCTGGCCTGCAACAACTTCGAGGTCGTGGACCTGGGCGTGATGGTGCCGGCGCAGAAGATCCTGGACGCCGCCCGCGCCGAGAACGCCGACATCATCGGCCTGTCCGGGTTGATCACCCCGTCGCTGGAAGAGATGAGCCACGTCGCCAGGGAGATGCAGCGGCAGGGCTTCAGCATGCCGCTGATGATCGGCGGCGCCACCACCTCGCGCGCGCATACCGCGCTGAAGATCGACCCGTTCTACAGCGCGCCGACGGTGTGGGTGAAGGACGCCTCGCGTGCGGTCGGCGTGGCCCAGTCGCTGATTTCCAGCGACCTGCGCGACGCCTTCGTCGCTGCCAACGACGCCGACTACGCCGACATCCGCAACCGCCACAGGAACCGCGGTGACGCCAAGCGACTGGTATCGCTGGAGCATGCGCGCGGCCAGCGCTTCACCTGTGACTGGGCGCAGTACACCCCGCCGGCACCCGCCTCGCCCGGCCTGCACGTGTTCGACGACTATCCGCTGGAGGACCTGCTGCCGGTGATCGACTGGACGCCGTTCTTCCAGGCCTGGGAGCTGGCCGGCAAGTTCCCGGCGATCCTCACCGACGAGATCGTCGGGCCGCAGGCCAGTGACCTGTTCAAGGATGCGCAGGCGATGCTGAAGCGGATCGTTGATGAGAAATGGCTGACGGCCCGGGCCGTATTCGGGATCTGGCCGGCGAACAGCAAGGGCGATGATGTGGTCGTTTCCCTTCTCCCTCCGGGAGAAGGTGCCCGCAGGGCGGATGAGGGTACCCCGTCCTCCCCCTCCCTGACGCCCCGCACCCTCACCCCAACCCCTCTCCCGCGCGTGGGAGAGGGGCTTGCCCAGCTTGATTCGCACCACACCCTGCACTTCCTGCGCCAGCAGGTCGACAAGCCGGCCGAGCGCCCGGATTTCTGCCTGGCCGACTTCATCGCCCCGGAAACCAGCGGCAAGCAGGACTGGATCGGTGCCTTCGCGGTCACCGCCGGCATCGGCATCGAGCCGCACGTGGCCCGCTTCGAAGCCGCCTACGACGACTACAACGCCATCCTGCTCAAGGCCCTGGCCGACCGCCTGGCCGAGGCCATGGCCGAGCGCCTGCACCAGCGCGTGCGCACCGAGTTCTGGGGCTACGCCGCCGACGAGCAGCTCGACAACGAGGCGCTGATCGCCGAGAAGTACAGCGGCATCCGCCCGGCCCCCGGCTACCCGGCCTGCCCGGAGCACAGCGAGAAG
This sequence comes from Stenotrophomonas capsici, assembly GCF_034961085.1. Taxonomy (NCBI): domain Bacteria; kingdom Pseudomonadati; phylum Pseudomonadota; class Gammaproteobacteria; order Lysobacterales; family Lysobacteraceae; genus Stenotrophomonas; species Stenotrophomonas capsici. The sequence goes on along the minus strand of NZ_JAYFUH010000249.1, from coordinate 816,494 downwards.
CAGACCCTGTTCGCGATGCTGGGCGCCGGCGACATCGGCATGTCGTTAACCGAGAGCTTCGCGATGTTGCCGACCGCGGCGGTCTCGGGCTATTACTTCAGCCATCCGCAAAGCCAGTACTTCGTGGTGGGCCGGGTCTCGCGCGAACAGGTCAGCGACTACGCCCGCCGCAAGGGCGTGGAGCGCGCCCAGGTTGAACGCTGGCTGGCCTCCAACCTGGACTACGACCCCGAGTAAGCCGCCATGGAAAGCCGCAACGCCGAACTGATCCGCAAGTACGCCCGGCCGGGCTGCATCGGCCTGTGCGGCACCTCTGACTGGATCGGCAAGGCCATCCGCAAGGCCCAGGCGCCGCTCACCGAGGACGGGCACCGCAGCCTGTGGTCGCACGCCTTCCTGTTCAGCGAACAACGCCTGGACGGCCATTGGTGGGTGCTCGAATCGGACCTGGACCTGCGCAACCGCCAGTTGCGGCTCGGCGCGCAGGAGAACCGCGCCGACCGCTACTTCGACGATGAGGCCTTCCCCAACCTGGCCATCCTCGACTTCAACCTGGACGCCGCCCAGACCCGCAACGTCCAGGTCGCCGCGCTGGACCTGCTGGCCGGGCTGTCCAGCTACTCGCTGAGCGAGCTGGTGGGCACGCTGTTCGCGATGCATAGCACCCGCCTGCGGCGGCGCGGCAACCTGCTGTCCAGGGAAGGCGCGCTGTACTGCTCGGCGATGGTGCAGCATTGCTACACCGCCGCCGGCATCGACCTGATGCCGGGGGTGCACGGCAAGAACGTCGCCCCCCAGGACCTGTACGATTCGGACCTGCCCCACACCACCCACTCGCTCATCCGCGACCTCGGCATCTCCAGCCTGCGCCGGCTCAAGCACGGCACCGTGGAACTGTTGAACACCCCGGTCGAAGACCTGTTCTGACCCCATGACCGCCGCAAGCCCCCTCCCCGCAGCCGTGCCCACCGCGCGGTTGTCGAGCTTCTACTTCTTCTACTACGCCGCGCTCGGCGCGTTCACCCCGTACTGGAGCCTGTACCTGCAGTCGCGCGGCATGACCGTCACCGCGATCAGCGTGATGATGAGCCTGTGGTATGCCACCCGCGTGGTCGCACCCAGCACCTGGACGTCGCTGGCGGCGGTTTCGCCCAGGCCGATCCGCTGGCTGCGCATCGGCTGCGTGCTGACCCTGCTCAGCTTCTGCGGCTTCCTGCTGCCGGCGCCGCAGTGGACGCTGTACGGGGTGATGATCGCCTTCTGCTTCTTCTACAACGCGGTGATGCCGCAGTTCGAGTCGATCACCCTCACCCACCTGGGCAGCGACAGCCACCGTTACGGGATGATCCGGGTGTGGGGCTCGTTCGGCTTCATCATCGTGGTCACCCTGTTCGGCTGGCTGATCGAGCACCACGGCGCCGGCAAGCTGCCGTGGCTGATGCTGCCGCTGTTCGTGCTGATGATCGGCTCGGCGTTCGTCAACCGCTACGCGCGCGGCATCGGCAGCCACAGCCACCACGACGGCGGCTTCTGGGCCATCGTCCGGCAGAAGCACGTCATCGCCTTCTTCATCGCCGCTTTCCTGGAGCAGCTGTCGTTCGGCCCGTACTACACGTTCTTCTCGCTCTACATGGACCAGCACGGCTACAGCACCTCGCTGCTGGGCGTGATGTGGACGGTGGGCGTGGTCTTCGAGGTCGCGGTGTTCTTCCTGATCGCCGGCTTCTTCAAGCGCTGGGATGCCAGCTGGCTGCTGATCATTTCCATGGCCAGCGCCGCGCTGCGCTGGTGGGTGACCGCGCTGTACCCGGAGAACCTCCCGGTGATGCTGGTCGCGCAGACCACCCATTGCCTGGGCTTCGCGGCGTTCTTCGCGTCGGCCATGCAGCTGCTGGCGCGCTACTTTCCCGGCAACCTCAACGGCCACGGCCAAGGCCTGTTCTACGGCTTCTCGTCCGGCCTGGGCGGCGTGCTCGGCGCACTGATCGCCGGCCAGCTGTGGCGGTTCGGCGACGGCAAGGTCGCCTTCCTGGTGGGCGGCGGCTTCGCCCTGCTCGGCTCGCTGATCGCCCTGTACTGGCTGCCGCCATCGCGCCAGGCCCGCCAAGCCGCAGGCTGAGCACACCCTCCCCTGCCCGGTCCTGCTATAACGGCGCAGCGTTCACGACTCAGGGGGAGTTGTCATGAAACTGCACCATTGGCCCTGCATTGCAGTGGCTGCACTGCTGCTCGCCGCACCCGGGCTGGCCCGGGCCGAGGAAGACCAAACCTTCGGCGCCTTCGTCTCCTCCTGCTTCCAGTACCTGGGTGAACCGCAGAAGCTGACCGAGACGCTGGACCGGGTGGCCCAGCGCCTGCAGGGCGAGATGGCGCACCAACACCTCAACGGAAGGGCCGGCAAGGCCTGGCTGATGACGGTCGAAGACAGTGTCTACGGCTTCGTACTGACCGACCAGGGCACCTGCACGATGACCGCCGCCAGCGGTGACTCGGAAACCATCGCCCAGGATTTCGTCCTTTTCAGCGAACTGGCCGAGAACAGTTACCGGATCGCCTAGGAGCCGGTCACCCGCGAAGACGGATGGGACTACCACGGCCTGACCGTGTTCGACCCGGGCAACCCCACCGACATCCATGTCCACATGGCCGTCAACACGGCACCAGTGGCCGATCGACGCGCCATCATCAGCGTTGCCCGGGTCCGCAGCACCGATCCCCATCGCCCTGCCCGCACAACAAAAAAGACAGGCCACTAACCTGTCTTTTCCGTGTCCATCGCGGTGAGCGGTGCACCTACCAGACCAGATCGTCCGGCACCTGGAACTTCGGGTCCGCGTAGGGGTCGTCCTCGATCGGCGCGTTCGGGTCGACCTTCAACGCCACGCTCGGCGCGAACACGGCTTCGGCCTCGGCCAGCAACGCCGCGGTGACCAGCAGGTAGCGGCCATTCTGCTGCAACACGCCCAGCTCACCGGCGTTGAGCGCCTTGAGCTGCTCGGCGGTGACGTAGATGCGCTTGATCTTGCCGCCATAGGGGAAGTGGCGGGCGATGTCGGCATCGGGGACATTGAGCCCCTTGTCCTTGATCAGCTCGTCCAGCTTGGCGCGCGCTTCGCGGCGCAGGCGGGCTTCTTCCTGCTTCAGCCGCTCGGCCTCGATGCGTTCGTCCTTCTCCCGCTGCGCACGGATCGCATAGGCCTTGGCCAGGTCGATGTCTTCCTGCGAACGCGGCTTGTGCGGGCCCTGCCGCTGCGGCTTGCCCTGCGCCGGCCTGGCCTGCCCCGGCTTGCTGGCGTGTGCCTGCGGCTTGCCACCACCGGGCTTGCCCGGCGGCTGGCCCTGGCGGTTCGGTGCACGCCCGTCACGGCGCGCTTCGGGTTTGCGCTCCGGCTTGGGCGCGGCCTTGAAACCCAGCCCGAGGAGCTGGTCGCGAAGAGTGTCACTCATGCTTGCAGTGCTTCTGTATCAGTAGTGCGGGGGCGGCGGCTCGGTGGCCGGGTCGGCGTACAGCGCCGTACGCACCTTGCCGAGGTCATCGAGCAGGTTGCGCAGCAGGTTGGTGTTGCGGGTGCCTTCCATCCGGGCTTCGGCCAGGGCCTCGCTCAGTTCGGCCAAGGCCTGTTCCTGGAAAGAAACACGCATCTCCAGCTCGATCAGGCGTGATTCCAGCGCCTGTTCGCGCTCGCTGGGGATTGGGTCATGCATGCAGGGAACGTCCCCGGCCAATGCCGTAATAGGCGAGGCCGGCGGCCTCGATCTCCTGGGGTTCATAGATGTTGCGGCCATCGAACACCACCGCATCACCCAGCGTCTGGCGCAGCCGCGCGAAATCCGGGCTGCGGAACTGCTTCCATTCGGTGATCACGGCCAGCGCGTCGGCACCTTCCAGCGCTTCGTATGCGGTCTCGCAGAACACCAGGTCCGCCCGCTCGCCGAAGACCCGACGGGCTTCGTGCATGGCTTCCGGGTCGAACACCCGCACCGTGGCACCGGCCTCCCACAACTGCGCCAGCAGGCGCCGGCTCGGGGCCGCGCGCATGTCATCGGTGTTGGGCTTGAAGGCCAGGCCCCACACGGCGAAGGTCTTGCCGCGCACGCCCTCGTCCTCGCCACGGTCGTAGTGGCGCTGGATCAGCTCGAACAGATGGCCCTTCTGGCCATCGTTGACCGCCTCCACCGCGTTGAGCAGCTGCGCCTGGTGGCCATGCTGGGCCGCGGTGCGCGCCAGCGCCTGCACATCCTTGGGGAAGCAGGAGCCGCCATAGCCGGCGCCGGGATAGATGAAGTGCCAGCCGATGCGCGGGTCAGAACCAATGCCCTGGCGCACCTGCTCGATGTCGGCGCCCACGCGCTCGGCGATGTTGGCGATCTCGTTCATGAAGCTGATCTTGGTCGCCAGCATCGCATTGGCGGCGTACTTGGTCAGCTCGGCCGAGCGCACGTCCATCTCGACGACGCGGTCGCGGTTGCGGTTGAACGGCGCATACAGGCGGCGCAGCACCGCCACCGCGTCCGGATTGTCGGCACCGATGACGATGCGGTCCGGGCGCATGCAGTCGGCCACCGCATCGCCTTCCTTGAGGAATTCGGGATTGGAGACCACGTCGAAGGCGATCTCCACGCCGCGCGCGGCCAGTTCCGCGGCAATCGCGGCACGGACCTTGTCGGCCGTGCCCACCGGCACGGTCGACTTGTTGACCACCACCGCCGGCTGCGCCAGATGGCGGCCGATGGTGCGGGCCACGGCCAGCACGTACTGCAGGTCGGCGCTGCCGTCTTCATCCGGCGGCGTGCCGACCGCGATGAAGACGACCTGGCCATGCGCGATCGCGCTGGCCGCCTCGGTGGTGAAGGCCAGCCGCCCTGCGGCGTGGTTGGCCTTCACCATCGGCTCCAGGCCGGGCTCGTAGATCGGGATGATCCCCTGCCCGAGGCCATCGACCTTTGCCTGGTCGATATCGACGCAGACCACGTCGTGGCCGACTTCGGCCAGGCAGGTCCCGGTGACGAGACCCACGTAACCGGTACCGAAAATCGCTACGCGCATGGCTGCGACGGCTCCGTTCTGATGCGGATTACTGCAGGACGCCCAGCAGCTCGACGTCGAAGGTCAGCGTGGACTCCGGGCCAATCGGGCCGCTGCCATTGCTGCCATAGGCCAGCTCGGCGGGGATCCAGAAGCGGTACTTGGCGCCGACCGGCATCAGCGACACGCCTTCGGTCCAGCCCTTGATGACCTGGTTCAGGCCGAAATCGACCGGCTGGCCGCGCTCGTAGCTGCTGTCGAACACGGTGCCGTCCAGCAGCTTGCCTTCGTAGTTGACGCGCACGCGGCTGGTGGCCATCGGACGCTCGCCGCTGCCGGCGCGCAGCACCTGGTACTGCAGGCCCGAGGCGGTGGTCACCACGCCCGGCTGGGTCTTGTTCTTGGCCAGGAACGCGTTGCCCTGCTCACGGTTCTTGCCGGCGACGGCGGACTGCTTGGCGGTGCTGAATGCCTGCAGCGTGGCCTTGGCCTGCTCATGGGTCATCGTCGGGTTGCCCTTGGAGAACACGTCGTTGACCGCCTTGAACACCGAGTTCAGGTCGATGTCGTCCTTGATCGCGGCCAGCGACGGGCCCACGGCGTAGCTGCCGAGCATCAGGCCGACCTTCTTGCGGTCGACGGTCGGCTGGCTGCCCGGCGCCAGGCCCGGCACCTGCTGGCCGGCGCGGGCCATCATCACGGCGCGCAGCGCGGCGTCGGTCTGCTGGGCTTCTTCCTGCGAGAGCAGCGGCTGGCCGCCGGCGAACGCATTCTCAACGGCACGGCGCAGTTCGGCCACGTCCACTTCGCCAGCGATGGGCTCAAACGAGCTGGCGACATCGATACCGATGGCATAACTGATCGTTTCACGTTCCGAGGTCAAAACGGACTTCTCCTTGGTAGCCGCCGGAGCGGCAGGTTGTTGCGAAAACGCGACCCCGGGGGCCGCCATCGCCAGAATCAGAAGCGACGCAACTGCGCCACGCTTTCCCATCTTCATTCGCTGCTTTCCTGGAAGTGAACAAACGCCACCGGTGGCGCGAGGGGCGACATTGTCGCATGCGCACCGGATATGTCGAGGCAGGTCAACGCGCCGGAACCGGGGCCGCCAGCTCGCGATCGATCGCCGCGCGCAGCTCCGGGTCATCCGGGCGCACCCGGCTCGGGAACTGCGCCACCACCCGCCCGTCGCGGGAGATCAGGTACTTGTGGAAGTTCCAGGCCGGTGCCACGCCGGTGGCACGCGTCAACTCGCGGTACAGCGGCGTGGTTTCCGGGCCGATCACATGCACTTTCTGGAACATCGGGAAGCGCACGCCATAGGTCAGCGTGCAGAACTCCTGGATCTGCTCCTCGCTGCCGGGCTCCTGGCCTTTGAAATCATTGGACGGAAAGCCCAATACGGCAAAACCACGCGCGGACAGTTGCTGTTGCAATGCCTCCAGCCCTTCGTACTGGGGCGTGAAGCCACATTTGGAGGCGGTGTTGACCACCAGCAACACCTTGCCGCCGTAAGTGCGGTTCAGGTTGATCTCCTCCTTGCCGGCCAACGAACGGTAGTTCTGGTCCAGCAAGGGGCCGGCCGACGCCCCGGCAATGGCGCCGAAGCCAACTCCAACCACCAGTCCAATCAATGCGTTACGAAGCTTCATGAGCATTCTCCGGGTGACCTGGGCCGCCATCGGGCGGCATAGGCCATCAGTTGGGCATGCAGGGAGTTGCATGCCGCCGTGTCGGTGTTATAGTTGCATACAACACCAGCCACCCTACACAGGGAGTCCGAGATGGCCAGCAAGCACAGCAGACACGTCCTACCGGCCCTGACCGTCAGCGGCGCACTGTTGCTGCTTGGCTGCTCGGCTGCACTGCAGAGCGGTCAAACCGACCGCGGGAATTATGCAGCGCAGGCAGCTGGTGAACAGCAGGATGCTACCGCCCCCACCCATGCGAAACGACCGGCCCGACGGATGCGTACCAGTCTGTCACTGCCCTACTTCTCCTTCGCACAGTCGCTGAATCCGCGGAGCTGACCCATGACCGATATCCAGTGGAGCGATGGCGCTCCCATCTACCGCCAGCTGAAGGATCGCGTGATCGCGATGATGCTGGACGGTGTCCTCAAGCCGGGTGATGCCCTGCCCTCGGTGCGCCAGGTGGCGGCCGAGTACCAGCTCAATCCGATCACCGTCTCGCGGGCCTACCAGGAGTTGGCCGACGAGAACCTGGTCGAGAAGCGCCGTGGCCTTGGCATGTTCATGACCGAGGAAGCAGCGCTGAAACTGCGCGGCAACGAGCGCGACCGTTTTCTCAACGATGAATGGCCCAGCGTACTGGAGCGCATCCAGCGCCTGGGCCTGACCTTGAAAGATCTGCTGCCACCGGGGACCACTCTATGAACGCCGCCGTCGAAGCCGTCGTTTCCGCCAAGGGCCTGCGCAAGGCCTACAAGCAGAAGCCGGCGCTGGACAACACCAGCTTCACCATTGAACCGGGTCGCATCGTCGGCCTGATCGGCCCCAACGGCGCCGGCAAGACCACCGCGCTGAAGGCCCTGCTCGGCCTGACCGCGGTCGAGGGCGAGCTGCGGGTGCTTGGCATGGACCCGCGCACCCGTCGCAACGCGCTGATGAACGACGTGTGCTTCATCGCCGACGTGGCGGTGCTGCCGCGCTGGATCCGGGTCAAGGAGGCCATCGACTTCGTCGCCGGCGTCCACCCGCGCTTCGACCGCGCCCGCTGCGAGCGCTTCCTGGCCAATACCAAGCTCAACCCGAAGCAGCGCGTGCGCGAGCTGTCCAAGGGCATGGTGGTGCAACTGCACCTGGCCCTGGTGATGGCCATCGACGCCAAGGTACTGGTGCTCGACGAGCCGACCCTGGGCCTGGACATCCTGTACCGCAAGGAGTTCTACCAGCGCCTGCTGGAAGACTACTTCGACGAGCAGAAGACCATCATCGTCACCACCCACCAGGTGGAAGAGATCGAGCACATCCTCACCGACGTGCTGTTCATCCGCGACGGCCGGATCGTCCTGTCCACCGACATGGAAACCCTGGCCGACCGCTACACCGAGTTGCTGGCCTCGGCGGACACGCTGGAAGCAGCGCGCGCGCTGGGCCCGATCGACGAGCGCAGCCTGCCGTTCGGCAAGACCGTCCTGCTCTACGACGGCGTCGAGCGCAGCCGCATCGCCGTCCTCGGTGAAACCCGCAACCCCGGCCTGGCCGACCTGTTCGTGGCCACCATGAAGGGAACCTACGCATGAACGCCGCACACCACATCACCCCGCTGGGCAAGCTGAAGTGGCTGCTCAAGCGCGAATACTGGGAAAACAAGGGCGGTTTCTTCTGGGCACCGGTCGTGGCCGGCGGCGTGTCGCTGCTGCTGTCCTCGATGGCGATCATCGCCGGCCTGTGGGCAGCCAGCCGTGCGGCAAGCACCGGCGACCTCCATATCAATGGCGTGAACGTCAACGGCCTGGACCTGAGCCTGCTGACCAGCCAGATGTCGGCCGGTGATGCCCAGGACCTGGCCAACGGCATCAACTTCACCCTGCTGCTCAGCGCCGGCTGGCCGTTCATCGTGCTGATGTTCGTGGTGTTCTTCTACTTCCTGGGCGCGCTGTACGACGATCGCCGCGATCGCAGCATCCTGTTCTGGAAGTCGATGCCGCTGTCGGACACCCAGACCGTGCTGTCCAAGCTGATCGCCGGTGTCGTGCTGGCACCGCTGCTGGCCACCGTGGCCGCCATTGTCGCCATGTTCGGCTTCCTGGCCATCATCAGCCTGGTCGTGCTCGCCCATGGTGGCAGCCCGATGACGCTGATCTGGGGCCCCGCCGAGCCGCTGACGATCGCCGCATCGTTCCTGTGCCGCATCCCGGTCTACGCGTTGTGGGCGTTGCCGACCGCCGGCTGGCTGCTGATGTGCTCGGCCTGGGCCAAGAGCAAGCCATTCCTGTGGGCGGTGATGCTGCCGGTGTTCTCCGGCGTGGTGGTGAGCTGGTTCGGCCTGATGCGCCTGTTCGGCAGCGACGGCAGCTGGTTCTGGGCGCACGTGGTTGGTCGCCTGCTGCTGGGCACCGTCCCCGGCGTGGACCTGGCCTACACCGCCGATGCCCGTGCCCCGCGTGAGTCGCTGCATTCGTTGCTGGATGGCTTCTCCCCGGCCACCCAGTTCGCCGCCCTGGCCACGCCGGAGTTGTGGATTGGCGCCGCGGTGGGCATCGTCTTCATCGCCGCCGCCATCTGGCTGCGCCAGCGCCGCGACGAAATCTAAGCCCTCATCCGCAATCGCAAGGAAAACAGATGAATATCAAGCCCTTCCTGTTCGCCCTCGCCCTGCTGCCGGCCGGCGCCTTCGCGGCCGAGGAACACTGCAAGTTCTCCGAACCCAAGGCGCTGGAACTGGAACTCGGCGACGCCAAGGCCGTGGTGTTCGAGGTCAACAGCCACGACCTGCGCCTGGTCGCAAGCCCTGGTGCTAGGGCGGCGGTTTCCGGCCGCGCCTGCGCCTCCACCCAGGACCTGCTGCGCCAGTTGTCGGTCAGCCAGCAGAAGGTCGGCGACAAGCTGGTGGTCCGCCTGGAACGCCAGAGCCAGGGCCTGAACTTCAACTTCAGCGGCAGCACCTACGCTTACCTGGACGTGTCCGGCACCCTGCCGGACACGATCCTGGTGCAGCTGAAGGTCGGCTCGGGCGACGCCTCGCTGACCGGTGCGCATTCGATGAGCGCCGATGTCGGTTCCGGCGACGTGGTCGCCCGTGACATCAAGGGCCTGGCCACCGCCGCGGTGGGCTCCGGTGACATCGAGCTGAGCACCATCAGCGCACTCCACGTCGTCTCCATCGGCTCGGGCGACGTCAAGGTCGACGGCGTGCGTGGCGACGCCCGGGTCGGCAGCATCGGCTCCGGCGACCTGGAACTGCGCAACGTGCAGGGCGCGGTGAGCATCGACAGCGTCGGCTCCGGCGACGTCGACGTGCGCGACGTACGCGGTGCCGTCAGCGTCGGTTCGCTCGGCTCGGGCGATGTCGAAGTCCGCAACGCCGCCAGCCTGCAGGTGCGTCGTACCGGCAGTGGCTCGGTCAACCACTCCGGCATCACCGGCACGGTCGACCTGCCCAAGAAGCGCTGATCCCCATTCCCGTCCGCAACGGAAGCCCACCATGAAACTCGTCAACGCCCCCCTGCTCGCCCTGATGCTCGCCCTGCCGCTGGCCGCCTGTGGCGAGCGCCCGCAGGCCAATGCGCCGCAGACCGACACCACGCTCGGCCAGAAGGTCCGCGAAGCCACCAACGAGGCACGCAAGGAACTGGCCCAGGGCAACATCAGCATTGGCAGCGACGGTGCCAAGGTCGAGATCTCGCCCGCCGGCGACCTGCTGATCAACGGCACCGCCGTCGCGCTGAACGACAGCCAGCGCGCGCTGACCCTGCAGTATCGCGAACGGACCATCGCCATCGCCGAGGCCGGCATCGAGATCGGTGTGCAGGGCGCCAACCTGGGCGCGCGCGCGGCCGGCGAAGCCCTGAAGGGCATCTTCAGCGGTGACACCGACAAGATCGAGGAACGCGTCAACGCCGAAGCCGAGAAGCTCAAGGCCAATGCGGCGAAGATCTGCGACCAGATGCCGGCGTTGCTGGCCACCCAGCAGCAGCTGGCGGCAGCGGTACCGGAGTTCCGGCCATACGCCAAGATGGACCAGAGCGACATCGACGACTGTCGCGACGGGCACGTCGAACTGCCCTGATCCCGGTGCTGGGCGTACCTGCGGGCCGCGCTCCAGGTCGCCACAGGGACAGCGCGGACGGCGGGAGCGGTAGAATGCCGCTTCCGCCGTTCACGTATCTGCTGCTGTCATGAAGAAACTGCTGCTGCTCGCCTTGGTTGCCTTCGCCGTGCTCGCCACCGGCTGCGACCGCGAAAAGTACGCTGCCCATCGGTCCGAGCGCAGCAAGCCCAAGACCGAGGTCACCACCGACCGCATCGCGATCCGTCGCGCCCCGTTCCCGAACCTGGACATCCTTCCCGATGGCCAACTGCGCGTGGACGACATCGAGATCCCGCTCAAGCCCGAGCAGCGCGAACTGCTGCAGACCAGCTTCGTGAAGCTGCAGATCCTGCGCCAGAACACCCTGACCGATGCCGCCAGCAACGGCGCCGCGCCCACTTCGCGCACGGTCCGGATCGATGTACCCGCCAACCAGCCGGTGTTCCCGGCCGATCTCGCCGAGCGCGTTCCCGAGTTCAAGGGCTATGCCGAGGCCCTGGCCAACACCCAGGCGGTTCGCTGAGCTGATGCCCGCCGGCGCGCCTCCAGGCGCGAAGCCGGCAATCCTCCCGTCAGTGCCGGCAGCCGCAGCCGCCGGCACCCTCGGCTTGGCGGCCGAGGCCGCTCCTACCCGGGTCCCAACGGGTAGAAGCGCCCCCGGAGCACGCCGACCTCAATGGTCGTGGATGCCACCCAGCGTCAGCGCCGCCGGGTCCAGCAGGCGCTTGAGCTCGGCCTCTGACAGGCCGCTGTCCTCCACCGCCACCTCCAGCACCGGCCGCTGTTCCTTGTAGGCGCGCTTGGCGATCGCCGCGGCTTTCTCGTAGCCGATGATCGGGTTCAGCGCAGTCACCAGGATCGGGTTGCGGGCCAGCGCCTCGCGCACCCGCTCCTGCTTGACCACCAACCCGGCGAACACCTTGTCGGCCAGCAGGTTCATCACGCTGGACAGCAACTGGATCGAATCGAGCAGGTTGGCCGCGATCAACGGCAGGGTCACGTTCAACTGGAAGTTGCCGGTCTGCCCGGCCACGGTGATCGCGGTGTGGTGGCCGATCACCTGCGCGGCGGCCATCACCGTCGCTTCCGGAATCACCGGATTGACCTTGCCCGGCATGATCGAACTGCCCGGCTGCAGCGCCGGCAGCTCCACCTCGCCGAGCCCGGCCAGCGGACCGGAGTTCATCCAACGCAGGTCGTTGGCGATCTTGATCAGGGCCACGGCCAGCGCGTTGAACTGGCCGGACAGCTCGACCGCATCATCCTGGGCGGCCAGGCCTTCGAACTTGTTGTCCGCGCTGTCGAACTTCACCCCGGTGCCGGTGCTCAGCACCTTGGCCACCTTGCCACCGAAGCGCGGATCCGCATTGATGCCGGTGCCGATGGCGGTGCCGCCCAGCGGCAGCCGGCGCAGCCGCTTCAGGGCATCCTCGATGCGGCCCTGCGCCGACGTCAGCTGCGCCGACCAGGCGCCGAACTCCTGGGCGAAGGTCAACGGCATGGCGTCCATCAGGTGCGTGCGACCGGTCTTGACCACCTTGCCCAGCCCGCGACCGCGCTTGTCGATGGTCTTGCGCAGGTGCCGCAGCGCCGGCAGCAGGGTCTCCACCGTGGCCAGCTGTGCCGAAACACGGATCGCGGTGGGGATCACGTCATTGGAACTCTGCCCCAGGTTGACGTGGTCATTGGGGTGTACCGCGGTCTTGCCGGCCTTCCCGCCCTGGTTGGCCAGGGTGGCGATGACCTCGTTGGCGTTCATGTTCGACGAGGTTCCCGAGCCGGTCTGGTACACATCGATCGGGAAATGCGCGTCATGCGCGCCGGCGGCCACGTCCTGCGCGGCCGCCTGGATCGCCTTGCCCACGCCCTTGGGCAGCAGCCCCAGCCCGGTGTTGACCTCGGCCGCGGCCCCCTTGATCAGCCCCAGCGCGCGGATGAATTCGCGCGGCATGCGCTGCCCGGACACCGGGAAATTCTGCACCGCCCGCTGCGTCTGGGCGCCCCATAAGGCCTCGTCGGGGACCTGCAGTTCACCCATGCTGTCGTGTTCAACCCTGAAACCCTTGCTCATCGTTCAACTCCGCGTTGCGTGTTCATGGAAGGAAGTCGCAGCTTGCTGATGGCGCGGCGCGCTTGGCTGGCAATGCCGCTACACGATACGCCGACGGGCTGGATACGGCATGCCTGCCCGCCCGGCGGTCGGCAGACCCTGTCCTGCCCGATCACGGCCTTCGGCCCGCGGCCGGGCCGCGTCACCGCGAACACCGGCCCCGCCGTGGCGCCCGCCAGACGGGTAGAATGTGCGCCCCCGCCACTGCCCCAACTGCCCGCCGACATGACGGATACGTCCCGCCCCGAAGCCGCCCTGCTCGCCCTGTCCCCGCTGGACGGCCGTTACGCCAGCAAGGTCGACGCCCTGCGTCCGATCTTCTCCGAGTACGGCCTGATCAAGGCCCGCGTGAAGGTGGAGATCGAATGGCTGCTGGCACTGGCCGCCGAGCCGGGCATCGGCGAACTGGCCGACTTCAGTGCCGCCGCCAAGACGCGCCTGCGCGCCCTGGCCGACGGCTTCTCGGTCGCCAACGCCGCCCGCGTCAAGGAGATCGAGCGCACCACCAACCATGACGTCAAGGCGGTGGAGTACTTCATCAAGGAGCAGCTCAAGGACGACGCCGAGCTGGCCCCGGCGCTGGAGTTCGTGCATTTCGCCTGCACCAGCGAGGACATCAACAACCTGTCCTATGGCGTGATGCTGGAAGAGGCCCGCCGCACCGTGCTGCTGCCGACCCTGACCGGGATCGCCGCCAGCCTGCGCACGCTGGCCCACGCGCAGGCCGCACAGCCGATGCTCTCGCGCACCCACGGCCAGACCGCCTCGCCGACCACCCTGGGCAAGGAAATCGCCAACGTCGTGGCCCGACTGGAGCGCCAGATCCGCCAGATCGGCGCGGTCGAGCTGACCGGCAAGATCAACGGCGCGGTCGGCAACTACAACGCCCACGTCGTGTCCTACCCGGCGGTGGACTGGCCGGCCTTCGCCGAGCGCTTCGTCACCTCGCTGGGCCTGGTGTTCAACCCGTACACCACCCAGATCGAGCCGCACGACAACGTGGCCGAGATCGGCGATGCCGCGCGCCGCGCCAACACCATCCTGATCGACCTGGCCCGCGACATCTGGGGCTACATCTCGCTGGGCTACTTCAAGCAGAAGCTCAAGGAAGGTGAAGTCGGCTCCTCGACCATGCCGCACAAGGTCAACCCGATCGACTTCGAGAACGCCGAAGGCAACTTCGGCATCGCCAACGCGCTGTTCGAGCACTTCAGCGCCAAGCTGCCGATCAGCCGCTGGCAGCGCGACCTTACCGACTCCACCGTGCTGCGCGCACTGGGCACCGCCTTCGGCCACAGCCAGGTGGCACTGGAGTCGCTGGCCAAGGGCCTGGGCAAGCTGACCGTGAACCCGGAGCGTCTGGACGCCGACCTGGACGCGGCCTGGGAAGTGCTGGCCGAAGCCGTGCAGACGGTGATGCGCCGCCACGGCCTGCCCAACCCGTACGAGCAGCTCAAGGCCCTGACCCGCGGCCACGGCATCACCGCCGATTCGATGCGCGAGTTCATCGAAACGCTGGAACTGCCGGCCGATGCCAAGCAGCGCCTGCGCGAACTGACCCCGGGCGGCTATGTTGGCCTGGCCGCGGACCTGGCCAAGGCGATCTGATCGGCGACCCTGCGCGCCCCTGATCCGGCCTGCGGCGACGGCGGAGCGAAAGCTCCGCCGTTTCCTTATGAACGGGCCGCAGGCACCGCGTAATAAAATCTTCGCACGGCCTCTGCCAGCATCGGGCAACCCGATGACAGTGGAGTCCCCATGCGGATCAACCCCTTCCTGCTCGCCCCGACCCTGGCCGCGCTCAGCGCCTGCACCCCCGCCCCTCCGGAAGCCGGCACGGCCGCACCGGCGGCTGCGGCACCATCGCCGACCCCTGCGACGGCCGTTTCCGACACCCTCAACGACCCGGGCAGCGGCGCCGACTGCTCCGGCAAGAACCTGCGCATCAGCCGCGACAACACCACGCTGGTCATCAACGGCGAATGCGGCGAGGTCACCATCACCGCCTCCGGCGGCAGCCTCAACTTCGACAAGGCCCAGGCCATCGTCCTCGAAGGCAGCCATTACACGGTGCTCAACACCGACGTGGACACGGTGCGGGTGGTGGGCAGCGACAACACGCTCAACCTGACCAATGCCCGCCGCATCGAGGTCAGTGGCAACAACAACATGATCCTGTCCCGCGAAACGGCCCAAATCCAGTTCAGCGGCAATACAAACACGCTCAACACCGACGCCCAGCCTCAGGTGGACGACCGCGGCAGCGGCAACCGGGTCATCTGACCTGCCCCCGTCCCCGTAGCGCGGCGCCATGCTCCGTCGGGGCCTTGCCGGCCACGCCGCCCAGCGTGGCCCGGCACCACTGTCATCCCCGTGGCGATTGATCCAGATCAGCCGCCCATCGTGCGGTTTGCCGCCAACAAGGGGACAATAGCCGCAATACGCGCCGCAGGCGCCTGATTCCCGTTTTCCGCTGCAAGGATCTCCCCCATGGCTGCACGCAAGCAAAAGACCTATCCGATCGAAGTCCAGGCCAAGCCCGGCCTGCCGCTGGGCATGGCCCCGGCCACCTTCCTGCGCGACTACTGGCAGAAGCGTCCGCTGCTGATCCGCGCCGCGTTCCCCGACTTTGAAACCCCGGTGATGCCCGAAGACCTGGCCGGCCTGGCCTGCGAGGAAGGCGCGCTGGCCCGCATGATCAGCCACGACCGTGCCACCGATGGCTGGACCGTGCGCACCGGCCCGTTCCAGGAAGAAGATTTCCCCGGCATGCCCGACCACGACTGGACCCTGCTGGTGCAGGACGTGGACAAGTGGGACCCGGATGTCCGTGCCCTGATCGGCTACTTCGATTTCCTGCCGCGCTGGCGCATGGACGACGTGATGATCAGCTTCGCCGCCACCGGCGGCTCGGTCGGCGCCCACGTCGACCAGTACGACGTGTTCCTGCTGCAGGCCTACGGCCACCGCCGCTGGCAGATCGACGCCAGCGAGTCCACCAAGGGCAAGCGTCCGCCGCTGGACTTCCGCCCCGACGTGGAGCTGAAGCTGCTCAAGAAGTTCAAGAAGACCCACGACTGGGTGCTCGGCCCGGGCGACATGCTGTACCTGCCGCCGAACGTGCCGCACAACGGCGTGGCCGAAGACCCCTGCCTGACCTTCTCCTTCGGCATGCGTGCGCCGTCCTCGGCCGAACTCATCAGCGACTACCTGGACGACCTGGTCGCCGGCGCCGATGAGTCCATCCGCCTGCAGGACCCGGACCTGAAGCTGCCCGAAGACCCGAACGAGATCGACGAGGCCGCCATGCGCCGCGTCGTCACCGCCCTCAATGCCCTGCGCATGAACGACCCGGACCGCCTGGGCAACTGGTTTGGCCGCTTCATCACCACCTACCGCTCGGCCGGCGACATCCTGCCTTCCCAGGCCCCCAGCTCGGCCGGGGAAGTGGACGCCGAACTGGCCAATGGCGGCGTGCTGGAGCGCCACCCCTGGGCCCGTACCGCGTGGCGACGCGCCACCAAGGGCGCCACCCTGTATATCTCCGGCCAGGCCTGCGCCCTGCCGGTCAAGGATGCCCAGGTGCTGGCCGGCACCGAGCGTCTGGATGCCACCGTCTGGCGCAAGCTGTCGGCCAAGGGCCGCACCACCGTGCTGGAACTGATCGCCGGCGGCTTCTTCCAACTGCTCGATGCCCAGACCCTGGCCGCCGAGGCCGCGTGGGATGAGCAGGAAGAAGGCTTCGAGGATGAGGTCCTGGCCATCGCCGAGGAAGTGGACGAGGCGCTGGAACTGGACGAGGACGAGGACGAGGACGATGGCGACGCCCCGGAAGTCGAGATCGAGGTGTTCGAGTACACCGAAGCCGGCGAAGGCGAGCCGGCCTCGGCCAACATCGGCACCGTCCAGGTCAACGACGAGGGGGTAGAGGTCGTGGTGATCTACGATGACGAGGACGCCCCGCAGGCATGACCCCCGGCAGCGGCTTCAGCGTCCAGCCCGCCGACTACGCCGTGCAGCGCGACCAGCTGCACGGCGTCCGCCATGCCGTGTTCGTCAGCGAACAGCGGGTGCCGGCGGAACTGGAAGTCGATGCGCTGGACCCGCTCAGCCACCACGTGCTGGCACTGGATGCCGACGGCCGGGCCATTGGTGCCGGCCGCCTGACCCCGGAACGCCGCATCGGCCGCATGGCAGTCCTGCCCGGCTGGCGCAGTCAGGGCGTCGGTGACGCCCTGCTGGCCGCCTTGGTCGGCCAGGCCAGGGTGCTGGGCTGGGGCGAGGTCAGCCTGCACGCCCAGCTGCCGGCCCGCGATTTCTATGCCCGCAATGGCTTCCTGCCCGAAGGCCCGACCTTCCAGGAAGCCGGCATCGAACACCAGACCATGCGCCAGCGTCTGGACGGCGCCCTGCGCGTGAGCGACCGTGAGCAAGCCCTCGCCGCCACCGCCACGGTGATCCACCGCGCCCGTCGCGGCCTGTACCTGCACCTGCGCTGTGCCGACGACCTGTTCGGCGAGCCGCTCGTGCTCGGTGCCCTGCGCCGCTTCGCCGCCGCCCGGCATGACAAGCAGATGCAGGTCCTGGCCGAGGAGGCCGACCTGGTCGCCCTGCCCGCCGCGGTGCTCGGCCTGTTCCAGCGCCTGCCCAGCGTGTTCGTCGTGCGTACCCCGGTGGACCCCACCGACGTCCAGGTGGCCAGCGGCCGTCTCGGCAACGACATCGGCGACTGCTACTTTCGTCCAATGGGCGTCCTTCTGGAGGGCGAACTCACGCTGGCGGCCCATCCCCGGATCCGCGCACCGGACGAGCAGTTCCAGCGCATCTGGCAGCGTTCACGCGACTGCAACGCACTTCGCGTACTTGGGATTTGACGATATCCGCACAACGGGACAAGCACTGACCAGGTATTAATCCCCGGGACAGTGTGCATGCCCCTTCCTGTCCCGTGAGGGGTATAATTCAGCGGTTAGAACACGCCCGCGCGGAGTGCTGCAGCCAGGCTCCGCCGGTTTCCCCAGAATTACCCCACAAGCGAATCCGACCCTCCATCGTGGACAATCTACTGAAGCAGTTTGCGCAGTCATCGCAACTCGCCGGCGGCAACGCCTCCTATGTCGAGGACCTGTACGAGCAGTACCTCGTCTCCCCGGACAGTGTGGACCCCAAGTGGAAGTCCTACTTCGACGGCTTCAAGGGCCGCGAAGCTGGTGATGTCCCGCACTCTGCCGCCATCGCCCACATCACCGAAGCCGCCAAGAACGCGTTCAACGCAGGCTTCTCCGCTGGTGAAGGCGACGAGCGCGAGCGCAACGTCGGCCGCCTGATCACCGCCTACCGTTCGCGGGGCCACCTCGGCGCCAACCTTGATCCGCTGGGCCTGACCCCGCCGACCAACCCGCCGGACCTCAGCCTGCCGTTCCACAACCTCAGCGATGCCGACCTCAACGACGAGTTCAGCACCGGTGGCGTGGGCGGCCAGCCGCGCATGAAACTGCGTGACCTGCTGGCACGC
Organism: Stenotrophomonas capsici; assembly: GCF_034961085.1. Taxonomy (NCBI): domain Bacteria; kingdom Pseudomonadati; phylum Pseudomonadota; class Gammaproteobacteria; order Lysobacterales; family Lysobacteraceae; genus Stenotrophomonas; species Stenotrophomonas capsici. The sequence goes on along the minus strand of NZ_JAYFUH010000249.1, from coordinate 798,068 downwards.
CTGAAGGCGACCTACACCGGCTCCATCGGCGCCGAGTTCATGTACATCGCCGAAGTCGAGCAGCGCCAGTGGCTGTACAAGCGCCTGGAGCAGGCCGGCGGCAACTACAACCTCGATGCCGACACCAAGCGCCGCACGCTCGAGCGCTTGACCGCCGCCGAGGGCCTGGAACGCTACCTGCACACCAAGTACGTCGGCCAGAAGCGCTTCTCGCTGGAAGGCGGCGACTCGCTGATCCCGATGATGGACACCATCATCCGCGACGCCGGCAAGGAAGGCGTCAAGGACGTGGTGATCGGCATGGCCCACCGCGGCCGCCTCAACGTGCTGGTCAACACCCTCGGCAAGAACCCGCGCAAGCTGTTCGACGAATTCGAAGGCAAGTTCGAGCACGACGACCGTGCCGTCGCCGGTGACGTGAAGTACCACATGGGCTTCTCGGCCGACGTCGCCAGCGATGGCGGCCCGGTCCACCTGGCCCTGGCCTTCAACCCGTCGCACCTGGAGATCGCCGACCCGGTGGTCGCCGGTTCGGTGCGTTCGCGCCAGGAACGCCGCAACGACACCGCGCGCAAGCAGGTGATGCCGATCCTGATCCACGGCGACGCCGCATTCGCCGGCCAGGGCGTGGTGATGGAGCTGTTCCAGATGTCGCAGGCCCGCGGTTTCACCGTCGGCGGCACCGTGCACATCGTCATCAACAACCAGGTGGGTTTCACCACCTCCAACCGCGACGACTCGCGCTCGACCCTGTACTGCACCGACATCGCCAAGATGGTCGCTGCCCCGGTCCTGCACGTGAACGGCGACGACCCGGAAGCGGTGGTGTTCGCCGCCAAGCTGGCCTATGACTTCCGCCAGCAGTTCCACAAGGACGTCGTGATCGACCTGGTCTGCTACCGCCGCTGGGGCCACAACGAGGCCGACGAGCCGGCGATCACCCAGCCGCTGATGTACCAGGTGATCCGCAAGCACAAGACCACCCGCGAGCTCTACGCCGAGCAGCTGGAAGCCGCCGGCGTGATCGCCGCCGGTGCCGGCAAGGAAATGGTCGACGCCTACCGCAACAAGCTGGATTCGGGCGAAGTCACCACCGAACTGGCCGTGGTCGAGAAGACCCCGACCACCAGCAAGATGTACGTGGATTGGCCGCGCTACCTGTCCGGCAAGCTGTCCGACCCGGTCAGCACCCAGGTCGAGATGGGCAAGCTGACCCAGCTGGCCACGATGATCAACACCGTCCCGGACGGCGTGGAGCTGCACTCGCGCGTGGCCAAGGTGTACGACGACCGTCGCAAGATGGCCGCCGGCGAGATCCCGGGCGACTGGGGCTTTGCCGAGAACCTCGCCTACGCCACCCTGCTGGACGAAGGCAACAACCTGCGTTTGGTCGGCCAGGACGTCGGCCGCGGCACCTTCACCCACCGCCACGCGATCCTGCACGACCAGAAGACCGACAACTACTACCTGCCGCTGCGCCAGCTGGTCCAGTCGCCGGAGCAGGCCACCATCATCGACTCGCTGCTCAGCGAAGAAGCCGTGATGGCGTTCGAGTACGGCTTCTCCACCACCGACCCCAACACCCTGTGCATCTGGGAAGGCCAGTTCGGTGACTTCGCCAACGGTGCGCAGGTCGTGATCGACCAGTTCATCGCCTCCGGTGAAGCCAAGTGGGGCCGCATCTCCGGCCTGACCCTGCTGCTGCCGCACGGCTACGAAGGCCAGGGCCCGGAACACAGCTCGGCGCGCCTGGAGCGCTTCCTGCAGCTGTGCGCGCTGGAGAACATGCTGGTCTGCGTGCCGTCCACCCCGGCTCAGGCGTTCCACATGCTGCGTCGCCAGATGCGCATGGACACCCGCAAGCCGCTGATCGTCATGTCGCCCAAGTCGCTGCTGCGCCACAAGCTGGCCGTCTCGACCCTGGACGAACTGGCCAACGGCGAGTTCCAGCACCTGATCAGCGACACCACCGCCAAGGACATCAGCAAGGTCAAGCGCGTGGTGCTGTGCTCGGGCAAGGTCTACTACGACCTGCTGGAGGACGTGACCAAGCGTGGTCAGGAAGACGTCGCCCTGGTCCGCGTGGAGCAGCTCTATCCGTTCCCGCGCCCGGCGCTGGTCGCCGAGCTGAAGAAGTACGGCAAGGCCGACGTGGTGTGGTGCCAGGAAGAGCCGATGAACCAGGGTGCCTGGTACCAGATCAAGCACCACCTGCAGGCATGCCTGGCCGATGGCCAGTCGCTGCATTACGCAGGCCGTCCGCGTTCGCCGTCGCCGGCTGTGGGCCACATGTCCGACCACCTGCGCGAACTGTCGCAGTTGCTGGCCGACGCACTGGTCAACACCTTCAACGACAACTACGCCGAATAAGCCCCTTTTTCCACAAGAAAACGAAACCAGGAAAACAGCCACATGGCCACCGAAGTCAAAGTACCGGTACTGCCCGAATCCGTCTCCGACGCCACCATCGCCAGCTGGCACAAGAAGGCGGGTGAAGCGGTCAAGCGTGATGAGAACCTGCTCGACCTGGAAACCGACAAGGTCGTGCTGGAAGTGCCGGCACCGGTTGATGGCGTGCTGAAGGAGATCAAGTTCAAGGAAGGCGACACCGTCACCTCGAACCAGATCCTGGCCATCATCGAGGAAGGCGCGGTTGCCGCCGCTGCTCCGGCTGCTGCCGAAGCACCGAAGGCTGCCGCTCCGGCTGCGGCCGCCGCTGCTCCGGCCGCAGCCGCCGCCCCGGCACCGGCTGCCAAGTCGGCCGCCGACGGCCTGCCCCCGGGCGCCCGCTTCTCGGCCATCACCGAAGGCGTGAACCCGGCTGACGTGTCCGGCACCGGCCGCCACGGCGCCGTGACCAAGGAAGACATCGTCAACTTCGCCCGCAACGGTGGCGTCGGCAAGGCCGGCGGCGCACGTCCGGAAGAACGCGTGCCGATGACCCGCATGCGCAAGCGCATCGCCGAGCGCCTGATGCAGTCGAAGAACTCGACCGCCATGCTGACCACCTTCAACGAGGTCAACCTGTCCAAGGTGTCGGCCGCGCGCAAGGAGCTGCAGGAAGAGTTCGTCAAGGCCCACGGTATCAAGCTGGGCTTCATGAGCTTCTTCGTGAAGGCCGCCGCCAACGCGCTGCAGCGCTTCCCGCTGGTCAATGCCTCCATCGATGGTGACGACATCATCTATCACGGCTACTCGGACATCTCCATCGCCGTGTCGACCGACAAGGGCCTGGTGACCCCGGTGCTGCGCAACGTCGAGCGCATGTCCTTCGCCGACATCGAGAAGGCGATCGCCGACTACGCCAAGAAGGCCCGCGACGGCAAGCTGTCGCTGGAAGAACTGCAGGGCGGCACCTTCACCGTCACCAACGGCGGCACCTTCGGCTCGCTGATGTCGACCCCGATCGTCAACCCGCCGCAGAGCGCCATCCTGGGCATGCACGCCATCAAGGACCGTCCGATCGCCGAGAACGGCCAGGTCGTGATCGCGCCGATGATGTACCTGGCCATGTCCTATGACCACCGCATCATCGACGGCAAGGACTCGGTGCAGTTCCTGGTGGACATCAAGAACCAGCTGGAAAACCCGGGCCGCATGCTGTTCGGCCTGTAACAGGCCTGTAGCCCCTCTCCCTCCGGGAGAGGGGTTGGGGGCGCCAAGCAGCCCGTCTGCGGCTCATTGAAGATCAACGAGCCGCCGCGAGCCGCCAAGGTAAACCACCCGCTGTTCACCTGCTCTACTCGCGGCGGCCCGTTTCGAATCACGACTCTTTGATTGAACGACTGCGGCACCCTCATCCGGCGCTTCGCGCCACCTTCTCCCGGCGGGAGAAGGGATAGGAAACAAGGAATCTCTAATGGCTGAACAATTCGACGTCGTCGTCATCGGTGCCGGCCCGGCCGGCTACCACGCCGCCATCCGCGCCGCACAGCTGGGCCTGAAGACCGCCTGCATCGACGCAGCGCTGGGCAAGGACGGCAAGCCGGCACTGGGCGGCACCTGCCTGCGCGTGGGCTGCATCCCGTCCAAGGCGCTGCTGGACTCCTCGCGCCAGTACTGGAACATGGGCCACATCTTCGACCAGCACGGCATCAGCTTCAACGACGCCAAGATCGACGTGAACAAGATGGTCGGCCGCAAGGACGCCATCGTGAAGCAGTTCACCGGCGGCATCGCGCAGCTGTTCAAGGCCAACAAGGTCGCCACCTACTACGGCTTCGGCCAGCTCAAGGCCGGCAACCTGGTCACCGTCAAGCAGCATGACGGCAGCGAAGTCGAGCTCAAGGGCACCAACGTCATCATCGCCGCCGGTTCGGATTCGATCGAACTGCCGTTCGCCAAGTTCGACGGCAAGCACATCGTCGACAACGTCGGCGCACTGGACTTCACCGAAGTGCCCAAGCGCCTGGCCGTGATCGGCGCCGGCGTGATCGGCCTGGAACTGGGCAGCGTGTGGAAGCGCCTGGGTTCGGAAGTGGTGATCCTGGAAGCACTGCCGGAGTTCCTGGCCGCCGCCGATGCCGAAGTGGCCAAGGTCGCCGCCAAGGAATTCAAGAAGCAGGGCCTGGACATCCGCCTCAACGCCAAGGTCTCCAAGACCGAGATCAAGGGCGAGGAAGTCATCGTCACCTACACCGACGCCGAAGGCGAGAAGACGCTGACCGTCGACAAGCTGCTGGTGGCCGTCGGCCGTCGCGCCGCCACCAAGGGCCTGCTGGCCGATGGCACCGGCGTGCAGGTCAACGAGCGCGGCCAGATCGTGGTCGATGACCACTGCCACACCGGCGTCGATGGCGTCTGGGCGGTGGGCGACTGCGTGCGCGGCCCGATGCTGGCGCACAAGGGCTTCGAGGAAGGCATCGCGGTTGCCGAACTGATCGCCGGCCTGCCGGGCCACGTCAACTTCGACACCATCCCGTGGGTCATCTACACCGAGCCGGAACTGGCATGGGTCGGCAAGACCGAAGCCCAGCTCAAGGCCGAGGGCATCCCGTACAAGGCCGGCAGCTTCCCGTTCGCCGCCAACGGCCGTGCGGTTGCGATGGTCGAGCCGGCCGGCTTCGTCAAGGTCCTGGCACACGCCGAGACCGACCGCGTGCTGGGCATGCACCTGGTCGGCGCCAACGTCTCCGAACTGGTCCACGAAGGTGTGCTGACCATGGAGTTCAGCGGCTCGTCCGACGACCTGGCCCGCATCTGCCACGCCCACCCGTCGCTGTCCGAGGCAGTGCACGACGCGGCGATGGCGGTCACCAAGCGCGCCATCCACAAGGCCAACTAAGCTCCATCGGCCTGTGAAAAGAAGGCTCCGCCCCGGCGGAGCCTTCTTGCTTTTGTACTTTCCGCGCCCGGCGCCTGTTCATCGGTGCCGGACGGAATACCTCCCGCTTTTTCAGGAACATCACATGAAGTCCATCTGCGTCTACTGCGGCTCCAACCCCGGCGCCAAACCCGTCTACGTCGAACAGGCCACCGCGCTTGGCAAGCGCATCGCCGCCGAAGGACTGCGCCTGGTGTATGGCGGTGGCCGCACCGGCCTGATGGGCGCGGTGGCCGATGGCGTGCTGGCGGCCGGCGGTGAAGTCACCGGCGTGATCCCGCAGCACCTGGTGGATATGGAAGTGGCGCACAAGGGCGTGACCACGCTGGAGATCGTCGGCTCGATGCACGAGCGCAAGTCGCGCATGTTCGACCTGTCCGACGCCTTCGTCGCCCTGCCCGGCGGCTTCGGCACCGCCGAGGAAATCTTCGAGATGCTGACCTGGCGCCAGCTCGGCATCGGCAAGAAGCCCTGCGCGTTCCTCGACATCGACGGCTTCTACAAGCCGCTGATCCACATGATCGACACCATGGTCAGCGAGCGCTTCCTGCACCCGGAGCAGCGCGAGGACCTGTGGTACGGCGACGATGCCGGGCAGATGCTGGAATGGATGCGCACGTATTCGCCGGCACAGGCGGACAAGTGGTTCGATGAGAAGAAGCGCAGCGCCCTGCGCTGAAGCAGCGTCTGGAGGCACTCCTACCGCACGCCTGCCGTAGGAGCGGCCTTGGCCGCGAAGCTGGCGCCCGATCCGCCCCCTCTGCCCTAGCCCGCCGCAGCGCGCGGCAACACCGCTTCGCCCGGCGACGGATAGCCCAGCAGATACCCCTGTCCGAAGCTGCAGCCCAGCTCCAGCAGGGTCTGCAGCTGCCGGTCGTTCTCCACGCCTTCGCCGATGGTCTCGATGCCCAGCGTGCGGGCCAGCGACAGCACCCCCTCCACCAGCGCCATCGTGCTCTTGCCGGTCTCCGCATGCAGGCCGGCGACGAAACTGCGGTCCACCTTCAGCGCACTGATCGGGAACCGGTGCAGGTATGACAACGCCGAATACCCCGTGCCGAAGTCGTCCAGCTGCACCACCACGCCACGCTCGCGCAGCTGGTGCAGGGTCTGCAGGGTACGCGGCGCGTCGTCGAGCAGGGCCATCTCGGTGATCTCCACCCGCAGTCGCTCCGGGTCCGCACCTGCGGCATCCAGCAGGCCCAGCAGTCGCGAGGCGAACTCAACCGAACGGAAGTGCCGCGGCGACACGTTCACCGAGATATAGCCGGCCGCGCTGTTGGCCAGGTCGCCGATCACGTGCTCGTAGATCTGCCAGTCCACCTGCTCGATCAGCCCGCTCTCCTCCCCCAGCTCCAGGAAGTCCCCGGGCGTGAGCAGGCCACGGCGCTCGTGCCGCCATCGCAGCAGCGCCTCGAAACCCACCACCTGGCCGCTCTGCAGGGAGACGATCGGCTGGTAGTACGGGATGAAATGCTGGTTCTTGATCGCCCGCCGCAGGTCGGCTTCCAGCTCCAGGCTGCGCACCGCCTCCTCGTGCATGGCTCCGTCGAACATCACGCAACGGTCCTGGCCCCGCAGCTTGGCCCGGTACATCGCGGCATCGGCGTCACGCAGCAGGTCCGCGCCCGAGGTATAGCGTGGGTTCCACAAGGCGATGCCGATGCTGCCGGACGGGAACAGCTCGCGCCCATCGACCCACATCGGCGCTTCCAGCGCCTTGAGCAGCCGGCGGCCCAACTGCATCGCCGCATCGGCGCCGCGCTCGCAGCTGACCAGCAACGCGAACTCGTCGCCTCCCAGCCGCGCCACCACGTCCTCACCCCGTACCAGTCCAACCAGCCGCCGCGCCACCTCGACCAGCATCTGGTCGCCGGCGGCATGCCCGATGCTGTCGTTCACCCACTTGAAACGGTCCAGATCCAGGAACAGCAGCGCGAAATGCTGGGCGATGCCCAGCTCGGCATTCTCGATGGCGCGTTCCAGGCGGTCCTGCAGGTGCAGGCGATTGGGCAGCCCGGTCAGCACGTCGTGCATGGCCAGGTGGGTCAAGCGCTGCTCGGCGCGCATGCGCTCGCCGATCTGGCCAAGCAGCTTCTGGTTGACCTCCCCCAGTTCACGGGTGCGTTCCATCACCCGTCGTTCCAGGTCCGCATGCGCCTGCATCAGGCGCTGCTGGTCGCGCTGCCGCGTCAGGCCGGCACCGATGGTGCGCGCCACGAACACCAGCAGGCGCTGGTCATCCAGCGTGAACACCGTCTCCGGGTCATAGCTCTGCACGGCGATGACACCCACCGCCTCGTCGTCGCTGAACAAGGGAACCCCCAGCCAGCAGTACGATTTGGCACCGAATTCGCTTACCGCGCCGGCGGCGAGCAGCGCATCGATATCCGCACGCATGGCCAACACCGGCGCCCTTCGGCGCAGCGTGTACTCGGTCAGGCCGGCACTGAACGGCCGTGACGGACGTTCGCGGTTGAAACGGTCGACCGAGTAGACGAACTCGATGCCGTCACCGCTGGCACTGACCATCGCCACGTAGAAATTGCTGGCGTCCAGCAGCCCGCTGATGATTGCGTGCACCTGCGCAAGGAACGCGTCCTGGCAAAGCCCGCCCATCGCCAGTTCGGAAATATTGAACAGCGCGGCCTGCAACTGCTCCGCGCGCCGGCGCTCGACGATCTCCTCCTGCAGGTGGACGTTGATGCGCTCCAGCTCCTGGGTGCGCTGCTGCACGCGCTCCTCCAGCTGCATGTGCGTCTGGTGGCGGTCCATCGTGGTCAGGATCTGCTTGGCCACGAAGTCCAGCAGCGCGCGTTCCTCCTCGCCGTAGCTGTCCTCGCCCACGTAGCTCTGCACCACGATCGCGCCGCAGACGCGGTTGTCGCGCCACATCGGCACGCCCAGCCAGTCCAGGCTCTCCGCGCCCTCGCTGGTATCCGGCGGATACTCCAGGAAGCGGTGCAGCTCCCGCGACGGCCCGCTCATCACCCGGCCATGGCGCAGCACCGCGAAGGTCAGGCTGCCGGGCATCTCGTCATGGTGGTAGCTGCGCCCCGCCTCGGGCACGAAGTCGTCCTGCGTATCAACGTAGAACAGGAACTTCAGGCTCTCCTGGCGCTCGTCGCACTCGACGATGTAGCAGTTCTCCGCGTACATCAGCGAACACAGGATGCGGTGGAAATAGCCCAGCATCTCCGACATCGCCAGGTCCGCGCCGGCCAGGTCGGCGATCTCGAACAGCGCCCGCTGCAACTGGCGCGCCCGCTGCAGCTGCTTGATCTCCACGTGCTGGCGCATCGAATCGATGGCGCAGCCGATCAACACCCGCGCCGTACCCTGCCATGCCTGGCACTGGTGCGGCGCCAGGGCCCCGGCCGCATCGATCACCGCCGCCAGCCGCACTCCGTTGGCATGCTCCCAGGCGAAGCAGCGCTGCGCGGGGCCATCGTCGCCGGCCGGCGCATCGGCAAGGGCACGCCGGGCCCGCTGCAGCGCCACCGCTGCATCCACGGGCAGCACGCAGCTCCCTTCGCCGAGCACGTCGTCGCGCCAGGCCACCGCAACGGCAGTCCCGGCAGGCAGCAGTCCCTGCAGCGTCGCCACGACCTTTTCCAGCGGCGTCTGGCTGGTGGCCTGTGTCGATTCGGTACGCGTTTCCAACTCGCTGTACGTCATGTATTCCGTCTCTCTGGGCCCCGGTTCCCCCGAAGCTCCCCCCATCAACCAGCATACCGTCCCGGCCGGGTTCAAACCTGCAAATATTTCGCTTCACAATCGTGAACAGGCCGCGATCCACCGGCCTTGCCGACTAGGCATGTTCCACCGCAACACTTACGCTTCCCGCGTGGATACCGCCGTTCAATCCCCTTCCGACGAAACGCTGATGCTCGCCTACGCCGACGGCGACGGCGACGCTTTCGCCGAACTGTATGCGCGCCACCGGGCGCGGCTGTTCCATTACCTGCTCGGACAGTTGCGCGACCGCTCGCTGGCCGAGGAGCTGTTCCAGGACGTGTGGCAGAAGATGATCCATGCCCGCAACGGCTGGCGGCCCGACGCGGCCTTCGCCACCTGGCTGTTCCGCATCGCGCACAACCGCTTGAACGACCATTGGCGCGCCGCACGCCACCGCCCGGTGGCCCCGGACGATGCCGATGAGCGCACCGCGCGCCTGGCCGACACCTGCACCCCTGAACTGCTGGCGGACGAACAGGCCCAGCGGCTCGAACTGCGCCAGGCCTTGGCCGAACTGCCACCGGAGCAACAGGAGGTCGTGATCCTGCGCCTGGAGCAGGAATTGAGCCTGGAGGAGATCGGGCAGATCACCGGCGTGGGCCGGGAAACCGTCAAGTCGCGGCTGCGCTATGCGATGGACAAGCTGCGCGCGAGGTTGAGCCAATGAACACGTCTGACCTGCTCAGCGCTGAAGAACGCGAACTGGCCCGGCTGCTCGGTCGTCCGGGCCCGGCCGCTGGCCCCAGCCCAGGCCTGGACGCCGCCGTCCTGGCGATGGCGCGTGCACCGGCAGCCCCGGCCGCAGAGACCCCGCCGGCGGCGGCACCGGTCGCCGCCCCGCTGCCTGTCCGTCCCCGGACCACCGGCTGGGGACGACGTCGCCGCGTCGTGTCCTCGCTGGCGGCGGTCGCCTCGCTGGTCCTGGTGGTTGGCCTTGCCTGGCAGTTGCGCCCGCTTCCGCCCCAGCCCGGCATGGCCCTGCCCGCCGCCACGGAATCTCAGGCGGCGCCGGCTGATGCCCCCACCGCCGAGGCTCCCCCGCTGCAGCAGTCGGCCGATGCCGCCGCCAACCAGGCGACGCTGCCCGCCACAGGCATGGCCGAAACCGAGCCTGTGCCCCCGCCCCCGCCGGCTCCTGCACGGGCCCGGGCCCAGGCTGCGCCTGCCGCGGCCGCTCCCGTCGCTGAGCCGGCCGCCGCGGAAGTCATCGCCCCACCGGCGGCCTACAGCACCGCCATCCTCCCGCCCGCTCCCCCAGCGCCTCCGGCGCCCGCGCCGGCAGCCATCAGCGCCCCGGTCGAACAGCAGGCCGATGCGTTCCCGGCCGCCGACGCGGGCGCTGACCGTGCGTCCGTCCCGCAACGGCCGCAAACGCCACGTCCCGTCATGTCCGCCCCCATCCCGCATGCCGGTGCCAAGGCCACCGCCAAGGCAGTCGAAGCCCGCAGGGAACAGGCGCAGGCGGCCGACATCGAGGCTGACGGTGGCCTGTCGCGGCACCAGTGGCTAAAGCGCATCCGCGAACGCCGCGACAACGGTGACCTCGACGGCGCCCGCGCCAGCCTGCGCCAGTTCGTCCAGGACTACCCCGAGGCGCGCGTGCCGCGTGACCTGCGCCCGTTGCTGGAACCGTGAGCACAACGCACGGCTGCTGCGGCAGCCACTAGAATGGCGGCGATGCTCGACACCCTTGCCGCACCGGCCAGCCACGCGCTGGAAATCAAGCACAGCCGCTTCCTCGCCCAGGCCTGCCCGATCAACAGCGCCGCCGAGGCGCTGGCGTTCTTCGATGCTGTTTCCACGCCGGATGCCACGCACAATTGCTGGGCCTACCGCTACGGCAACGAGTACCGCTCCAGTGACGATGGCGAACCCGCCGGCACCGCCGGGCGGCCGATCCTGGCCGCCATCGATGGCCAGGGCTACGACCGCGTCGCGGTGGTCGTCACCCGCTGGTACGGCGGCATCAAGCTGGGGGCTGGCGGGCTGGTGCGTGCGTACGGCGGCACCGCCGCCGAATGCCTGCGGCTGGCCACGCGCAGCCCGCTGGTGCCGATGACCGAGCGCATCCTGCAATGTGGCTTCGAGGACATGGGCATCGTGCATACCCTGCTGGGCAGCGCCGGTGCCGAGAAGCTGGACGAACAATTCCTGGCCGAGGGGCTGCGCCTGCACGTGCGCCTGCCGGCCGACCGCATCGATGCCCTGGCCATCCGCCTGCGCGATGCCACCCGTGATCGCCTGCGCCTGAGCGAGCCTGCACACCATGACTGAAGCCCCCCCGTCGCCGCGCGAGCCGCGCCTGAAGAAACTCGGCAGCCTGAAAACCCTGTGGCCATTCGTGCGTCGGCATGGCGCGCTGTTCAGCGCATGGCTGCTGGCGCTGGCCGTCTCCTCTGCGGCCACGCTGAGCCTGCCGATGGCGGTCAAGCAGATGATCGACACCGGTTTCTCCGGCGGCGGCAGCGAGATCAACCGCGCCTTCGGCCTGCTCTTGATCGTGGCGATCGTGCTCGCCCTGGCCACCGCAGCGCGCTTCTTCTTCGTTTCCCTGCTGGGCGAGAAGGTGGTGGCCGACCTGCGTGGACAGCTGTACGCGCACCTGATCGGGCTGGACGCCGGTTTCCATGACCGCACCCGCAGCGGCGAGCTGGTCTCGCGCCTGTCCGCCGACAGCGAGCTGCTGCGCAGCGTGATCGGCTCGACCATGTCGGTGGCGCTGCGCAGCACCGTCACCGTGGTCGGCAGCATGGTCATGCTGTTCGTGACCAGCCCGCATCTGGCGCTGTACTCGCTGATCGGCATCCCGCTGGCGGTGCTGCCGATCGTGCTCGGCGCGCGCCAGTTGCAGAAGATCTCACGCGCCAGCCAGGACCGCGTGGCCGACGCCAACACTCTGGCCGCCGAGACACTCGGCGCGGTGCGAACGGTACAGGCGCATGCACGTGAACCGTACGAACGTGGCCGGTTTGAAGACGCACTGAAGGTATCGGTGGCCACCGCGCGGCGTCGCATCGGCACTCAATCCTTCGTCACGGCCATCGCGATCATGCTGGTGTTCGGCGCCATCGTGGCGGTGCTGTGGTCCGGCGCGCACGATGTGGTCGATGGCCAGATGAGTGCCGGCACGCTGGGGCAGTTCGTGCTGTATGCGCTGATCGGCGGCGGCTCGGTCGGCGCGCTGGCCGAGGTCTGGAATGAGCTGCAGCGTGCCGCCGGTGGCATGGGCCGCATTGGCGAGCTGCTGGTGGAAACCCCGCGCATCACTGCGCCGGCGCAACCCGTGCCGCTGCCTGCGCCGGTCCGTGGCCAGATCCGCTTCGAGCAGGTCGCCTTCCACTACCCGCAGCGGCCTGACCAGCCCGCCCTGGACGACTTCACCCTGACCGTTGCCCCCGGCGAGACGGTGGCCCTGGTCGGCCCTTCCGGGGCCGGCAAGAGCACCGTGCTGTCGCTGCTGCTGCGTTTCCACGACCCGGACGCCGGCGCGGTGTACCTGGATGACATCGACCTGCGCCAGCTCGACCCGGCCCAACTGCGCCAGAGCATCGCACTGGTGCCGCAGCAGCCGGCCCTGTTCGCCGCCAGCGCCGCCGACAACATCCGCTACGGCCGTTTGGATGCCACCGACGAGGAACTGCGCGCCGCCGCCCGTTCGGCCGAGGCCGACGACTTTCTCAGCCAGTTGCCGCAGGGCTATGACAGTGACCTGGGCGAGCGTGGCGCGCGCCTGTCCGGCGGCCAGCAGCAACGCATCGCCATTGCCCGTGCCCTGCTCAAGGACGCCCCGGTGCTGCTGCTGGACGAAGCCACCAGCGCATTGGATGCCCAAAGCGAGCGCGCGGTGCAGCAGGCGCTGGAGCGACTGATGGCCGGTCGCACCACGCTGGTCATCGCGCACCGCCTGGCCACCGTGCTCAAGGCCGACCGCATCGTGGTGATGGACCACGGCCGCATCGTCGCCCAGGGCACGCATGCCGAGCTGCTGGCCCAGGATGGGCTGTACGCCGAGCTGGCCCGGCTGCAGTTCATCGATTGACCACGTCCGGGTAACGCCTGCATAACGCTGCAAGGGGCAAGCTGCCCCTTCAGTGCACGCGCACCGCATCGTGCGGACAGGAGGCGAGCCATGGCGTTCCGACAGTTCCCTGCCACCAGTGAAGATGGCGAAAGCTGGGTCGTGATCGAGTTCAAGGACGAAGACGGCGGCGCGGCGCATTCCATCCGCTACGAGCTGTCCGACGGGCGCCCGCTGATACGCGAGGGCAGCCGCCTTTTCACCTCCGACGGCGAGGTCCGACTGTCCTTGAACCAGTCGTATCGCGCCTGAGCCTGAATGCGCTTTGCCGATATCGCCTTGAACTGGTCAATATTTAGGCAACTGTCTTGACAGCCTTGTGCCCCAAGGGCTGCCGGCGATTATCCACATGGTTGTGAACATTTCATCCACACCCCCTGTGGATTAGTACAGAACCGTCTCACCGCCTGCGACCACTGCAGGAGCCGCCTCGGCCACGAAGCAGGGAGTGCTTGACGTACGCAAACCCCTCCGTCCCAGGCACGCCCTCACCCCTTGGCGCCAATCGATGGGACGGTCGGAGAGGAACAACGCTTCGACATCCATGCAGGACCCGGCGCGGGGATGGCATCCCCGCCCAGGCATCCTCGTCCGCCTAGCGTCCCAGCACACGGCCAATGCCGCTGCTGTCGATCTCCGCCGACGCCGCGGCCAGCACCTCGGGCGCATAGGTCTGCACGAACCCCATCCGGAAGTGCACCTCGCCTGCCGGCGTACGCGAGGAGTGGATCGAGGCCAGGCTGATCCCGTGCCGCTCGAACACGTGCAGCAGTTCGCGCAATGAACCGGCGCGATCCTCCGGCAGGTGCACGCTCATTGCCCGCTGGTCGGTCAGGTCCGCCAGCAGGTAGCCGAGCCGTTCGAAGCTGTAGTTGCCATCACGCAACGTCTGCTCGCCGACCGCTTCGCGGTTGACGTCCAGGAACTGCTTCCGGAACGCGGCACGCGCCTGTTCGCTGCCTTCGGCCAGCAGGCCGCGCAGCTGCTGCAGCTGCTGCAGCAGGTGATCCAGCACCTCGCCGGCATGCGGGTTGCCGAACTGGATGTCTTCATAGATCGCCGGGTTCAACGACAGGATCCGCGAGATCACCGTCGCATCCAGCTCGAACGCAGCCGAACGGTAAGGCATCAATTCCTGCAACGAGCCCAGCATCGGCGCGTACTCGCGCAGCACGCCGGCCTGCGCCAGGTGGGTGGCATGCACCATCGCCTGCACCAGCGCCATTACCCGGTCATGGTGTTCGGCCGTGCCACGTACGCATTCGGCCTGCAGCGCCATGCACAGCGCATCCAGCCAGGCCTGCCAGCGTGCATCCAGCCGCGCCTCGCAGACCACCATCACCCTGCCCTTCAGGGTGGGTGCCTTGGGGGGTGCCGTCATCGGATGCAGCCCGGCCACCGAGGCCTGCGACTCCAGCATCGCCTCGACCGGCCCGGCCTTGATCGAGGTGACGTCCAGCCAAAGCCGGCCACGTTCGCGTCCGGCCGATTGCTGCACGTACTGGCGGATCAGCGCCGGGGTCTGCCGGATCGGCGCGGAGAACAGCAGCACGTCGGCGCGTTCCAGCAACTGCTCCGGCGTCTGCGACGAGGCATCCACCGGATCGTGCCCGATGACTTCCAGGCCCATCCGGGTCTGGAAGAACGTGCGCAGCCAACGACCATAGGCGCCACCACTCCCGACGATGCCGATCACCGGCATCGCCGTCACGTCCTGCGTCACGCCAGGCGCTCGGCGCGGAAGCGGTACGGCGTGCCCAGCGCGGCCGGCGCCGCGGCCAGCACGTCGAACTCCTCCACGCCCTCGGCCAAGGTGGCTTCCAGCGCGGCGTGCACGCCGGCGATCGCACGCCCGACGGCGTCCTCGAAGGCATGACCCTTGATCAGGAAGGCCACCAGCAGCGACATCAGCACGTCACCGGTGCCGGCCACGTCCACCGGCAGGTGCGGCGAGGTCCAGCGCCACACTTCATCGCGGCCGATGGCCAGCGTCACCAGCTCGCCCGGATCGCCGGACACCGAATGCGCGATCACCCATTCCGGCCCGCGCTCAAGCAGCTTGCGCGAGGCGGCGATGGCATCGTCCTGCTCCAGCGCCGGCATGCCGGTCAGGCGTCCCAGCTCGAAGGCATTGGGCGTCACCAGCCAGGCATGCGGCAACAGCCGCTCGGCGAACACGCGTTCCAATCCCGGCTCCACGTAGGGGCCGGTATGGGTGTCGCCGATCACCGGGTCCAGGCAGTAACGCAGGTTGGGCGACTGTGGCAGCACTTCGTCGAGCCAATCGGCGAAGGCCGCGCCGTTGTCGACGCTACCGAAGTAACCGGAGACCAGCATCTTCGCCCGCTGCGGCAAGCCGCGCTCGCTCGTGCCCTGCAGCAGCTCGGCGAACCAGTCCGACGGCAGCACCCGGCCGCGCAGGGTCGAATAGAACGGCGCATTGCTGAGCAGCGTGGTCGGGATCTCCGCCACGCGCAGGCCCAGCGCGCGCAACGGCGGCACCGCCGCACTGTTGCCGGCATGGCCGTAGACCAGTTGGGATTGAACGGAAATCACGTCCACCGGCGACGGCCCATCAGGGCGCTGCCGGCGACCATGCACGAGGTGGCTGTGGTCGGGATTGTTCATTGCAACATTCTACGTCCGCCTGCCACCGCGCGGCCCAGGACGCTTGCGTGCGCAACCAACGCAACCGCCCGAAACGCGGAAAGCCGCAGCAAGCTGCGGCTTTCGCGTCGAATCCAGCATAAAGACGAATGCCCCGCCGTAGCACCGGGCCCTGTCCGGCGGCGGCTCCGCCGGGAATGTCCAGCGAGGCGTGGCGCCGCGCTGTCGCCTCAGGACTTCATGCGTTCCCAGAAGCCCTTCACGCCATCCATGAAGGTGGCCGATTTCGGCGAGTGCTTGCGTGCTTCCTCGCCGACGAAGGTGGCCTCGAACTGCTCCAGCAGCTTGCGTTGCTCGTTGGTCAGGTTCACCGGCGTCTCGACCACGATGCGGCAGTACAGATCGCCCTCGGTGCGGCTGCGCACCGACTTGACGCCCTTGCCGCGCAAACGGAACAGCTTGCCGGTCTGGGTCTCGGACGGGATGCGGATCTCCGCCTCGCCACCCAGCGTGGCCACGCGCACGGTATCGCCCAGCGCCGCCTGCGAGATGCGGATCGGCACTTCGCAGTGCAGGTCGTCGCCGTCGCGGGTAAAGATGGCGTGGTCGCGCACGCGCACTTCCACGTACAGGTCGCCCGGCGGGGTGCCCGGCGGACCGGCCTCGCCCTCGCCCTGCAGGCGGATGCGGTCGCCGGTGTCCACGCCCGCGGGCACCTTCACCGACAACACCTTGTCTTCCTCGACACGGCCGTTGCCGTGGCAGGTCTTGCACGGCTTGGCGATGATCTGGCCGCGGCCGCCGCAGTTGTGGCAGGCCTGCTGCATGGCGAAGATGCCGCGCTGCACGCGGACCTGGCCGCGACCACCGCAGACGTTGCAGGTTTCCACCTTGCCGTCTTCCGAGCCGCTGCCATCGCAGTCACCGCACTCGGCCAGGGTCGGGATCTCGATGCGGCGCTCCACGCCGGCCACCGCTTCCTCCAGGTCCAGCTCCATCACGTAGCCGATGTCGGCACCGCGACGCGGCTGGCGCGGGCCACCGCCGCCACCGAAGATGTTGCCGAAGATGTCCCCGAAGATGTCGTTCATGTCCGGGCCGCCGGCACCGCCGCCACCGCCCATGCCGTGCTCGAACGCGGCGTGGCCGTGGGCGTCGTACATGCGCCGCTTGTTGCCGTCGGACAGCACTTCATAGGCTTCCTTGCACTCCTTGAAGGAGGCCTCGGCCGCCGCGTCACCGGGGTTGCGGTCCGGGTGGAACTTCATCGCGCAGCGACGGTAGGACTTCTTCAGTTCCTCGTCGCTGGCGTTGCGGGCCACGCCCAGTACTTCGTAGTAATCGCGCTTGCTCATGCTCTTCTCTCCCTCCCCCTCCGGGGAGGGCAAGGTGGCGGTTCATCGACAAGACAAGGGTCCGGGGCCGCCTGCGCAAACCCGGACCCTGGTCCCGGCCCTTCCCACGCGGGGAAGGGCCAGCGGTACATCAGGACTTCTTGTCGTCCTTGACTTCGGTGAACTCGGCGTCCACCACATCGTCGTTGGACGGGCCGGCGGCGCCGGCACCCGGTGCCGGACCGGCCTGCTCGCCGGCCGAAGCGGCGGCGTACAGCGACTGGCCGGCTTCTTCCAGCGCCTTGGACTTGGCTTCGATCTGGGCCTTGTCGTCGCCCTTCATCGCCGTCTCCAGGTCGGCCAGCGCGGCCTCGACCTTGCCGATCACATCGCCACCGACCTTGCTGCCATGTTCGGTGATGGCGGTGCGGGTGGCGTGGATCAGGCCGTCGGCCTGGTTGCGGGCCTGGACCAGTTCCTGGAACTTCTTGTCTTCCTCGCGGTTGGCTTCGGCGTCGGCAACCATGCGGTTGATTTCGTCTTCCGACAGGCCCGAACCGGCCTTGATCTCGACCTTCTGTTCCTTGTTGGTCTTCTTGTCCTTGGCCGACACGTGCAGGATGCCGTTGGCGTCGATGTCGAAGGACACTTCCACCTGCGGCATGCCGCGCGGGGCCGGCTCGATGCCGGACAGGTCGAACTTGGCCAGCGACTTGTTGAAGCGGGCCTGCTCGCGCTCACCCTGCAGCACGTGCACGGTCACGGCCGACTGGTTGTCCTCGGCGGTGGAGAAGGTCTGCGAGGCCTTGGTCGGGATGGTGGTGTTCTTCTCGATGATCTTGGTGAACACGCCACCCAGGGTCTCGATGCCCAGCGACAGCGGGGTCACGTCCAGCAGCAGCACGTCCTTGACGTCGCCGCCCAGCACGCCGCCCTGGATCGCGGCACCCAGTGCCACGGCTTCGTCCGGGTTGACGTCCTTGCGCGGCTCCTTGCCGAAGAACTCGGTGACGGCCTGCTGCACCTTCGGCATGCGGGTCTGGCCACCGACCAGGATCACTTCGCTGATGTCGCTCGAACGCAGGCCGGCATCGTTCAACGCGGTGCGGCACGGCTCGATCGACTTCTTGATCAGGTCTTCCACCAGCGCTTCGAGCTTGGCACGGGTCAACTTGATGTTCAGGTGCTTCGGGCCCGACGCGTCAGCGGTGACGTACGGCAGGTTCACTTCGGTCTGCTGGGCGCTGGACAGCTCGATCTTGGCGCGCTCGGCGGCGTCCTTCAGGCGCTGCAGGGCCAGCGGATCCTTGCGCAGGTCGATGCCCTGGTCCTTCTGGAACTCTTCCACCAGGTACTCGATGACGCGGTTGTCGAAGTCTTCGCCGCCCAGGAAGGTGTCGCCGTTGGTGGCCAGCACCTCGAACTGCTTCTCGCCGTCGACGTTGGCGATCTCGATGATCGACACGTCGAAGGTGCCGCCGCCCAGGTCGTAGACGACGATCTTGCGGTCCTTGTTGTCACCCTTGTCCAGGCCGTAGGCCAGCGCGGCCGCGGTCGGCTCGTTGATGATGCGCTTGACGTCCAGGCCGGCGATGCGGCCGGCGTCCTTGGTTGCCTGGCGCTGGCTGTCGTTGAAGTACGCCGGCACGGTGATCACCGCTTCGGTGACCTTCTCGCCCAGGAAATCCTCGGCGGTCTTGCGCATCTTCTCCAGCACGCGGGCGGAGATTTCCTGCGGCGCCATCTTCTTGGCGTCGCTGGTCTGCACCCAGGCGTCGCCATTGTCGTGGGCCAGGATGGTGTACGGGACGTGCGCGATGTCCTTCTGCACTTCGGCGTCGGTGAACTTGCGGCCGATCAGGCGCTTCACCGCGTAGAAGGTGTTCTTCGGGTTGGTGACGGCCTGGCGCTTGGCCGAGGCACCCACCAGCACTTCGCCGTCCTTGGTGTAGGCGACGATGGAGGGCGTGGTGCGGTCGCCTTCCGAGTTTTCGATGACGCGGGCCTTGCCGCCGTCCATGATCGCCACGCACGAGTTGGTGGTGCCGAGGTCGATACCAATGATCTTGCCCATGGGGGACTCCTGAGAATTCGTGTGCCGGCCGCTGCCGGGGATGAATGGGATGTGGGGGACGACCCGATGACATTCAAGTCATCCCCGGAACACTGTTTGCTGCTGGCCGGCCCCGTTCAACCAGGGGCCTGCCGGCCGGTCAGTCGGCCTTGGCCACCACCACCAGCGCCGGCCGCAGCAGGCGCTCGTTGAGCAGGTAGCCCTTCTGGAACACGGTCACCACGGCGCCCGGCGCCACGCCAGCCGGCGCGTCGACCTGGCTGATGGCCTGGTGGTGTTCCGGGTTGAAGGCCTCCCCGGCCGGGTTCAGCAGGGTCAGCCCGTTGTCGGCGGCCACCTTGAGCAACTGCTTGTAGGTCAGCTCCAGCCCCTCGCGCAGCGGGCTCGGTTCGGTGCCGGCGGCGGCCAGGCCGGCGTCCAGGCTGTCAAAGACCGGCAGCAGCTCGCCCAGCAGCTTCTCGTTGGCGAACTTGCGCGCCTGTTCGATGTCGCGGGCCACGCGCTTGCGCTGGTTCTCCAGGTCGGCACGCTCGCGCAGCGCGTCGGCCTTGACCTGCTCCAGCTCGCCAAGCAGCGCCTGGACCTGGGCTTCGTGCTGGTCGGCGACGGCGTCGTTCTGATGATCGGTTTCGGGGTGGTCTTGGTTCATTTCCGGTTCCCTGGCGGAGGTTCTGCCCGCCTACCCGGCCTCGTATGTGGGCAATGCCTGCCGTTTCAAGGCTTGGACTCATCCTTTGAGACGCCGGGCGCCTACCCTGCCCCGGCGCCCCTGCATGCATTGACCTGTCCGGCGTGCGTGCTAGCTTTGCGCGGCCTACTCATCTGCCCACCATGCTCAGACATCTTTCAATCAAGGATTTCGCCGTTGCCCGCGCCACCGAGCTCGAATTCGGACCTGGCATGACCGTGGTTTCCGGCGAAACCGGCGCCGGCAAGTCGTTGATGGTGGACGCCCTGGGCTTCCTGTCCGGGCTGCGCGCCGACTCCGGCGTGGTCCGCCACGGCGCCAGCCGGGCCGAGCTTTCGGCCGAATTCAGCCTGGAGGCCGACAGCCCGGCCCGGCAGTGGCTGCTGGACAACGAACTGGACGACGAGGAGCAGTGCCAACTGCGCCGCGTGATCCGCGCCGACGGCGGCTCGCGGGCCTTCATCAATGGCCGCCCGGTCCCGGTTTCGCAGCTGACCGAACTGGCCGGCTTTCTGGTCGAGATCCATGGCCAGCACGACCAGCAGGCATTGCTGTCGAGGCCCAGCCAACTGGCCCTGCTCGATGCCTATGCCCGCAACGACACCGAGCGCGCCGCCGTGCGTGCCGCCACCGGCACCTGGCAGGCCCTGCTCGATGAGCGCGACGCCCTCTCCCAGCAGGGCGACGTCTCCGACCGCATCGGCTTCCTGGAGCACCAGCTCGGTGAACTGCAGCGCGAAGATCTGGAACCGGCGGCGATCACCGCGCTGGGCGCCAGCCACCGTCGCCAGGCCCATTCCACCGCCCTGATCGAAGCCTGCCAACGTGCCGGCGGCATCCTCAACGGGGACGACGATGCCCCGTCCCTGCTTTCACTGCTGCAGCAGGTCCGCCATGAACTGGGCCGGGTCAGCCAGCACGAACCGCGCCTGGGCGAGGTCGATGGCATGCTCGACACGGCCGGCATCCAACTGCACGAGGCGCTGGCCCAGCTCGACCGCGTCCAGGACGACCTGGACAGCGACCCGGATGCCTTCGAGGAAATCGAACGCCGGCTCGGCCGCCTGCACGACCTGGCGCGCAAGCACCGGGTACCGATGGAGGAGCTGCTGGCCACCCAGCAGCGCATCGAGGCCGAGCTGGAACAGTTGCGTGGCGCCGACGAACGCCTGGCCCGCCTGGCGGGCGAGATCGACAAGGCCGCTGCCCGCTGGCAGGCCGAAGCGGCCATCCTCACCGCCAGCCGCAGCAACGCGGCCAAGGCACTGTCTGACACCACCACCACCCTGATCGGCGAGCTGGGCATGGGCGGCGGCCAGTTCCTGATCGAACTGGAACCGCAGCCTGCCGCCCGCCCGGACCCGAACGGCGCCGAGCGGGTCGAGTTCCTGGTCGCCGCCAACGCCGGCCAGCCACCGCGTGCCCTGCGCAAGGTCGCCTCCGGTGGCGAGCTCTCGCGCATCTCGCTGGCCATCGAGGTCGCCGCGCTGGGCCTGGATGCCGTCCCCACCATGGTCTTCGACGAAGTGGACTCGGGCATCGGTGGCGCGGTGGCCGACATCGTCGGCAAGAAGCTGCGCGCCTTGGGCGAACGCCGCCAGGTGCTGTGCGTGACCCACCTGCCGCAGGTCGCCTCCAAGGGCCATGCCCACTACCGCGTCAGCAAGGCCCCGGTCGACGGCATGACCCAGAGCGCGGTGGAACTGCTCGACGCCAAGGGCCGCGAGGAAGAGCTGGCGCGCATGCTCGGCGGGGCCGAGGTCAGCAAGGAAGCCCGCGCCGCCGCCCGCAGGCTGCTCACCGAGGCCTGAGCCGGTCGAGGACCAAGGTGTCCCCGGCCTGTTCCCCCATGGACGCGGGACCGGCCCCAAACAACAACGCCGGCCCAAGGGCCGGCGTTGTGCATTTCATCCTGCTGGCCGGTGACCCGTGGCGGGCCACCGCTGGCGCGGGCGTTCAGCGACGCTTCTTGCGCACGTACAGCACCAGCGAATGCTCTTCCAGCTCGTAGCCATGATCAGCCGCGATCTTGCGCTGCAGCTGCTCGATCTCGTGGCTTTCGAACTCGATGATCTTGCCGGTGTCCACGTCCACCATATGGTCGTGGTGGCCGCCGCGGTCCAGCTCATAAACCGCCTGGCCGCCCTCGAAGTTGTGCTTGAGCACCAGCCCGGCCGCTTCGAACTGGGTCAGGACACGGTAAACCGTGGCCAGGCCGATTTCGTCGCCGCAATCGAGCAACTGCCGATAGATGTCTTCGGCGGTCAGGTGGTGATGGGGGGTGTTCTGCTCGAGCAGGGCGAGGATGCGCATCCGCGGATGCGTCACCTTCAGACCGACTTTGCGCAGGTCGTTGGATTCCATGGCCATCGTGTTCATTGGCGGTTTAGCGCCAGTTGCCTCCGGTCAGATCGCGCTGGGTGCCGGGGAGTGTATCATCGCCCTGATATCCCCAATCGCCCTACCCAATGCGCAACCTTCTGTTGATTGCTGTAGTCGCCCTGTCCACCACCGGCTGCGGCATCATCTACAAGCAGCCCATCTACCAGGGCAACCTGATCCGTGAACAGGCCGTCTCGCAGCTGCAGGTCGGCCAGAGCAAGCAGCAGGTCAACGCGCTGCTGGGCACCCCGTCCATCGCCGACCCGTTCCACGCCCAGCGTTGGGATTACACCGCCAGCCAGCGCGTGAACCGCCTCGGCACCACCGAGACCAAGAACTTCACGGTGTTCTTCGAGAACGACATGGTCACCCGCTGGGAAGGCGACTACTTCCCGAACCAGGATGCCGAGCTTGCCCGCAAGAGCGTGCGCCAGTTCGGCCGCAACCTGGCCAAGGACAAGAAGAAGGGCCGCTGATCGCCAGCGCCGCTTGGGATCAATCGCCGCCGCGCGCCCGCCGGCGGCGATTTTCTTTGGGGTCGGCCAACAGCGGGCGCAGCAGCTCGATGCGGTCCCCCTCGTGCAGCAACTGCTGCGGGCGCGCCAGCACGCCATGCACGGCCAACGCCGCCGTGACGCCGGCGGTATCCAGCCCGGCCTCGTCCACCGCCTCGGCGACGGTGCAGCCCTCGGGCAGCGCCAGCGTCCGCTGCAGGTAACGTTCCGGCCAGGCCAGCACCACCTCCACCCGCATGCCTCATTCCTCCTGGTCGGCGACGCGCACGAAGTCGTTGACCATGCGGTCGGCCAGCCCCTGGAAACCCAGCGCCAGCGCCGGCCCCAGCAGCCGCGAGGTCGGCTCGAACTCCAGCTCCAGGCTGACCTTGCAGGCATCGGCGGCCAGCGGCTGGAAGTCCCAGCGCCCATGCAGGCGCTTGAACGGCCCGTCGCGCAGCTGCATGTCGATGCTGCGCGGGCGCACCAGCGCGTTTTCGGTCATGAACCAGGTGCGGAACGAGCCCAGCCCAAGGTCCAGCCGCGCCACCAGCCGGTCCCCGCCCTGCTCCAGGATCTCGGCCTTGTCGCACCAGCGGAACCGGCGCGGATAGGCGGAGACGTCATTGACCAGATCAAACATGCGCTCGGCGGAGTGTTCGACCAGGGCGCTTCGGCGGATGGTAGGCATGGGGAATACGATGGATATCCGGAATGCCTCCGAATCGGAGACAATACGTAAATGAGCAAGAACACCGGCAAGGATAAAGCAAAGAACGCGACGGCCGACAAAACCATCGCGTTGAACAAGCGTGCCCGTCACGAATACCACCTGGAAGAACGTTTCGAGGCCGGCCTGGTCCTGCAGGGCTGGGAAATCAAGGCCATCCGCGCCGGCCGCGGCAACATGACCGACGCCTACGCCTATGTGAAGGACGGCGAGATCTTCCTGATCGGCGCCCAGATCACCCCGCTGATCCAGGCCTCGACCCACACCATCCCCGAGGACCGCCGCCAGCGGAAGCTGCTGCTGCACCGCCGTGAGATCGACAAGCTGATCGGCCGCGTCGAACGCGACGGCTACACCCTGGTCCCCACCGCGATGTACTGGAGCAAGAACAAGATCAAGCTCGAGATCGCGCTGGCCAAGGGCAAGCAGAACCACGACAAGCGCGACACCGCCAAGGAACGCGACTGGGCCCGCGAGAAGCAGCGCGCCATGCGCGCCCACAACCGCAACGCCTGATGTCCCCCTGCGCGCCACGGCCGGCCAGCGTGCACGACAGCGAGCAGCTTTGCCAGCGCCTGCAGGCCTTCAACCAGCAGGCCTGTGGCGATCCACTGGAAGACCTCCCCGTCCGCCTGGCCTGCCACGATCACGACGGCACCCTCTACGCCGGCCTGCTCGCCGACATCTGCGCTGGCTGGCTCACGGTTCATGTCCTGTGGGTTGACCCCGCCCACCGCGGGCGCGGGGTGGCCAGTGCGTTGCTGGCCGAGGCCGAACAGACCGCACGCCAGCACGGCGCCCACGCCGCCCTGCTGGACACCTTCGACTGGCAAGCCGAGGGCTTCTACACCCGCCACGGCTACGACGTGCTTGCCCGGCTCGCTGACTACCCGCCGGGCCATCAGCGGATCTACCTGCGCAAATCCCTGCTCGCGTAAGCCCACCGGCGCAGCTCACCACGGGTACCGGCCTCCTGGAGCGCAACGCACAGCAGTGCCAGGCGCACGACCACCTTGATTTCAGTCTCAGCGGCGGCGTCTCCTGCCAGCCATGCCCGGACCCTGTCCGCCGCTTCCGGCGGCAACAGCTCCAGCACGCGCTCCTCCGGGATCGCGTCGGCCACCCGCTGCAAGCGCTGCGAGAAGCCGAACAGGCGCAACGAACTCCATGCCACCTGCAGTACCGCCACCACTGCCACCAGCGTGACCAGGCGATCCACCACCGTCGGCTCAAGACCCGACCATGCCGGCCGCAACGCCAGCAGCAACAAGGCTGCGGCCACCTGCCAGCCCGCCCAGCGATACCGCCGCCGCGCCATGGCCCCGACCATGCCCGCGCTGACCAGCAACGTGGCCACGGCCGCACCGAGCTGCCAGCCCGAGTCACCCCACAGCGCCGCCGTCGTCAACAACAGCAGCAACACATAGGCAGGCAGAGCCGGCAAGGCACGCCGCAGGAAATCCCGCCCCACGCCTGCCGCGAGCCCCTTCAAACTGCGCGCCTGCTGCTGTTGCACCAACAGTCTCCACCCGACTTCAACCGACACATCGTTGACGGGCGCCTGTCGCAGAAAGGTCGGCGGGGCGTTAACTCACGCCAGACGGATGCCGGCACGTGACGATTCAGCTTATTTGCCGTAGCATCCACACCGTCAGCGAGGTTTCGGTCCACTTGGTCGCTCAGGTAGCCGCAACCCTCATCGCTCAACGTCTAACCGGGGGTGCACTGGTTTCGACGGGGGTTATGAAGTCGCTTGGCGCATGCCGAGGGGGTAGCTTTCCTCGTAAATCCAGCTGCAAAACTCTAGTTGCCAACGACGACAACTACGCTCTCGCCGCTTAAGGCGTAAGCCCCGAACCCACTTGTGCCCGTGCTCGTGGATGTAGGGTCATTATCACGGAACCGGCTGTGACGGCTGCCTGTCAGTCACGGCTTAACCAAAACAGGCTGGTCCTTGGGTGCGCTTCGCTCACCGTGCTGCCACAGGACGAGACCCAACGGTGAACTAAGCATGTAGTGCCAGGGATGGAGTGCCTTCGGACGGCGGTTCAATTCCGCCCACCTCCACCAATGCAGTGGCCGACAAGGCCCGAAGCAGGCCGGAATCCCCGAGAAATCAAGGGATTCCGGCCTTTTTTGTTTCCGCCTCCGTGCATCCGCTTCCATTGCAAGCCGTGAGACCGCGGGCACATTTGGGGGCATCTCCCCCCATCGACCATCCAGATACCCCCAACTGACCGACATGGCCCTCCGCAAGGCCAATCTCACCGCGCAAGCTCAAAGAGCCTTCTGACGGCCACCACCTGGGAATTGCCCGATGGCATCGAGGAACCTACGATCAATCCTTGCAAAAGGAAGACCCCCTGCCTTCGAGGCCTTCCAAACCTGGAGATGTGCTTCCCATGCCGGAAAAAGGACAGAAGACGAAGCTGCTTTACTTTTGGCTGTCCCGCGAGGATGTCGCCGAGTTCAGCGATGCACTGCATGAGGCGCTCCCGGATATGCGTTGGCGCTGCTCGCATACGGGCGCTGACCGTCTTCTGATTCACCACTTCGACACGCTCCAGGCTGCGCTCGATTGCGAGGCAAGTGCAATCGTCAGTCAGGCATTTGCAGCCTTGGGCCGGTCGGAACTGCAATTCCTCCGCTCCTACCGCATGCATATGACGGACATGAAGGATGCGACAGGGCATGCCTACGACCCTGAGATTGATGTAGTCAACTATGGACGCATGGCGATTCGGTGGAACACGCTGGACGGGGATGATGCGCCCCTCACGGCGTTGCTCAACACGATCTGGAAAACGTTCAAGCAAGTGACCCTACCGGCAAAAGTGCATACCACCGCGGGCCATCCAATCCCAGGCTTCAGGATCGGGAAACAGATGCATGAAACTGCAAGAAGCGAAAGGCTGTACCTGAAGGCGAATGGGCCCTTCTGCCTTCTCAACTAACTTCCACGTGCGTCGCCGCGCCCATGTATGTCGCAGCGCTCCAATACCCCCTGCCGATCAACGCGCTTCGGCTCGATCGACCAAGGGAAGGGACTGCCGTCGATGCGCCGCCTCGTGCCATGAACGACATGCGCTGATCTGAGCACCCCGGTTGGAATCGAGCCATCCGATCATCAACAGGATGCCCGGCTCGTCAGACACTTCTTCCCCAAGCCTTCGATCTTTGGAGGCCTGGCGGGAAGCGTCCTGCATGCATTGGCAATGCCATCCTTCGGCCCGAGCATTCGCCATCACCGGCAACAGTGCCCTCCCGGCATCTGCAGGCGCATCCGCGGCAAGGAACTGTTGATACAAACCGCAACTGGAATCCAGCGAACCCAGCATGCCCCCGGCGCCAAATTCCAGGCAAAGAAAAAGCCCCGGTTTCCCGGAGCTTTTTTGGAAATGGCGTCCCCACGGGGATTCGAACCCCGGTCGCCACCGTGAAAGGGTGATGTCCTAGGCCTCTAGACGATGGGGACGCGTATTCTTCAAATTCGAGTTGTCTATCCGGACGGCCTAATGTCCGAATTGGTGGAGCTAAGCGGGATCGAACCGCTGACCTCCTGCATGCCATGCAGGCGCTCTCCCAGCTGAGCTATAGCCCCACGTTGTTACCGCGAGCCCGCTATTATGGCAGACTTTCTGTTGGAAAGGAAACTCTTTTTTTCCTTTCGGACCACCCTGGGAGGATGACCTTTTCAACAGGATCCCGACACATGACCGGGACCGTACTACAGTGATGAATGGCGTCCCCACGGGGATTCGAACCCCGGTCGCCACCGTGAAAGGGTGATGTCCTAGGCCTCTAGACGATGGGGACGCGTTATACTCATCAAGTTGTTTTCGACGATCCGAACGGCCTAATGTCCGGATTTGGTGGAGCCAAGCGGGATCGAACCGCTGACCTCCTGCATGCCATGCAGGCGCTCTCCCAGCTGAGCTATGGCCCCGACGTCGCCGAGAAAGAAATAATAGCCCGGCTTTTTTAGGCCCGCAAGACATTTGTGAAAAAATTTCTTCACATCTCGCCAGCGAACAGGTCATCGCGCCCAGGGGCAACTGGCTGAACTCCTACGCACATGGGATGGGCTTCCCGGCTGCCCCGGCAGGAAGCACGCGGCAACGTATCGGCTCCATCCCTGCGAGGAGCATCGCATGCCGGTCGTGGTCATCGTGCTGGCTTTCATCTTCATCAACCTGGGCTGCGGACCGGCCCATGCACAACAGGTGTTCAAGTGCCGCACCGACGATGGGATCACCTATCAGTCCCTGCCCTGCGACGGCCCGCCGTTGAAGCAATGGACGGCGGCACCCGAACCGTTCGACCGGCACGCGCAGGCGCGCCTGCAGGCCATCGAGCGTGAACTCAAGCGCGCCAATGCCGTTCCGGCACAGCGGACACGGCGTTCCGGCCGACCACCCACACCCGCGGCAGGTGCCTGTGAGCTGGCGCGGCGCGGTCGCAGCCAGGCCTATGCCAAGGCCGGGCTGAAACGGGACTTCGCGCTCTCAAGCCATTGGGACAACCAGGTCCATGCCGCCTGCTGGTAGGGGCTGGACGCTGAAGGGCACGGAGTCGATAGAATCCAGGCAACTCCTCCGCGACCTGTGGCCATGGCCCGATCCCCGCTCCGCTGCCTGCTGTCGCGCCTGCGTCCTCTGGCCTTGTCCGCTGTCCTGCTGTTCGGCATCTGGCCTGCGCTGGCGCGCACACCGGAAGCCCCGGGCTGGCAACCCACCACGCCCGCGTTCGGGCGCGCACAGAAGGCATTGCTGGACGGCCAGATCAATGCCTTGGCCGCGCAGCGACCGGGCGTCACCGACCTGTACGTGCTGGGCGTGGCCGGGGATGTCGATGAAGACGTCTTCCGCAACGAAGTGCTTTACCTGCGCCAACTGTCGGCACAACGCTGGGACGCCGAAGGCCGCATGCTCAGCCTGGTCAATCACCCCGATACGCGCGCCGGGGCGCAGGCACAACCGCTGGCGACCTACCAGAGCATTGGCTACGCGCTTGATGCGCTCGGCCAGCGACTGGACCCCAAGGAGGACGTACTGCTGGTCTACCTGAGCAGCCATGGCCTGGACGACAGCAGCTTCTACCTGCATACCGGACCGGGCCAGGAGGACTACCTCACGCCCGGGGACCTGGCCGAATCATTGAACGAAGCGGGGATCGGAAACGCGGTGATCGTGGTCTCCGCCTGCTACTCCGGCGGCTTCATCCCCGCCCTGAAAGCCCCCAACCGGATGATCATCACCGCGGCGCGCCACGACCGTCCCTCCTTCGGCTGCGGCAACACCGACAGTGCCACCTGGTTTGGGCGTGCCTTCCTGGTGGAAGCGATGAACGCCACCAGCGATTTCGCCGACGCCTTCTCGCGTGCCAGCGCCACCGTGCGCGAGCGTGAAAAGGAAGAAGGCGAGTTGCCATCCGAACCCCAGTTCGATGCCGGCAAGCGCGTCAGCAGCGTGCTCGGCAAATGGCGGCTGGGCCTGCCAGAGACGGCCGCCGTGCCCTACCCGTACGTGCATGTGCCGCGGTCACCGACGGGCGCGCTGCGCACCAAGGCACCGGCTGACGGCCGCGCCAACAAGAAGGGTTTGTAGGCGGCCGGCGGGCATCCAGATGCACAGGGCCGCGGCATGCAGGGGTTTGGCACTGCCGGCGAAGCACTGCAATGGGGTTCGCGATCGAGGTCGCTGCTACCGTGGCTTCAGCGACGCATGGCTTCGGTAGCCTCGCTGACGGCGGAGGCCGGCAATACGGTGATGGGGCTGGCCCGCTCCGCAGGTGCCACCAACGTCACCGACGTCGCCGCGATCGCGGTGACGCTGCCGTCGGCGTCGCCACGCGACACCGGATGCCCGGTACTGCGCGGCTGGTCGGCAGCCTGCGTCTGGGGCAACTCGATCACCCGCCCGCGCACAGTCACCCGGTCGCCGGTCCGTACCCGCGAACCCAGCCGCATCGTGTACTCGGCGTCGGCCGGCATGTTGATCGACGTGTCGTAACCCTGGTCGAGCACGAACACCCCGTCGGACGTGGCCGGATTACCATCGCCTTCGTCCTGGATGAACCAGCCTATCGGCGGCGCGGCGCTGCCTACTCCCTCACCCAGGGTTTCCTTCATTTCCTGGCCGACGTCATCGCTGTCACCCATCAGGTTGCGCACGACCACGCCCTCGACGAGCACATCGCTACCCAGCAGCGGACTGACGGCTCCGGTGCCCTGCACCGCGCCGATCAGCTTGCGTGCCGGATCGATGGGTTCGACCACCGTCTCGGTCGCAGGCAACGAACAGGCGCTGCTGGCCAGCATCCATGCCATCAGGGTGACGCACTTCACTTCCTTGTTGCGCATGCTCTTTTCTCTTGCGGTGCGGGTACTGGAATGGTGAAGGGTGCGGGATTTGGCGGGGCACTCCCTTGCCGTTGAGGGCGCCGCGCGGAGCAGGCCGTGCGTGCGTCGCGGCCGGGGCGGTTCCTGCCGAGCGGCCCCGCCCATTGGCGTGTTCGTCGTCAGGGACTGGCGGACTGCAGGTGGTAACCGGTGGTGGCGGTATAAGACTTGCCGTTCAAGGTGGTGCGCACTTCGACGGTGTGCTCGCCCTCGGCCAGCCCGGTCGGCAGCGCGGCGCGCCACAGGTGCGTGGAGGGCACGGCTTCGGGGGAGCGATCGTAGCCGCGCAGCGTTTCGGCCAGGTCGTCGGCGATGTTCTCCACCAGCAGCCGCGGGTCGGGCTGGCGGACCTGCTTCATCGCCTGCCACTGGCCACCGTCGACGCGGAACTCCACCGGCAGCCCGTCATGGCCCATGAACACGTTGGCGTACACGCCCCAGGCCGGATAAGCGCCCTGGCGCAGCACCTTGGGCGCATGCAGCGCGATCTGATGGTCCGCCGGCGCACGCGCGACCCGGTACTCGACGCTGTACTGCCCATGCGGCTGCACGTTGAGCAGGCCGTAGCCGTTGGGCGTGCCGTCGGCCATGGTCGTATCGGGGATGCCCTGCGCATCCTTCACGCCGGACCAGAACGCGCCGCAGGCGGCGCCGACGTTGTATTCGTGCAACGGACGCGCCCCCTTCCACCCCTGCGCGGCCGACCAGAACACCTGGCTCTGGTTGTGGGTGTGTCCGCTGAGGATCAGCGGGTGCTCCACCTTCTCCAGCAGGGCGAACAGGCGGGTGCGGTCCTGCTCACGGAAGACGTG
Organism: Stenotrophomonas capsici; assembly: GCF_034961085.1. Taxonomy (NCBI): domain Bacteria; kingdom Pseudomonadati; phylum Pseudomonadota; class Gammaproteobacteria; order Lysobacterales; family Lysobacteraceae; genus Stenotrophomonas; species Stenotrophomonas capsici. Next base: position 767,408 of record NZ_JAYFUH010000249.1, on the reverse strand, counting down.
GTCGAACAGCGGGATATGGAGGCCAAGCACGACCAGCTTGTCGCGGCCAACCGTGGGCAGGTAGCGCTCCAGGAAGGCGAACTGGTCCTCGCGCAGGCCGCCGATGTAGGCCGGCTTCTGCCCGGGTTGGGCGAGGATGTCGTCCAGCCCGATGAACACCATCGATGCCTCTTCCCAGGCGTAGGTGTCCGGCCCGAGGTAACGGTGGTAACTGGCCAGCGACGTCGCATCACTGCTCGCGCCGATGTCCATGTCGTGATTGCCGGGAACATGCAGCCACGGCACGCCGAGCGACGTCACCGCACGGGTGAGCGCCGGATACAGCGAGGGATCGTCATTGGTGACATCCCCCAGCGTCATCCCGAGCCGCGCCTGATGCTTGCCACGCAGTGGCTCGATGATGTCGCGCTCGAAATAGCCCACGTCCAGCGCACTGCCGGTCTGGCTGTCGGCCATGACCAGCGCCTGGAAGCTGTCCGGCGCGTCCGGCTGCGGCACCAGTGCAAACGGCCGGCACTGCCCACCCTGCCCATCACGCGGTCGCCAGATGTCCGGCAACCCATCAGCACGCGCGGCCGCAGCGTAGCCGGCAGGCTTGATGACGAAGATGTTCGGTTGCGTGGAGGCCGGGAGCTGGTAACGGCCAGCCTTGTCGGTCAAGGCGATGTGCTCGCCATCGGAAATCCTGATGCCGGCCAGCGGCGTTTCGCCCGCATCCTGCCTGCCGTTGCCGTTCGCATCGGCGAAGACACTGCCGCTGCCGCAGGAGGCGGCCGCCACGAACGGCGCACCGGCCAGCAACAGGCCGGTCAACAGGGAATGACGCATGGAATCCTCGGCGGGCGGATGATGTACGGACCTCCATTATCGCCCCGGCGTTGCGACAGCGGCATGGCGGAAACTGGCGGCCGACGGGAGGAGACCGTTGCCGCAGGGAGTGCCGGCCAGACGGAGAGAGAGCCTGGCCGGGCTTCATCCCCGCCCGCGTTTGCCGGGCCCTCCCTCGGCCGTACCGGCGGGAGGACCTGCATCATTGCTTCAGCCGGCCGCCTTCTCCACGGCCTTGGCGTGGCGCGTCTCCAGCACGGCCACCGCATCCTCCAGCGACAAGCCGCGCGAGCGCAGCAGCACGATCAGGTGGAACAGCAGGTCGGCCGACTCGCCGAGCAGGTCCTCGTCACGCTGCACGACACCGGCGAGCGCCGTTTCCACACCCTCCTCGCCCACTTTCTGCGCGATATGGCGCGGGCCCTTCTCGAACAGCTGGGTGGTGTAGCTGTTGAGCGGGCGGTCGTGCTCACGCTGCTTGACCAGTGCGTCCAGCGCGCCGAGGAAATTGCCGGGCGTGGCGCCGAAGCAGCTGGTGGCGCCGGTATGGCAGGTCGGCCCGTGCGGGCGCACGCTGACCAGCAGTGTGTCGGCGTCGCAATCGGTGCGGATCTCGACCAGCTCCAGGTGGTTCCCCGAGGTTTCCCCCTTCGTCCACAGCCGCTGCTTGCTGCGACTGAAGAACGTGACCCTGCCGCTCGCCCGGGTCGTGTCCAGGGCATCGCGGTCCATGTAGCCCAGCATCAGCACGCGCAGCGTCGCCGCATCCTGGATGATGGCCGGCATCAGCCCGTCAACCTTGGCCCAATCCAGCGTGGCCGGGTCGACCGGCGTGAAATCAATAGACATCCCTTACCTCGATCTGTTGTTCGCGCAGGAACTGTTTCAGTTCCGGAATGGCGATGGCGCCGGAGTGGAAGACACTGGCGGCCAGGGCCCCGTCCACGTCAGCCTGTTCGAACACGTCGGCAAAGTGCTGTGGCGTCCCGGCACCGCCGGAGGCGATCAACGGCACCGTGCTCACCGCCCGGGCCTGGCGCAACTGGGCAATATCGTAGCCCCTGCGCACGCCGTCGCTGTCCATGCAGTTCAGCACGATTTCACCTGCGCCACGCTGCTGTACTTCACGCACCCAGTCCAGCGTCAGCCGCGCCTCGGCACGGGTCTTGGCCGGGTCGCCGGTGTAGGAACGCACCCGCCATTGGCCGTCGGGCTCGCGGATGGAGTCGATGCCGACCACCACGCATTGCTCGCCGAAAGCCTCAGCCAGCGCCTCGATCAGCGCCGGGTGCTCCAGCGCCGGGGTGTTGATGGAGATCTTGTCCGCGCCGGCATGCAGCACCGCGCGGGCGGTCTCGACGTCTCGGATGCCTCCGGCCACGCAGAAGGGGATGTCGATCAGACGGGCGACGCGTTCGATCCAGGCCCGGTCCACCGAGCGCCCTTCCGGGCTGGCGGAAATGTCGTAGAACACCAGCTCGTCGGCGCCAGCGTCGCGGTAGCGCAATGCCAGCTCGGTGATGTCGCCCATGTCGACATGGTCACGGAACCTGACGCCCTTGACCACACGGCCTTCGCGCACGTCCAGGCAGGGAATGATGCGGCGGCTCAACATGCCAGGGCCTCGTCGAGTTGCAGCCGGCCTTCCAACAAGGCCTTGCCCAGCACGGCGCCACCGCAACCGGCCACCTTGGCCGCGTGCACGTCGGCGACGTCACGCACACCGCCGGAAGCCTGCACCGCCACCCCGGGCAGCAGTTGCACCAGGTGCGCGTACAGGTCGATGTTGGGACCGGTCAGCATGCCGTCACGGGAAATGTCGGTGCACAGCAGGTGTTTCATGCCGGCACGGGCATAGCGCTGGGCCAGTGCATCCAGGGTAACGTCGGCGGTCTCGGTCCAACCATGTACCGGCAGGCGCCAGACGCCGTCCTCGCCCTGACGGGTATCCAGGGCGATGGTCAGGTGCTCGGGACCGAACTCGGACAACCACGCCAATACGTCGTCCGGCTCGCGCACCGCCAGTGAACCGATCACCACGCGGCTGGCGCCGGCATCCAGGATGCGCGCCACGTCGTCGCGACCGCGCACGCCACCGCCGGTCTGCACCTTCAGTGTGGTGGTCGAGGCGATCTGCGCGAGCAGCGCTGCCAACGTGTAGCCGCCGGCCTTGGCTGCATCCAGGTCGACCAGATGCATCCAACACGCGCCGGCGGCGGCGAAGGCCTGCGCACGCGGCAGCGCGTCGTCGCCATAGGTGGTCTGTTGGGCGTAGTCGCCCTGCAGCAGGCGCACGACGCAGCCGTTGCGGATGTCCAGCGCGGGATAGACGGTAAAGCTCATGGGAAATCGGTCTCGATGAAGTTGCGCAGGAGGCGGGCGCCGGGGCCGGCGGAGCGCTCCGGGTGGAACTGCGCGCCGCACAGGCGACCGCGCTGCACTACCGCGGTGAACAGCCCGCCGTGGTGGCAGGCCGCGACCGTATCCGATGTCACCGGCGCGGCGTAGCTGTGCACGAAGTAGGCACTGGCACCGGCGGGGACGCCGTCCAGCAAGGGCGACTCGCGCAGCGCCAGCAATTTGTTCCATCCCATGTGCGGCACGCGTACGCCCACGCCCGGATGCAGGCGACGGACCACGCCGGGCAGCAGCCCCAGGCAATCGACCTTGCCTTCTTCCGATGCCTCGAACAGCAGCTGCATGCCCAGGCAGATGCCCATCAGCGGCACCTGCAACGTGCGCAGCGGCTCGACCAGGCCCTGCGCATGCAGCCGGCGCATGCCTTCGGCGGCGGCGCCGACGCCGGGCAGGATCACCCGCGGCACGCCAACCAGGTCTTCGGCGGTGCGCACCATGCACACCGTCTGCCCCAGCCGCTCCAGCGCATAGCGCACCGAGCCGAGGTTGGCACCGCCGGCATCGACCAGGCCGATCGCGCTCACAGCGCCCCCTTGGTCGAGGGCAGCTCGGTGCCTTCGCGGCGGATGGCCTGGCGCAGGGCACGGGCCAATGCCTTGAAGCAGGCTTCGACCTTGTGGTGGTCGTTGTCGCCTTCCACCTTGAGGTTGAGGTTCAGCCCGGCCGCGTCGCACAGGGAGCGGAAGAAGTGCGGCACCAGCTCGGTGGGCATGTCCCCTACCCGCTCGCGCTTGAAGTCACCCTCGAACACGAAGTAAGGGCGGCCGCTGAAGTCCAGTGCGGCGCTGGCCAGGGTTTCGTCCATCGGCAGGGTGAAGCCGTAACGACCGATGCCGCGCTTGTCCCCCAGCGCCTCGCGCAATGCCTGGCCCAATGCAAGACCGGTGTCCTCGATGGTGTGGTGCTCGTCGATGTGCAGGTCGCCCTTGGCCTCGACCTCCAGCGCGAAGCCGCCGTGACGCCCGATCTGGTCGAGCATGTGGTCGAAGAACGGCAGGCCGGTGCTGATCTTCGCCGTGGCCACGGTGTCCAGGTCCACGAACACGCGGATCTGGGTTTCCTTGGTGTCGCGCTGCACGGCGGCGCGGCGCGGTGCGTCGGCCAGCTCATGGGCGATGCCGTCCCAATCCCACTCGCCGCCGAACTGGTCGGTGCGCAGCTGGAAGCCACGGATCTTCAGGTTGTCGGCGAACTGGATGTCGGTGGGGCGGTCGCCCACCATGCCCGAACGCGCCCAGTCGATGCCCCGGTCCTGCAGGTACGGCAGCATCATGCCGATGCCCGGCTTGCGGTTGGGGCTGTTGTCGTGCGGCCAGCTCGGGTCGATCAGCACATCGCGGAAGACGATGCCCTGGCTGGCGAAGATCTGCAGCATCAGGTTGTTCGGGCCATCGAAACTTTCCTGCGGGTAGCCTTCACTGCCCAGCCCATCCTGGTTGGAGACGATGACGAACTGGTAGCCGGCATGGCGCAGCTTGAGCATCGCCGGGATGACGTTCTTCACCAGCCGCAGCTTGTCGTAGGCGTCGATCTGGAAATCGGCCGGCTCTTCGATCAGGGTGCCGTCACGATCGACGAACAGGATGGGGGTCATGTAACGGGCTCCAGCGTGGCGAGGGCGTCGAGGACGCGGTCATTCTGTTCGGGCGTTCCCACGGTGATGCGCAGCGCATCGTGCAGTTGCGGCGCGGCGCGCTGGTCGCGCACCACCACTCCGGCGCGCAGCAGCGCCTGGAAGGCAGCTTCGGCGTCGATGAAGCGCACCAGCAGGAAGTTCGCGTCGGAGGCATACACCTTGCGCACATGCCCCTGCAGCGACAGCGCCATGCGCAGGCGGTCGCGCTCGCTGCGTACGGTGGCAATGCGCGCGCGGGTCTGCTGCAGCGCCTGCTCACCCAATCCCGCCAACGCCAGCGCCGAGCATGGGGTCGGAACGGGATACGGCGCCTGGCAGCGGCGCAACACCGCGATCAGGCCGGAATCGGCGATGACGCAGCCAATCCGCGCCGCCGCCAGAGCGTGGGCCTTGGACAGGGTCCGCAGTACCGCGACGTTGTCATGGCCTGCCAGCAGGCGCGTCGCCGAGGGCGTGTCGGCGAACTCGGCATACGCCTCGTCAACCACCACCAGCGCCTGGCCGCGCAGGGCCTCGGCCACCCGCTCCACCTGCGCCAGCGGGATGCTCAACCCGGCCGGGTTGGACGGCGAGCACAGGAACACCAGCTTGGCGCCGCCTTGCCTGGCGGTGGTGATGATGGCGTCGATGTCCGGCACGAAGCCCGCCGCGGAGTCCTGCAACGGCACCTCCAGTGCGGGCGCGTTCTGCAGGCGGGCACTGACCGCATACATGCCGAACACCGGCGGGGTATACAGCACCGCATCGCGGCCCGGCACGCACAGCGCACGTACCAGCAGGTCGATGACCTCGTCGCTGCCACGCCCGATCAGCAACTGCTCCGGCGCACAGTCGTACAACGTCGCCAGCCGTTCGCGCAGCGCCTGCGGTTGCGGGTCCGGATAGCGCCGACAACTGGCCAGGGGGTCGCCCGGGTTGGCCCACGCCGATTCATTGGCGTTGAGCCAGATCTCGCCGTCGAGCTTGGCGCTGCGCGCCGAGGAATAGCCGGTGAAGCCACGCAGGTCATCGCGTACAAGGTCGAGCACGCTGCTCACGGCGTCACTCCCAGCCGCAGGGCGACGGCGTTGGCGTGCGCGCCCAACCCTTCCGCCCGCGCCAGCGTCAAGGCGCATGGACCGATGTTGGCGATGCCCTCGGCACTGGCCGCCTGCACGCTGATCTGGTTCTGGAAGCTGGCGACGCTGACACCGCTGTAGGCGCGCGCGGCGCCGGCGGTCGGCAGGACGTGGTTGGTGCCGGAGCAATAGTCACCCAACGCCTCCGGCGTGTAGTCCCCCATGAACACCGAACCGGCGGCCTCGACCTGTTCCAGCCAGCGGCGCGGTTCGCGCAGGGCCAGGATCAGGTGTTCCGGTGCGTAGCGGTTGGAGATGGCGAACGCCTGGGCGATCGAATCGACCTTGATCAACAGCGAAGCCGCCAGCGCCTGCCGGGCAATGCCCTCGCGCGCCAGCTGCGCCACCTGGGCCTCCACCTCGTCCTGCACGGCGGCGATCAGCGCAGCGTCGTCGCTGAGCAGCAGCACCTGCGAATCAGGGCCATGTTCGGCCTGCGACAGCAGGTCGGCCGCGACGAAGGCGGGATTGGCGCCGGCATCGGCGATCACCAGCACTTCCGATGGACCCGCCGGCATGTCGATGGCCGCTGCGCCGGCCTGTGCCACCTGCTGCTTGGCCTCGGTGACATAACTGTTGCCTGGCCCGAACAACTTGTCGCAGGACGGGACACTCTCGGTGCCGTACGCCATCGCCGCGATCGCCTGCGCGCCACCGATCTTGTAGACCCGGTGCACACCGGTCAGGCGAGCGGCCACCAGCACCGCCGGGTCGGCACTGCCGTCCTTGCGCGGCGGCGTGCACAGCACCACTTCGCGGCAGCCGGCCAGACGCGCCGGCACCCCGAGCATCAACGCGGTCGATGGCAGCGGCGCGCTGCCGGCCGGCACGTACAGGCCGACGCGACCGATCGGGCGGATCATCTTCTCGCAGACCACGCCCGGTGCGGTTTCCACCGCGTAGGGGCGAGCCATGCCGGCGCGGTGATAGGTATCGATGCGATCGGCCGCCTGCTGCATGGCGATGCGCAGCTCGGCCGGCACCGCCAGCTCGGCGGCCGCAAACTCGGATTCACCAACCTCAAAGCGCTCCGGTGCCACCCCGTCGAAACGGGCACTGATCCCGCGCAGGGCCACGTCGCCGTCCTCGCGCACCTGTGTGATCAACCCGGCGACCGACGCCCGGGTCTGCTCGGCCACCGCCTGCACCGGGCGGGTCAAGGCGCGGGCCTGGCCGTCAGCGTCCAGCGCATTCCAGTCGAGGATGTTCATACCAGCGACTTCTCCACGGCCAGCACCATCAAACCCTGAGCGCCGGCGCGCTCCAGCTCCTCCAGCCGTTGCCAGCTCAGCGCCCCGTTGCACATGGTCTGCAGCCGCACCGCGCTGCCACTACCCGGCAGGCGCAGCAGCGGTTCGGCGTCGGGCAACAGGCGCGCCAGCGCGTCCACGCGCTCCTCGGCGGCGCTGAACATCAGCAGCTTCTGGTCCTGCACCTTGGTCAGGCCATCCAGGCGGCGCAACAGCATCGCCATCAGGCCGGCGCGGGCGTCATCGAGTTCATTGACCGGGCCGGCCAGCACCGCCTCGCTTTCGAGCAGGGTCTCCACCGGCTTGAGCTGGTTGGCCGCCAGGGTCGCGCCGCTGGATACCAGATCGCAGATCAGCTCGGCGGTCCCCAGCTTCGGCGCGATCTCCACCGAGCCGGACAGCTCGACCACCTGCGCATCCACGCCCTTTTCCTTCAGCCACGCGCTGAGGACAGCCGGATAGCTGGTGGCGATCCGCTTGCCCTGCAGCATCTGCACGCCCTGCCAGTCCCACTCTTCCGGCACCGCGATCATCAGCTGGCACTGGCCGAAGCCCAGCCCGCGCAGCGGTTGGTAGGCATCGGGCAGGCCGATCTGGCGGCGCGCCTTGGCCTGCTCGTCCAGCTCGTTGAGACCCACCACGCCCAGGTCGCAGACACCGTCGGCGATCAGGCCCGGGATGTCGTCATCGCGTACCAGCAGCAGGTCCACCGGCAGCGACTCGCCGAAGCAGAACAGCTTGTCGCGGCTTTGCCGCCAGCTCAGCCCGCAGGCCGCCAGCAGGCTGCGCGCAGGGTCGGCCAGCCGGCCGCTCTTCTGGATGGCGATACGCAACCGGTCACGCGCCGGTGCGGAGGTGGAAGCACTCATTGTTCGGGTCTCAGTTGGATTCGGTCTTGCGCGCAGCCAGGCGCTCGATGGCGGTGAGGTAGCCCCCGGCGCCGTGCTCGAGCGAGCGCGCCACCCGGCCGATGGTGGTCACGCTCACCCCGGTCAGGTCATAGATCTCGCGGTATGGCACGCCCTTGCGCAGCAATGGCACCACCCGCCAGCGGTCGGCCATGGCCTCCAGCTCGGCGGGGGTGCACAGGTCGCGCAGGAAGGCCTGGACGTCCTGCGGCTTGTCCAGCGCGGCCAGCACACGCGCCAGCGCCTTCAACGGGGCATCGGAGGCCTTCTCTTTCTCGGTGTCGGGACGTGGCTTCATGGCGTATCAATGTATTAGCGTGCTAATACATTAGTCCAAGCGGGTGCGCCGGTCAAACCCGCAACGAAAAAGGCCCCGCGATGCGGGGCCTTTGTTCAGCAGGATCCAGGGTTGTCCGGGCCCGGAGGCCCTGCCCACTCAGCGCGCCATCGCGCGGGTCTGCTCCAGCTCCACCTGCAGGGTGGTGGCCAGCTCTTCACGGGCGACCTCGAACTGCTGTTCGCGCAGCAGGTCCTTGACCGCGACCACGCCGCGCGCCAGCTCATCCTCACCGGCCAGCACCACGAAGCGGATACCCGCCTTGGCGGCGTACTGGAACTGCTTGCCGATCTTCTTCGGCTCCATCTGCACTTCGGTGTTGATGCCACCGGCGCGCAGGCGACGGGCGATGTCCAGCGACTGCGGCATGGCGGCCTCGTCCATCAACGCGACCATGGCCTGCACGCTGCTCTCGGCGATGCCGTCGATCAGGTTGGCCTCGCGCAGCTGCCAGAACAGGCGGGTCAGGCCAATCGAGATGCCCACGCCCGGCAGCTTGGACTTGGTGTAATGGCTGGCCAGGTCCTCGTAGCGGCCGCCCGAGCAGATCGAACCGATCTGCGGGTGGTCGAGCAGCGTGGTCTCGTAGACGGTGCCGGTGTAGTAATCCAGGCCGCGGGCGATGGAGAAATTCAGGCAATACGCCGGTTCCGGCACGCCCAGGCCCTTGACCAGCTCCAGCACCTCGCGCAGCTCGGCGGCACCGGTACGCAGCGATTCGCTGGCCGACTGGCCGGCATCGGCCAGCACCGCGTCCAGCTTGGCCAGCGCATCGGCATGCGATTCCGAACGTACCTCCACGAACGCCAGGATGCGCTCGACGGCATCCACCGGCAGGCCGAAATCCGGGCCCAGCAGGGTTTCACGCACGTAATCGGCACCGCGCTTGTCGAGCTTGTCGACCTCGCGCAGCACCAGTGCCTGCTGCTGCGGGTCAGCCACGCCCTGGGCCTCGAAGAAGCCGCGCATGAACTTGCGGTTGTTCAGCTGCACGGCGAACTTGCCGATGCGCAGCTCGGAGAACACCGCATTGATGACCGCCAGCACTTCGGCGTCATAGCGGATGCTCAGCGCGTCCTTGCCGATCACGTCCACGTCGCACTGGTAGAACTCGCGGAAACGGCCCCGCTGGGCGCGCTCGCCTCGGTAGACGCGCTGCATCTGGTAACGACGGAACGGGAACGTCAGGTCGTGCTCGTGCTCGGCCACGTAGCGGGCCAGCGGCACGGTCAGGTCGAAGCGCAGCGCCATTTCGGGCAAGCCCTTCTCGCCGGACTCGGCCGCATTGGCCAGCGCGCCGGTGGACTGCACGAAGTACACCTGTCGCTCGGTCTCACCGCCGGACTTGGTCAGCAGCACGTCGGACAGCTCGAACACCGGGGTCTCCACCGGCAGGAACCCGAAGCGCTCGTAGTTGCGGCGGATGACGTCCAGCATGCGCTGGAACGCGATCTGCTCGCGCGGCAGCAATTCCATGATGCCGGGCGGGGTACGGGGCTTGATCACGGGCGAAACTCCTGCAACTCAGTGGGGTGGACGACCGCCAATTCTAGCGCCAGCCCGCCCCGCTGGCCGCATGAAGTATCATTTGCCCCATCTTCCCCTCACCCGTGCCATGTCCCGGTCTGCCCCAGGCTCCGAGCTTTCCCCCGTTTCGTCCGCTGCCCAGGAAAGCAGCGGCGCGCGTGAATGCCTGCATTGTTCGGTCCGGCACCTGTCGGTCTGCTCGGCGCTGTCCTGCGATGAGGTGCATGCGCTGGAGCGGATCACCGTGTCCCTGCCGGTGCCGATGGGGGCCACCCTGGCCCGCTCCGGGGAGCCGCGCACTTATGTCTATACAGTGACCGAGGGCGCGCTGCGCCTGGTGCGGACGTTGGCCGACGGCCGGCGCCAGGTGAATGGGTTCGTGCTGCCGGGCGACTACCTGGGCCTGAGCGGCAGCGACCTGCACCGTTACGACATCGAGGCCATCGCCGACAGCCGGGTCTGCCGGGTGCCGACCACGCAGATGCGCGACCTGCGCCAGCACCACCCGCACCTGGAGCGCAAGCTGCTGCAGCGCGCCTGCCAGGAGCTGGACGCGGCCCAGGACAACGCCCTGGCGCTGGCTCGCCTGCAGCCACCGGAGCGGCTGGCCGACTTCCTGCTGCGCCTGGCCGCCCGCGAGGCCACCCTCGCCGGCCACAGCAGCAACCGGGTGTCGCTGCCGATGGGCCGCGGCGACATCGCCGACCACCTGGGCCTGACCATGGAAACGGTCAGCCGCACCTTCACCAAGCTGCGCCAGCAGGGCCTGATCGCCCTGCCCCACCTGAACGTGGTCGAGATCCTGGATTTCGCCGAGCTGCAGAAGCTGGCCAACGACGGCGCCTGAGCGCCCCCGCACAGCAGCGCCGCCTGGGCGCGATGCGGGGACGGCCCCGATGCGGTCAGCCCGCGCCGGCCAGCAACGTTTCACGCAGGGCGGCATAGTCCGGCGGGCACGGGTCCGCATGGGCCGGGCGCTTGAGCAGCTCAGCCAGGGCCGGCGGCACCGGGACTTCGCGGCCGATCAACGGCTCGACCACCGATTCGAACTTGGCCGGGTGCGCGGTCGCGGCGACTACCCAATGCGTTTCGGCCGCGGCTTCACCGCTGGCGCGCAACTGCTCCAGCACCTGCACGGCGGTGGCGGTATGCGGGCAGAACACCTCACCGTGATCACGGAAGCGACGGGCAATGGTGTCGCGGATGGTCGCATCGTCCACCGAGCGCGACACGAAGGCCGCACGCAGCGCTGCGTCGTCGCCGGCATACAGCCAACGCAGGCGCTCGAAGTTGCTCGGCGCGCCCACGTCCATCGCATTGGCCAAGGTCGCCACGCTCGCCGTCGGTGCGTACGCGCCGCCGTTGAAATAGTCCGGCAACACCCGGTTGGCGTTGGTCGCCAGCACGATGCGCCCCAACGGCACGCCCAGCGCGCGGGCGATCACCGCCGCCATCGCATTGCCCAGATTGCCGGTGGGAATGACGAAGTTCAGCGGCGTTCCGTATGCGGCCTGATGGCTGAGCGCGGCATGCGCGTAGTAGCTCATCTGCGGCAGCAGGCGACCGAGACTGATGCTGTTGGCTGAACTCATTGGCACCTGCGCCTGCAGCTCGGCATCGTTGAGTGCCTGTTTGGCCATGGCCTGGCAATCGTCGAATGAACCGGCCACGCGCAGCGCGCGGATGTTGCCGCCCAGGCAGCCCAGCTGGTGCGCCTGGCGCGGCGATACGCGGCCGTCCGGGTACAGCACCACCACCTGCAGGTTGGGCTGGTTGTGGAAGGCGGCAGCCACCGCGGCGCCGGTATCACCGGAGGTCGCCACGATGATGGTCAGCGGGCGCTCCTGCCCGGCGCGCAGCCGTGACAGGCTGGCAGCGAGAAAGCGCGCGCCGAAGTCCTTGAATGCGGCGGTCGGCCCTTGGAACAGCTCCAGCACGTGATCGTTGCCGGTAGCCAGCGGCTGCAGCGGCGCGGGGAAATCAAACGCCTGCGCGCAGATGGAGGGCAGCGCCGCTTCCAGGCCATCGCCGGCGAAGAACGGCTGCAGCAGTTCGGTGGCGGTCGCCGCCAGGCTGTCGCCGGCGCGTAGCGTGCGTGCGGCCGGCATCTGCTGCGGAACGTACAACCCGCCGTCGGGGGCCAGACCGGCGGCAATCGCCTGGCTGAGCGTGGCCGGCGGAGAGGCATTGCGGGTGGAGATGAAGTTCATTGCGGTTTCCGGAAAATGTCTGTTCGGGTGCGCGTTCAGAGCAGTGCGGCACCGGGACTGTTCAAGGGGGTAACCCAGGCCTGGCTGCCGAAACCCGCCGCGGCGAAGGCCGCCTGCACGTCGGCGGCAGCGGCTTCGGCAGCCAGACGCGTTTCAAACCATGCAAACACGCTGGGGCCCGCACCGGAGATGCTGGCACCCATTGCACCGGCGTCCAGCGCGGCCTGCTTGGCCGCATCGAAGCCGACGATCAACGGTGCGCGGCGCGGCTCCACCAGCACGTCGGCCAGGCCTGCACGGACCAGCCCGGCATCGCCGGCGTGGCAACCGGCCAGCACCAGGGCCAGGTTGGTGCTCTGCGCGACGAACTCCTTCAGCTCGTACGTGCCCTGCAGGGCGGCGCGCGCACGACGGGTTTCCAACTGCGCGTCGGGATGGACCAGCAGGCTGTGCCAGGCGTCAGGCACCGCCACCGGCACCAGCCGCTCCAGCGTCGACATCACCAGCCCGCCCAGGAACATCGGTCCAAGGTTGTCGCCGTGGCGGCTGCCGCTGGCCACCGCCTCGCCATCCAGTGCGTACAGGTACAACTGTTCGCGCGACAACGGCGCGTCGAGCAGCGCATTGGCCGCTACCAGCGCGGCCACGCACGAGGCCGCCGACCCGCCCATGCCGGAACTGAGCGGGATGCCCTTGTCGATCTCGATCTCGAAACCGAACGGCAGCGACAGTGCGTCGCGCAACGCGATCAAGGCCGCGCCCGCGGTGTTACGGGGTGCATCGGTTGGCAACGCCACCGCCGTGCCACGGATCGCGCTGATCCGCACTTCGGGCGTGTCAATGCGACGCACCGTCACGGTGTCGCCAACGCCGGGCACGGCATACCCCAACAGATCGAACCCGACCGCCACGTTGGCGACCGAGGCCGGTGCGAAGGCACGCGCCTCGCATCGGCCGGAACCCTTCAGCACCGCACTCACAGGCGCGCCCCCTCGCCCGCGGCGACCCGCAGCACGTCGGCAAACACACCGGCCGCGGTGACTTCCGGGCCCGCGCCCGGGCCCTGCACCACCAACGGGTTGTTGCAGTAGCGGCCGGTGGTGAACTGCACCACGTTGTCGGTCAGGCGCAGGTTGGCGAAGGCATGGTCGGCCGGCAGTTCCACCAGTCCCACGCTCGGCGCCTGGCCCGGCTTGAACTGGGCCACGTAGCGCAGCACGCAGCCGCGCGAACGTGCATCGGCCAGGCGCTGGGCGAAGGTGGCATCCACCTCCGGCAACGCCGCCATGAAATCCTCGACGCTGGCCTGCTGCAGCGATGCCGGCACCAGGCTTTCCACCGCCACGTCCTCCAGGCTCAGATCGTGGCCAGCCTCGCGGGCAAGGATGACCAGCTTGCGCGCCACGTCGATGCCGGACAGGTCGTCACGCGGGTCCGGCTCGGTGTAGCCCATGCCACGGGCCTGGGTGACCAGTTCGGAGAACGGCACGCTGCCGTCGTACTTGTTGAACAGCCACGCCAGCGTGCCGGAGAAGATGCCGGCGATGGCGGTGACTTCATCGCCGGTATCGACCAGGTCGCGCAGCGTGGTGATGACCGGCAGGCCGGCACCCACCGTCGCTTCGTAGCGGAAGCGCGCACCGCTGGACTCGGCCGCTGCGCGGATGGCGTGGTAGCGGGCCAGCGGGCCGGCACCGGCCTGTTTGTTCGGTGTGACCACGTGGATGCCGGCGGCCAGCCAGCCGGCGTAGCGCTCGGCCACTTCCGGGCTGCCGCTGCAGTCCACGATCAGCGTGTGCGGCAGGCGTGCGGAGAGCAGGTGCTCGGTGAACAGGTCCAGGTCGGCCGGCGACCTGGATGCCTCGAACGCCTGTTTCCACTCACCGTGCAGGCCACGCTGGTCCAGCAGCATGCGCGTACGCGAGGTGACCGCGCGCAGGCGCAGGTCGAGCTTGGCCTTGGCCAGCAACTGCGGCTGAGCGGTGTTGAGCTGGTCCAGCAAGGCCGCACCGACGTTGCCCGGCCCGATCACGCCCACCGAGAACGTCTGCGGCGACAGCCAGAAGCCGGCATGCGCGGCGCGCAGTGCCTTGGTCGCGTCACGCGCGTCGATGGCCACCGAGATATTGCGCTCGGACGAGCCCTGCGCGATGGCCAGGATGTTGACGTGCGCCCGGCCCAGCGCTTCGAACAGGCGCGCCGCCACGCCGGGCTGGCCGGCCATGCCATCACCCACCGCCGCCAGCACGCTCACGCCGGTGGTCAGCTGGACGCGCTGCACCTGGCCGGCGGCCAGTTCATGCGAGAACGCCTGCACCAGCGCATCACGCGCCTGCTCGGCCTCGCCCTGCTTGACCACGCAGCAGATCGAATGCTCGGACGAACCCTGCGAGATCATCACCACCGACACATGCGCGTTGCGCAGCGCCGAGAACACGCGCTCGGCCGTGCCCGGCACGCCGATCAGGCCGGTGCCCTCGACGTTGAGCACGGCCAGGTCCGGGCTCAGGGTCAGGCCCTTGATCGGGCCGGCGCTGGAGCTTTCACCGGTGATGCGGGTCCCCGGGTGATCGGGCTGGAAGGTATTGCGGATGATGATCGGCAGGCCCCGTTCGATGGCCGGCGACATCGTCTGCGGGTGCACCACCTTGGCCCCGAAGTAAGCCAGCTCGCAGGCCTCGTCGTAGCTCAAGGCATCCAGCTGCACCGCTTCGGGCACCACCCGCGGGTCGGCCGAGAGCACCCCGTCCACGTCGGTCCAGATGTGCAGTTCGTCCGCTTCGAACAGCGCGGCGAAGATAGCACCGGAGAAGTCGCTGCCATTGCGGCCCAGCGTGGTGATGTGGCCCTTGCGGTCACGGGCCACGAAACCGGTCACCACCAGGCGGCGTGCCGGATGCGACTGCCGCCACAGCTCCAGCTTGGCCGCGCTGGACTTCCAGTCCACGTCCACGCCGAGTTCGCCGTGGTTGACCACCAGCACCTCGCGCGCATCGAGCACGTCGCAGTCCTCGCCCAGCGCCTGCAGGTGATGGCCGAGCAGGTGCGCGGAGAACACTTCGCCCAGGCCCTGCACCCGGTCCAGCACTCCTGCGGCAGTTCGCCGATCACCGCCAATGCGGCCAGCACGTCATGCAGGCGCGCGAAACGCGCATCCAGCCATTCGACGGTGGCGCCGGAGTGCTCACCCAGCAGCGCGGCGGCGGCAGCGCGGTGACGCGCTCGCAGTTCATGCCAACGTTCTTCCCAGTTCGCATCACCCGCGCCGGCCAGCCGCGCCAGTTCGATCAGCGCGTCGGTCACGCCCTTCATCGCCGAGACCACGGTGACCTGCACCTGCTCCTGGCGCGCCAACAGCAGCTGGGCGACATGGCGATAGCGCTCGGCATCGGCGACGGAGGTACCGCCGAATTTATGGACGACGGTACGGACGGCGGCGTCCGCGGCGGGATCGGCGAGTGAAGCGGCAACTGACGACATCGGATCAACCTCGTTGGGAGGCCCCGACACGCATCTGGATGGAGTTCCCCCGCATCCTGATCCGGGTGCGGGGCCGTGGTTTTCGGAAATTACGCGAAGACGACGGGCCGCACCGGGCAAGTGGTGACGGTAATAGTGGTGGTGGTAATCGAGGTCGCCGGGCCCTGCGCGCGGCACGACACACCCCGGTGGGGTGGCAGCGGCTGGGCGGTGGTCAGGGCGGCGAACATGCGTTCAAGAAAACACCGATGGTCGGGCCACTGTCAAGTGTTGCAGCGCAAAAACCGGCTTGAAGGCATCGTCGGCGAAGCTGCCGTCAAAAGTTGCAAATGTCACGAAGCATCAACTTCGCGCATCTTTCAATGAAGAACTGCGATCCCTTCACCCACGCATTGGTTGCCGTCGCAACCGGCGCTCCGGCACCGCATTCACGCCGCCGCCACTGGCGTTGCGCGTGTTCGCATCGAGCGTACCGAACTGCGCGGAATGACCTACGCCGATTCAGGCACCGGCCCGGTCGGACGATGCGCGGCGGCACTCCATACCACGCCGGCCAACAGGCAGGCGGCCGCGACCAGTTCGATCGGCAACGGCCAACGCTGTTGCCACAGGAAGCCATACAGCAGGCCGAACAGCGTTTCGAACACAATCATCTGCCCCCCCAGGGTCAGCGGCAGCGCCCGGCTGGCCCGGTTCCAGCAGGCGTTGCCCAGGATCGAGGCGAACAAGGCCACCGCCGCCGCGACCGCCCAGAAGCCGGCCCATTCGTTGCCGCTGTGCGTGCGGCTGTCACCGAGGAATGCCACCGGTGCCAGCAGCAGCGCCAGCGCCCCGGTCGCCACGCCGGTCAGCAGTGACCAGTCGTGCCCGGACAGCTGCGGCACCCTGGCAAGCCAGCGGGTGTTCCAGACCGAGTACGCCGTCCATGACACCAACGCGCCGACACCGCACAACAGGCCGACCACACGCTGCAGCGTGCTGCCGTGCACATGGGTCGAGCCGACCGCCTCGTAACCCATCAGCACCACCCCGGCCACGCACAGCGCCAGTGCCGGCGCCAGCCGCGACAGCGGCACCGCGCCAGGCTCCCGCGAGCCGACGACCGCGACCAGTACCGGCACCATGCCCACGATCAGCGCCGCGGCGGCACCGCCGCTCCATTGCACCGAGATGGACAGCAGCACGAAATAGATGAGGTTGCCGAGCAGGCTCAGCCAGGTCAGTGCGGTCCATTCGATCCGACCGATGCTGGCGCGCAGCGTCGGCCAACGCGGCACCAGCAGCACGATGGCGATCAATCCGTAGACCAGATAACGGGCGGCGGCCAGTTGCAGCGGCGAGAAACCGGACAGCATCGCTGGCGCGAGGAACACCACACCCCACAACGCGCCCGAGGCCACGCCGTTGGCAATGCCCACGCCCATCGATCGATTCATCTCGCACCACGCCATCCTTCGGGCCGCGCAGTGTAGGCCCGCGGTCAGGGCGTGTCTTGACCGAAACTACTGGCCTGGGCCCGCCACTGGCGCGGGCCCAATCCGGTTTCCCGGCGCAGCGCACGGGTCAACGCGCTGTGCTCGGAGTACCCGGCCCGCAGCGCGATATCACTGATGCTGGCGTTGCTGCCCTGCAACTGCTGCTTGGCCCAGCGCAGCCGCGTTGCCCCTACCCAGGCCAGCGGCGAAAGGGCGAACTCGCGGGCGAACACCGCATGCAGGCGACTGCCACTGACCCCGACTTCGGCCGCCATCCGTGCCACCGTCCAGTCCGCCCCAGGCGTCTGGCGAACCCGCGCGCACAGGGCCTGCAGGCGTGCACCGCTGCCGGCTGGCGCGAACCAGCGCAGCAGCAGTGGCAAGGGGTCATGCCCGGCGGTGTGGCGCGGGTCCTGCAGGTGCTGCAACAGATGGCGCGCATGCCCGGGCAGGGCCAGCCAGGGGACGCGGCGCAGGTGCTCGAGCGTGTCATCGTCCAATGAACCGGGCGGGCAATCGATGATCAGGCAGCAGTTCTCGCCCCGCCCTTCCAATGCATGGATTTCGCCTGCCGCGACGAAGGCGCCCTGCAGCGGATCGAGTCGACCGCCGTGGCCAGAGACCTCGAACTGCAGGTCACCCCGTACGGGCAGCACCCACTGCGAGAAGTCATGGCACTCCTGTCCGGTCGGAACCGGATAACGGCGCAAGTGGCGGGACGTGGCGGACATCGCCGCAGTCTGCATCGCGGCCTTGCCTGCGGCAATCCGCCTTCCGTCGCACGCGCGCGCAGCCCACGACGCGAGACGCCCTACGTTCATGGCATCACGAGGCAGGAAGGGGAGGCAATGGCTGCGCCATGCATGGCCAGCAGGGGAACGCTGGCGGCCCCGACACGATTCGAACGTGCGACCTGTCCCTTAGGAGGGGACCGCTCTATCCAGCTGAGCTACGGGGCCTGAAATTGGGTGCCAAGAGTACAGGCAAGCTCGATCAACGACCAGCATTGCGGAGGGTCGACGCATATCAGCATGCTTGAAGAAGGATGCCCTCCAGGCCGAATCACCACGTTCAGCAGCGCACTGTCCCAGACAAACAAGCCCCAAAGCCCCTTGCTGAACAACAAATGGAAGGCGTGGGCGTCACTCCTCGAAGGGAGGCGCCTCCGGACATGACCCGGCCACTCTCCGCCCCCCGCTTTGACCGGCCAGCCGCCCCGGCCCGGGCCATGGCCGGACATGCACCTCTGTTACCATTCTGAATTCCGCCCGCCGTTTCCCCCACGCCGGCGGCGGGCATTCAACGCCACAGAAACAGGAGTTTGCATGTCTTCCGAGCTGCTCAAGGCCTTGGGCCTGGACGCCACCAACGCTGGCACCTACCTGGGTCAGGGGGAATGGTCCGCCGCCACCGGCGCCGGCGTCCTCAAGCCGCAGAACCCGACCACCGGCGAAGTGATCGCCGAGGTCCAGGCCACCACCGAGGCCGATTACGAGACCGTGATCGCCCGTGCTCAGGAAGCCTACAAGGTATGGCGCACCACCCCGGCCCCGCGCCGTGGCGAGGCCGTGCGCCTGTGCGGTGAGGCACTGCGCGCCAACAAGGACGCGCTGGGCTCGCTGGTCGCGCTGGAAATGGGCAAGTCCAAGCCGGAAGGCGACGGCGAAGTGCAGGAGATGATCGACATCGCCGACTTCGCCCTGGGCCAGAGCCGCATGCTGTATGGCTACACCATGCACTCCGAGCGCCCGGGCCACCGCATGTATGAGCAGTACCACCCGCTGGGCCTGGTCGGCATCATCTCGGCCTTCAACTTCCCGGTCGCGGTGTGGAGCTGGAACGCGTTCCTGGCCGCCATCTGCGGCGACGTGTGCATCTGGAAGCCGTCCAACAAGACCCCGCTGACCGCCATTGCCACGATGAAGATCTGCAATGACGCACTCAAGGCCGGCGGCTTCCCGGACATCTTCTTCCTGATCAACGACGCCGGCACCGCGCTGTCGGAAAAGATGGTCGACGACCGTCGCGTGCCGCTGATCTCCTTCACCGGCTCGACCCAGGTCGGCCGCACCGTCAACCAGAAGGTCGCCCAGCGCCTGGGCCGCTGCCTGCTGGAACTGGGTGGCAACAACGCCATCATCTTGGACGAGACCGCCGACCAGAAGCTGGCCGTGCCGGGCATCGTGTTCGGCGCCGTCGGCACCGCCGGCCAGCGCTGCACCACCACCCGCCGCCTGATCGTGCATGAATCCATCTACGACAACGTGCTGGCCACGCTGGTCAAGGCGTACAAGCAGGTGGAAGGCAAGATCGGCGATCCGACCGACGCGGCCAACCTGATGGGCCCGCTGAACAGCCCGGAGGCCGTGCAGCAGTTCCTGGCCTCGATCGAGAAGGCCAAGGCCGCCGGCGGCACCGTCGAGACCGGCGGCACCGCCATCGACCGCCCGGGCAACTTCGTGCTGCCGGCGATCGTCACCGGCCTGAAGAACAGCGATGAGATCGTCCAGCACGAGACCTTCGCCCCGATCCTGTACGTGATGAAGTACAGCAATCTGGACGAAGCCATCGACATGCAGAACGGCGTGCCGCAGGGCCTGTCGTCCTCGATCTTCACCCAGAACCTGAAGACCGCCGAGAAGTTCCTGTCCGCAGCCGGCAGCGACTGCGGCATCGCCAACGTCAACATCGGCACCTCTGGTGCGGAAATCGGCGGTGCGTTCGGTGGCGAGAAGGACACCGGCGGTGGCCGTGAGTCCGGTTCGGACGCCTGGAAGGTCTACATGCGCCGCCAGACCAACACCATCAACTACTCCGACTCGCTGCCGCTGGCCCAGGGCATCAAGTTCGACCTGTAAGGTGAGACGGCTCCCGCCACGGCGGGAGCCCGCAGCATGGCGGACGGGCTTCCCGTCCGCTTTCCACATCTGAAATGGAGTTCCATCATGAGCATCCCCACTCCGCGCCAGACCAGCAGCCTTGCCGTGGTCAGCCTGGTTGCCGGCATCCTCGGCTGGACCCTGCTGCCGTTCCTCGGCAGCCTGGCGGCGATCATCTTCGGCCACATGGCCCGGGGCGAGATCCGCCGCAGCAATGGCCAGCTCGATGGCGATGGCCTGGCCGTCACCGGCCTGGTGCTGGGCTGGCTGTCGGTGGCGATGTGGGTGGTGGGCATCCTGGCCTTCGTCCTGTTCTTCGGCGGACTGGCCTGGCTGGCCGCACTGAATTCCTGAGGCCGTCATGGCGCATTCCGATTCCACCCAACGCTTCAGCAACCGCGTGGCGGACTATGTCCGCTACCGGCCCGGGTATCCGGCGGCGTTGCTGGAATGGCTGCACCGGGACATCGGCATCCCCCCGAGTGCGCGCGTGGCCGACATCGGCGCCGGCACCGGCATTTCCTCGCACCTGTTCCTGGAGGCCGGCCATCCGGTCATCGCGGTGGAACCCAATGCGCCCATGCGCGAGGCCGCCCGTGACTGGCTGGCCGCGGACTACCCGCAGCTCACCCTGGTCGATGGCACCGCCGAAGCCACCACGCTGGCCGACGCCAGCGTCGACGTGGTCGCCGCGGCGCAGGCCTTCCATTGGTTCGACACCGACGCGGTGCACCGCGAATGGGCGCGCATCCTGCAGCCCGGCGGCATCGCGCTGGTGTTCTGGAACTCGCGCCTGCTCGATGCCTCGCCGTTCCTGGTCGGCTACGAACGCCTGCTGATCGAGTACGGCACCGATTACACCGAAGTGGCCGAGCGCTACCAGAGCGATGCCCAGATGCGCGAGTGGTTCGGCGCCGGGCTGCGCGGCATCGCCACCTTCCCCAACGTGCAGTGGCTGGACCTGGATGGCTTGCGTGGCCGCCTGCTGTCCTCCTCCTACGCGCCGCAGGCCGGCCATCCGCGCCACGCGGCGATGCTGCAGGCCCTGCAACAGTTGTTCAACGACCATGCCGTCGACGGCAAGGTCGCCTTTGAGTACCAGACCCGCGCCTTCGCCGGCACGCTGAATTGAGCTTATGTATTCGATTGCCCGTCCCCTGCTGTTCACCCTCGACGCCGAACGCGCGCATGGCCTTGGCCTGTCCGCGCTGGACCTGGCCTGGCGCACCGGCACCACGCCGCTGCTGGCCGGCCGCGTCAAGCCGCTGCCCACCAAGGTCTGGGGCCTGGACTTCCCCAACCCGGTAGGCCTGGCGGCCGGGCTGGACAAGAACGGCGAGCACATCGAGGCCCTGTTCGGGCTGGGTTTCGGCTTCGTCGAGATCGGCACCATCACCCCGCGCCCGCAGGCCGGCAGCCCCAAGCCGCGGCTGTTCCGGCTGCCCAACCATGGCGCCATCATCAACCGCATGGGGTTCAACAACCTCGGCGTGGATGCGCTCGTGGCCAACGTGGAAAAGGTCCGCCATCGCCCCGGCCCGCTGGGCATCAACATCGGCAAGAACAAGGACACGCCCAACGAGGACGCGCTGTCCGATTACCTGGCGTGCATGGAGAAGGTCTACCCGCTGGCCGACTACATCACCGTCAACATTTCCTCGCCCAACACCGCCGGCCTGCGCGAGCTGCAGGAGGAACAGGCGCTCAAGCACCTGGTCGCCGGCCTGCGCGAGGCCCAGGAACGGCTGGCCGCCCAGCATGGCCGGCGCGTGCCGATGCTGGTCAAGGTCGCCCCGGACCTGAGCGACCGCGACATCGACGCCGCGGCCCGGGTGCTGGGCGAACTGGCCGTCGACGGCGTGATCGCCACCAACACCACCATTGGCCGCCCATTGGTCGACGCCGACCCCATTTCGAAGGAAATCGGCGGCCTGTCCGGCGCACCGCTGCTGGGCCAGTCCACGCTGGTGCTGCGCCGCCTGCGCGCACGCCTGCCCGAATCGGTGCCACTGATCGGCGTGGGCGGCATCAGCTCCGGTGCCGACGCAGTCGCCAAGATGGCCGCCGGCGCCGCGCTGGTGCAGTGCTACAGCGGCCTGATCTACCGTGGCCCGGCCCTGATCGGCGATTGCGTCGACGCGATCCGCCGCCGCCGTGAATCCCCGTCGCGCGGCGCCGTCGCACCGCTATGACGACTGCTGTTGCCCCCTGGTCGCTCACCGAAAACGCCTCGCTGCAGCACCTGAACACCTTCCACGTCACCGCGCATGCGCCACGCCTGTTGCGCGTCGCCGACCCGGCGGCCCTGCCCGAAGCCCTGGCCACCGTCGTCGGGCAGGCGCCGCTGCTGGTGCTGGGCAGCGGCAGCAACGTGCTGATCGCCGCCGACCCCGAAGGCACGGTCCTGGCGTTCGACAACCGTGACATCACCATCCTCGAACACCGCGCCGACCATGCCATCGTCCGCGCCGGGGCCGGGGTGATCTGGCACGAACTGGTGCTGTGGTCGCTGGGCGAAGGCCTGTCCGGACTGGAAAACCTGGCATTGATCCCCGGCACCGTCGGTGCCGCGCCCATCCAGAACATCGGTGCCTATGGCGCACAGGTCGGCGAGTTCATCCAGACCGTCGAAGCCTGGGATACCCGCGAACAGGCCTGGGTGCGCCTGGACCAGGACGCCTGCCTTTTCAGCTACCGCGACAGCGTGTTCAAGCAGGACGCCGACCGTTACCTGATCACCGCGGTCGAGTTCCGCCTGCCGCTGCTCAACGAACTGCGGCTGGACTACGCCGGCATCGGCGAGCAGCTGGACGCGATGGGCATCGCCCTGCCGGTCGCCGCCGACGTGGCCAATGCGGTGATTGCGATCCGTCGCCGCAAGCTGCCCGACCCCGATGTGCTTGGCAACGCCGGCAGCTTCTTCAAGAACCCGATCCTGCCGCTGGAACAGGTCGACGTGCTGCTGCAGCACTACCCGCAGTTGCCGGTGTTTCCCGGCAATGACCCGGGCAACCGCAAGGTCTCCGCCGCGTGGATGATCGAGGCCTGCGGCTGGAAGGGCCAGCGCGACGGCGATGCCGGCATCTCGCCGAACCACGCGCTGGTGCTGGTCAACCACGGCACCGCCAGCGGCGCGCAGCTGCTGGCCTTCGCGCGGCGTGTCTCGGCCTCGGTGCTGGAAACCTTCGGCGTCCCCATCGAGCCGGAACCACGGCTCATCGGCGCACGCTGGTGAGCCGCATTGCGGCCATCGCCCCCCAGCCCGCCCCCGTCCGCGCCGCGCTGCTGATGTTCGGCAGCGCGATGGCGTTCGGCCTGATGGCCATCGCCATCCGCTACGCCACCCGCTACGTGCCCACCCAGGAAGTGGCGTTCTTCCGCAACGGCTTCGGCCTGCTGGCGCTGTTGCCGATGCTGCTGCGGCCGGGCCATGCCCCGTTGCGCACGAAGCAGCTGCCTCGCTACTTCATGCGCAGCGCGATCGGCCTGGCCTCGATGCTGTGCGGCTTCTGGGCGATCGGCCACCTGCCACTGGCGCAAGCCATCTCCCTGTCGTATTCCACGCCGCTGTTCGTGACCCTGGCCGCGGTGCTGTGGCTGGGCGAGAAGGTGCGCTTCCGGCGCTGGGCGGCGGTGATCGCCGGCTTCATCGGCGTGCTGGTGATCGTGCGCCCCGGCTCGAACGGCTTCGCCGCCGGCAGCCTGATCGCGGTGCTGGCGGCCCTGCTCAGCGCGCTGGTGGCCATCCAGATCAAGCAACTCACCCGCGTCGACGGCCCGGATACCGTGGTGTTCTACACCTACGTATTCTGGGTACCGCTGTCGCTGGTGCCGGCCCTGTTCGTCTGGGTCTGGCCCAGCGCCATCGCCTGGGCATGGCTGGTCGCCACCGGCGTACTCGGCACCGCCGGCCAGCTGTTGTGGACGCGCGCCCTGAAGCTCGGCGAAGTCTCCGCACTCACCCCGATCAGCTTCACCCAGCTGCCGCTGGTCACGCTGCTGGGCTGGTTGCTGTTCGACCAGGCGTTGGACCGCTGGACCGTGATCGGCGCACTGATCATCCTCGGCTCCAATGCCTACATCGCCCACCGCGAGGCGGTGCTGGCGCGCCGTGCCGCCACCCAGTCGCCCAGCGCCGCCGCCAAGCCCATCGAATGAGCCCTACAGCAGCATTGCCAACAGCGGTGCCGCAGCGACGTTGACCAAGCCGGCCATCACCATCACCAGCCCGGCGATGGCGCCTTCGCTCTCCCCCAGCTCGCGTGCCTTGGACACGCCCATGCCGTGCGCGCCCATGCCGAACAGCGCACCACGCGCCATCGCACTGCGCACCGGCAGCACCTTGAGCAGCAGTTGCCCGAACAGGGAACCGCAGATGCCGGTGATCATCACGAACACCGCGGTCAACTCGGGGATGCCGCCAATGCGGCCGGACACGTCCATCGCGAACGGCGTGGTGATCGAACGCGGCGCTAGGCTCAGCCGCAGTTCCGGCGACAGGTGCAGGGCGGTGGCCATCCACCATGCGGCCGTGATGGCGATGCCACTGCCCACCAGCACCCCGGCACCGAGCACCTTCCAGTGCCGTGCGATCAAGGCCCGCTGCGCGTGGATGGGCACCGCGAAGGCCACCGTCGCCGGACCCAGCATCGCCATCAGCCAATGGGTACCGCGCAGGTAGTCGTGGTAACTGGCATGCAGCAACGAGGCCAGCGCCAGCAGCACCAACGGCGCGACGATCAGCGGCGATGCCCATGCCCGACCGCTGCGCCGGTACAGCTGCTTGGCGCCAAGGTAGGCCACGATCGTCGCCACGGCCCAGAACACCGGCCACAGCCATTGCGCCGGATGCGCAAACCCAGGGTCAATGTTCATCGCGCTGGCCCCTGCGCAACAGCAGCTCCACCGTCATCGCCGTGGCCGCCATCACCAGCAGCGTGCCGCCGACCACCACCACCAGCAGCTTCAGGCCCAGCCAGCCAAACATCTGCCGGTTGTCGAGCAGGATCATCGCCGCCGGTACGAAGAACAGCAGCATCTCGGCCAGCAGCCAGCGCGCGCCGCCGCTGAAGGTACGCGGTGACAACCAGCCCAGTGCAAAGGCCAGCAACAGCACGCACAAGCCGACGATGCCGCCCGGCACCGGCACGCCCCATTGCCGCATCAGGGCATCGGCCAGCAGCCAGACCGCGACCAGCGCCAGGATCTGCAGCACTCGGCTGCGCCGGAAGCCACGCCGCAGGCCTGCCCGGTGGCGGCGCAGGGAAACAAGGAAGGTATCCATGCCCTCCTGTGTACGCCTGCCCATTGCATAATTAAAATGAATTGATTGAATCCAATGAATTCCAATTCAGAATGGATATCCGCCAACTCCGGATGCTGGTCGAAGTGGTCCGGCGGGACGGCTTCTCCGCCGCGGCCGAGACCCTGTTCGCCACCCAGCCCACGGTCAGCAAGGCCATCCGCCAGCTGGAAGATGAGCTGGGTGAAACCCTGCTGGAGCGCTCCCGCCACGGCGTGCGGCTGACGCCCGCCGGGCAGATCGTCTACCGGCGTGCCCTGGCCCTGCTCGGCGAGCGCGAGGACATGCTGCGCGAACTTGAAGAACTGCGCGGCCTGCAACGAGGCGCGCTTCACCTGGGCCTGGCCTCGCTGGGCAGCGACGTGTTGTTCGCACCCGTGCTGGCACGCTTCCGCCAGCAGTACCCGCAGATCGAACTGCACGTGCAGCAGCGAGGCAGCGAGGCCCTGGAGGAAAGCCTGCGCGCCGGTGAGATCGAGCTGGCCGCCAGCCTGCTGCCCGTGGCCGACGACCTGGAATGGCAGGCCGTGCGCACCGAGCCACTGGTCGCGCTGCTGCCGCAGGCGCACCCGCTGGCACGGCGGCCGTCGCTGCAGCTGCAGGACCTGGCGCAGGTGCCGTTCGTGCTGTTCGAAAAGGGCTTCATGCTCAACCGCCGCATCGTCCAGGCCTGCCTGGCGCGCGGCTTCACGCCACGCGAGGCCACTCGCAGCGGCCAACCGGATTTCATCATCGCCCTGGTCGCCGCCGGCCTGGGCGTGGCCCTGCTGCCGCGCATGATCGCCGTGGCCCGGCCACGTCCGGACGTGGCCGTCGTGCCGCTGGACGCGCCCGAACTGGACTGGAAGATGGCACTGACCTGGCGCCGCGGCGGATACCTGTCCGCCGCCGCCCAGGCCTGGTTGCAGCTGGTCGCCGAATTCCCCCCGGAAGCCGGGCCCGGCTGACGCGGCGAGGCGGTGTCGGCACTGCATGGATTGCCACGCTGTCGCGACGCATTCCGCGCGCCCCGCGCGGGTCAGGCGACGCGTGCGCAGGCGTCCGCCGGTTGCCGCCAGGCCAGCCAACCCGTCACTGCCAGCAGCGCCATCACGGCCGGTGGAAACGCCCCCGCCCCGGCGTGCGTGAGCAGGACGCCACCGATCAGGCCGCCGCCGGCGATGGCCAGGTTCCAGGTGGTGACCAGCATCGATTGCGCCACATCGGCCGCCGCCCCGGCGGCTGTCGCCAGCGCGGTCTGGAACAGGGTTGCCGCGCCTCCGAACGCCAACCCCCAGATCGCCACCGCGGCGTAGACCACCACGGGCATGTCGCCCAGGACTCCCAGTGCAAGCGCAGCGGTGGCAAACAGCCCCGTGCTGGCGAGCGTGAGCAGGCGCAGATGATGGTCGATCCAGAGACCCACGCCGACGATGCCAAACAACGATGCGCTGCCGAACACCAGCAACACCAGGTCCGTCCGCGCCGCCATGCCCGCACGTGCCAGAAACGGCGCGATGTAGGTGTACAGGATGTTGTGCGCCAGCACGTAAGCCAACACCACGAGCAGCACCGGCCGCACCCCCGGCAAGGTGAACACCTGCCGCAGCGATGCCCTTCGACCCTTGTCCTGGCCGGGGAAGTCCGGCAGGCGCAGGCGTACCCAGGCCATCAACAACACCGCCAGCACGCTCATGATGCCGAAGCAGGTCCGCCAGCCCAGCACCTGGCCCAGCAGGGTTCCCGCCGGGATTCCCAGTGACAGCGCCAACGGCGTGCCGACCATCGCAATCGCGATCGCCTTGCCCTTCTGCGATGCCGGCACCATGCGCGTGGCATAGCCTGCCAACAACGCCCACAGCAGCCCTGCCGACACGCCGGCGCCGAAGCGCGCCAGCATCGTCAGCACAAGGTTCGAAGAGAACGTGGTGACCGCGTTGGTCAGCGCGAAGCCGGCGATCGCGGCCAGCAGCAACGCCCGTCGGCGCATGCCCTGGGTGGCGGTGGTCAGCGGGATCGCGGCGGTCATCGAGCCCAGTGCGTAGACGGTGATGGTCTGGCCGACCCAGGCCTCCGACACCGCCAGCCCCTGCGCCATCTGCGGCAACAGGCCGGCCGGCAGCGCCTCGGTGAGGATGGTGATGAACCCTGCCAAGGCCAGCGCCAGCAGCGACGCCAGCGGCAGGCGGTCGTGCTGACCGGCCTTCATCGGGCACCGCCAATGCCGGCGTACACCGCATCACGCACGTCGGCGACGAAACGCCCGGACATGCCCTCGTACAAGGTGTTGGTGAAAGCGACCACGCTCAATCGCTGCGGCCTGTCCACGAACCACGAATGCCCGTAGGCGCCGCCCCAGCGCCAGGTCCCGGGGCTTTCCGGCGAGCCCGCCAGCAACGGATCGCGCAGCACCGAGAAGCCCAGCCCGAAGCCGAACCCGGGGGCACCGCCCACCTCCGCTCCCCCGGTCTGGTCGCGCCCGGCCTCGTCCAGCAGCGCGGGCGGCAGCAGCGCTTCGCTGCGCAGCGCCTCGAGCAAGCGCAGGAAGTCGCCCGCCGTACCCGCCATGCCGGCACCCGCGGATGCGAATGCCGTCGGGTCCAAGATGCGTAATGGACTGAACGGGATGCCGACCGTGCCTTCAAACGGGGCGACCACCTCGCCCTCGCCCAGCCGATGCGGCACCGGCTGGTCAGTCACATAGGCCACGGCCAGCCGCGCGGCATCGTCCACTGCGAAACCGGTATCGCGCATCTCCAACGGGCCGGTCAGCAACGCACGGACCGCCTGCGCCAGCGGTTGTCCGTGCACCTGTGCAACCAGCCGCCCCAGGACATCGGTGGCCAACGAGTACCCCCATCCGGCTCCGGGGGCATAGGCCAACGGCACGCTGGCGATCCGGCGCAGGTTCTCGTCCAGGTCGAACCCGACCGCATCCATGCCGTCGGATACGCCGGCCCGTGCATAAGGCCCCTGCGCGTCTGCTTCGAAGAAGCGATAGCCGAGCCCGGCCGTATGGCTGAGCAGGTGCCGGGGCGTGATGACGGCCGGCTGTCCGTCGGCCAACCGAGGCTGGAACCACGGCAGCCATCGACGGATGTCCGCGTCCAGGTCCAGTTGCCCACGTGCGACCAGCAGCAGCGCCGCCATCGACACGATGGGCTTGCTGACCGAGGCAAGCCGGAAGATCGTGTCCAACTGCATCGGCCGGGCCGCCTCGCGATCGGCCATCCCGGCCGCCTGGCGGTGCACCCAGCGCCCATCCCGGCGCACCAGCACCACCGCACCCACCAGCCGATGCTCGGCGATGGCCTGGTCAACGACAGCCTTCACGGGGGCGCTGAGCGGCGAACGGTCGGGGGCTGGCAATGGCAAGGACGACGTCATCGTCATGGAAACACCTCACTGCTTGGGGGAGGTGTGACGATAGAAATCCTTCCATTCGGGAAAAAGTGGGCTACATTTCCGCGTTGTGCGGACACCAACATCCGCAATCACGCCACGTCAGGGAGCAGGGATGGACAGCCTCAACGGCTTCGTCGTGTTCGTGCAGGTCGCCGAGACCCGCAGCTTCGTGGCTGCCGGGCGGCAACTGGGCGTCTCCGCCTCGGCCATCGGCAAGAGCGTCGCGCGCCTGGAGGAAAAGCTGGGTGTACGCCTGTTCCACCGCAGCACGCGCAGCGTCACCCTCACCGCCGAGGGCGCGCTGTTCCTGGAGCGCAGCCGGCGCATCCTGGCCGAGATCGAAGCCGCCGAACTTGAGCTGTCCCAGGCCAGCGGCGCGCCGCGCGGGCGACTGCGCATCAGCCTGCCCCTGGTCAGTCCGTTGATGCTGCCGGTACTGGGCGAGTTCATGCGCACCTACCCGGACATCGAACTGGACCTGGACTTCACCGACCGCATGGTGGACGTGATCGAGGAGGGCTTCGATGCGGTGATACGCACCGGTGCCCCGGCCGACTCGCGGCTGTCGGCACGCCGCCTGGGTGCCTTCCGGCTGCAGGTCGTGGCTTCACCGGCCTATCTCGCCCGCCATGGCACGCCGCGCACGCCGGCCGACCTGTTGCATCACCAGTGCCTGCACTACCGCTTCCCCAACACCGGCAAGCTGGAAACCTGGGGATTGCGCCACCCCATCGCCGAAGGCGAACTGCAACTGCCACGGACCATGGTCTGCAACAACATCGAGACGCGGCTGTGCTTCGCGCTGCGCGGGCTGGGCATCGCCTACCTGCCCGACTTCGCCATCCGCGAGCCGCTGGCCGACGGACGCCTGCTGCCGTTGCTGGAAGACGCCATCGGCGCCACCGGCGTGTTCCACATCCTCTGGCCGGCCAGCAAGCACCCCTCGCCCAAGCTGCGGGCGCTGGTCGATTTCCTGAGCGAGCGGGTGTTCCCGGACAACCCGCAGCCAGCGCGGCAATAGCGGGCAACTGCAACCGTCGCGGCTGCCGGCAACCCGGGACAGCCCGACGCACGACGCCAATGGCCGTCAGAGATAGCGGACCACCATCGCGCCAAACACGCGACACAACAACACGGTCATCGCAAAGGCGGCCGCGAAGGAAAACAGCCAGTTCGTCTCGGCCTGGAGCAACCGCTTGCCTTCTTCGTCGAGCAGCCCGGCGTCGCGTCGCCGCATCTGGCGCGACAGCAGCAGCATGGAAAGCAGCGAAAGCAGGACCAGCGGCACCCAGGCGAACAGCAGGGTCGCAAGGCTCCCTGCCGACGCCCATCCGGCGCTGTGCCGTGCCAGGAAACCGCTGATGGCCACCTGGTTCCCGAAGGGCAGGAACACATGAAGCAAGGTCGCCATGCCGATGAACCGCAGGACGCCATGGCGCAGGCGCAACCCCCACGGCCAGCGCACGACCGGCGGCAGGGTCCGTCCGGCCTTCGACGGGAACGCGGTATCGACGGGGTTCATGCCGTCGGCAGCGCGCTTGCGGTCCTGATGCCAGAACTGGCGATAGAGCGCGCGATGCAGCACGAGGAACATGCAGGTCGCCATGAAGATGACCAGCACGATGTTGAAGGCAACCGCACCGGCATCACGATCGGTTGCCCCCCGCAGCAACGCGACACCGATCCAGCCACCGAACAGCAGCGTCCATCCGCCCAGGAACATCCCCGCGATGACCAGCCAACGTCGCCATTTCGGCCCGCGCTGCCAGATGCGCAGGCGGTATTGCTGCACGCCCGTGTCCCGTTCTTCGTCCATCGCGCCTTCCTCGTGCGTGTCCCTGTTGCCTGCACACCCCCGCCGGTCCGGACCGAGGCGCAGGACTGCCATGCCGCATCACGGCCCACAAACGGGAACGGGCATCGACTTCACGCCAATGCCCGCCCGATTCATCCCGGCAATGCCCCGATCAACGCGGCCTGGCGCGGTTCACTCCCACTCAATTATAAACAACACAAAAAAATGTTTTAAATCTGCACCTTGAGTAGAGAATTATTCACTGAACCATGAAAAATACCACGTTCAAATCAGCGAGGTAGAGCGCGCCCTGTATCGGCGTAATCCGACTTCGAGCAACCTTCCGAGGCCGTGGCCATCTGCCGCAACAGAATGGTTAGCTCGTCGGCGGAGTTACCGTCGCGGCGAACTTCAGCAAGCAGCTCCGCTGCATAGGTCGGATCGGCGCGGAAGTGCTCGGCCATCGCCGTGTCATGTGGTCTGTCCTTCATTTAGCATCATCCTCCCAAAACATGCCGCAACTCCGGCGGAAGCTGCATTTATCATAGTTGCACGCCTAATACATCATGAGTCAATCTCATGATACCGGCAACACTGTCATCAAGAAGCAATTTTTAGCTTGAGAACGTAGAAAAAAGTAGCGTTCACTGGCATCTTGGTAGAGCAATTTTAAACTAGGATATTTAACATAAATGAGGGGGCGGGCGAAAGCAATGAAACGCGTATCGAGAAATGCGGAGAGTTTCGATGCATTGGAGCTTTATACTACCTTATCGCGACAAAATGGGTATCGCATAGGCATTTCTGAAGATATTAGCGCGTTTCAGCAAAAAATTGGAGCATCTCTCAAAGCGACGCTAGATAATCCTAATATATTACATGGGAAACGTGTGGAGGCGATGTTTGCTCATGTATTAGGAGCACTTGGCGGATGCCAATACATCAAGCAGGAGGACAGTGGAGCGGCATTCGCAAGTTCCGATGAATTCATCCCGCCCGACTACCGGATTGTAACGAACAGCGGAGATGTAATCCTTGTCGAGGTAAAGAATTTTCATATGAAGTCGCTTGGCTCACGCTTCTCTCTGAAAAAATCCTACCTAGAAAAACTTGTTTCATATTCAAACATCAATAAAGCTGATCTCAAAATTGCGATCTACTTCTCCCGAATAAACAAATGGGTGCTATTGTCTCCCGACTCCTTCTTTGATTCCGGTTCTAGTATATTTATTGACCTGCCTCACGCACTGGCTAGAAACGAAATGTTTCTTGTAGGTGATTGCATGATTGCAACATTGCCTCCATTACGTATCGAGTTCATCGGTGATTCTAACGATGAAAAGGCGAAGGTCGCAGACAACGGCACCGCCCTATTTACAATTCGCGATATTCGCATGAGCTGCGCAGGCACTGCCATCACCAACGAGAATGAACAAAAATTAGCCTTCTACCTCATGCGCTACGGAAATTGGTCGGAAACAGAAACCCCTGCGACCGTGGTTGACGGACGGCTTATTTCCTTCGCTCACGAAATGAAGCCAGAGAACCCCACAGAGGACCAGGACTTTCAGATCATTGGGGATTTAAGCTCGATGATTAGTACAGCTTTTCGAGAGCTTACTGTTGACGACCAAACAGGCATAGTCGCACTCGACGTTAGGTTTGATCCTGAAATTTTCAGCTTGAAGATTCCTCGCGATTACAAGGGAAAAGCATTACCGCTGTGGCGCTTCGAGATTCATCCAAACCTTGATTTTAAAACTGGGACTTAGCGCTCACAAAAACTCAATATCTCGATATGAAGCCACTCGATCAAAGCAATAGTTTTTATTTTAAATGTGAGTCTGGAAAGTATCTAACTTTGATTACCAATAGCGGGAGGAGTAATGCATCACATCTCACAAATTAGAATACAGAATTTCAAATCAATCTCGGACGGAATATTTCCACTTTCGCACTATACTCCTTTGGTTGGCTACAACAACGCTGGAAAAACTAATATTATTCGGGCTATTGGCTGGATAATAAAACGATCTAGCCTCCCGCCAGAAGACTTTCACCTTGCCGATCAGCCAATTACTGTAGAAGCGGAAATCTCTGGCATAAGTGCTGAAGTGCTCGATGCGATTGGTGATGCTCACCGTGGACGTATCGAGCCCCTTGTCGTTGACGGTCAGATACGTATTAGGCGCACGCAAGCCACCCCAGGGCAGGCAGTTGCGGGGATACGATTTGAAGTATTAAGGCGAGAAGCCGGTCAAGATGAATGGGTTATCAATCCAGCAGGGATCGACGCTGCAATAGGCGCTCTGTTTCCCGAGCCTATTTTTATTGGAGCGATGGAAAACGCCACAGAGGACGTAGCGAAATTTGGTAGCGGAACCACAATCGGCAAGCTTCTTAAAGAGATAATGGCTCCCGTCATTGATCGGCACTCACCTGCTGTTGCTGAGGCACTGCAAGACGTCGGAAGGCGTCTTTCAGCCAACGCTGAGAATAAAGACGAAACTTTAGTCGATCTCGACGGCCGTATTCAAGGCGAGCTGTCCAAGCTGTTTCCCGGTGTCTCGGCCAAGACCCACATACCTGTCCCAGATTTTTCTGATTTCATGAAATCAGCGACGATACGGATTTTCGAAGAGGGGTTCGAAAATCCTGACGGTAGGGATGCCTCGTCATTTGGGCATGGCGCCCAACGCTCTATACAAATAGCGCTTATTAAGTGTCTAGCCGAAGTTCGGAGAGCCGGCGGTGGAAATGCTGGTAGAACGACGCTCCTTCTGATTGATGAGCCAGAGCTCTATCTACATCCCCAAGCTATCGAAGTCGTACGTGCAGCTTTAAGCCGACTCGCTGGCGACGGCTATCAGGTGGTCATTACAACGCATTCGGCAAATATGATTTCGCGGGACGATGCCCCCAATACCCTTCTCATACGAAGAAGCGCAGCTTTAGGGACAAGATGCTATCCACGAATAAAGGATGCGGTGGCAGCAGCAATTGATGATGCCCAGCATCAGTCAGAAGCGCTATTTGCCCTTTCAAACTCGAGTAAAATTCTTTTTTCCGAGCGAGTCGTAATCACTGAAGGGAAAACCGAACGCACAATTCTGCCTACAATATTTCTCAACTCTTTTGGAACTACTCCCGGTGAAGATAAGATTGGATTTGTTGATATCGGAGGAACTCCCAATATTCCTGATACTATAAAAGTATTGCGGTCGATGGGAGTGCCTTGCAAGGCGATTGTAGATTTAGATTTTGCCTTTAGGATAGCTCCTCTTAAGGGTCTGCTCGCTCCCGATCATGCTGATCTCATCGCATGCAAGGCAATACTGGAAGAATTAAGAAATGGCGGCCACATTGGCCTTGATGCAGATGGGCTGCCTACTAGACATAATGGAATGCCCGCTGCGGCGGCTTTCGAAAGACTTGCCCAAGAAGAAAACGCAATAGACTGCATTGCAAGATTGCATGAAGAATTGAAAGCGATGGGCATTTGGCTATGGACGAAAGGCGCGATTGAAGCGCACCTTGGTATAGCCAAAACAAGTGCAGCCCACATAACCTTCATGACCAGCCTTTCTAATGAGGAATATAAAGCTGGCCTTCCAGACTACCAATCTGTTAGCAGAGCAATGGATTGGTTGCGCCTTTAATTGATATATTGAAAACGGCCCGTTTAGGGCCGTTCTCATTTTTTCTTGAATACTATTCGACTCATAATCGCTCTTGTCTGATGCTGAAGTTCTCTGAACTGCATCATCAACGCTTCCACGTCAAATGGCCGAGCACCATGACCGCGCTTTTCCGCTAGCCATAATTTCAATAGCCCAGCGAGCCGTCCAAAGTCCCCATTTACTTTGACAAGGTCACGAACAGCATCAAGATCGGCTATTGCTCCTACACGGTGATTTAATCCGGCCGCACGATAGAGCTTGTCCTTTGGCTTGAGGTTGCGCAGCTTGGTATCAGTCAGCATGGTCGGGTTGGGTTTCCTCTCAAAAATACCATGCTCAAAAAGCCCCACAAATCCTCAAAAAAAACTCTTTAAGAACAATGTGTTACCTAAATTCAATACCATGAAAACTCCATCAGAGGCGGCATGGTATCGAGTGCCGAACATGGCATCAGGTTCAAATCGTACCATCTACCATGCCATAGAAACGGGGTGCTTGGCGATGCGAAAATTTGCCAGACAGTGCGACGCCAAGAACGAAAAAAGCCCGCAATTACGCGGGCTTATGGGTGTTTTAATGCTCTTTGGTGCCGGTCTATACCGGACGTGGGATCATTCCCACTCGATCGTCGCCGGCGGCTTGCCGGAGATGTCGTAGACCACGCGCGAGACGCCGCGCAGCTCGTTGATGATGCGGTTGGACACGCGGCCGAGGAAATCGTACGGCAGGTGCGCCCAATGCGCGGTCATGAAGTCGATGGTTTCCACCGCACGCAGTGCGATCACCCACTCGTAGGCACGCGCATCGCCGACCACGCCCACCGACTTGACCGGCAGGAACACCGCGAACGCCTGGCTGGTCTTGTCGTACAGGTCGGCCGCGCGCAGCTCCTCGATGAAGATCGCATCGGCCTTGCCGAGCAGCTCGGCGTACTCGCGCTTCACTTCACCCAGGATGCGCACGCCCAGGCCCGGGCCCGGGAACGGATGGCGATAAACCATCGCGCGCGGCAGGCCGAGCTCGACGCCGAGGCGACGCACTTCGTCCTTGAACAGTTCGCGCAGCGGCTCGACCAGCTTGAGCTTCATGTCTTCCGGCAGGCCACCCACGTTGTGGTGGCTCTTGATGACGTGCGCCTTGCCGGTCTTGCTGCCGGCCGACTCGATCACGTCCGGGTAGATCGTGCCCTGCGCCAGCCACTTGGCGTTGCTGAGCTTGTTCGATTCCTCGTCGAAGATCTCCACGAACAGGTTGCCGATGATCTTGCGCTTGGCTTCCGGGTCGCTGACGCCTTCCAGCGCCTTGAAATAGCGGTCGGCGGCATTCACGCGCACGACCTTCACGCCCATGTTCTCGGCCATCATCTGCATGACCTGGTCGCCTTCCTGGAAGCGCAGCAGGCCGGTATCGACGAACACGCAGGTCAGCTGCTGGCCGATGGCCTTGTGCAGCAGCGCGGCCACCACCGACGAATCGACGCCGCCGGACAGGCCCAGGATCACCTCATCGCTGCCGACCTGCTCGCGCACGCGGGCGATCTGGTCGTCGATGATGTTGGCCGCGGTCCACAGCGTGGCGCAACCGCAGATCTCGGTGACGAAGCGCTTGAGCAACGCCGAGCCCTGCTTGGTGTGGGTCACTTCCGGGTGGAACTGCACGCCGTACCAGCGCTTGTCCTCGTTGGCCATCGCGGCCACCGGGATGCGGTCGGTCACGGCGGTGATGGCGAAGCCCGGCGGCACGTGGGTGACGTGGTCACCGTGGCTCATCCACACATCCAGGCGTGGCTCGCCATTGTGGTCGGACAGGCCACCGAGCAGGCCGTCGTTGCCCAGCAGCTTCACTTCGGCATGGCCGAACTCGCGCTGGTCGGCGGCTTCGGTGCCACCGCCGAGCTGCTTGGCCATGGTCTGCAGGCCGTAGCAGATGCCCAGCAACGGCAGGCCGCTGTCGAACACTTCCTGCGGCGCGGCCGGCGCACCCGGCAGCGTGGTGGTTTCCGGGCCACCGGACAGGATGATGCCCTTGGCGCCGAACGCGGCGATCTCGGCAGGATCGTGGTCCCACGCCCAGATCTCGCAGTACACGCCGAACTCGCGGATGCGACGCGCGATCAGCTGCGTGTACTGGGCGCCGAAATCAAGGATGAGGATCTTGTCGTTATGGATGTTGGTCATAAAGCCCGGCAGGTGATCAATGAAAACGGGGGACGATGCAAAACGGATGGCGGATAGAGAAAGAGGAACGGGACAGCGTCCTCGTTCCTCTTCTGCTTGCCGCATCAGGCGCGGTAGTTCGGCGGCTCTTTGGTGATCTGCACGTCGTGGACGTGGCTCTCACGCTGGCCGGCGCCGCTGATCTTCACGAACTTGGGCTGGGTGCGCATGTCCTCGATGGTGGCGCAACCGACGTAGCCCATGGTCGCGCGCAGGCCACCGATCAACTGGTGGATGATGCCGCCGACCGGGCCACGGTACGGCACGCGGCCTTCGATGCCTTCCGGCACCAGCTTGTCGGCGGTGGCGGCGTCCTGGAAGTAGCGGTCCTTGGACCCCTTCTCCATCGCGGCCAGCGAGCCCATGCCGCGGTAGCTCTTGTAGGAGCGTCCCTGGAACAGTTCGGTCTCGCCCGGTGATTCCTCGGTACCGGCCAGCAGGCCACCGATCATCACCGTCGACGCGCCGGCGGCCAGTGCCTTGCCGATGTCACCGGAGTAGCGGATACCACCGTCGGCGATCAGCGGGATGCGGTCCTGCAGCGCTTCGGCGACCAGGTCGATGGCGGTCACCTGCGGCACGCCGACACCGGCGACCACACGGGTGGTGCAGATCGAGCCCGGGCCGATGCCGACCTTGACCGCATCGGCGCCGGAATCCAGCAGCGCCAGTGCTGCTTCGCCGGTGCAGATGTTGCCGCCGACCACCTGCACGTTCGGGAAGGTCTTCTTCACCCAACGCACGCGGTCCAGCACGCCCTGCGAATGGCCATGCGCGGTGTCCACCACCAGCACGTCCACGCCGGCGGCGACCAGCGCCTCGACGCGACGCTCGGTGTCGCCACCGACGCCCACCGCGGCACCGACCAGCAGGCGCGTGGCGGCGTCCTTGGCGGCGTTCGGGTTGTCGCTCTTCTTCTGGATGTCCTTGACGGTGATCAGGCCGCGCAGTTCGAACGCATCGTTGACCACCAGCACCTTCTCGATGCGGTTGCGGTGCAGCAGCTGCAGCACCTCATCGGAGGCCGCGCCTTCCTTCACCGTGACCAGGCGATCCTTCTTGGTCATGATGTGGCGGACCGGGTCATCCAGCTCGGTTTCGAAGCGCATGTCGCGGTGGGTGACGATGCCGGCCAGCAGGCCGTCGCTGCCCACCACCGGCACGCCGGAGATGTTGTGCGCCTGGGTCAGTGCCAGGACGTCGCGGATACTGGTTTCCGGGCCCACGGTGATCGGGTCGCGGATCACGCCGGACTCGAACTTCTTGACCTTGGCCACTTCGGCGGCCTGCTGCTCCAGGGTCAGGTTCTTGTGGATGATGCCGATGCCGCCGAGCTGGGCCATGGCAATCGCCAGGCGGGCTTCGGTGACGGTATCCATGGCGGCCGAGACGATCGGCAACTTCAACCGCAGGTCACGCGTCAGGCGCGTGCCGAGGTCGACATCCTTGGGCAGGATCGTGGAGTGAGCGGGGACGAGCGAGACGTCGTCGTAAGTGAGTGCTTCAGCCTGGATGCGCAGCATCGGCGTGCCCGATTTGTGGGGAAGCGCGACATTTTACCCCTATTCGGGGGCCGATGTCAGGGGGCTGGTGCGACGCAGTGTCGCGTCCGGGAGGGGTTGTTCAGGCGTCCGTGGGGGAAAGCCCTTCCCTCTCTTCGTCCCTGCGCCCATGGCCAAGGGAAGGCGTGGTTCCTGCCATGGATCAGGTCACGGCAGCGTCTGGCACCGGCTCCCTCCCCCAGCGCCGCGGGCGCGAAGGGGAGGGCTGGCGAGGGGCAAGCGCCCGCTCGAAATCAGCGCGCGGCTTCAGCGGCCTCGATGGTGTTCTGCATCAGGGTCGCCACGGTCATCGGCCCCACCCCACCAGGCACCGGGGTGATCCAGCTGGCGCGCTGCGCGGCAGCCTCGAAGCCCACGTCACCGACCAGGCGGCCGTCCTCCAGGCGGTTGATGCCGACGTCGATCACCACCGCACCCGGCTTCACCCACTCACCGGGGATCAGCTGCGGGATACCCACCGCCACCACCAGAATGTCGGCGTTGCGCACGGCCTGTTCCAGCACGTCCTTCGGGGTGAACTTGTGGCAGCTGGTCACCGTGCAGCCGGCGATCAGCAGCTCCAGCCCCATCGGACGGCCCACGTGGTTGCTGACGCCGACGATGGTGGCATTGCGGCCGCGCACCGGCTGGTCGGTGTGG
The DNA here is from genome assembly GCF_034961085.1 of Stenotrophomonas capsici. Lineage (NCBI taxonomy): Bacteria > Pseudomonadati > Pseudomonadota > Gammaproteobacteria > Lysobacterales > Lysobacteraceae > Stenotrophomonas > Stenotrophomonas capsici. The sequence goes on along the minus strand of NZ_JAYFUH010000249.1, from coordinate 728,764 downwards.
CCGAGCAGCGTGGTGATGCCACGCGGGGTGCAGGGGCGCAGGCCGAACTCACGCAGCACCAGGTGGCCGACGTTCTGCGGGTGGAAACCGTCCACGTCCTTGCCCGGGTCGATCCGCTGGATCAGCCGGCTGGCGTCGGGGATACCCGGCAGCGGCAGCTGGATCAGGATGCCGTGGATCTTCGGATCGGCATTGAGCTGGTCGATCAGGTCCAGCAACTGTGCCTCGGTGGTGCCTTCGGGCAAGTCGTAATCGAACGCCTCGATGCCCACCTTCTCGGCGGCACGGCGCTTGTTGCGCACGTACACCGCCGACGCCGGGTCGCCCCCCACCAGCACCACGGCCAGGCCCGGGCGTGAACGCCCGGCGTCCAGGCGCGCATCCACGCGGACCTTCAGGTCGTCGAGCAGTTCTTCGGCGATACGACGGCCGTCAAGGATGCGGGAGGTCTGCGCGGGTGCGGCGGAAACGGTCATGGGGCATGGGGGCGATGGCGGGGGAGCGTATTGTCCCCGATTACGGCAGGCGCGACACCTCGCCTGCGCCACTCCACGCCATTACCGGGCCGCATCGCCCTCCTGCCCTGCCCCGGCCACCGCGTCGGGATTGAGCGTGCGCGATTCCCGGCGCGGCGGCGTGAACGGCGTGGGCTTGGGCCCGGCCGTGTTGCCGTACAGCAGGCCAACGCCGGCCCCGACGCCGCCGGCCATCTCCAGCTCGAAGCGTTCTGCATCGCGGCGGCGGATCTCCTGGGCCACCAGGTCCGCCTCGAACTCCTCCACGCCCAGCTGCAGCAGCGCCGCCCGGCCAAACTCCACCGCCGATTCGAAGGTCTCGCGGATCTGGAAGTCCACGCCGGCGTGGATCAGCGACAGCGAGTGCTCGCGGTCATACGAGCGCACCAGCAGCTTGGCCTGGGGGAACGCATGCATGGCCAGCTCGACGATGCGGTCGGCCGCGCCGCGGTCGTCCACGCATACCGCGATCGCCGCGGCGGTCTCGGCGCCGGACGCGCGCAGCACGTCCAGCCGGGTGCCATCGCCGTAGTAGACCTTGAAGCCGAAGTCGGCGGCGCTGCGGATCATCTCGATGTCGTTGTCGATGATGGTCACGTCCACGTCGCGCGCCAGCAGCGACTGGCTCGACACCTGCCCGAAGCGGCCGAAGCCGATCACCAGCACGGCACCGCTCAGCCCGTCGGCGGCCTCCACGCCATCGGTGGACACCTCCGCTTCCTTCACCAGGTGGCGATACACCAGCATGCACAGCGGCGTGAGGGCCATCGACAGCACCACCACCGCCGTCAGGTTGGCGTTGATCGGTGCATCGATCACGCCCGCGCTCGCGGCGGCGGCGAACAGCACGAAGGCGAACTCACCGCCCTGCGCCATCAGTACGCCACGGTCCAGCGCCTGCCGGTGGTCACTGCCCATCACCCGCGCCACCGCATAAATGCACAGCGCCTTGGCCGCCATCATCGCCGGCACCAGCAGCGCGATCAGCTTCCAGTTCGCCACCACCACCGACAGGTCCAGGGCCATGCCCACGCTGAGGAAGAACAGGCCCAGCAGGATGCCGCGGAACGGCTCGATGTCGGCCTCGATCTGGTGGCGGAAGGTGGATTCGGACAGCAGCACGCCGGCCAGGAAGGCGCCCATCGCCATCGACAGCCCGCCCAGTTGCATCAGCAGGGCCGACCCCAGCACCACCAGCAGCGCGGCGGCCGTCATCACTTCCCGCGCCTTGGCCTCGGCCAGGATGCGGAACAACGGATTGAGCAGGTAGCGGCCCACGACTACCAGCCCGACGATGGCACCGGCACCGATGGCCACCCCCACCCAGCGCGAACCTTCATGTGCGCCGGCCTGCGTCGGCGCCATCCAGGCCACCAGCGCCAGCAGCGGCACGATCAGCAGGTCCTCGAACAGCAGGATCGAGACGATCTTCTGCCCCGAGGGCAGGGTCAGGTCACCGCGCTCGGCCAGCAACTGCATCACCACCGCCGTCGAGGTCAGCACGAAGCCGGCCGCGGCGATGAAGGCGATCTGCGGCCGGTAGCCGAACAGCATGGCCACGCCGGTCAACACCGCCGCGCAGGTCACGATCTGCGCCGTGCCCAGGCCGAAGATCTCCTTGCGCAGGCTCCACAGGTGCGAGGGCCGCATTTCCAGCCCGATCACGAACAGGAACATCACCACGCCCAGTTCGGCCACGTGCAGGATCGATTGCGGGTCGGAGAACCAGCCGAAACCGAACGGGCCGATCGCCAGGCCGGCCACGAAGTAGCCGAGCACCGACCCCAGCCCCAGCCGCCGGAACAGCGGGACCACCACCACGGCGGCACCCAGCAGGGCGACGACCTTCACAAGTTCCGTCGAGGACTCGGCTGACATGTTGCTACTCCCAATCTGGAGGGCACACGATAAAGCACACCCTGTGCAAGCCGGATGCAGCGGCGCACGCGCCTGGCGGTCGCTGCATAGTCAGCCTTGGTGCGAGCAGAAGGCCGCGTAGTCGATGTAGCCCGGGAACGGCACGCCGGGGGCGCACACCGGGCAATCCGGGTCGGCGCTGACGCGGCTCTCGCGGAAGCGCATCTGCAGCGCATCGAAGCGCAACAAGCGCCCGACCAGCGGCTCCCCCATGCCCAGCAGCAGCTTGAGCACCTCGGTGGCCTGCATCACCCCGGCCAGGCCCGGCAGCACGCCCAGCACCCCGGCTTCGGAGCAGTTCGGCGCGAAATCCGGCGGTGGCGGCTCCGGGAACAGGCAGCGATAGCACGGCGCCACGCCGCGCTGCCGCCCGGCATCGAACACGCTCACCTGCCCGTCGAAACGCTCGATGGCGGCATACACCAGCGGCTTGGCGTGCTTGATGCAGGCATCGTTGAGCAGGTAGCGCAGCGGAAAATTGTCCGAACCATCCAGCACCACGTCGACGTCCTGCAACAGCGCATCGACGTTGTCCGAGCTCACCCGCGCCTGCACGGCCTCGATGTCGACATGGGGATTCAGGGCCAGCAACCGCTCGCGCGCGGAGAGCACCTTGGCCACGCCCACCGTCGCCTCGGCATGGACGATCTGCCGCTGCAGGTTGCTGCGCTCGACCACGTCGTGGTCCACGATGCGCAGGTGCCCCACCCCGGCCGCGGCCAGATAGAAGCTGGCCGGCGCTCCCAGCCCGCCGGCGCCCAGCACCAGCACTCGCGCCTGCTGCAGGCGCCGCTGGCCCGCCTCGCCTACCTGCGGCAGCAGCAGGTGACGTGAATAACGGTCGTAGAAGTCGCGGTCCGTCGCGTCGATCTGCGGCTGTACCAGTGGCAGCCCGGCCGTCCGCCAAGCCACCGTACCGCCAGCGACCGAGGCCACGGCCGTATAGCCGAGCGCCCCCAGCACCGATGCCGCATCGGCCGAGCGCCTGCCGCTCTGGCAGATCAGCACGATCTCCCGATCAAGCGCCGGCAGGTGGGTGCCCGGCGCAGCCAACAGTTCGTCCTTGGCAACGCCCAGAGCCCCCTCCGCCATCCCGCCGGCGCGCTCGTGCGCCTGGCGCACATCCATCAACAACGCGCCCTGCCGCTGCCGCTCACGGGCCTGTTCCGGGGTCAATTCACGAATGCTCATCCGCTGATTATCGGCCAACACCCCCCGCAGGAGCGGCCTGGGCCGCAAAGCCAGCGCGCCGCGGACCGCAAGCCCAGCCTGCACACCAGAGATTCCCACTGTCGCACCCACGGGTGCGGCGCACGGGGCCCTGAATGCGGAAGGCGGCCTTGCGGTCGCCTTCCGATGCATCACTTCTTGCCTTTCACGTGCTTCATCAAGCGCCGTTTGGCCTTGATCTGCCGCTCGGTCAGTACGTTCTTCTTGCCTTCGTACGGGTTGGCGCCTTCACGGAACAGGAACGTCACCGGCGTGCCCACCAGCTTGAAGCGCTTGCGGAAGAAGTTTTCCAGGTAGCGCTTGTACGAATCCGGCAGCTCCTTCAGGCGCGTGCCATGCACGATGAAGGTCGGCGGGTTGGTGCCACCCGGATGCACGTAGCGCAGCTTGGAGACATGGCCGCGGATGCTCGGCGGCGGATTGGTCTCGTAGGCGATTTCCAGCGCCTTGTTGACCTCGCTGGTGCTGAACTCGTGCGTGGCCGAGGCATGCGCGCGGTGCACCGCGCGGAACAGCTCGCGCAGGCCCGAGCCGTGCTTGGCCGAGATCCGGACCACTTCCGCCCACGGCACGAAGCCCAGCTTCAGCGACACCAGCGTTTCGGCCTGCTCGCGCTGGTAGTCGGTCAGCCCGTCCCACTTGTTGATCGCGATCACCAGCGCACGACCGGCATCGAGCACCGCACCCAGCACGCTGGCATCCTGGTCGGTCACGCCTTCGCTGGCATCGAGCATCAGCACCGCGACCTGGGCCTGTTCGATGGCGCGCAGCGTCTTGACCACGCTGAACTTCTCGACCACTTCCTCCACGCGCGCCTTGCGACGCAGGCCGGCGGTGTCGATCAGGCGGTACAACTGGCCGTCGCGCTCCATGTCCACCGAGATCGAGTCACGGGTGGTGCCGGGCACTTCGGAGGCAATCATGCGCTCCTCGCCCAGCAGGCGATTGACCAACGTCGACTTGCCCACGTTCGGGCGCCCGCAGAAGGCAATGCGGATGCGGTTCGGGTCGTTGTCCAGCACCTCGGTCGTGCCTTCTTCGGGCAGACGTTCGATGATTTCCTCGACCAGGTCATCGATACCCTGACGGTGCGCGGCCGAGATCATCAGCATCTCGCCGAACCCGTAGCGGGCGAACTCCGAACGCACGGCATGCTCGTCCGTGCCGTCGATCTTGTTGATCAACAGCAGCGTGGGCCGCGCAAGCTTGCGCAGCCACGACAGGATCTCGTCATCCAGCGCGGAGGTGCCATCACGGGCATCGACCACGAACACGATCAGATCCGCCTCACCGGCAGCGGCACGGGCCTGGCGCGCGGTGGCGCCGGCCAGCCCTTCCTCTTCACCGGCGATACCACCGGTATCGACGATCAGGAAGGGATTGTCCTCGTCCAAGCGGCAGACGCCGTAGTTGCGATCGCGGGTCACCCCGGGCTGGTCATGGACCAGCGCGTCGCGCGTACGGGTCAGCGCATTGAAAATGGTGGACTTGCCGACGTTCGGCCGTCCTACCAGGGCGACCAAAGGCAGCATCGCGTTTACTCCTTATTGGGCCAACCGGAATGCGGTCAGCTTTCCATCAACGTTCTGCACCAGCAGGATGCCGTCGGCGACGACCGGCTGCGCCAGGAGGGCGTCACCGCCACTCTTCGCGCGCGCGGCCAGCTCACCGTCACTCAGCCGCAACCAATGCACGTATCCCTTGTAGTCCCCCACCACGGCGTAGTCGCCCTGGATGGCGGCACCGGTGACCGAGCGACGCGCCAGCGCCTGCTGCGACCACATGGCCGAACCGGAATTCTTGTCCAGGCCGTAAACCGTACCCTTGCCGTCGGTCACCACCACGTTGCCCGACGAAATCGCCACGCCGCCAGCACCACCGTGGTCGCGCGACCACAGCGGACGGCCGGTCGGGCCTTCGATCGCCATGGTCTCGTTCTTGAAGCTGGTGACGTACAGCGTATTACCTTCCAGCACCGGTGCGCCGTCCACGTCGGCCATGCGCTCCAGCTCGGTGCGGCCTTCCGGCGTACCGACCATCTGTTCCCACAGCGGGCGGCCGTCCTGCATGGCCAGCGCGCTCAGGGTGCCATCGTCGTTGCCGATGAACAGCACGCCCGGGCCGGTCACCACCGGCGCATTGCCGCGCACGGTCAGCGTCGGCAGTTCCTGCGAATTGAACCAGCGCTGCTCGCCGGTGGCGGCATCGAAGGCGGTGGTACGGCCATCGTTGCTGCGCACGAACACCAGGCCCTGCGCGACGGCCGGCGCGGTGATCACTTCGCCCGGCACCTTGGCCTTCCACTTCTCGCTGCCATTGGCCGCATCCAGGGCAATCACCTGCCCGTCCAGCGTGCCGATCACGACCAGGCCGTCACCCGCGCCCGGACCACCGGAAAGACGCAGCTTGGGCTGCTTCTTTTCCTTGGCCGGGACGTACTTCCAGATTTCCTTGCCGGTCTGCAGGTCCAGCGCGTGCACGCCACCTTCCACTGCCGCGGCATAGACGCGGCCATCGTGCACCAGCGGCGCCTGACGCACGCCGATGCGGCCCTCGCCCTTGCCCACGCCGGTCGACCAGATGCGGTCGACCCGTACGCTCGGCTCGAACTTGACCAGCTCGGCCGGTTCCAGCGCCTTCTTGGCCGCCGCGTCCTTGCCCGCGAACCAGCCCTTGACGGTCGAGCAACCGGTCAGGGTCATCGCGACCAGCACCACGCCTGCAACATACTTGAGCTTCATCAGATCTTCTCCGCCGCAGGATCGGCCACCGTGCCGCCGGCATCCATCAACTTGGTTTCCAGCAGGCGGCGCTGCGGTGCAGCCACGTCAAGCTTGGCCAATGCCTTGGTGTAGAGGTCACGCGCTTCATCACGCTTGTCCTGCGCGACCTGGGCGTCACCGCGGATCTCCAGGCTGGCGCTGTCCTCGGCGTTGCCGATCAGGGTCAGCGCCTCGCCGGCCTTGCCGGTCTCGATCAGCAGCCGCGCGATGCGCTGGTCGATCAGCGTCTTGAACTCGCCTTCGGTCTTGAGCGCGCGCAGCGTCTTGATCGCGTCGTCGTTCCTGCCCGCCTCGACCTGGGCCTTGGCCAGCTCCAGCGACGCCAGGTCGGCGTAGATGCCGGCCTTGCCGCCTTCCAGCGCAGCGACTTCCTTGGCCGCCTCGTCCAGCTTGCTGGACTGCAGGCTGCGGGTCACCGCCTCATAGCGGACGTTGGCTTCAGCCAGCTTGCCGACCTGGTCCTTCTGCCACCATTGCCAGCCGGCGATGGCGCCGATGCCGAGTACCACTCCGCCGAAGATTCCGGCGCCATTCTTGCGCAGCCACGTGCGGACACGTTCGCTTTGTTCGTGCTCGTCGAGCAGGTCGTCAATCGCCATGCGTACTCTCGCCCACCCTGCCGGGGAGCCTTGTTGTATTGATCGGCGCCTTGCCTCAGGGTGAAACCGGCGCCACGGAACCGTCAGAGGATACCGTAAAGCGGGCGACATTACCGCGCTTGTAGGGCGTCAAATCGACGCTCCCGGCCGCCTGCTGGACCTCAACCTCGGCCGCGTTGCCGAGCACCATGTGCCCGACCTGGCCGGCGTTGAAGCTACGGGTTTCACCAGCGCGGACCAGGGCCTTCTCGACCGTGGCACCGTCCGGTGCGGAAATGTTGACCCAACTGTCGCCCTTGAAGTTCAACGTCAGCGCCGATGCCGCCGCGGCGGGCCGGGCAATGGGCGCCATCGAGGCCAGGTACGGGCCTTCCTGCCGTGCCGTTGACGTCGCCGGCGCGGCAGCCGGCGACGCGGCGGCGCTCGCCGGGTCAGCGGCAACCGTCGCGGCGGCGGGCGGCACCACGTCCAGCGACGCGGTACTGGGCGGTGCGCTGCGGGTGGTACTGCTGACCACGTACCAGATCGGCACGGCCAGCACGGCGGTGATGACCACATAGACCGCGCGGCGGCCCAAGTTCTCGGCCATCCGCTTCATCGGCGGGGTATGGGTATGGCTGACCAGCTTGGGCGGCTCGACCGGCGCGATCCGCGCCTGCTCCAGCAACTGCCCCAGGTCCACCTTCAGCAGGCGCGCATAGCTGCGCAGCTGGCCACGGACGAACACCGGCGCCCCCAGGCGATCCCACTGCTCGGACTCCAGCGCGGACACAACCTGAATGGGCATTTTCAACTGACTGGCAACCGCTTCGAGCGACAACCCGGCACCCTCGCGCGCCTTGCGGAGCCGCTCACCACATCCCACCGCACTTTCGAAAGCGCTTACATCCGGATCATTGATCACAATGCATCAGCCCTGGGATTTCGAGGCCGCGTCCGAAGGGAACTCTTCGCGCAACCGCTGTTGGAATCGACCGACGGCACTCCTGTCGCCCAGCCGCTCTTCAATCTGAATGGCAAGTTGTAACACGGAAACCGTGGCCGGCGCAGCCGCCAAACGCCGCTGGTAGAAGGCCCGGGCCTCGAAATAGCGCCCATGGAGGACCTCGTTGCGGGCCATCGATTCCAGCGCGTAGGCGTTGTTCGGCGCCGACGCCAGCGCTTGGCGGAGGTTGTCCTCGGCGCGCTCGTTCTGCCCGGCATCGAGCGCACAGCCACCGGCATTGGCCAGCGCCTCGGCCCGGGAGCCGTAGTTGGCATCGGCCAGGGCACGGTCAAACCAGACCAGCGCCTCGGCCGGATGCCCGTGCGAGCACAGCCAGACGCCATAGTTGTTCAGCTCCGCGCCTTGGGTCGGCGCCAGCTCGGCGGCCTTGCGGTACAGCGCGCCGGCCTCATCGTCCTGGCCGCGCTGCGAGGCCACCAACGCCTGCGCGGTGAAGGCTTCCGGGCGCGAGGCGTCCAGCTTCTGGGCGGAGCGGGCGAACTTCTGGGCATCTTCCAGATCACCGCGACCGAAGCGGTCCCCGGCCACGCCCAGCAGCTCGTCGTACTTCATCCGCTTGCGGGTCTGCGCGTCATCGCGCACCTCGTACACCGGCGCGACCGGCTTGTACCCCTTGATCTTGCCGATCCGCGCATTGCGCTCGCCGCAGCCGGCCAGCAGCAGCGCCACGACCGCCAGCAGGAGCAGCCGGTCAGGCCCGCGCATCCCCGTTTTCCTGTGCTTCCAGCAGACGGTTGAATTCGGCCTGGCGGCGGGTGCGGTCCATCACCTGGCCCTTGAGCTGGCCGCAGGCCGCGTCGATGTCGTCACCGCGGGTACGGCGCACCATCGTCAGCACCTGCGCGTCAAGCAGGATTTTCTGGAAGGCGCGGATCTGCTCCTCGTCCGAACGCTCATAGCGCGTGCCGGGGAACGGGTTGAACGGGATCAGGTTGACCTTGCCCGAATCCTTGGCCTGCACCGCGTTGTCGAACTGGCGCATCAAGCGTGCCAGCTGGCGGGCGTGCTCGGGCTGGTCGTTGATGCCCTTCATCAGGGTGTACTCGAAGGTCACCGAATCGCGCTTCTTGTTGCCGCGCAGGTAACGCGCGCACGACGCCATCAACTCGGCGATCGGGTATTTCCTGTTGAGCGGCACCAGCGTTTCGCGCAGCTCATCATTGGGCGCGTGCAGCGACACGGCCAGCGATACGTCACTCTCGACCGAGAGGCGATCGATCTGCGGCACCAGGCCGGAGGTGGACAACGTCACGCGTTTGTTGGCCAGGCCGTAGCCCAGGTCATCGCGCATGATGCTCATGGCGCGCACGACGTTGTCGAAATTCATCAGCGGCTCGCCCATGCCCATCATCACCACGTTGGTGAGACGGCGCATCTGGTGCGGCACGTTGCCCAGGTGACGGGCGGCCACCCATACCTGGCCGATGATCTCGGCGGTGGTCAGGTTGCGGTTGAAGCCCTGGGTGGCGGTCGAGCAGAAGGTGCAGTTCAGGCCGCAACCGACCTGCGAGGACACGCACAGCGTGCCGCGGGTCTTGTCCGGGATGTAGACGGTCTCGATGGCGTTCTTGCCATCCACGCCCATCGCCAGCAGCCACTTGTGGGTGCCGTCGGCGGAGGGCTTGTCGAACACGACATTGGGGACGACGACCTCGGCATGGGCATGCAGCTTGGCGCGCAGCGCCTTGCCGAGGTCGGTCATCTGGTCGAAATCGGTGACGTAGCGGTGGTGGATCCACTTCATCACCTGGTGGGCACGGAACTTCTGTTCGCCGAGGGTTTCGACGAAGAACTTCTCCAGGCCCGCGCGATCAAGGTCGAGCAGGTTCTGCTTGCCAGCGGTCGGCGCCGTTTTCGGCAGCGGCTGGATGGCGGGTGTCTGTACGACCTCGTTCACGGCTTCAACCTTCTTTACTGCTTAGCGCGAAACCACTTCGGTGGCGGCGAAGAAGTAGGCCACTTCAATGGCGGCGTTCTCGACCGAATCCGAACCGTGGGCGGCGTTGGCGTCGATCGAATCAGCGAAATCGGCGCGGATGGTGCCCGGGGCAGCGTCCTTCGGGTTGGTGGCGCCCAGCAGGTCGCGGTGCGCCAGCACGGCGTTCTCGCCTTCCAGGGCCTGGATCATCACCGGGCCGGAGATCATGAACTCGACCAGGGCGTTGAAGAACGGACGCTCGCGGTGCACGGCGTAGAAGCCTTCGGCTTCACGGCGCGAGAGCTGCTTGTACTTGGCGGCCACGACCTTCAGGCCGGCCTTTTCGAAGCGGGCGTAGATCTCGCCGATCACGTTCTTGGCAACGGCGTCGGGCTTGATGATGGAAAGGGTGCGCTCCAGCGCCATGGGAATTCTCCGGTTGTTCAGGGCCGGTCGGCCCGAGGGTACATGAAAAAAACCCGCGTGCGGACGCGGGCTTAGCCTGAATTGCGGTGGCTAATTCTACCGGGTGCCCCGGCCCTTTGCACAGCGCCACGTGAATGATGTTGCGACGCAGCATGACCGAGGCGCCCGGCCGGGCGTAGGATCCAAACAATCGTTTGATTGATTGTGGCCGCCATGGGCAAACCTGCCAGCTTCTCCACCAAGGACCGCATCCTCGGCGCGGCCGAGGAACTGTTCGCCCAGCACGGCTTCGCCGGTACTTCACTGCGCCAGGTGACCAGTCACGCGGACGTAAACATCGCGGCGGTCAATTACCACTTCGGGTCCAAGGAAAACCTGGTCAATGAAGTGTTCCGCCGCCGCATGGACGAGATGACCGCCGCCCGCCTGGGCCAGCTGGAACAGGCCCGCAGCAGCCAGCCCGGCGACCTGCGCGCGGTGCTGGCGGCCTTCGTCGAGCCGGCGCTGGCGTTGGCCCAGGACCGCCAGAGCGGCGGCGCCTTCGTCCGCGTGATCGCCCGCGCCTATGCCGAGAAGAACGACAACCTGCGCAAGTTCCTGTCCGACCACTACGGCCACGTGCTGCGCGAGTTCGGCAAGGCCATCGGCGCTTGCGTGCCTGGCCTGAGCAAGGAAGAGCTGTACTGGCGCCTGGACTTCCTGGCCGGCGCGCTCACCTACGCCATGGCCGATTTCGGCCTGATCAAGCGCCCGCACAACATCAGCGAGGCCGCCCACCGCAGCAAGGCCGCGCAGGAACTGATCCATTTCGCTGAAGCCGGTTTCCGTGCAAACGCACGTACGCCGGATTCGTCCCTTACCTGATCCACCCGTCATCGCAGACCAAAGGTTTATCGATATGTCCAATTCCCTGCTTGTCCGCCGCGCCGCCGTCCTGGGCGCAGGCGTCATGGGTGCGCAGATCGCCGCCCACCTGACCAATGCCGGCGTCGACACCGTCCTGTTCGACCTGGCTGCCAAGGAAGGTCCGGCCGACGGCATCGTGCTCAAGGCCATCGCCAACCTGGGCAAGTTGAGCCCGGCACCGCTGGCATCCAAGTCGCTGGCCGAAGCCATCACCCCGGCCAACTACGACTCGGGCCTGGAGCAACTGCGCGACTGCGACCTCATCATCGAGGCCATCGCTGAACGGATGGACTGGAAGCAGGACCTGTACAAGAAGATCGCCCCGTTCGTGAACGAACACGCGGTGCTGGCCTCCAACACCTCGGGCCTGGGCATCAACAAGCTGGCCGACGTGCTGCCGGAAGAACTGCGCCACCGCTTCAGCGGCGTGCACTTCTTCAACCCGCCGCGCTACATGCACCTGGCCGAGCTGATCCCGGCCAAGACCACCGACAAGTCGGTGCTGGAAGGCCTGGAAACCTTCCTGACCACCAACCTGGGCAAGGGCGTGGTGTACGCCAAGGACACCCCGAACTTCATCGGCAACCGCATCGGCGTGTTCTCGATCCTGTCCACCATCCACCACACCCAGCAGTTCGGCCTGGGCTTCGACGAAGTGGACGGCCTGACCGGCCCGCTGGTCGGCCGCCCGAAGTCGGCGACCTACCGCACCTCCGACGTGGTCGGTTTGGACACCATGGCGCATGTCATCAAGACCATGGGCGACACCCTGCCCGACGACCCGTGGCACAAGTACTTCGCCGCGCCGGCATGGCTGGGCGCACTGATCGGCAAGGGGGCACTGGGCCAGAAGACCGGCGCTGGCATCTTCCGCAAGGTCGGCAAGGACATCCTGGTCATCGACCTTGAAAAGCAGGACTACCGTCCGGCCGACCGCGCCGCCGCACCGGAAGTGGTCGAGATCCTGAAGATCAAGAGCCCGGCCGAGAAGTTCGCCAAGCTGCGCGAAAGCCAGCACCCGCATGCCCAGTTCCTGTGGGCAACGTTCCGCGACCTGTTCCATTACAGCGCCTACCACCTGGCCGACATCGCCGAAACCGCGCGCGACGTGGACCTGGCCATCCGCTGGGGCTACGGCTGGTCGCTGGGCCCGTTCGAGACCTGGCAGGCCGCCGGCTGGAAGCAGGTGGCGCAGTGGATCGCCGAGGACATCGCCGCCGGCAAGAGCATGAGCAATGCCCCGTTGCCGGCCTGGGTGCTGGACGGCCGAGACGACGTGCATGCCGCCGAAGGCAGCTACAGCCCGTCGCAGAATGCACTGGTGCCGCGCTCGTCGCTGCCGGTGTACCAGCGCCAGCGCTTCCCGGATGCGCTGCTCGGCGAGAAGTTCGCCCCGGGCGAGACCGTGTTCGAGAACGACGGCATCCGCCTGTGGACCGACGGTGATGGCATCGGCGTCATCAGCTTCAAGACCAAGATGAACACCGTCTCCGATCAGGTGCTGGACGGCATCCAGCACGCCATCGGCCTGGCCGAGAAGCAGTTCAAGGGCGTGGTGATCTGGCAGAACAAGGAGCCCTTCTCCGCCGGCGCCGACCTGTCCGGTGCGCTGGGTGCACTGCAGGCCGGCAAGATCGCCGAGTTCGAGGCGATGGTCGCCAACTTCCAGCGCACCAGCCAGCGCATCAAGTACGCCACCGTGCCGGTGGTGACTGCGGTGCGCGGCCTCGCGCTGGGCGGCGGCTGTGAGTTCCAGATGCATGCGGCCAAGTCGGTTGCCGCGCTGGAAAGCTACATCGGCCTGGTCGAGGCCGGCGTTGGCCTGCTGCCGGCCGGTGGTGGCCTGAAGGAGATCGCCGTGCGCGCCTCGCAGGCCGCCGGCGCCGACGGCGACGTATTCGCCGAGCTGAAGAAGACCTTCGAAACCGTGGCCATGGCCAAGGTCTCCAACTCCGCGGTCAACGCCAAGGAGCTGGGCCTGATGCGCGGCACCGACAAGGTCGTGTTCAACAGCTTCGAGCTGCTGCACATCGCCAAGGCCGAGGTCACTGCACTGGCCGAGGGCGGCTACCGTCCGCCGCTGCCGGCGCGCCGCATCCGCGTCGCCGGCGACGTGGGCGTCGCCACCTTCAAGATGATGCTGGTCAACATGCTCGAAGGCCGCTTCATCAGCCCCTACGACTATGAGATCGCCGAGCGCATCGCCACCGTGCTGTGCGGCGGCAAGGTCGACCGCAACACGCTGGTGGACGAAGAGTGGCTGCTCACCTTGGAGCGCAAGCACTTCGTCGAACTGGCCCAGCAGGAGAAGACCCAGGCCCGCATCGCGCACATGCTCAAAACCGGCAAGCCGCTGCGGAACTGAGTGAGCGTGCTTCAGGCGCGACGCCACGGCGTCGCCCTCGCCCGCCCTCACGCTCACACCTATTGAAGAGATCACTGCAATGACCAAGCAAATCCAGGACGCCTACATCGTCGCCGCCACCCGCACCCCGGTTGGCAAGGCGCCCAAGGGCATGTTCCGCAACACCCGTCCGGACGACATGCTCGCCCACGTGCTCAAGAGCGTGGTCGCCCAGGCCCCGGGCGTGGACGTCAACCGCATCGACGACGCCATCATCGGCTGCGCCATGCCCGAAGCCGAGCAAGGCATGAACGTGGCGCGCATCGGCGTGCTGCTGGCCGGCCTGCCCAACACCATCGCCGCGCAGACGGTGAACCGCTTCTGCTCCTCCGGCCTGCAGGCCGTGGCCATGGCTGCCGACCAGATCCGCCTGGGCAACAGCGACCTGATGCTGGCCGGCGGCACCGAGTCGATGTCGATGGTGCCGATGATGGGCAACAAGATCGCGATGGCGCCGAGCGTGTTCGACAACGACCACACCGCCATTGCCTACGGCATGGGCATCACCGCCGAGAAGGTCGCCGAAGAATGGAAGGTCTCGCGCGAGGACCAGGACGCTTTCGCCCTGGCCTCGCACCAGAAGGCCATCGCCGCGATCCAGAACGGCGAATTCAAGGACGAGATCAGCCCGTACGAGATCGTCTCGCACCTGCCTGACCTGGCCGACGGCAAGCGCATCATCACCCGCAACAAGCTCGCCGACACCGACGAAGGCCCGCGCCTGGATTCCTCGGCCGAGGGCCTGGCCAAGCTGCGCCCGGTGTTCCGCAACGGCCAGTTCGGTGGCAGCGTGACCGCCGGCAACTCCTCGCAGATGAGCGACGGTGCCGGTGCAGTGCTGCTGGCATCGGAGCAGGCCATCAAGGACTACGGCCTGACCCCGCTGGCCCGCTTCGTCAGCTTCTCGGTGGCCGGCGTGCGCCCGGAAGTGATGGGCATTGGCCCGATCGCCGCAATCCCGAAGGCGCTCAAGCAGGCCGGCCTGAGCCAGGACCAGCTGGATTGGATCGAGCTCAACGAAGCCTTCGCCGCACAGTCGCTGGCGGTCATCCGCGACTGCGGCCTGGACCCGAGCAAGGTCAACCCGCTGGGCGGCGCCATCGCCCTGGGCCACCCGCTGGGTGCCACCGGCGCGATCCGTACCGCGACCATCCTGCACGGCCTGCGTCGCCGCCAGCAGAAGTACGGCATGGTCACCATGTGCATCGGCACCGGCATGGGCGCTGCCGGCATCTTCGAGTCGCTGTAATCCAACTCGCCGGATGACGCCGAAAGGGCGGCCCGCGGGCCGCCCTTTTTTTGTGCGCATCGACGTGATGCCCTGAAACCAACGCCCTGATGCTTCGCGTGATGCAAAAAGCAGGAAGGGCAGCCAGTGGCTGCCCTTCTGCCCGTCAACCTTGAAGGTCGACGTCCTGCAAGCGCGGAGCTTACTCGGCCAGCATCTTCTGCATGACTTCGCGCGCCGGGCCCGCCAGCTTCGGGTTCTCCAACGCGAAACGGACCGTGGCTTCGACCAGCCCGAGGTGCGTGCCGCAATCGAAGCGGGTACCTTCAAATCGAAAGGCATCCACCTGCTCGCTGGTGAGCAGCTGCGCGATCGCATCGGTCAGCTGGATTTCCCCGCCCGCCCCAGTCCCAGTGGACTCGAGCAGTTCGAAGATCTTCGGGCTCAGCACGTAACGGCCGACCACGGCCAGGTCACTGGGCGCGTCCTCCGGCTTGGGCTTCTCGACGATCTGGGTGATATGCCCCTTGCGCCCGTCGAACTTGTCGGTGGCGACGATGCCGTAGCTGCCAGTCTTCTCGTGGGGCACGTCCTCCACCGCGATGACGCTGGCCCCCGATGCCTCATTGAGATCGGCCATCTGCTTGAGCGCGCCGTCGCCACGATTCCAGATCAGGTCGTCCGGCAACAGGACCGCGAACGGCTCATCTCCAACGATCGGCTTGGCACACAGCACCGCGTGCCCCAGGCCCAACGCCTCGGTCTGGGTCACGAACACCGCGCGCACGCCCTTGGGCAGCACGTGGCGGATCTGCTCCAACTGCTCGGTTTTGCCGGCGCGCTCGAGCTTCTGCTCCAGCTCGTAGGCCTTGTCGAAATAATCGGCCACCGCATGCTTGTAACGGTTGGTGATGAAGATCAGCGTATCGCAACCGGCCTCGATGGCTTCATCCACCGCGTACTGGATCAGCGGACGATCAATGATCGGCAGCATCTCCTTCGGCACGGTCTTGGTCGCAGGCAGGAAGCGCGTCCCCAGGCCCGCCACGGGAAACACCGCCTTCTTGATACGAACACTCATCAATGAATCCTTCCAGCTTCTTTGGTGGGGAACGGCACGATCTTGGCCGAGGTACTGGGCACTCCCGGCTCCTCGATCGGCTTGAACTCGGGAATGGTGGCGGTCAGGATCTGCTGCATCGCCTCGATATCATAGGAAGCAATGGCCTTGCGCAGCGCCGCCACGTTGCCAAGCACCAGGTCAGGCGAGAACTCACGCACGCCGGCTTCCATCACTTTGGGGTGAGCGGTCGGCTGGCAGTTTTCGTCGTGGTAGAACAGGCTCTCGTGCAGCTTCTCACCAGCACGCAGGCCCGTGTAGACAATGCCGATGTCCGCGCCGGGCACCTTGCCGGCCAGCCGGATCATCTGCTCGGCCAGGTCCCGGATCAGCACCGGCTCGCCCATGTCCAGCATGTAGATGGCGCCACGCGAGGACGAGGCGGCCGCCTGCAGGATCAGCAGGCAGGCTTCCGGGATCGTCATGAAGTAGCGGCTGACGTCCGGGTGGGTGACCGTCACCGGCCCCCCCTTGCGGATCTGCTCGCGGAAGAACGGCACTACGCTACCCACCGAACCGAGCACGTTGCCGAAGCGGACGGTGACAAAGCGGGTCGATGGCGCGCGCTTGTTCAGGCTCTGGCAGATCATTTCGGCGTAGCGCTTGCTCGCACCCAGTGCGTTAACCGGGTCCACCGCCTTATCGGTGGAAATCAACACGAAATTCTCGACCCCGGCTTCCGCACAGGCCGAAGCGACGCATTCGGTTGCCAGCGTGTTGTTGCGCACCGCTTCACGCAACTGATCCTCAAGCAACGGCACCTGCTTGTAGGCGGCCGCATGGAACACGGTATCGGGCCGGAAGGTGCGCAAGGCATGGCGGATCACGGCCGGATCGCCGCAATCACCCAGCACTCCCTGTACATCCAGATCAGGGAAGTTGCGCCGCAGTTCTGCCTGGATGTTGATCATCAGCAGCTCACTGATCTCCAGCACGACGACGCGGGTAACACCATGCCGCGCGCACTGCCGGCACAGCTCCGAACCAATCGAACCACCGCCGCCGGTCACCAGCACCGTACGTCCCCGCAGCCAACCGCGGATCAGCTCCCAGTCGGGCAGGATCGGCTTGCGGCCCAGCAGGTCCTCGATGGCCACTTCCTTGAGTTCACCGGGAAGCGAGCTGCCCTCCAGGATATCGGTCAACCTCGGCACGGTCCGGAATGGCAACCCGGTCCGCTCGCACAGGCCCACGATGCGCTGCATGCCGGCGGCATCGATGGTTGGAATGGCAATCACGAGCAGCTTGCTGCTGGTCTCCCGGGCAACCGAGACCAGATCGTTGATCTTGCCGAGGATTGGCACGCCATGCAGCTTCGCACCCTTCAGATGAATCGAGTCATCGACCAGCCCGACGGGCTCATAGTCGCCCGAGCGACGCAGGTCCTTGATCAGGCCTTCCGCCGCCTGCCCCGCACCGATGACCAGCACGCGGCGTGCCCGCGCATCCGAATGCACGGACTGATAATCCTTCCAGGCCCGGTACAGCAACCGCGGCGTGCCCAGCAGCGCCGAAAGCGCAAACGGATAGACCACCAGTACGGAGATCGGAATGCCGTGAAGCCGCCGGTAGGTGAACAGGACAACGATGGCCAGCAGGCCAATGAAGCTCGCCTTGAAGATGTTGATCAGGTCCGCAACGCTGGCGAAACGCCACAGGCCTTGATAAAGCCCGACCTTCCAGAACGCGATTCCCTGTATCGCCACCACGGCCAGCACGTCCAGCGAGAACAGCGGCTGGTCAGGCGCGTTGTCCAGCATCGCGTAGCGCGCGGCAAACAGCAGCTGCCACCCCAGCCAGACCATGACCAGATCGTGGAGCATCACCGCATAGCGCAGACCACTACCGGGGAATCGATCATGCCAGGATGCCATTCAGTCGTCGTCCTTATTGAAAAGCCCGATGCGCAGGAAACCCCAGGCGGCTGCAAGCGCAGCCCCCCAGCCCAATCCCCCTGCCCATCCCCAACCTAGGGGAAGGCTTGAAAAGAATACCGTAAATGCCACTCCCGACAGCGTAAGACTGGCGTACATGACCGTGACAATGGCGTGACTTCGGCCACGTTTCACGAACCGCTGATACAGATGCTGGGTATGCGGCTGCATCCAGCGCTCACCCTTGAGTATCCGCGCCAACAAGGTGAACCCCGCATCAACAAGGAACACCGACGGCAGTACCAGCCACAACGGCGGGGCCAGCACTGTCGTGCACATGCCCAGTGCCAGCAATCCGGCAACGAGGTAGCCCAGCGCGCCACTGCCCACATCCCCCATGAAGATCCGGGCACGCGGGAAGTTGAACGGGAGAAACCCCAGGCAACCGGCCGCCAACACTGCGCCCGCGATTCCCAGGGGCCAGGGCAAGAGCACTGCCACCCCGATGCCGACCAGTGCCGCCTGACTGGCGGCCAAGCCGTTGATGCCATCCATGAAGTTCCAGATGTTGATCAGCGACACCGCCAGGAACGCACAGAACGCCGCTTTCAACGGGTCGCCGGTCGCCCCCAGCACTACCCCGCCCAGCATCAGCGATGCAAGCAGGTGAACACCCAAGCGTGGTAGCGCGGGAAGTGGCCGATGGTCGTCCCACCACCCGATTCCCGCCACCAACAGCAACCCTACCGCGAAGACCAGCAGCGCGAACGCGTAAGCGGGGTACAGGAAAGCCAGAACGGAACAGGCAAACACCTGCGATGCAACGATCCCGATCCCGCCACCGCGTGGTGTGGTGACCTGGTGGCTGCGCCGCTCGCCGGGAAGATCGACCAATCGACGACGGATCGCGTAGTGGATGGCCAGCCAGGTCACCCATGCCGCCAGCGCCAGCGTCGCCAGCGGCAGAAGTAAGAACGGCGTCGGCACGGTTCAGAGCACCGCGAAGTTCAGCAGCGGCTTGACCGTGCCCCACTCCTTGCAGCTCGGGCATTGCCAGTGGTGCGTCCTGGCACCGAAGCCACAACGCGTGCAGCGATAGGCCGGATTGCGGACCAGCAACTGGTCGGTGATGTGCTTGAGGTCCTGCAGCGTGGCGACCGGGTCGGCGCCCTCGGCCAGGGTCAGGTCGATCAGCGCCGATTCACCGCGCACCGAAGGACGATCCTTCAGCTGTCGTCCCAGATAGGCGCGTGCAGGCGCAGTGCCTTCCTGCTCCTCCATCAGACGGGTCAACGCCAGCACCGGCGCGATGCCCCGGTAGTGCTCGGTCATCTCGGCCAGGAACGCACGCGCGCCAGCCAGATCACCGACATTCCGGTAGTTCTTCAACAGCTGCGGCAGGATCTCCGGCAGGTAGTCCGGGTCATTGCGTGCCGCACGCTCGAACGCACGCACCGCGGCTTCGTCATTGCCGAAGTCGCTCTCCAGGCGGCCCTCGATGATGCCGGCACGCACGCTCATCGCATCCGCCGCATTGGCGCGGTTGATCGCCGCGCGCGCATCCTCCAGACGGCCCGCGGCGCGATAGCGCTCGGCCAGCTCGCATTCGAACTGCCCGATCAGCTTGCCCATCGGTTCGTCGGTGACCTGCTCGTAACGGGTAGCGTTCTCGATCGCCTTTTCCCAGTCGCGCTCGGCCTGGTAGATGCTGATCAGGTGCTTGAGCGCCTGCGGCGCACGCTGGTCCAGCCTGGCCAGGTCGGTGAACACGGTTTCGGCGCGGTCAAGCAGGCCGGACTTCATGTAGTCCTCGCCCAAGGCGAGCAATGCCTGCACGCGCTGCGCATCGCTCAGGTCATTGCGGTTGACCAGGCCCTGATGCAGGCGGATGGCGCGATCGACTTCGCCGCGGCGGCGGAACAGATGCCCCAGCGCCACCTGCGTCTCGAAGGTTTCCTTGTCCAGCTCGGCGATATGCAGGAACAGCTCGATGGCCTTGTCCGGCTGCTCGTTGAGCAGGTAATTCAAGCCGCGGAAATAGGTACTGGAAAGCCGGCTGACCTGGTTCTCGCTATGCCGTTGCCCCCCACGGCGGCCCACGACCCAGCCGCTGAGCGCGGCAAGCGGCAGGAACAGGAAGAACCAGAACCACTCACTGATGAATTCCATCTGCGATCAGCGCCCGTCGAAAGGAGAAGGGGATTGCGTCGTTTCGGCCGGTGCTGCCGCCGCGTTGGCTGCAGCCACCACTTTGTTGGCACGGCGCAGCTTGGCGTACATCGGCACGACCAAGCCTGCCATCACCATGCCGCCGCCCACCAGGGCGCCGAGCAACAGCGAGGCGATGATTGCCACCCCGGAGGTGGTCTTGAGCATCCAGAAGGCCAGGCTGATCTGGATGGGTTGCGAGTTGAGCGAACCAATCACCAGTCCTCCGACGAGGACGGCCAGCAGGAGCACTAAACGAAAAATCTTCATGGCGCCGTCTGCTCCGATAACAAGAGCCGGTAGCTTACCGAATCAGCGCATGAATTCGCAGCAGGAACCGGGCAGGCTCAGGCGGGATCGCTTTCCAGCGGGATGACGGAACTGACGCGCTCGCGCAATTCCTTGCCTGGCTTGAAGTGCGGCACGTGCTTGCCCGGCAGTGCGACCGAGTCACCCGTCTTCGGGTTGCGGCCCAGGCGCGGCGGGCGGTAATGCAGGGAAAAACTCCCGAAACCGCGGATCTCGATGCGATCCCCGGAGGACAGCGAACCCCCCATCATTTCCAGCAAGGACTTCACCGCCAGATCGACATCATCGGCCTTCAGGTGCGCCTGGTGGCGCGCGAGGATTTCGATCAGTTCGGATTTGGTCATTGCGTACTCGCCAATGGCTGGTTCTCTAGCCTGAAGCGGCCCGGACTGATCGTCCGGGCCGCCCAGATACATCTACAACAAGGATGTCCGATTATTACTCGGACTTGTTGCCATTCAACTGCGCGCGCAGCAGGGCACCCAGCTGGGTGGTGCCGCCCGAAGAGGACTGGTATTCCTCCAGCACTTCGCGCATTTCAGCATCGTCCTTGGCCTTGATCGACAGCTGCAGGGTGCGGCCCTTGCGGTCCATGCCCACGAACTTGGCTTCGACCTTGTCGCCGACCTTCAGGAACTGGGTGGCGTCGTCGACGCGCTCGTTGGCGACGTCACGTGCCGACACGTAGCCTTCGATGCCGTCAGCCAGCTCGATGGTCGCGCCCTTGGCGTCAACTTCCTTCACGACGCCTTCGACCTTCGAACCCTTCGGGTTGGCAGCCATGTACTGGCCGAACGGATCCTGCTCCAGCTGCTTGACGCCCAGCGAGATGCGCTCACGCTCCGGATCAACCGCCAGCACGACGGCATCCAGGGTGTCGCCCTTCTTGAAGTTGCGGACCACGTCTTCGCCGGTGGTGTTCCAGCTGATGTCGGACAGGTGCACCAGGCCGTCGATACCGCCGTCCAGGCCGATGAAGATGCCGAAGTCAGTGATCGACTTGATCTGGCCCGACACCTTGTCGCCCTTCTTGTGGATGGCAGCGAAGGTTTCCCACGGATTGGCGGCAACCTGCTTCATGCCCAGCGAGATGCGGCGACGCTCTTCGTCCACGTCCAGCACCATCACTTCGACTTCGTCACCGACCTGCACGACCTTGGACGGGTTGACGTTCTTGTTGGTCCAATCCATCTCGGACACGTGCACCAGGCCTTCGACGCCCGGCTCGATCTCGACGAACGCGCCGTAATCGGTCACGTTGGAGACCTTGCCGAACACGCGGCTGTTGGCCGGGTAACGACGCGAGATGTTGTCCCACGGATCCTCGCCCAGCTGCTTCAGGCCCAGCGAAACGCGGTTGCGCTCGCGGTCGAACTTCAGCACGCGCACGTCCAGCTCGTCGCCGACGTTCACGACTTCGGACGGATGGCGCACGCGCTTCCATGCCATGTCGGTGATGTGCAGCAGGCCGTCGATGCCGCCCAGGTCCACGAACGCGCCGTAGTCGGTCAGGTTCTTGACGACACCCTTCAGGATCGCGCCTTCCTGCAGCTTGTCCATCAGCTGCTCGCGCTCTTCCGAATGCTCGCTCTCGACGACTGCACGGCGGGAAACGACCACGTTGTTACGCTTGCGGTCGAGCTTGATGAGCTTGAACTCCAGCTCCTTGCCTTCCAGGTAGGCCGGGTCGCGCACCGGGCGCACATCGACCAGCGAACCGGGCAGGAACGCGCGGACATCCTTGATGTCCACGGTGAAACCACCCTTGACCTTGCCGCTGATGCGGCCGGTGATGGTTTCGTTCTTTTCCAACGCTTCTTCCAGCTCGTCCCACACCATGGCGCGCTTGGCCTTCTCGCGCGACAGGACGGTTTCGCCGAAGCCGTTCTCGATGGAGTCCAGCGCGACCTTCACCTGGTCGCCCACGCCCACATCGATCTCGCCAGCGTCGTTACGGAACTGTTCGATCGGCACGATGCCTTCGGACTTCAGGCCGGCGTTGATCACGACCACGTCGCCGCGGACGTCAACGACGGTACCGACAACGATGGCGCCGGGCTTCAGCTTGGCCAGGTTGGCCTGGCTGGCTTCAAACAGTTCTGCAAATGATTCGGTCATTGGATTTACTCAGTTGAACACACGGACAGCGGATTCGTTGCGGAAACCCGGACTGTCCAGCCTGTTGTACGACCCCAAGCAGGCGGCCGTGTGAATGGAAAAGCCCACCACGCACCATTGCGCAGCGGGGTTGTTGCAACTTCTCTTCGCGACTGCGGCCGGTGCACTGGCCACACTCAACACTGCGTGGATCACGGGCCCGTTGCGGGGACCAGATCCAGCACCTTGGCAACGACGTCGTCGATGCCAATTCCGCTGGTGTCGATGAAGACGGCGTCTTCGGCCGGCTTCAGGGGCGCCACTGCGCGCTGTGCATCACGGGCGTCGCGGGCCATGATCTCGCGCAGGAGGTCATCAAAGTTAACCGAAACCCCTTTTTCTTTCAACTGCTTATGCCGGCGATTGGCACGTTCCTCGGCGCTGGCGGTCAGGAAGACCTTGAATGGGGCATCCGGGAAGATCACCGTCCCCATGTCGCGCCCGTCAGCCACCAGGCCCGGCTCGGCCCTGAATGCGCGCTGGCGCTCCTTCAGCGCCGCACGCACCTCCGGGATGGCCGCGATCGCCGAGGCCAGCGCGCCCGTGGTCTCCAGCCGCAACTCATCGGTGGCGTCGGTGCCATTGACCAGCACGCGCAGGCTTTCACCCTGTTCAGCGAACTGAACCCGGGTATCGAAGGTGCAACGCACCAGCGCCGAGGCATCGGAGGTGTCGATATCGGCCCAGCTCGCCGCCACGCCCACCGCCCGGTACAGTGCGCCCGAATCCAGGTAGTGCCAGCCCAGGCGGCGCGCGACGATGCGGCTGACCGTGCCCTTGCCGGCCCCGGACGGGCCATCGATGGTGAGAACGGGGGGGAGCTGGCTCATGTGGCTGCCTGAGTCTGAACGGGAATCGCGCTATTCTAACGCCCCGCGCGGACGCCCCGCCGCCCGATTTGCCGCAACCACTTGAACGCGCATGGAAATGCCCGGTAGAATGGCGGGCTTGAACGAGCGTCATCCTGCATATCCGCGGCCGCGCTCCTGAGATTCCCAACAGTTATCCGCCGAGGTATGCCATGAAAGTCCTGTCCTCCCTGAAGTCGGCGAAGGCTCGTCACCGCGATTGCAAGGTCGTTCGCCGTCGCGGCAAGATCTTCGTGATCTGCAAGTCGAACCCGCGCTTCAAGGCTCGCCAGCGCTGAGCCAACTGGCCTAGGCCAGCACCGGTCGCCGCAAGGCCGCCGGAATCCGCAAAAAGCCGCCTTCGGGCGGTTTTTTGCATCCAGCTTCCGGCACAGACGTGTTCCAGCGCAACCAAACGACGCCAAGCCGGTTTTTCGTCGCCGTTTTTTGCTGTAATCGCCACTTGTCCTCTGGGGAGAAGCGACCATGAAGCAATTGTTCCAAGCACTGACCCTGACCGCCCTGCTGGGCGGGGCACCGGCCGCGATGGCCGACACCCTGCTCATCGACCGCGCCCAGGAAAAGCCGGCCGGCGCCCTGCCGGCACGCGGCGACACCGCGCAGCAGGTGGAAGCCCGCTTCGGCGCGCCGCAGGAGCGGCTGGAGCCGCGTGGCGGCCAGAAGCGCCAGTGGCCGACCATCAACCGCTGGGTCTACCCGGCGTTCACCGTGTATTTCGAACGGCAGCGCGTCATCGACGTGGTGGCCAACCAAGCCAGCCCCGGTGAAGTCGGGCCCAAGCCGCCGATCCGCTGACCCTTGTCCCGGCGGCCGGTGCCGGTCATCGGTCGCCGCCTACGCCCGCGCCAGCGCGTCGGGCCCTGAAACTGCAGGAAGAAATGAACGACACGCTCCGCTTCCCGGCCGAATGGGAATCCCAGTCCGGCGTCCTCATCGCCTGGCCACACGCCGACACCGATTGGGCCGAGCGCCTGGCCGAGGTCGAAGAAACCTATATCGCGCTGGTTGCCGCCATCACCCGCTTCCAGCCGGTACTGATCTGCGTGGCCGATGACGACGTCGAGACCTACGCCGAAATGCGCCTGCGCTCGAACCGGATCGACATGGCGCGCGTGCAGTTCGTCACCGCGCCGTACGACGACACCTGGTTGCGTGACTCCGGCCCGATCACCCTCACCCGCGCCGACGGCAGCTTCCAGCTGCTGGACTTCCGCTTCACCGGCTGGGGCGGCAAGTTCGACGCCAACCTCGACGACCAGCTGGTCGGCGTGTTGCACGGCGCCGGTGTGTTCAACGCGAAGGCTGATGTCCGCAGCATTCCGTTCGCCCTGGAAGGCGGCGCGATCGACACCGACGGTGCCGGCACCCTGCTGACCACCTGGCAGTGCCTGCATGAGCGCCACCCGGAGCGTGACCGTGCCTCGCTGGGCGCGGACATGGCGCAGTGGATGCAGCAGGACCGCGTGCTGTGGCTGGACCACGGCTACCTGGAAGGCGACGACACCGACGCCCACGTCGATACCCTCGCCCGTTTCTCCTCGGCCGACAGCATCGTCTACCAGAACTGCGATGACCCGCAGGACTCGCATTACGCCGAACTGCAGGCCATGGGTGCCGAGCTGGCCGCACTGCGCACCGCCGATGGACAGCCCTACCGCCTGTTCCCGCTGCCGTGGGCACAACCGGTGCTGGACGAAGGTCGCCGCCTGGCGGCCTCCTACGCCAACTTCCTGATCATCGACGGCGCGGTACTGATGCCAGCCTATGGCGACGCGGCCGACGATGCCGCGCGCGACGTGCTGGTGCAGGCGTTCCCGGGTCGCGAGATCGTGCAGGTCCCCTGCCGCTCGCTGATCTGGCAGAACGGCAGCCTGCATTGCATCACCATGCAGTTGCCGGCCGGCCTGCTCAAGCACTGAGCCGGCCGCGGAGGAGCCCGGCCATGCCCGGCTCCTCCCATCACCTTGAACATGCGGAAAGCCGCCGGACAACACCCGGCCGCACGCTGCCCGAAGTCGTTCAGCCCCCACCACGTCGCGCCTGCGCATCCGCGCTAACATGCGCGTTTTCCACCGCAGGATCCGCATCACATGAACGCGCGCAGCCCCCTTACCGTCGCCCTGGTCCAGGAGCGCAACCACGGCGATGCCGCTGCCAACCTGGCAGTGATCGAAGCACGCGTGGCCGAGGCCGCCGCGCAGGGTGCGAAGCTGGTGCTGCTGCAGGAGCTGCATAACGGCCCGTACTTCTGCCAGCACGAATCGGTGGACGAGTTCGACCTGGCCGAGCCGATCCCCGGCCCGAGCACCGAACGCCTGGGCGCGCTGGCGAAGAAGCATGGCGTGGTGATCGTCGGTTCGCTGTTCGAACGCCGCGCCGCCGGCCTGTACCACAACACCGCGGTGGTCTTCGAGAAGGACGGCACCCTGCTGGGCAAGTACCGCAAGATGCACATCCCCGACGACCCGGGCTTCTACGAGAAGTTCTACTTCACCCCGGGCGACATCGGCTTCAAGCCGATCGACACCTCGGTCGGTCGCCTCGGCGTGCTGGTGTGCTGGGACCAGTGGTATCCGGAAGCCGCGCGCCTGATGGCGCTGGCCGGCGCCGACCTGCTGCTCTACCCCACCGCCATCGGCTGGGACCCGGACGACGTGCAGGACGAGAAGAACCGCCAGCGCGATGCGTGGGTGCTGAGCCATCGCGGCCACGCCGTGGCCAATGGCCTGCCGGTGCTGAGCTGCAACCGCGTCGGCCACGAGCGCTCGCCACTGGGCGCCTCGGGCATCGACTTCTGGGGCAACAGCCACATCCTCGGCCCGCAGGGCGAGTTCCTGGCCGAAGCCGGCACCGATCCGACCCTGCTGGTCTGCGACGTCGACCTGCAGCGCAGCGAACACGTCCGCCGCATCTGGCCGTTCCTGCGCGACCGCCGCATCGATGCCTACGGCGACCTGCTCAAGCGCTACATCGACTGACCCAAGGGTGCCCGTGAGCCTGCAGCTGCGTCCGGCCACCCCGGCCGACATCCCCGCCATCACCGCCATCTACGCGGTGGAGGTGGAAGAACTGGTCAACACCTACGAATACGAGGTGCCGGACGAAGCGGAGATGGCACGGCGCATGGCCGACATCACCGCGCGCGGCTTCCCCTACCTGGTCGCCACCATCGACGGCCAGGTCGCCGGCTATGCCTATGCCAACAGCTACCGTGCCCGCATTGCCTACCAGTGGACGGTGGAAAACTCGGTCTACGTCGATGGTCGCTTCCAGGGCAAGGGCGTGGGCAGCGCGCTGATGCAGGCGTTGATCGATGCCTGCACCGCGCGCGGCTACCGGCAGATGGTGGCGGTGATCGGTGAACCCACCAACACCGCCTCGATCAAGCTGCACGAACGTTTCGGCTTCCACCTGGTCGGTATCTTCCGCGGGCTCGGCCGCAAGCATGGCCGCTGGCTGGACACGGTGCAGATGCAACGCGCCCTCGGCGACGGCACCGACAGTGCCCCCTCCAATGAATGACGCAATGAACGACTCCTCGCAACACGCCGGCACTGAACTGCTTGCCGGCCAGCCGGTCCGCATCGTCGAACGCGACGGCGTGCGCTACACCCTGCTCGGCACGGCCCACGTCTCGCTGGCCAGCGTACAGGCAGTGGAAGAAGCCATCGGCAGCGGCCAGTTCGATGCGGTCGCGGTCGAGCTGGATCCGCAACGCCTGGTCGCACTGACCAACCCGAATGCGATGGCGCAGCTGGACCTGGTCGAGGTCATCCGCAAGGGCCGCGTGGCCCTGTTCGCGGCCAACCTCGCCCTGGCCGCCTACCAGCGCCGCCTCGCCGACCAGCTGGGCATCGAACCGGGCGCCGAGCTCAAGCGTGCGGTGACACTGGCCAAGGAAGACGACCTGCCGGTGCACCTGATCGACCGCGACGTCGGGCTGACCTTCCGCCGTGTTTCGCAGCGGCTGGGCCTCTTTGGCAAGATCAAGCTGATCGCCGGCCTGGGGGCCGGGTTGTTCTCGTCCGAGGACGTCGGCGAGGACGAGATCGAGAAGCTCAAGCAGGGCGACATGCTCGAGTCGAGCTTCGGCGAGTTCGCCAAGGAAAGCCCGGCGCTGTACGAGACCATCATCGGCGAGCGCGACCGCTACATGGCCACCCGCCTGCGCCAGGAGCACGACAGCGCGCAGCGCAACGTGCTCGCCGTGGTGGGCGCTGGCCATCTGGCCGGCCTGGCCCGCTATCTGGAAACCGACAACGAGCCGCCGGCGCAGGTGCGCGAGCAGCTCGAATCGGTGCCCAAGAAGCGCAACGTCCCGTGGATCACGCTGACCATCCTGGCCGTGGTGCTGGCCGGCATCGGCATCGGTTTCTGGAAGGGCGGCATGAACATGGGCGCGCAGATGCTGGCGATCTGGGCGCTGTACACCGGCGGTCTGGCCGGCCTGGGCGCCCTGCTCGCCGGCAGCCACCCGCTGAGCATCCTGACCGCGATCGCGGTGGCTCCCTTCAAACCGTTCCGCCTGAGCATCCCGACCGGTGCATTCGCCGCACTGGTGGAAACCCGGCTGCGCAAGCCGACTTACCAGGACTTCCTGCAGCTGCGCGACGACGCACAGACCCTGAAGGGCTGGTACCGCAACCGCGTCACCCGCATCACGTTGACCTTCATGCTGACCAACCTCGGCAGCATGCTGGGGCTGTGGCTGACGGGTTTCAGCGTCTATGGAAAGCTGGCTGGCTGAGAGCCCCCGTTCTCCCACGCGCACGAAGGCGGTGCAGTGCAGCGGATGAAGGTGCTTTGGCCTTTCGGCATGGATTACTCAAAGCCTGCCCTCACCCCAACCCCTCTCCCGCATGCGGGAGAGGGGCTTTGAGCGGCCTCCCTGCCATCCCGCTACACGATACGTCGGCAGGCGCTTCCTTCTCCTGCATGCGGGAGAAGGTGGTGCCGAGCGCCGGATAAGAGAGCTTTGGCCTTTCGGTTGGATTATCCAGAGCCTGCCCTCGCCCCAACCCCTCTCCCGCATGCGGGAGAGGGGCTTTGAGCCGTTTCAAGCGACCGCGGCGTTCACTTCGTCGCAATGAAAAGGCCCGCATCGCTGCGGGCCTTTTCAATTTCAACTTCGGGATGGATCAACTCTCCAGCGCCACCTCGCGCTCCGCTGGCAGACCGCGCGCGCGACGCACCGAACGTGCGGTGCCCCGGCGCAGGTCGTCCAGCAGTGCGTAGATGGTCGGCAGGAACAGCAGGCTGACCACCGTCGAGAACGCCAGGCCACCGGCAATCGCACGGGCCATCGGGTAATACGGCGGCATGCCGTCGGCGGTCTGCGTATTCAGGGCAATCGGGATCATCGCCAGGATCGCGGTACCCATCGTCATCATGATCGGGCGCAGGCGCTCGCGACTGCCCTCCACCAACGCATCGGTGCGCGCCATGCCACGCCGTCGCAGGTTGTTGATGTGCTCGATCATCACGATGCCGTTGTTCACCACCACGCCCATCAGCACCAGGATGCCGATCACCGCCATGATGTTCATCTCGGTGCCGGTCAGCCAGAACAACCAGTACACGCCGAAGATGGAGAACAGCACGCAGGACATGATCGCGGCCGGGAACAGCAACGATTCGAACACCGCCGCCATGATCACCATCATCAACACCAACGCGATCACGATGGCGCGCAGCATCTGGTCCATGCCATCGAAGTTGATGTTGAAGCCGGCGCCATTGAACGTGAAGCCGTAACCCGGCGGGAACTCCATGTCGCCCAGCGTGGCCTCCACCGACTTGCGCGCGTCCTCCATCGACACATCCTTGGCCAGGCCGGCCTCGATCCGCAGCATGGTCTGCCGGTTCAGGCGCTGGATCGCATTGGCGGCCGGGTTGACGTTGACGTCGACCATCGCCAGCAACGGGATCTCCTTGCCGGACGCGCTGCGCACCATGAACGAGGACAGGTCCTCGATGCTGTAGTGGTCCGAGCCGGCGAAGCGCACATTGACCGGGATCTCCACATCGTCACGGTGGAAATCCCGCAGCGACGAGCCGCGCAACGCCATGCCGACGAACTGCGCCACCTGCTGCGCGCTGAAGCCGTAGGCCGCCGCGCGCTCGCGATTCACCTGCACCGCCAGCTCGGAATTGGCATCACCGATGTCCACGCGCACGTCGCGCAGCTTCGGGTTACGTGACAGGATCGGCATGATGTCGTCGGCCAGCTCGCGCAGCGTCTGGCTGGAATCACCCACCAGGCTGAAGCGCACGCCCTGCCCTTCGCTGCCCATGCCGCCGGGCCAGCCGATGCCGATCTTGGCCCGCGCCGACTGCGGCAGCCCCTTGCGAACCTCCTCCTCGATCTTCTTGCTGATCTCGCGGTCGTCGATGTTCAGGTACAGGCGCGTCTGCGCCCAGCCCTGCTCGGAATAGCGGCTGTACACCCGCTTGACGTGGAATTCCTCGCGGTTGGCGTTGACGAAGTCCTCCACCCGCTGCACTTCCTTGCCCATCTCCTCCTTCGAGTAGGAGCCCTTCCACTGGTAGAAGATGTTGATCTCGTCCGGGTCGTTGTCGTCACCGCCACCGGCCGTGTTCATCATCGGGAACACGCTGATCGCCGAGATCAGCACGATGCCGGCCACGCTCCAGCCACGGTGCTCCAGCGTCCAGCGCAGCACGCGTGCATAGCGGGTCTGCAGCCTGCTGATCAACGGTGACTTCACCGCCGGCGGCGTCTTCATGCGTGCCGACAGCATCGGGATCAGGCTCACCGCCACCAGCCACGATGCAAGCAGCGAGAAGGAGATGGTCACCGCCAGCTGCGACAGGTAGATGGTGATGATGTTCTTCTCGCCGAACATCATCGGCAGGAACACCACGCAATGGCACAGCGTACCGGCCGACAGCGCGATGGCGACGTGCCGGGTACCGATGATCGAGGCCAACTCCGGCTGGTTGGGAAACTTCTCCCGCTCCTGGTAGATGCTCTCCACCACCACCACGGCGTTGTCGACCAGCATGCCAACCGCCAGCAGCAAGCCCATCATCGAGATGATGTTCAGGCTGATGCCGGTGAAGTACATGAAGCCCAGCGTCATGATGAAGCAGATCGGGATCGCCATCGACACCATCAGCGTCGACGGCCAATGCCGCAGGAACGCGTACAGCACGATCACCGACAGCAGCAGGCCGATCGCACCGGCCTCGGCCAGCGCGAGCAACGAGCTGGTCACCGCCTTGCCCGAGTCGTAGGCCACCTCGACGTCGACCCCGCGCATCGCCGGGTCCTGCTCGAGCACCTTGATCTCCTGGCCCACCGCACGCGACAGGTCCACCAGGTTGGCCGAACGCTCCTTGTAGATGTCCACGCCGACGCTGGGCTTGCCTTCCATCTGCCGCACGTAGCTCATGCGCTGCGGCTGCAGGCTGACATCGGCGACATCGGACAAGCGCGTGCCACGGTTGTTGACCGGCAGGTTGCGCAGCGCCTGCAGCTCCAGCAGCTCGCCGCGGGGCTGCACGCGCAGGCGTCGTCCATCCTCGGTGATCTGCCCTGCGGACACCGAGAAGTTGGCCGCCTGCAGCTTCTCGACCAGTTCATTCAGGGCGATGCCATGCGCGCTGATGCGGTCCTTGTCCAGCGCCACCAGCACTTCCTGCTTGGCCACGCCTTCCACTTCCACGCGCGCCACGCCCGGCAGGCGCTCCAGGTGCTGCTTGATGCTGCGCTCGATCATGTCCGCGCGCGCGGTCAGGTCCTCGTTGCTGTTCAAGCGTAGGCTGATCGCCTCCTGGTCGCTGGTGCTCCAGCGCTGCACGTAGTAGCGGCGGAAGTCATCCGGCAGCTGGTCGCGCACCGCGTCGATGCGCTCGCGCGCTTCGGACGCGGCCATGGCGATGTCGCGGCTCCAATCGCTGAACTCGACCTGGATCTGGCCGCCTTCGGCATTGGCACGCGAGTTCATCGTCTTGATGCCCGGCATCGTGGCGATGGCCTCTTCCACCGGGCGCAGCAGGTTGCGCTCGACTTCCTCCGGCGTCGAGCCTGGATAGGGCAGCGAGACGAAGAAGAACGGGATGGTGGCTTCCGGCTCGGACTCCAGCGGCAGCCGGAACGAGGCGATCAGGCCGATCACCACCATCGACACGAACAGCATGATGGTGGTGACGGGACGGCGGATGGAAAGCTCGGTGATGTTCATCCGGTTCAGTCCCTGGCGCCGCCGATGGCATCGTCTTCGTGCGCGATCACCTGCTCGGCCTGCGCGGCGGCCAGGCGTGCACGACGGCCACGCTCGGCATAGAACTCATCCGGCTTGCGGTCCAGCAGGTCGTACACCACCGGGATCACCACCAGCGTCAGCAGCGTGGAGACCAGCAGGCCGCCGATCACGGTGATCGCCATCGGCGAGCGCACCTCGGCGCCCTGGCCGAAGGCCAGCGCCAGCGGCAAGAAGCCGAACACCGCGCACAAGGTGGTCATCATGATCGGGCGCAGGCGCGAGCGCGCACCCTCCACCAATGCCTGGCGCTTGGCCACGCCGTCCTCGCGCAGCTGGTTGACCTTGTCGATCAGGATGATCGCGTTCTTCACCACCAGGCCAACCAGCAGGATCAGGCCGATGAACACCACCACCGATACCGGCGAACGCGACAGCAGCAGCGCCGCCACCGCACCGACCAGCGCCAACGGGATGGTGAACAGGATGACGAACGGGTGCAGCAGCGATTCGAACTGCGATGCCATCACCAGGTAGACCAGGAAGATCGCCAGCCCGAAGGCGAACAGCAGCGAGCGGATCGATTCGCCCAGTTCCTCGCCCTGGCCACCGATGCGCATGCCGACATCGGTGCCCAGCGGATTCTTGGCGACCATGCTCTGCACTTCGGTGATGGCCTTGCCCAGGTCGATGTCACGCAGGTTGGCCGAGACGATCGCCACGCGACGCTGGTCGGCGCGGTGGATCTCGCTCGGGCCGGTGGTGGCGATGACGTCGGCCACCGAGATCAGCTCCACCGGCTTGTTGCCGCTGGGGTTGACGATCAGCCGGCGGATGTCGTCCACCGAGGCACGCTCGGATTCCTGCACGCGCACCAGCACGTCGATCTTGCGGTCACGGAAGCTGTAGCGGGTGGCGACGTTGCCGCGCACCTTGTTGACCACCGCATCGGCGATCTGGCGCGTGGTCAGGCCCAGCGCGGCGGCGCGGTCCTGGTCGAACACGATCTGGATCTCCGGGAAGCCCTGCTCCACCGTCGACTTCACGTCGGCGTAGTGCGGGCTCTGGCGCAGCATCGCGGCCAGGCGGTTGCCGGCCACGCGGATCGATTCGAGGTTGTTGCCTTCGATCTCGATCTCCAGCGGCGCGGCCAATGCGAACAACTCCGGCCGCGCGAAGTCCACCTGCGCTTCCGGCCACTGCTTCATGGTCTGCCGCAGGCTTTCGATCAGCGCCGGCTCACGCCGGGTGTCGCTCATCACCACCGAGAGCTTGCCGATGTTCTCGCCGCTTTCGGTTGGGCTGGCGTCCAGGCGGGTACCGGTACCGGACACGCCGTACAGCAGGCGCACGCCTTCTTCGCCTGCATGCTGGCGCTGCACTTCGCGCACCAGCGCATCGGTCCTGGCCAACGGCGTACCCGGCGGCAGCTTGGCGGTCATGTCGAAGCGGTCCTGCGCCAGCTGCGGGATCAGATCCACGCCCAGCAGCGGCAGCGCGGCCATGGTCAGCGCGAATGCCAGCGCGGCGCCACCGAGCACCGGCCAGGGGCGCTTCAGCGCCGCCGGCAGGATCCGCAGGTAACCGGCCTCAGCGCGGCCATACGGCGCCATCGCCAGGTCACTGGCCTTGCGCATCACCGGACCCACCACCGCGGCGATGCCGCGGAAGATCCGCACCACCAGCCACGCCAGCGAGAAGAAGCCGTAGCGGAACAGCGCACCCACGCCACGCCCGGCGTAGGCCGCCGGCTTCTTCCAGCGGCTTTCCGGACGCCACGGCTCACGCACCGCCTCGGACGGGAACTCCAGCGGCGGACGCCCCTTGAGCGCGCTCAGCATCGGGATCAGCGTCATCGACACCACCAGCGACACCGCGATGGCGATCGACACGGTCAGCGCCTGGTCGCGGAACAACTGGCCGGCGATGCCTTCCACGAACACCAGCGGCAGGAACACCGCGATCGTGGTGAGCGTGGAGGCGACCACCGCCATGAACACTTCGCGCGTGCCCTTGATCGCCGCTTCCAGGATGCCCATGCCGCGCTCGCGCGCCTTGGCGATGGATTCCAGCACCACGATCGAGTCGTCCACCACCAGGCCGGTGGCCAGTGCCAGGCCGCCCAGCGACATCACGTTCAGGCTCAGGCCCAGCTGGCCCATGAAGAAGAACGTGGCGATGATCGAGATCGGCAGCGACAGCGAGATGACGAAGGTGCTCCAGCCATCGCGCAGGAACAGGAAGATGATCAGGATCGACAGGATGCCGCCGATCACCGCATCGATCTTCACGTCCTTGATGGCGTGGCGGATGAAGACCGACTGGTCCTCCACCATCGTCATCTCGATGTCCTTGGGCAGCTCCTTGCGGATCGTCTCCAGGCGCTTCTCCAGCGCGTCGGCCGTGGACACCGTATTGGCGTCGCCTTCCTTGTAGATGGCCAGCTCCACTGCCTCGTGGCCGGCGCTGCGGATGACTGCCTCGCGCTCCTTGTACCCCTGCCGCACGTCGGCGACGTCCTTCAGGCGCACGCTCGGCGCACCGTTGCTGGTGTCGCTGCGCAGCGCGGCGATCACGTTCGGATCGCTGCTGCCCAGGATCGCCGTCATCAGCTGCGGGTTGGTGCCGGTCGAGCTGCTGGACGAGGCACCCGCCGTGGTGGTCAGCAGCATCTCGCGCATCTGCTCGACCGTGGCG
This sequence comes from Stenotrophomonas capsici, assembly GCF_034961085.1. NCBI lineage: Bacteria > Pseudomonadati > Pseudomonadota > Gammaproteobacteria > Lysobacterales > Lysobacteraceae > Stenotrophomonas > Stenotrophomonas capsici. The sequence goes on along the minus strand of NZ_JAYFUH010000249.1, from coordinate 694,373 downwards.
AACTGGTTGACCGTACGCACCAGGTAACGCTGCGAACCTTCCTCCAGGCGTCCGCCGGACAGGTTCACGTTCTCCTGCTGCAGGCGCTGGATCACGTTGTCCAGCGACAGGCCCAACTGGGCCAGCTTGCGCTGGTCGATGTCGACCTGGATCTCATCCTCCAGGCCACCGCCCACCTTCACCGCCGCCACGCCGGAGACCGGTTCGAGCTTGCGCTTGAGGTCCTCGTCGGCATAACGGCGCAGTTCCATCAGGCGACGGATCGCATCGGCCTCGTTGCCGGCGTCCTGCCGGGAGGACAGTGCAAGGCGCATGATCGGCTGAGTCGACGGGTTGAAGCGCAGCAGCACCGGGGCCTTGGCCTCCAGTGGCAGCTGCAGCGTCTCCATCTTGTCGCGGACGTCCAGGCCCGCTTGCTGCATGTCCGTGCCCCAGGCGAACTCGAGCACCACATCGCTCTGCCCGGTACGCGAGATCGACTTCAGCTTGCGCAGGCCCTTGACGATGCCCAACGCTTCTTCGGCCGGCTGCGAGATCAGTGTTTCAACTTCCGCCGGTGCCGCGCCCTCATAGTCGGTGCGCACCGTCAGCGTCGGGTAACTCAGGTCCGGCAGCAGCTCGACCTTCAGGCTGGACAGCGAGATCAGGCCGAACAACACCAGGGTAAGCGTCATCATCGCGATGGTGACGCGGCGGCGCGTGGCGAACTCGATCAGGTCGAAGCCACCGCCGGACGCCGATGGTCCGTGCGCACTCATTGCTTGGTCGCCCCCGCGGCCGGTGCCTGGGCGGCCGCGGCCACCTTCTTCTCCTGCCCGATGACCTGCACGGCACTGCCTTCGCGCAGCGCCGCCTTGCCGGCGATCACCACCTCATCGCCGCTCTTCAGGCCTTCGCGCACTTCGATCCAGCCGGCATCGTCGTAGCCCAGCTTCAGCGTGGCGCGTTGTGCCTTGCCGTCGCGCACGACGTACACGGCCGGCTCACCGCCGTCCTCCAGCAGCGCGCTGCGCGGCACCACCAACGCGTCGGCACGCTGGTCGTAGTTGATGCTCAGGCGACCGAACATGCCCGGCTGCAGGTCCCCTTCGCCGGAGAACGAGGCGACCACGCGGAAGGTGCCGGTGCCGTTGTCCACCACCGGCGCGACGCGGTCCACCGTACCGGTGAACGGCTTGCCCGGCAGCGCGTCCACCGCCAGCCCGACCGCCTGGCCCGGCTTGAGCTTGGCGATCTCGCGCTCGGGCACATTCAAGGTCGCTTCCAACCGGGAGCTGTCGACGATGCGGATGATCGGCGAGTTGATCTGCACGAAGTTGCCCGGCTTGATGTCACGCGAAGCCACCACGCCGGCAATGGGTGCCACCACCGTGGTGTAGGACAGTTCCAGCGTCGCCATGCGGTACTGTGCACGTGCGTTCTCAAGGTCGTAGCGCAGCTGGTCCACGTCGGCGGCGCTGACCAGCTGCTGCTGCACCAGCTTTTCGGCGCGGTGGTAGCTGTTCTCCAGCTTGCGCATCTGTGCCTCGCTCTGCGCCACGCTCAGGCGCGCGCGGTCCGGATCCAGCCGCACCAGCGCCTGGCCGGCACTGACCTGCTGTCCTTCCTCGACCAGCACTGCCAGCGCAACGCCCGACGTCTTGGCCACCACCTGTGATTCGGCCCGGGCCTCGAGCGCGGCGGTACCGGCATAGCTGGCGGCGATCGCGCGATGGACGGCCTTGGCCACCTCGACCGGAACCGCGTCGGACGCCTTCTGCTCCTCCGGAGCCTTGGCCTTGGCCTCTTCGCCGCCTGCCTTGCATCCGCCCAGCAGCAGCGAGGTGGTAATGAGAAGTGCAGCGGCGCAGCTTCCGGTGCGGCCGTGCTGAGAGAAGAATCGCGACATCGTCAGGTCCCTGGGGATGCATTGGCGGGGTGTTGTAGCAAAGTATTGCACCACCCCACAGGGACACCATGCCCCAAAGGTCATGCCCGTCCCCTTCCTGCCCACAAATACTGACGCGCCGCAGCATCGGACCGGGTACCGGACCGGTAAATACGCGGGCTATACTCGGCCCGTTCCGTGTCCCCCACGGCGGAACAACAGACCCGCTTACCGGACAAGGAAACCATGCGCCCGCAGCCGCTCGCCGCTTGTTTCGTTCTGGCTTTCGCCCTGACCACCGGGGCCGCCCTCGCAGAACCGCCGTCTGATCCACCCGCCGCACCGGCCCCTGCACCCGCAGCCGCCGCGCCTGCAGCCCCCGTGGGGAACCCCGAAGCCGGACGCACCCTGGCCTATACCTGCCAGGGCTGCCACGGCATCACCGGCTACAAGAATGCCTATCCCAGCTACCGCGTGCCCAAGATCGGCGGCCAGTCGGCGCAGTACCTTTCCCAGGCGCTGACCGAATACCGCGAAGGCAAGCGCAAGCACCCGACCATGCAGGCCCAGTCGATGAGTTTCAGCGCGCAGGAAATCGCTGACCTCGCCGCTTACCTGTCCACCATCAAATAGGCATCGCCCATGTCGAAAGCAACGCACGCAACGCGCTTGTCCATCGTCCTGCTCGCTGCCTTGGCGCTGGCAGCGTGCTCACAATCGGAAGTGGAGTCGGCCAGCACCTCCGCCGGCGATCCCGGCCATGCCAGCGGCGAACACGGTTCGAGCTCCTCCGCCGGCCTGCCACAGGGCCGCATCGCCATCGGCGAACAGTTGGCCAACGCCAAGGGCAAGGCCACCGGCCAGAGCTGCATCGATTGCCACGGCGCGGACGGCAACGCCCCGATCGACCCCACCTACCCGCGCCTGGGGGGCCAGTACGGCGATTACCTCGCCCATGCGCTGCAGGCCTATCGACGCGGCGACCGCGACCACATGCTGATGACCCCGCAGGCCGCCAGCCTCAGCGACCAGGACATCGCCGACCTTGCCGCCTACTTCGGCTCGCGTCCCACCCAGTTGCGTGACCTGCACGGCGTGAACTGAGCCGGCCCGGCAACCGAACCACTCTGACAGACGCAAAAATGCCGCCCAAGGGCGGCTTTTTTGCGTGCCGGCGTGTTTGATCCCGCCTGCTTGAGCCTCTCTCCCGCCAACATGCGAGGGAATGGTGAGCGGTTGGGTTTACGCCTCAAGCCGCACCAGCCGCAGGCAACCACCTCAGCGGCTGCCGTTGTCTTCCTGCAGTTCCTTCTTGAACGGGATGTCCGGTGGCGGCCGCGCTTCGGCCGGCTGCTCCTGCATGTTCGGGTTGGTCAGGCCACAGCCACCGCCGAACTGCAGCATCGACACCACGCAGGAAATCTTGCTGCTGCTGCCGGGAATCGGAATCTCGATGCTCTTGATGCCCTTGCGCACCCATTCGGCCAGCAGCGACTCGTTGGGCACCCAATACTTGTCGAACGAGGTCGGAGTGAACTCATAGGGCGGCCGCTTGAGCCAGGTACCGGACTCGGCGATACGTTCACGCGTCCAGCTGTCCGAATCACCGCCCGGTGCGCCCCGCTTCGGCTCCTGGCCCTTCTCGCCGTCCCCGGCCAGGCGCACGCTGCCGTCGGCGTTGAACAAGCCGCGGCCCTGGTCCGACTGTCCGCCGGCGCTGCCTTCCACCTGCCGTCGGGAAGCCCCCCAATCATCCCCGCGCGTGGCCGCGGCCCAACCGCCGGAGCGGTCCTGCGCGGCGGGACCGGCACCGGCACTGCTGCCGGAGCGCGACGATGCCGCGTTCGCCACCGGGTTGCCGGCGGACGGCGCGCTGGAGGCGGTCGCTGCCGTCGTCGCCCCCGCGGCAGCCGTCGATGTCGCCTGCGCAGCCCCCTCGGCACTGCGGGCCGCCGGTGCCTCCGCAGCACCCGGTATCTGCCGCTCGCGTACGGCCATGCCCGGTGACTTCACCTGCACCTCGGGCGCATTCGAGCGCACCTGCGCCATCGATACCGCTTGGCGGGGCGCCGCCTCTACCTGTCGCTCGCGTACCGCGATCTCGCGCGAGCGCACCTGTACCTCGGCGCCGCGCACCTGCACGGCCGCCATCTGCACCTGCTGCCGTGGCGCGACCTCCACCTGGCGCTCACGCACCTGCATGTCGGGTGCGCGCACCTGTGCCTGGACTTCCGTCGGCTGGCGCACCTGCGAGGTCACCAGCGGTCGCTCGGTCACCGTTTCCACCGTCCGTTCGCGCACGCGCACTTCCGGCGTGGGCACGCTGGGCAGGCTCACCGCCGGCACCTGCACCGTGGGCGGGGTCAGCACGAAATCCGTGGTTGGTTGCGCGGTCTCGGTGACCTGCAGCGGTTGCGCGACGGGAGGCGCAGGCGTGCGGGTGGGGCTCTCCTCCGCCGGCGCAGGCGATGGCTCGGAAGCCACATCGGCCGCCGCGTCGACTGGCACGTCCTGCCCGCGTTGCGGCTGCGCGGCAGCTGCCATGGACGCGGCATCGCCCGACGCCGCCGGTGCAGCCGGTGCACCCGGTTCCCCCTGTGCCTGTGGCGCACCGCCGCCTTCCATGTCGGGAGTGCCGCGCCCGATGTATTCGACCTGCACGCGCTCGCCTTCCTCGGCGCTCGCATCCGGCGCATTGCTGCGGATCATGGCCACCCACAACAGCAACACCGCGAACAACAGGTGCAGGCCAGCGCTGAAGAAGCCGGAGAACCAGCGCAGCCTGCGCTGGTCGCGCGGCGGCGGATCGTCGCCACCGTGCCAGAACATCAGCGCGATGGCCTGCCACAACGGCATCAATGCCGGCACCGTGCCACGCGCGGGCGCAGCGCGCGCGCCCATCAGCGCGCGCACCTCTTGGTCATTGAATTGGCTGCCACCACGCGATGCACGCGTGCGCAGCCAGTTACTCCAGCTGTACGGCATGCCGGTGCGGCGATCATGCAGAATGCTGGCCTGCCGGCGGCTGGCCAGCAGGTCGATCAACTCGGCAACTGACGTCACCGGCATGCGGCGCTCAACTCAGCCCGCGCTGCCGCGCGGAATGTAAGGCGCCTGGCCACTGCCGTGGTCGGTCGCATCGCGCACGGCGGTCACGCCCGGCACACGGCCCATCAAGGTCTTCTCGATCCCCTGCTTCAAGGTCACGTCGGCCATGCCGCAGCCATGGCAGCCACCGCCGAAACGCAGCAGCACCACGCCATCGGCGGAGACTTCCTGCACCGCCACGCGGCCACCGTGCGAGGCCAGCTGCGGGTTGATCTCGTTCTCGACCACCCAATGCACGCGCTCCACCATCGACGCAGCGTCGCCGGGTGCCTCTCCCTTGATCTTGGGTGCCTTGATGGTCAGCTGCTGGGTACCGGCGGACTGGGTGACGAAGTCGATCTCCGCCCCGTCCAGCCATGCCACGCTGGTGGCGGCCACGTACAAGGTGAAACCATCGCAATCCACCGCCCACTCGTCACCGAGCAGTTCGGTCGGCTCGGCGAACTCCAGGCGCGCATCGGCACGCGGCGTTCCCGGCTCGACCGCGCTCAGGCGCACGCCCATGCCGGGCACGGCCTCGCGTTCGATCAACTTGCGGAAATAGCTTTGGGCGGTATCTGAGATCTGGATCATCCGGGTATTCTAGCCGTGTCTTGGTTGACGCTGATGGGACACTGATTCCAGGCGCGATACCGTTCATCAGTCCCTTGCCTTGAAGGAGGCTCCCATGGCCCCAGATCTGATCCCGCTCGTCCAGGCACACTGCATTCCCCGCCGCGGCCACGAAAACCGACTGGGCCAGGCGCGCCTGGCGGAGCTGCTGCCACAGGTCCCCGGCTGGGAACTGGCGGAGAACGGCCAGGCCCTGCTGCGCACCTTCCGCTTCGACAACTACCACGCCACGATGGCATTCGTGAACGCGCTGGCCTGGATCGCCCACCAGGAAGACCACCACCCCGACCTGGGCGTGCATTACGACCGCGCGGTGGTGCGCTTCTCCACCCACGATGTCGGCGGCCTGAGCGAGAACGACTTCATCTGTGCCGCCAAGGCATCCGCACTTACGGAGCAATGACATGAACCTGCGTCTGCTGTTGGGCGCGCTGGCCACCGCCACCGCCCTCGCCGCCTGCAACGGCTCCGACCAACCGGCCGCACCGGCCGTCGCCCCCACCGAAGTAGCCGCCGTGCAGACCCCGCCACCGGACTACCCGGCCGAGCTGGCCTGCGCCGGCGTGGGCGGCAAGAGCGTCCTGCGCGTCGTCGTCGGCCCGCAGGGCACGCCGACCGATGTCACCCTGGTCACCACCAGCGGCAACAGCCAGCTGGATGACTCGGCCATCGCCCGCGTGCGGGAATGGAAGTTCAAGGCCGCCACCCGCAATGGCCAGGCCGTGCCGACCACCATCCAGGTCCCGGTCAGCTTCAACCCGCCCCAGCCCAAGCCGGACGAGTGCTTCGCGATCGAGGAGCGTGCGCATCGCGGCGGCTGATTGCCCCTGCCCGGCGCCTCCTCCATGCACGCCGTTTCCCTCGACAATCTCTGGGTCGCATTCGGGCTGACCTTCGCTGCCGGCCTGGCCACGGCCATCGGCAGCCTGTTGGTGCTGTTCTCCAAGCGGCCCAACCCGCGACTGCTGGCGTTCGGGCTGGCCTTCGCCGGCGGCGCGATGGTGTACGTGTCGCTGTCGGAGATCCTCAACAAGTCGGTGGCCTCCTTCGCGCTGGCCTATGGCGAGCACCTGGGCTTCACCTACGGCACGCTCTGGTTCCTGGCCGGCGTGATCCTGGTGGTGCTGATCGACCACTTCGTCCCCAACCCCCATGAAACGCTGGACAAGCAGGACCCCGCGTTCAAGGAAAAGAACCGCAGCAGCATCCGCCGGGTAGGCCTGCTCAGCGCGGTGGCGATCACCGCCCACAACTTCCCTGAAGGCCTGGCCACGTTCTTTGCCACGCTGGAAAGCCCATCCGTCGGGTTGCCGCTGGCCTTCGCCATCGCCATCCACAACATTCCCGAGGGCATTGCCATCGCGGTACCGGTGTACTTCGCCACGGGCCGCAAGTCCTACGCCTTCGGCGCCAGCCTGTTGTCCGGGCTGGCCGAACCGGTGGGTGCGGCGATCGGCTTCTTCGCCCTGGCCGGCTCCCTGTCCAACGCCACCTTCGGCGCGGTGTTCGGGCTGATCGCCGGCATCATGGTGTTCCTGGCACTGGACGAGCTGCTACCGGCCGCCAAGCGCTATGCCAAGGGGCACGAAACCGTCTACGGACTGGTGATCGGCATGGCCACCATCGCCATCAGCCTGGTGCTGTTCAAGTGGTGAGATGAAGAAGGGGGCGATGCCCGCCCCCTTCCCTGCGCCTCACAGCCGGTCCAGCGCTTCGGCCAGCTCCGGCGCCAGCGGCGCATTCAATACATAAGGTGTCTTGCCAGCGTCCAGCGCGAACTCCAGCGAAGCGGCATGCAGGAACAGGCGTTTCAGCCCGATCTGCTCACGAAGCCGCTTGTTGACCACTGGATCGCCGTACTTGTCATCCCCGGCGACCGGGTGACCAATGTGCTGGGCATGCACGCGGATCTGGTGGGTACGCCCGGTTTCGATCCGCACCTCGCAGTACGAGTGCCCACCCCGCCGTTCCAGCACCCGGAAGTGGCTCAACGACGGCTTGCCGCCCTGGTTGACCTGGACATGGCGCTCCCCGCCCTGGCGCAGCCCCACCAGCAAGGGGGCGTCCACGCTCATCACGCCATCGGGCATGCGCCCGACCAGCAGGGTCAGGTAGCGCTTCTGGATGCCGCCATGGTCCTCGCGCAGCATCGCCTGCAGCTCGCTCAGGGCCGAGCGCTTCTTGGCCAGGATCAGCAGGCCGGAGGTGTCCCGGTCCAGCCGGTGGACCAGTTCCAGGTTCAGGTTCGGGCGCAGCGCACGCATGGTCTCGATGGCGCCATGGCTGATGCCACTGCCGCCGTGGCTGGCCACCCCCGAGGGCTTGTTGATCACCAGCAGCTTGGCATCCTCGAAGACGATGGCCTGCTCCATGCGCTGCAGGAAGCTGGCCGGCGGCGGCGCCTTGTCTCCGACTTCACTGAGATTGACAGGTGGCACCCGCACCTCTTCGCCGGCCTCCAGCTTGCGGTCGGCCTTGGCGCGACCACCGTTGACCCGTACCTGGCCGCTGCGGACCAGCTTGTAGACCAGGCTGCGCGGGGCACCCTTGAGCTGGCCGAGCAGGAAGTTGTCCAGGCGTTGGCCTGCCCGGTCCTCGGGGACCTTGATCATGCGCACGCTGGTCTTGCCCGCGGGCAGTGCTTGGCGGTGTTCGGAGTCAGTCATCTGCCTATTTATTCTGCTACACTCGGGGGGCGATATAAGGGTTTGATTTCGTTGGAAGTTGGTCAGGGCCAGAAGCCCCGCTCCCTACGAATCCGGCACAGTGCGCGGCCACCGCCCCCGGGGCGGCCATGTTAGCGGCTCGTCGGCGTTCCCGGCCATCGCCGGGTGTCAAAAGCACCTGAGCTGGACGAAACAAATGTCCCGTGCGACGCCCCGGCCATGGCCGGATGCGGCCGCCGGCCCTGAAACACCTAAAACAAAAATGAGAAGCGCTCCCGCGGCCTGCCGTGGTGTCGTAGCGCTGGAAGCCCAAGCCACCCTGTCCGCGCCTGCGCGAATGGGCGGCGACCCGTGACCAGAGGCGAAACCCCATGGCGTTCCGCGCGGTAGCAGCGCGCGAGGAACGCACAATGAAGCGAATGCTGATCAACGCCACGCAGGCAGAAGAACTGCGCGTGGCCATCGTCGACGGGCAGAACCTGTACGACATCGACATCGAGCAACCGTCGAAGGAACAGAAGAAGTCCAACATCTACAAGGGCCGCATCACCCGCCTGGAGCCCTCGCTCGAGGCCGCCTTTGTCGAGTACGGCGGAGACCGCCACGGCTTCCTGCCGCTGAAGGAAATCTCCCGCGACTATTTCCAGGCTGGCGTCGACCCGCACAAGGCCGGCCTGAAGGAACTGCTGCGCGAAGGCCAGGAAGTGGTCGTGCAGGTGGACAAGGAAGAGCGTGGCAACAAGGGCGCTGCCCTGACCACATTCATTTCCCTGGCCGGCCGCTACATGGTGCTGATGCCGAACTCGCCCTCCGCCGGCGGCGTCTCGCGTCGCATCGAGGGTGAAGACCGCGCTGCCCTGAAGGAAGCGCTGGACAAGCTCAACATCCCCGACGACATGGGTGTGATCATCCGCACCGCTGGCGTCGGCCGCGATGCCGAGGAGCTGCAGTGGGACCTGGACTACCTGCTGCAGGTCTGGCGCTCGATCGCCGAAGCCGCGCTGACCAAGCCGGCCCCGTTCCTGATCTACCAGGAGTCGCGCCTGATCGTGCGCGCCCTGCGCGACTACCTGCGCTCGGACATCGGCGAGATCCTGGTCGACACCGAGGAGCTGTACGAGACCGCGCGCGAGTTCATGCAGCAGGTGATGCCGCAGACCCTGCGCAAGCTCAAGCATTACAAGGACGACATCCCGCTGTTCAACCGCTTCCAGATCGAATCGCAGATCGAGGCGATCTACGAGCGCAACGTGCGCCTGCCTTCGGGCGGCTCGATCGTGGTTGACCAGACCGAAGCCCTGACCGCCATCGACGTGAACTCGGCCCGTGCCACCAAGGGCACCGACATCGAGGACACCGCGTTCCAGACCAACCTGGAGGCCGCCGAAGAGGTCGCCCGCCAGCTGCGCCTGCGCGACCTGGGTGGCCTGGTGGTGATCGACTTCATCGACATGTCCTCGAACAAGCACCAGCGCGAGGTCGAGAACCGCCTGCAGAACGCCCTGAAGTACGACCGCGCCCGCGTCCAGCTGGGCCGCATCTCGCGCTTCGGCCTGATGGAAATGAGCCGCCAGCGCCTGCGTCCGAGCCTGGGCGAGTCCAGCCAGATCGTCTGCCCGCGTTGCGATGGCCAGGGCCGCATGCGCAGCGTCGAGTCGCTGTCGCTGTCGATCATCCGCGTGGCCGAAGAACACGCCATGAAGGAAAACACCGGGCAGGTGCTGGTCCAAGCCCCGGTCGAGATCGCCAACTTCCTGCTCAACGAGAAGCGCGGCGCGCTGCGTGAGATCGAACGTCGCCACGACGCGCCGATCATCATCGTCGCCGACGAGCAGCTGCACACCCCGCACTACGAAGTCACCCGCCTGCGCGAGAACGAGCTGGGCGAGGAATCGGGCAAGCCCAGCTACCAGCGTGGCACCCCGCGCAAGCTGCCGGTGCATGCCCTGACCAAGGCCCAGCTGAACATCCCGCCGGCACCGGCGGTGACCCACGTCAAGCACAGCCAGCCGGCACCGGTCCGCGAAGTGGTCGAGGCCGCACCGACGCCGGCACCGGTCGCCCCCGCAGCAGCCCCGGCCGCGGGCGGCGTGATGGGCTGGCTCAAGCGCATCTTCGGTGGCGAAGGCACGGCAGCCACCGCGCAGCCGGCCCAGCCGCAGCGCCAGCACGAAGGCGGTCGCAACAACCGCAATGATCGCAACCAGCGCCGCGACAACCGCAACGGCAACAACGCCCAGAAGGCCGGCAACGGCAACCGCCGCGAGGACCAGCGTCGTGACGAACGCCGCGAGGACCGTCGTGAAGAGCGCCGCCAGAACGGCAACGCGCCGCAGCAGCAGGCCCAGAACCAGAACAACGGCCAGCAGCAGCCCAAGCAGCGCAACGAACAGCAGCAACAGCAGCCCAAGCAGCCCCGCAACGAGCAGCAGCCCAAGCAGCCGAAGCAGCCCAAGCAAGCCAAGCCGCAGGACGCCGACAAGGCCGTCCAGCAGCAGCCCGCTGCCGAGAAGCCGGCACGCCAGCCGCAGGCCGAAGCACCCCGCGCTGCTGCCGTGACTGCCGCCGCCGTGGTTGCCACTGACACCGTCTCGACGGACGTGGCGCCCAAGGAAAAGGTGTTTGCCGCTGAAGTCGCCAAGCCGGTCGCCGTCAGCGACGCCCCACTGGTCGTGGACAGCACGGTTGCCAGCGACGATGCCAACCCGGCCGCCGCTGCCGGTGACGAAGCCGCCGGTGAAGCCGGCAGCCGCCGTCGCCGCGGCCGTCGTGGCGGCCGTCGTCGTCGTCGTGGCAACGCCGAAGGCGCCGCCGCCGGCGAGGTGCTGGGCAATGAATCCGACGAGGACAGCATCGATGAAATCGACGATGGCGAGGTGGCGGACGTTGCCCCCCATAAGTCAGCGGCCGCCCAGCCGGAGTTCGAGTTCGATGACGAGCCGGGTGAAGCCGCTGCCGTGAAGCCCGCTCAGGCTGCAGCTCCGGCCAAGGACACCGTTGCCGCACCGACACCGGCACCGAAGGCAGAAGCCGCATCCGCAACCGTGGTCACCGAGCCGGTGGCGGTCACCCGCCCGGTGGCTGAGCAGGCCGCACCGGCCGCACCGGCGACGGTGACGCCAGTCGTCGAACCGGCCCCGGTCGTGATCGAGCCCGCGAAGCCGGAAGCCGAGGCAGCACCGGTCCTCGCCGAGGTCCCGGCTACGGAAGCTCCCAAGGCAGCGGCGGAGGCGCCGGCGGCGGTTGACGCACCGGCCGTCGAAACGCCCGTCGTGGAAGCAGCGCCGCTCGCCGCCGAAGCCGCTCCCAAGGTGGAAGCCGCTGCAGCACCGGTGGTTGACGCGCCCGCGCCAGTAGCCCCCGCCGCTGTCGAAGCACCGACAAGCAGCGCGGTCGCACCGGAAAACGGCCAGCTGTTCGAAGCAGCACCGGCCACGGTCGAAGTCACCGACGCCCCGGAAACCCGGAAGCCGGAAGCCATCGCCCGCATCGAACCGGTCAAGGTCGAGGAAAGCGACAAGGTGGAAGCCGAGTCCGACCAGCCGCGCAACGGCTGATCTCCTCGCCTCATCGCTGTAGCAAAAAGGGCGGCCACTGGCCGCCCTTTTTCATGCATGCAGGCTACCCGCCTCACCGCCGCAGCCTGCAACGCCCACCACCGCTCGTGCATGCCTCCTGCACCACCGGCCCTGCCCTTCCATCCGCGGGCAAAAAGAAAGGGCGGCCTCGCGACCACCCTGCCTTCCATGCGATTGGAATTGGCTCAGAGCGCGCGGGCCGGATCACCTACGCCGTACTGCGTGGCCAACCGCGCCAGGGCGATGTTGTCCTGTACCCCCATCTTCTGGAACAACCGTGCCTTGTGCGTATTGACCGTCTTGGCACTGAGGCTCAAGCGCCGCGCGATCTCCTCCTGGCGGTGGCCCTGGATCAGCAGCAACGCCACCTCCAGCTCACGCGGGGACAGGGAATCAAATGGCGACAACTCGCCCTCCAGGTTCGACAGCGCCAGGTTCTGGGCAATGCTGTTGGCCAGGTAACGCTTGCCGGTGGCAACGTCATGCACCGCGCGGATCAGCTCGCGCGAATCGCCGGCCTTGCCCACGTACCCCGACGCACCGGCCTCCAGCAACCGCTTCGGCATCGGCCCATCCTCCAGCACCGACACGATGATGACCCGTGTGCCATGGTCGCCCTTGACGATGCGTTCGGTGATCTCCAGCCCGCTCAACCCGGGAAGGTGCAGGTCGCACAGCACCACGTCGGGACGCAGCCGACGGATCTGCGGCAACGCGGCTTCGCCGCTGTCCGCTTCACCGACGACCTCGATGTCGGCCTGGCCGGAGAGGATCATCCGGATGCCCGTGCGCACAAGCGCATGGTCATCGATGAGAAAAACGCTGATGGTCATACCGCAGTCCTCGTACCGAGGTGATAGTTGAAGCCAGAGCCATTGCCCACCGGGGGCACACGAGGCGACGGTCCCCACCGCCACCCAAGACCAAGGCCTTGCGTATTATCGACCAGAACCCGTCAGAACACTCTGCAACCGGGTCAGCGCTTCGCTGACCGGATCACGCGGCGCATGACCTGCATCCCGTGCCGTCACGACGCTGAAACACTGCAACGACGCCGTTGGAGCTACTATCGCGTGATGCGCGGAGCTGATCCATCAGCCCTTTTCCCCCGCGCATTTAAGACTTTTCTTAGTAAAAATCGCTGACAATCTGACAGCGGATCATGGTGCCGGAAGCGACCAGCGGCGCCGGAACATCACCGTGTGGACGCCGATCACCCAGACCAGCGCGGCACACCAGCCCCCCAGGATATCGGAGGGATAGTGCACGCCCAGGTACACCCGTGACAGGCTGACCAGCCCCGCGAAGGTGATGGCGGCCAGCAGCACCGGCCAACGCCAGCGGGTGTGCCAGGTCAGCAGTACCGCCGCGACGGCCAGGGTCATCGAGCCCATGGCGTGCCCGCTGGGAAAGCTGAACGTGCTCTCCGGGGCGATCGATTCCCACAGGCTCGGGCGTTCGCGCTGGAACAGCTGCTTGCTGCCCAGGTTCAGCAGCGCCGACCCCACGAACGCGGTGGCCGCGAATGCTGCCTTGCGCCAGCGCCGGCGCAGCAGCAGCACCGCCACGATCAGCACATCCAGCGGGATGACGCCCCATTCGTAGCCCAGCTTGGACAGCACCACGAAGAACGTGTTGAGCCCGGGCGTGGCCAGCCCATGCAGGTGCAACAGCAGCGCATCGTCGAAATGGAAGGCTTCGGCCTCATGAATGTCGTCGGCGAGGGTGACGAACCCCGCCAACGGCAACAGCACGCCGACGAACAACAGCACCAGCCGCCACGCATTGTGGGCCAGCCAGCGCCGCACACCGGCGGCTTCGCTCCGGGACTCAGCCGAAGCTTCGCGCATACCGGGTCTCGACGTAGTCGTCGATCAGCGCGACGAATTCCTGGGCGATGTTCTCACCACGCAGTGTCACCTTCTTCTCGCCATCGACGAACACCGGCGCGGCCGGCGTCTCGCCGGTGCCCGGCAACGAGATGCCGATGTTGGCGTGGCGTGACTCACCCGGCCCGTTGACGATGCACCCCATCACCGCCAGGGTCATGTTCTCCGCCCCGGGGTGGCTGACCCGCCACACCGGCATCTTCTCGCGCACATGGTTCTGCACCACCTTGGCCAGCTCCTGGAAGAACTCGGAGGTGGTGCGACCACAGCCCGGGCAGGCGGTGACCATCGGCGTGAACGCACGTTGGCCGGTGGTCTGCAGCAGTTCCTGGGCGACGATGACTTCCTGCGTGCGCGCCTGGCCCGGTTCCGGGGTCAGCGAGATGCGGATGGTATCGCCGATGCCTTCCTGCAGCAGCACCGCCAGCGCCGCCGACGAGGCAACGATGCCCTTGCTGCCGATGCCCGCCTCGGTCAGGCCCAGGTGCAGGGCGAAATCGGAGCGATTGGCCAGGTCGCGGTAGACCGCGATCAGTTCCTGCACGCCACTGACCTTGGCCGAGAGCACGATGCGATCGCGCGGCAGGCCCAGCTCCACGGCGGTCTGCGCCGAATCCAGCGCCGAGCGGATCAACGCCTCGCGCAGCACGCGGCCGGCATCCCAGGGCTGCTCGCGCTGGCTGTTCTCGTCCATCAGCTTCGCGGCCAGTGCCTGGTCCAGCGACCCCCAGTTGGCGCCGATGCGCACCGGCTTGTCGTACCTGATCGCGAACTCGATCAGCTGCGCGAACTGGGTGTCCTTCTTCTTGCCGAAGCCGACGTTGCCCGGGTTGATGCGGTACTTGGCCAGCGCCTCGGCACAGGCCGGTTCATTGGTCAGCAGCTGGTGGCCGTTGTAATGGAAGTCGCCGATCAGCGGCACTTCGATGCCCATCATCCGCAGCTTCTCGACGATGCGCGGGATGGCGGCGGCCGATTCGGGGTTGTTGACGGTCAGCCGCACCATCTCCGAGCCGGCGCGCCACAGGTCGGCGACCTGCTTGACGCTGGCCGCCACGTCGGCGGTATCGGTGTTGGTCATCGACTGGACGACCACGGGATTGCCACCGCCCACCTTCACACCGCCGATGGTCACGGCCTGGGTGATGCGGCGGGGCCACGCGGTGGCGTCGGTGGGCGGGGTTGGGCGAGTGACGGCGTCGTACATGGGCGGCATTTTAGCGCGCCGGCCGCCTCGCGGGCATGAACCCTCCATTGCACGACAACCGGCCCGACAGCATACGATGGCGCCCATGGAATCCCAGGACACCTCCTTCCTCCGCACCCTGTGCAGCCTGCGCTGGCTGGCCTGCGCGGGCCAGGCCGCCACCATCCTCGTCGCCACCTGGCTGCTGGGCCTGGAACTGCCGCAACAGCAGCTGTGGGCGGGCGTGTTCGTACTGGCCCTGTTCAACCTGTACGTCCAGCTGCGCGTGCACGACTCCAACCCGGCCCCGGTCACCGCCTTCGGCCATATCCTGGTCGACGTGACGGTGCTGACTTGGATGGTGGGCTGGAGCGGCGGCATCGCCAACCCGTTCGGTTCGCTGTTCCTGATCCTGATCGCGCTGGCCGCGCTGGCCCTGCCCCTGCGCTGGACCCACGCGGTGGCCGCCGCCTGCGTCGGCGGCTATGCGCTGAGCGCGGTGTTCGGCCTGCCGCTGCAGGGTGGCTACTTCAACTCGATGGACCTGCACCTGTGGGGGGCGGCGGCCAACTTCCTGCTCTCCAGCGTGGTGGTGCTGGTGTTCTCCACCCGGCTGGCCGCCGCGCTGCGCGAGCGCGAGAACCAGCTCGCGTTGCTGCGCGAGCGCTTCGTCCGCAACGAGGGCATCGTCGCGCTGGCCACGCATGCGGCCTCGGTCGCGCATGAATTGAACACGCCGCTGGCGACGATGACACTGCTGGTCGATGACATCGCCGAACAGGGAAACGACAACCTGGAAATGCGCGAGGACCTGGAGACCCTGCGCGGCCTGCTGGTGCAATGCCGCGAGCGCGTCCTGGCGCTGGCCGCCCCGGCCGAAGGCGCGCGCAGCCGCGCCGACGTCTCCATCGGCCATGTCCTCGAACAATGGCGGCTGGTGCGCCCGACCATCCAGCTGCGCCGCAATGCCAATGCCCCGCTCGAGCTGAAGCTGGACCCGGGCGTGGGCCACCTGCTGCAGGTGCTGCTCAACAATGCCGCCGATGCCGGCGAGCGCAGTGGACGGGCGCAGGTGGACCTGGACATCCGCGTGCGTGACGGCCAGCTCTACGGTGAAGTGCGCGATTACGGTCCCGGTTTCAATGCCAACGATGCGGCGTTGCCGGGCACACTGTTCAACAGCGGAAAAACCGATGGCATGGGCGTGGGATTGGCCCTGTCCCATGCCACCATGGAGCGCCTGCATGGCGAGTTGTGGATGCGTCCGGCCGAAGGCCAGGGAGCACGCGTCGGCTTCCGCCTGCCGTTGAACACCACCGAGGTAAATGCATGACTGCTCCCGCTTCCCACGGCCTGCTGGTCGATGATGACCCGCTGTACCTGCGTACCCTGCAACGCACGCTGGCGCGGCGCGACATCCAGACCGTGACCGCCACCGACACCGTCAGCGCGCTGCAGCTGGCCACCCAGACGCCACCGGCATTCGCCCTGATCGACCTGAAGCTGGGCACCGAATCCGGCTTGAACCTGATCCAGCCGCTGCGCGAACTGCGCCAGGACATGCGCATCCTGCTGGTGACCGGCTATGCCTCGATCGCCACCGCAGTGGAAGCGATCAAGCTCGGTGCCGATGACTACCTGCCCAAGCCGGCGACCGTGCAGATGATCCTGCGTGCGCTGGGCGAGGATGACGAGGGCGGCGAAGAGCCGGACGACGTCGAGCCGCCGGATTCGATGACCCCGATCAGCCGCCTGCAGTGGGAACACATCCAGCAGGCCCTGCATGAAACCGGCGGCAACGTCTCGGCCGCCGCACGCCTGCTCGGCATGCACCGCCGCTCGCTGCAGCGCAAACTGACCAAGCGCCCAAGCCCGGAACGCGACCCGAACCGATAGGCCCGGCAGCAGCGACTTCCGTCGCGAAGCAAGCGTCGCTGGCGAGCCCCCAAAGCCCCCTCCCCAGCCCTCCCCTTCGCTGCGCGAAAGGGAGGCGGCGCAAACGAAAACGCCGTGCATCGCTGCACGGCGTTTTTACATCAACCTGCGCGCGACAATCAGCGCAGCAGCGCCAGCGCCTCGCGCGTCACCGGATCGGCGATCTCCACCGCCTGCCCCTGCAACGCCGGCAGCAACTGGTTGGCCAACTGCTTGCCCAGCTCCACGCCGAACTGGTCGAACGCATTGATGCCCCAGACCAGCGACTGCACGTACACCGCATGTTCGTACATCGCGATCAGCGCCCCCAGCGACTGCGGGGTCAGCGAATCCAGCAGGATCAAGGTGCTCGGACGGCCGCCCGGGTACTGCCGGTGCGGGTCTTCGCTGTCCTGGCCGTTGGCCAATGCCTCGGTCTGCGCCAGCAGGTTGGCCAACAGTGCCTGGTGGTTGACCGTGTACGGATCATCATTGCGCACGCAACCGATGAAGTCGGCCGGCACGATGCTGGTGCCCTGGTGCAGGGCCTGGAAGAAGCTGTGCTGCACGTCGGTGCCGGCACCGCCCCACCACACCGGCACGGTGTCCACGTCGACCGGGCTGCCGTCGAGCTTGACCCGCTTGCCCAGGCTTTCCATCACCAGCTGCTGCAGGTAGGCCGGCAGCAGCGCCAGGCGCTGGTCGTAGGTCATCACCGCGTGCGTGGCGTAGCCGAGCACGTTGCGGTTCCAGATGTCGGTCAAGGCATGCAGCACCGGCAGGTTGCGGTCCAGCGGCGCACTGGCGGCGTGGGCATCCATTTCCGCCGCACCGGCCAGCAACTGGCCGAAGCGCTCGAAGCCGATGGCCAGCGCGATCGGGAAGCCGACCGCCGACCACAGCGAATAGCGCCCCCCCACCCAATCCCACATCGGCAGCACGCGCTCGGCGGCGATCTCGAACGCCTTGGCCGCGCGCTCCGGATTGGCGCTGACCGCGTACAGGCGCGCGCTGCCACCCAGCCAGTCACGCAGGATCGCGCCGTTGAGCAGCGTCTCCTGGGTACCGAAGGTCTTGGAGATCAGGATGCCGGCGGTGGTCGCCGGGTCCAGCGTAGCCAGCGTGCGCTGCATCGCCGCGCCATCGACGTTGGAAACGAAATGCACGCGGAAGCGCGCGCCGCTTGCCGGACGCAGCGCATCGGCCACCAATCGCGGGCCCAGGTCCGAACCGCCAATGCCGACGCTGACGATGTCGGTGACATTGCTCGCTTCCAGCTGCTGGATCAGCGCACCCATGCGCTGCTGCACCGCCACCGCCTCGGCGTTGGCCGCAACTGCGACCGGCGCCTGGCTGGCGTTGCCGCGCAGGGCGCTGTGCAGCACCGCGCGGTCCTCGGTGATGTTGATCCGCTCACCGCCGAACAGGCGCTGGAAGCCGCCGGTGACATCGCGCGCGGCGGCCAGCTCCAGCAACGCCTGCAGGGCGGCGGCGTCGTACTTCTGTCGTGCGAAGTTCACATACAACGGACCGACCTTGAGCGCCAGGCGTTTCACCCGGTCCGGCTCGGCGGCCAGCAGCGTGGGGATACCCGTGCCCTGCAAGCGCTGGGCGTGGGTGCGCAATACGTCGAATCCGTTGTACGTGGTCATGCGGCCTGTGTAGGGATGCTGTCGTTGGTGTGGGAAATGCGGTTGTCGCCATCGACGTAGACCAGCTTCGGCTTGAAGCGGCTGGCTTCTTCCTCGCTCATGCTGGCGAAGGCGGCGATGATGATGATGTCGCCCACCTGCACGTGGCGCGCGGCGCCGCCGTTGAGCGAGATGATGCCGCTGCCGGCTTCGGCACGCAGGGCGTAGGTGGTGAAGCGCGCACCGTTGGTCACGTCCCAGATGTGCACCTGTTCGAACTCGCGGATGCCGGTGGCCTGGAGCAGGTTGTCATCGATGGCGATGGAGCCTTCGTAGTTCAGCTCCGAGTGCGTGACGGTGGCGCGGTGGATCTTGGTCTTGAGCAGGGAAAGTTGCATGGCAATGCCGAAAACTGCGTGTGAAAGCGCGCAGTCTAGCACCCGCATGACGGCTTGCCCGCACTGCAACAAGCGTGTTCCCGGGGACGGGGCCCGAAGACGCCGATGGCGCCACGAGGGCGCCATCGGCAGTCAGGAACAGGCATCGGCGGGACAGGCGAAGTCCCCTTGCTGCCCCATTCAGAACTCGACGTTGTCGATCAGGCGGGTGCTGCCCAGCTTGGCGGCCACCAGCGCCACGCGGGCACCGTCATGACTGTTCCCCGGCTCGCCCAGATCCGGCAGCCGCACCACCGCGTAGTCCACCTGGAAACCGGCCGCTTCCAGCTGTGCGGCGCCGTCGGCCTCGACCTGCTCGCGCGTGGCGCCCGCCAGGTAGGCCTCACGCATGGCCAGCAGCACGCGCCGGATCACCGTCGCCTGCGGACGGATCTCCGCGGTCAGGTACTGGTTGCGCGAACTCATCGCCAGGCCATCGCCTTCACGGACGATCTCGCCGCCGAGGATCTCGATCGGGAATGCCAGGTCGGTCACCATCTGACGGATCACCGCCAGCTGCTGGTAGTCCTTGCGGCCAAACGCGGCCACGTCGGGCTGCACCTGGTTGAACAGGCGGCTCACCACCGTGCAGACCCCGTCGAAGTGGCCGGGGCGGAAAGCCCCTTCCAGCAGGGCGCTCACGCCCGGCACATGGACATTGGCGGCCAGACCCACGCCAAACGGGTACATCGATTCGACCGTCGGCAGCCACAACACGTCACAACCAGCCTGTTCAAGGCCGGTGGTATCGGCCTCCGGGGTACGCGGGTAACGGGTGAAATCCTCGTTCGGACCGAACTGGGTCGGGTTGACGAAGACGCTGGAGACGATCCGGTCAGCGTGCTGGCGCGCCAGCTTTACCAGCGAATAATGGCCGGCATGCAGGTTGCCCATGGTCGGCACGAAGCCCACGCGCAGCCCATCGCGCTTCCAGCCGGCAACGATGGCACGCAGCCGGGCAAGGTCGGTAACGGTCTCGATCATGATGCGTACGCATGCTCCGCGTCGGGGAAGGTACCGGCGCGCACGGCGTCGGCGTAGGCCTGTACGGCACCGGCGACCGAGCCGCCTTCGGCCAGGAAGTCCTTGACGAACTTGGGCCGGCGATGGCCGCTGTCCAGGCCGAGGAAGTCGTGCAGCACCAGCACCTGGCCATCGCAGTCCGGGCCGGCACCAATGCCGATGGTCGGCGCGCTGACCGCGGCGGTGACGCGCGCGGCGACCGGGCTGGGCACGCATTCGAGCACCAGCAGGCTGGCGCCGGCGGCGACCACGGCCTTGGCGTCATCGACCAGTTGCTGGGCGGCATCACCTCGGCCCTGCACGCGGTAGCCACCCAGGCGCAGCACCGACTGCGGGGTCAGGCCCAGGTGCGAGCACACCGGGATTTCACGCTCGACCAGGTGGCGGATGATGTCCAGCTTGAAGCCGGCACCTTCGATCTTGACCATCTCCGCGCCGGCCTGCAGCAGCTGCAGCGAGGCCTCCAGCGCGCGCTCGGGGGTCGCATCCGCACCGAACGGCAGGTCGGCCACCAGCAGCGCACGCTGCAGCACGCGCGACACCGCGCGGGTGTGGTAGACCATGTCGGCCACGGTCACCGGCAAGGTGGAATCGTGCCCCTGCACGACCATGCCCAGCGAATCACCGATCAGGATCAGGTCCACGCCGTTGGCATCGAAGGCGCGGGCGAAGCCGGCGTCGTAGGCGGTCAACATCACCAGCTTCTGGCCGTTGCGCTTGGCGTCGGCCAGGGCCGGGACGGTCCAGGGTTTGCTGTCTGCGTGTGTGCTCATATGGGGGTAACGCTTGGTGATAAGCCGAGCATTATCCCCCTATCGGCGCGATGTCGCAGGTTTTGATGACAGCAAGTGTGTCCCGCACCGTTCCATGGCCCGGGATAAGCGCCAGCGGTGCCACGTCGGCCAACGGCAGCAGGGCGAAGGCACGCTCGTGCAGGTAGGGATGGGGCACTTTGAGTTGCGGCAGATCGATGACCTGCTCGCCATAGAGCAGCAGGTCCAGGTCCAGCGTCCGCGGCCCCCACTGCTCGCCCGGGTTGCGGACCCGCCCGAAGGCCTGTTCGGTGGAGAGCAGCTCGGCCAGCAACTCCGGCGCTGGCAGGCTGGTCTCCACCGCGGCGGCGGCATTGATGAAGTCCGGCTGGTCCTGCTTGCCCCAGGCCGGGGTGCGGTACAGGCGCGAGGCCGCCAGCAGCCGCGTCTGCGGCAGCCGGCCCAGCGCCTGGATCGCGGCGCGCACCGTGCCGGGCGCGTCGCCGAGATTGGCGCCGAGCCCGATGCAGGCCATCACCATCGTGGCTTACTCGCCCGATACCGCGCCGCCGGGGCGCCGGCGGCGCCGGCGGCGGCGACGCGGCGCCTCGCCGTCCTGCTCGGCATCGACCTCGGCGTGGATCGACTCCAGACTCGATTCCAGCTCGCGGCCGTTCTGCTGCTGTGCTTCCTGCCAGAACGCGATGTCCTGCTCATGCTCCGGCGAGGCCACCTGGCGCAACACCAGGAAGTCGAACGCGGCCCGGAAGCGCGGATGGGTCAGGGTGCGGAACACGCGCTTGCGCTGGCGCGAGGCGAAACGCGACTGCAGCAGCCAGATCTCCTGCATCGGCAGCGAGAAGCGGCGCGGCAGGGCGATCGTGCTCAACTGGTGCAGGGTCACCCGGTCGGCGGCGCGACGCTGCGCCTCTTCCGGGGCCAGGCCCTGCTTCTGCAGGCCGATCAGGGTCCGGCAGAACGCCGGCCACAGCAGCAGCGCGAACAGGAAGGCCGGCGAGACCGGCTCGTCGTTGGCCACCCGCTCGTCGGTGCTGCGCAGGCCGGCGATGACCATCCGGCGCAACGCACCGGTACGGTTGCTCTTCAGCGCGGCGGCGCTCTCCGGGAACAGCACCTGCAGCAGGCCGTAGCGCTCCAGGCCCTCGAAGCTGGCCACGCCGTGGCCGGCCAGGAACAGCTTGAGCACTTCCTCGAACAGTCGTGCCGGCGCGGCCTCATTCAATAGCGTGGCCAGGCGCGGGATCGGCTCGGCGGTCGGCCCGTCGATCTCGAAGCCCAGCTTGGCGGCCAGCCGCACCGCGCGCAGCATGCGCACCGGGTCCTCGCGGTAGCGCTGCTCGGGGTCGCCGATCAGGCGCATGCGCCGGGCCATCACGTCCTCGAAGCCGCCGACGTAGTCGCGGACCGAGAAATCCTCGATGGCGTAATAAAGCGCGTTGCAGGTGAAGTCACGGCGGACCGCATCGTCCTCGATGCTGCCGTACACGTTGTCGCGCACCAGCATGCCGTTCTCGACCTCGCGGTCGCCGCTGCCGTCATCGCTGTTGGCGCGGAAAGTGGCCACTTCGATGATCTCGCGGCCGAACACGACATGGGCCAGGCGGAACCGCCGCCCGATCAGCCGGCAGTTGCGGAACAACTGCTTGACCTGCTCGGGGGTGGCGTCGGTGGCCACGTCGAAGTCCTTGGGCCGCCCGTCCACCAGCAGGTCGCGCACGGCGCCACCTACCAGGTAGGCACCAAAGCCGGACTCGCGCAGGCGGTACAGCACCCGCAGCGCATTGGGGCTGATGTCCTTGCGCGAAATGGTGTGCTGGTCGCGCGGGATGACATGCAGCGTGAATGGTGTTGTAACTGGGGAATTGATGGTGGCGCTTCCAATTGGGTTTACGGGATTGCCGAACGGCAACCAGGTGCATATACTAGCGCGCTCGCCAGACGCGACCAAACGCTCCCTTCGTCTAGTGGTTAGGACGTGGCCCTCTCAAGGCTAAAACAGGGGTTCGAGTCCCCTAGGGAGCGCCAACTCCGTCTGCGATACATCAAGAGCCCCGCCCTGCGGGGTTTTTTGTTTTGCGGCCCAGCCCCCTGCCAGGCCCCGCGGCCTGCCGCGAACGAACATCCCCCCGCCCTGCCACGGCATCCTGCACTAGAATTGCCGGGCTCAAAGCCGGACCCCGCCATGCCTTTCGTCGTTACCGAAAACTGCATCAAGTGCAAACACACCGATTGCGTTGAAGTCTGCCCGGTGGATTGCTTCCATGAAGGCCCGAACTTCCTGGTCATCGACCCGGATGAATGCATCGACTGCACCCTGTGCGAGCCGGAATGCCCGGTCAACGCCATCTTCCCGGAAGACGACGTGCCGGCCGGCCAGGAGGTCTTCGTCGGCCTCAACGCCGAGCTCGCCAAGGAGTGGCCGGTCCTGACGGTGCGCAAGGACCCGCCGGCCGACGCCGCCGACTGGGACGGCAAGCCGGACAAGCTGAAACTGCTCGAGCGCTGATCGCGCCGCAGCTCCCCCTATGAAAACGGGCGCCCTGGGCGCCCGTTTTCGTTGCTGGCAGCGGTCCGGCCTCAGCCGGCCAGCTTGGCCTTGAGCGCGGCGATCAGCTTGACCGCGGCCGCGTCCGTCGCCGGCATGCCGCGCGGGTCCACCGCCGACACGTAGGCACCGGCATCCACGGCCACCACGCGCACCAGGAAGTTGCTGCCTTCGTAGCCGACATCATAGGAGCCCAGCAGCTGCGCGCGGCTGGCGATGGTCACCCCTTCGATGCCGCCGAGGGCGTCACCCACCTTGCCGAACACCTCGTCGCGGCTGCCGGCGGCGGTAAAGCCGCTCTGCGAGGAGGCCACGCTCGCCTGCGAAGCGGCCACTGGCTTGTTGGCCGAGGCCAGCGCCGGGATGGCCGCGGCACCGGAGGTGTTGGGCAGGTTCAGATCCGGCGGGACTTCCAGCGGGCGGGCTTCCGGCGCCAGGGCGTAATCGCCGCGCGCACCGCGGTGGCAGCCGGAGGCGGCAATGGTCGCAACGGCCAGCAACGCCAGCGAAAGCACGCGAACAGTAGAGGTTTGACGCATGGGTGAATCTCCGAGGTTCAGGCCGCTGCGATCAGCGGCTGGATAGTTCTTCCAGCGCACCCACGTCGGCGGCCAGATGGTCGGCAGCAGTGTGATGCGGCGCGGAAAGCGGGAGCAGCGGCAGGCGCAGCCCGTGACCGATGCCAATGCGCTGCAGCAGCGCCTTGACCGGGATCGGGTTGGACTCGACGCCACAGAAATCGTGGTACGGCTGCAGGCGGGCATCCCAGGACTCGGCGGCCTCGTGCTGGCCGGCACGGGCCAGGTCGCACAGGGTCCGGTAAGCGCCCGGCAGGACATTGGAACCGACCGAGACCAGGCCATCGGCACCGGCCAGGATCGAGCGCGCGGCGGTGCCGTCATCGCCGCTGAGCAGGGCGAACGTGTCGCTGCGCAGCTCCAGCAGCGCCCTCAGGCGCGCCATGTCGCCCACCGCTTCCTTGATGCCGACGATGTTCGGGTGCGTGGCCAGCTGGGCCACCGTCTCCGGCAGCAGGTCGCAGCCGGTGCGGCCCGGCACGTTGTACAGCACCACCGGCAGCCCGCCCTGCTCGGCCACCGCCAGGTAGTGCTGGCGCAGCCCTTCCTGGGTCGGCCGCACGTACGGCGGGGTGACCACCAGCGCGTGGGTCGCGCCATTGGCGGCGGCACGCCGGGTCAGCGCGATGGTTTTCGCGGTACCGGACAGGCCGGTGCCGGCCATCACCGGAATTTTGCCGCCGAAGGCCGACACCGCGCTGCGCAGCAGGCTGTCGTACTCCTCGTCGGACAACGTGGCGGCCTCGCCGGTGGAACCGGCGACGACCACGCCCTGCACGCCGGCCTGGCGCTGCAATGCAAGCAGCCGCTGCCAGGCGTCAGGATCCAATGCGCCGTCTTCCCTGAACGGGGTGGCCAGCGCGGTGATGAGACCAGTAATGGACAAGGAATCGTCGCTCTTCGTGGGGGTAAAGAAGCCCGCAAGACGGCGGGTTCGTGACCAAAAGCATGTTACTTGCCGGTCGAAAGCAGGGGCAAGTATGCTGGACGCCAGTGAACGGGCCGCCAGCGGCGCCGTTCAGACTCTCCAGCATTCCGGAACCACCTTGACCGACACCACGCCGCGGCCGCTGCCGACTGAAAACCACCTCCTGATCAACGCCTACACGACGCATCCGGAGTCCCCCCTGCTGTCCGTCACCCGTCGCATCGCCGACAGCGGCTGCAATCTGGTCGACGCCCGCCTCTCCACCGTCGGCCGTGATGTCTCGGTCACCACCCTGGCCACCGGCTCATGGGATGCCGTGGCCAAGCTGGAAGCCATGCTGTCGCGCCTGGAGCGCGAGGAAGGCCTGAAGCTGGTGTGGTACCGCACCGCCGCCAAGCAGGTGCAGTCCAACCTGCTGCCGTACATCGTCGAAGTGATCGCCGCCGACAAGCCGGGCATCCTGTTCCAGCTGGCCGACTTCTTCGACCGCCAGGGCATCACCATCGAGAACCTGCAGAGCACGCGCTACCAGGCCATGCAGACCGGTGCGGAGATGTTCTCCGCGCAGATCACCATCGGCGTGCCTTCCAACATGCACATCGCGGCATTGCGTGACGACTTCCTCGAATTCTGCGACCACCTCAACCTGGACGCGATCATGGACCCGATGAAGTTCTGACATTCGCGCGCCCGTCACAGGCGCGCGGCGTTTCATGTGATTGCAATCGAATTACCCCAGGCTCCGGAAAGGATCCAATGAACATCGGCGACACCCTGGACCGCACGACCCTCGACCTCCCGCTGCCCCTGTCCGGCGGCGCCACCACCACCCTCGCCGAACAGGCCGGCCACTGGCTGGTGCTGTACTTCTACCCGAAGGACAGCACCCCGGGCTGCACCACCGAGGGACTGGACTTCAACGCCCTGCTGCCCAGGTTCAAGCGTGCCGGCGCGCAGGTGTTCGGCGTCTCCCGCGACTCGGTCAAGTCGCACGACAACTTCTGCGGCAAGCAGGGATTCAAGTTCCCGCTGATCAGCGACGCCGACGAGGCCCTGTGCACGGCCTTCGACGTGATCAAGCTCAAGAACATGTACGGCAAGCAGGTGCGCGGCATCGAGCGCAGCACCTTCCTGATCTCGCCCGACGGCACGCTCGTGCAGGAATGGCGCAAGGTCAAGGTTGCCGGCCATGCCGACGCCGTGCTGGACGCCCTGAAGGCCGCCCAAGCCAAGTGACCCACCTCCCGTACCAACCCACGCCACCGCCCGGCCCCGCGGCGGGGGGGCGTGACCCTGTCCCGCCACCAGGAATCGACGATGACCCGAGGCAAGCGCATCTACGTACTGGATACCAACGTGCTGATGCACGATCCGACCGCGCTGTTCAAATTCGAGGAACACGATGTCTACCTGCCCATGCAGGTGATCGAGGAGCTGGACAACGGCAAGAAGGGCACCACCGAAGCGAGTCGCAACGCCCGCCAGGTGAGCCGCTTCCTCAACGAGCTGATCGAGGCGGCCGGCATCAACAGCGTCAACGAGGGCGTGCCGCTGCAACGTCCGCAGGGCCTGCAGCTGCGCGGCGCGCAGAGTGCCGGCCGCCTGTACTTCCAGACCAGCCATTTCGACGCTGGCAAGAGCTTTGGCAAGGTCATCCCGGACAACGCCATCCTCGGCGCGATCCTGGCGCTGAAGGAGCAGCACCCGGAAACACCGGTGGTGTTCATTTCCAAGGACATCAACCTGCGCATCAAGGCGGCCATCGCCGGCATCGACTCGGAGGACTACGAGAACGACCGCGCACTGGACGACTTCAGCCTGCTCTACACCGGCGCCAACGCGCTGCCGGAAGACTTCTGGAAGAAGCACACCGACGACCTGCGCAGCTGGAGCGACAAGGGCCGCACCAGCTACGAGATCCGCGCCACCGACGACGAGGACTGGCATCCCAACCAGTACGTCTACCTGCCCGGTGACGACGAGGTGGAACTGAAGGTCGCCAAGGTCGAGGGCGATGGCCGCGTCGTGCTCAGCCTGGTGGATGATTTCCGCCATGGCTCGCATTCGGTCTGGGGCATCACCGCGCGCAACCGCGAGCAGAACTTCGCGCTCAACGCACTGATGGACCCGGAGATCGACTTCGTCACCCTGCTCGGCACCGCCGGCACCGGCAAGACCCTGCTGGCGCTGGCCGCCGGCCTGGCCCAGACCATGGATACCCAGCGCTACCGCGAGATCATCATGACCCGCGCCACGGTCAGCGTCGGCGAGGACATCGGCTTCCTGCCCGGCACCGAGGAAGAGAAGATGACGCCGTGGATGGGCGCGCTGACCGACAACCTGGAAGTACTCACCCACAACCAGGAGGGCGGCGCCTGGGGCCGCGCGGCCACCAACGACCTGCTCGCCAGCCGCATCAAGATCCGCTCGCTGAACTTCATGCGCGGGCGCACCTTCCTGTCGCGCTACCTGATCCTGGACGAGGCGCAGAACCTCACCCCCAAGCAGATGAAGACGCTGATCACCCGCGCCGGCCCGGGCACCAAGATCGTCTGCCTGGGCAACGTGGAGCAGATCGACACGCCGTACCTGACCGAAACCACCTCCGGCCTCACCTACGCGGTGGACCGTTTCAAGAATTGGCCGCACAGTGCGCACATCACGTTGCGCCGGGGCGAGCGTTCGCGCCTGGCCGATTACGCCTCGGAGGTCCTGTGAAACACCTGCATGCCCTGCTGTCGGCCGGCGCGATCCTCGCGCTGGCCGCCTGCACCCCGTCCAACGTCAAGCCCGGCGCCCTCGTGCCGACCGCGATCAAGGCCGGGCAATCCTGGGTGGTCACGCGTCCGGTTGTCGCCGCGCAGGTGCTGGACACCTGCTCGCGCGACAGCCCGGCCCGCCATGCCGGCGCGGTAACCGGCTATTGGGCTCCCAGCCGCAGCGATGTCGATGCACTGGAAAGCCACCTGCCGCAGCTGTCCGCCTCGGTGCCGGATGCTGCGCAGTCCAACCGCCAGTACGTCGGCTTCGAATCCGAAGGCAGGCGCCTGATCTACGTCAACGCCTTCCCGCTGCCGGACCACAGCGAGATCAACCCCGCGCGTGAAGCCATCCGCGTCTGCGATGGCGGTCGCCAGTTCTGGGGCGCGGTCTACGACCCGCAGGCCGGCAGCTTCTCCGACGTGCAGTTCAACGGCCCGCCCGCGACGCCCTGAGTGCGAGGGACGTGGGAATACGCCTGCCCACCTGGGTCTGGATTGGTGCCGTCGCACTGTCGTGCGTTGCCGGCATGGTCAACGTGGTCGGCTTTCTCGGCTTCGAGCACCAGGCCGTCAGCCACCTGACCGGCAGCACCAGCCAGCTGGGCATGGCACTGGCCCAGGGAGACTGGCGCAGCGTCGGCCACCTCTGGGGCCTGCTGATCGCCTTCTCGCTGGGCGCCATGCTCAGCGGGCTGCTCATCCAGGACAGCACCCTGCAACTGGGGCGCCGCTACGGCGTGGCCCTTGCGCTGGAATCGATGCTGCTGTTGCTGGCCATTCCCCTGTTCAAGCAACACCAGGTGTGGGGCGCGATGTCCGCGGCCATGGCCTGTGGCCTGCAGAACGCGCTGGCCACCACCTTCAGTGGCGCGGTGGTGCGCACCACCCACCTCAGTGGCATGTTCACCGACCTGGGCATCGGCCTCGGGCATCTGCTGCGCGGCCTGCCACTGCAATTGCGAAGACTGACCCTCAGCGGCCTGATCATCAGCGGCTTCCTCGCCGGCGGCGTGATCGGCGCCTGGCTGTTCGTGCGCTGGCAGTACGACGCGCTGCTGGTCCCGGCCCTGCTGACCGGCCTGACCGGCCTGGGCTACGTGCTGTACCGCCAATGGACGCTGTTCCGGCATCACTGAGGCAGGCAGCGCGCAAACACTGCACAATCGGCGCATGACGCCTTCCACGCCCGTTTCCGCCCTGACCATCGCCGGCTCCGACAGTGGCGGCGGCGCCGGCATCCAGGCCGACCTCAAGGCCTTTGCCGCCCATCGCGTGCACGGGCTGTCGGCCATCGCCGCGCTGACCGCGCAGAACACCCGCGGCGTCACCGCCGTGCATGTCCCGCCGCTGGGCTTCCTGCGCGCCCAGATCGACGCCTGCTTCGACGACTTCGACATCCATGCCGTCAAGCTGGGCATGCTGGCCAATGCCGAGGTGATCCATCTCGTCGCCGATGTACTCGAACAACGCCGTCCCGCCCACGTGGTGCTGGACCCGGTGATGGTCGCCACCAGCGGCGCCAAGCTGCTCGAAGACAGCGCCCTGCAGGCCATGCGCGAGCGCCTGGTACCGCTGGCTACGCTGCTCACCCCCAACACCCCCGAGGCCGAGTTGCTGCTCGGCCGACGCATCACCCATGCCGGTGACGCCGAGGACGCCGCCGCCGCATTGATCCAGCTCGGGGCCGGCGCCGTCCTGCTCAAGGGCGGCCACCTGCACGAAGGCAGCCGCGTCATCGACCGCTATTTCGACGGTGTCAGCAGCGAGGAGTTCAGCCACGCACGACTGCCGGTGGACGCCCATGGCACCGGCTGCACGCTTGCCTCGGCCATCGCCGCCCAGTTGTGCCGCGGCCTGAGCGCGGCCAACGCCTGCGAAGCGGCGATCGACTACGTCGCACGCGGCCTGCGCGGCGGCTACCTGCCCGGCCGCAGCGAGGTCATGGTGCTGGATCACTTTGGCGCGGCACCCTCCGCATGATCGGCGAGGCCCGCTTGGACGTCACCACGCCCGATGGGCACCGTTTCGAACTACTGGCGCAGTTGCCTGACCGCCCCATTGCCAGCCTGCTGTGGCTGCCCGCTCTGGGTGTCGCCGCCCGGCACTACCTTCCCTTCGCCGAAGCATTGGCGGCACGCAACATCGCCGTGTTCCTGCATGAGTGGCGTGGCAATGGCAGCAGCAGCCTGCGCCCGGGCCGCCACCAGGACTGGGGTTACCGCGAGCTGCTGCAGCACGACCTGCCCGCCGCCGAAGCCGCGCTGCACGCTGCACTGCCGGGCCTGCCGATGCGCCTGGGCGGGCATAGCCTCGGCGGACAGCTCGGCAGCTGTTACGCCGGCCAACGGACCGACGAACTGGATGCGCTCTACCTGGTCGCCAGCGGCACGCCATGGTGGCGCAGCTTTCCCCCGCCCCGTGGCTACCTGCTGCCCTTGGCCTATCGCTTCCTGCCCTGGCTCGCCGATCGCAATGGCACCCTGCCCGGACGTCGCGTGGGTTTCGGCGGTACCGAGGCCCGCGGCCTGATCCGCGATTGGGCCCGCGTCGGCCTCAGCAACCACTACGCCGCCGCAGGACTGGATGCGGACCTGGAGGCGGGGCTGCGCCGCATCCAGGCGCCGGTCGCGGCCGTTGTGTTCGATGCGGACTGGCTGGCACCGGCCAGCTCCATGCGCGCCCTGTTGGCGAAGATGCCGACTGCTCCGAGCACGCTGCAATTACTGTCTTCGACCCAGCTCAACGCCCGTGCAGATCACTTCCACTGGATGAAATCTCCGCAGGCCGTCGCCTCGGCATTGCTTCATCACGATGATTAAGAAAATTTCACAAAAGCGTTGACGCAGCCGCAGCATATCCGCATAATCTCGCTCCTGACGACGCGCCCGTAGCTCAGTTGGATAGAGTACCTGGCTACGAACCAGGCGGTCGGGAGTTCGAATCTCTCCGGGCGCACCACGTCAGAAAGCAGAATTCAATTCTGCATGCTTCAAAACCTAATGAAATATGCGCCCGTAGCTCAGTTGGATAGAGTACCTGGCTACGAACCAGGCGGTCGGGAGTTCGAATCTCTCCGGGCGCACCATTTCAATAAAAAACAGCAGGCGCAGCCTGCTTTTTTTATGCCCGTCATCTAGGCAGCCCCACCTACCCCCCCCTCCCTCGCACGCGCTCACGCCGCCACAAGGTAGCCGCGCACGCACCCGGCACGAAGCAACCCTCAGACGCGCGCGATCACAGCGCCACGCGCAACATACAGCTCCGCCGCCACCCCAGGCCGCCTGCATCACCCCGGCAGGCGTGCACACACTGGCGCGCACCAAGCAAGGCAACAGGACCACGCACCACTCGCCACCACGGCCCCCTGCCGCTTCATGCTTCACCGTGCGCACCACGCATGCAGGCTCCCGCCTGAGAACGCCCTCAAGGACATGCCCGAAGCAACGCATGCAATTCACCACGACATCACCTCAACCCACTCGCGGCACTGATGACAACGAAGCCGGCAGGCTTCGAACATACGCGCATGCGTCGCACGCCGAGGCAGTATCACGGGCAATAAAAAAGCCCCTGAAAAGGGGCTTTTTTTGACTGGCGGAGTGAGAGGGATTCGAACCCTCGATAGAGCTTTTGACCCTATACTCCCTTAGCAGGGGAGCCCCTTCGGCCTCTCGGGCATCACTCCGTTTTTCTTGCCCGCTGCGTATTCCGTAGCGGGGCGCGAAGAATAACGTTAAACGAGGTGAAAGGTAAACCCTTATTCGGAAGTTTCTTCACTTCCCGATGCACCCGCATCATCGCCACGCTGGATGCGCTGGAAAATCTCCTCGCGATGCACTGCCACATCCTTCGGCGCGGTGATACCGATACGTACCTGGTTGCCCTTGACACCGAGCACGGTCACGCTGACCGAGTCGCCAATCATCAGGGTTTCGCCTACACGGCGAGTCAGGATCAACATTTTTGCGAATCTCCATGGAACCGGGGGGGCTTCCCGCCGGCATTGGCGCGCTTTGAAGCGATGCGCCCCACGACAAAGGGAAAAGACTCCCAATGTTAACGGCAGGGCGCAAAGACCTTCAAGGCGGATTTCTGTTCATGTTCAGGTCAAATGCGGCTTTATCCACGCCAGCACACCGTCAAGGGCCGACACGAGCTTCGGACCATCCTCACCGCCACCCTGGGCCATGTCTGGACGGCCGCCGCCCTTGCCTCCGATCTGACCGGCGACATGGGAGAGCAGTTCCCCGGCCTTGACCTTGCCCAGTGCGGCGCCATTCACACCGGCGACCAGCGCCGCCTTGCCGTCCTGCACGCCCGCCAGCAGGATCACCGCGTCGCCCAGTTGCTGCTTGAGACGGTCCATGGTGTCGCGCAGGGCCTTGGCGTCAAAGCCTTCCAGGCGGGCGGCAAGCACCTTCACGCCGCCAACCTCAATGGCCGAGGCGCCCAGGTCCTCGGTCGCACCGGAGGCCACCTTGGCCTTGAGTGCTTCCAGCTCGCGCTCCAGCTTCTTCTGGCGCTCGCCCAGCTGGCGGATCTTGTCCACCACGTCCCCTGCACTGCCGCCCAGCAACTGGGCCGCATCATGCAGGCGCTGCTCCTCGTCGGCCACATAGTCCAGCGCGCCCTGCCCGGTCACCGCCTCGATGCGGCGCACGCCCGAGGACACACCGCCTTCGGAGGTGATCTTGAACAGGCCGATGTCACCGGTGCGCGACACGTGCGTGCCGCCGCACAGTTCGGTCGAGTACTCGCCCATCTTCAGGACACGCACGTGCTCGCCGTACTTCTCGCCGAACAGCGCCATCGCACCGAAATCCAACGCTTCCTGCATGCCCATGTTGTGCACTTCGGCCGCATTGTTGGCACGCACCTGCTCGTTGACCTTGCGCTCGATGACAGCCAGCTCTTCGGCCGTGATCGGCTGGAAGTGCGAGAAGTCGAAGCGCAGGCGATCCGGTGCCACCAACGAACCCTTCTGCTGCACATGGGTGCCCAGCACTTCGCGCAGGGCCGCGTGCAACAGGTGGGTAGCGGAGTGATTGAGGATGGTGGCGCCACGACGCTGGGCATCCACCTGCCCGGCCAGCACGTCACCGATCTTCAGGGCACCCTGCTTCAACGTACCGACATGGCCGTGGAACTGGCCCGCGAACTTCTGCGTGTCGCCGACGGCGATCTGCAAGCCGTTGCCCACCAGCGTACCGGTATCACCGACCTGGCCACCGGACTCGGCGTAGAACGGGGTCTGGTCAGTCAGCACGATGACCTCATCACCGGCCTGGACGCTCTCCACCGGACGACCATCCTTGAGCAGCGCGACCACGGTCAGGCCATCGGCCTGCAGGCGGTCGTAGCCCAGGAACACGGTCGGCTTCAGCGTAGCGACCAGTTCGGCGGACAGCGTCACACCACCGCCGAACTTGCCGGCTTCGCGGCCCTTGCGGCGCTGGTCTTCCATTGCGGCGTCGAAGCCGTCGGTGTCCACGGTCAGGTCACGCTCGCGCGCGATGTCCTGGGTGAGATCAAGCGGGAAGCCATACGTGTCGTACAGGCGGAACGCATCCACGCCCGGGATCACGCCATCGCTCACCTTGGCGGCGACGTCATCGAAGATCTTCATGCCGGCGTCGAGGGTTTCGGCAAAGCGCTCCTCCTCGGCCTGCAGGGCACGCACGACCGTATCGACCTGCGCCGGCAGCTCCGGATAGGCCTCGCCCATCTGCTCGACCAGGGTCGGCACCAGTTTGCTGAAGAACGGCTGGCGCACGCCCAGCATCCACCCATGGCGCAATGCGCGACGGATGATGCGACGCAGGACGTAACCACGGCCTTCGTTCGACGGCAGCACGCCATCAACGATCAGGAACGAACAGGCGCGGATGTGATCGGCGATCACGCGCAACGACTTGTTCTCCAAGTCGGCCGTGCCGGTCAGCTCGGCGGCCTTGCGGATCAACGCCTGGAACAGGTCGATTTCATAATTGGTATGCACATGCTGCAGGATCGCCGCCAGGCGCTCCAGGCCCATGCCGGTATCCACGCACGGCGCCGGCAATGGCTGCAGCGAGCCGTCAGGCTGGCGGTCGAACTGCATGAACACCAGGTTCCAGATCTCGATGAAGCGGTCGCCATCCTCGTCCGGCGAGCCCGGGGGACCACCGGCGATATGCGCACCGTGGTCGTAGAAGATCTCGGTGCAGGGGCCACACGGGCCGGTGTCGGCCATCTGCCAGAAGTTGTCCGACGCGTACGGTGCACCCTTGTTGTCGCCGATGCGCACGATGCGCTCTTCCGGGATGCCCACCATGTCACGCCACAGCGCATGGGCTTCGTCGTCGGTGTGATAGACGGTGACCAGCAGGCGCTCGGCCGGCAGCTTCCAGACCTGGGTCAGCAGTTCCCACGCCCAGGCGATGGCTTCCTTCTTGAAGTAGTCACCGAAGGACCAGTTGCCCAGCATCTCGAAGAACGTGTGGTGACGGGCGGTGTAGCCCACCGAGTCGAGGTCGTTGTGCTTGCCACCGGCACGCAGGCAGCGCTGGACGTCGGCCGCGCGCACGTAGCTGCGCTTCTCCGCCCCCAGGAACACGTCCTTGAACTGCACCATGCCGGAGTTGGTGAACAGCAGGGTCGGGTCATTGCCCGGCACCAGCGGCGCCGACGGCACGATGGTGTGGCCCTTGCTCTTGAAGAATTCGAGGAAATCGCTGCGGATCTGGGAGGTAGTGAATTTGACAGGTGTATTCATGGGGACTGGCAATAAGCTGGCAGACGGGTCCCGACCACCCTGGCGGGCACGGGAATTCGGGACAACCGAAACCCTGAAAGGGTATCAGGCCCAGCCCTCTCAGTCCTCTGGATCGTATCGGGTGGCGCTGCGGATACAGCTGCCGTCAAACCCGCGCCGGGCCAACAGGTCCGCGGCCTTGCGCCGTTGCGGCAGTTCCTGCGGGCCGTCCTCGCCAAAACGGCGGCATACCAGCTCACGGGCGTTCTCCGCCCAATCGCCCTCGAACGTGGCCATCGCGGCCTCGATCTGCTCCCCGCTCAACCCATGGGTGCCCAGTTCGGCCCGGATATGCAACGGCCCATAGCCGGTATTGGCCCGGTTGCGGACCAGCGCTTCGGCGAAGCGGGTATCGTCCTGCCAGCCCTCCTCGGCCAGCCGGTTCACGGCGGCGTCCACCGCTTCGGCCTCGATGCCCCGGGCCTTCAGCTTGCGGCCAAGCTCCTTGCGCGAATGCTCGCGGCGCACCAGCAGGCCCAGCGCCCGCTGCAAGGGGGTCTGCTCACGGCGGCGCTTGCCCTTGCCGGCCGCTGGCTCCTCAAATTCGCTCATTGCGTCCATCACCCTCCAGGATGACGCCATCCCTGGCACAACGGCTCCTGGATAAAATGCCGCGGGAGCGGGACGACGTCACTGACGATGCGCCGCCCGCCCCCACGGGAAACTCATTCCTCGTCCTGCTCGTCGTCGCCTTCTTCACGCGCCGCTTCGGACGGCTGGAACTTCTCGCGCAGCTCGGCTTCCAGGCGCGCGGCGACCTGCGGGTTGTCGCGCAGGTAACCACGGGCGTTGTCCTTGCCCTGGCCGATCCGCTCGTCGCCGTAGCTGTACCAGGCACCCGCCTTCTCGACGAGCTTGGCGTCCACGCCCATGTCGATCAGCTCGCCTTCGCGCGAAATGCCCTCGCCATAGAGGATCTCGGTGATGACCTGCTTGAACGGCGGGGCCAGCTTGTTCTTGACCACCTTGATCTTGGTCTGGTTGCCGATGATCTCGTCACCCTTCTTGATCGCGCCGATGCGACGGATATCCAGGCGCACCGAGGCGTAGAACTTCAGCGCATTGCCGCCGGTGGTGGTTTCCGGGCTCTGGCCCGGCATCATCACGCCGATCTTCATGCGCAGCTGGTTGATGAAGATCACCAGCGTGTTGGAACGCTTGATATTGCCTGTCAGCTTGCGCAGCGCCTGGCTCATCAGGCGGGCCTGCAGGCCCGGCAGCTGGTCGCCCATCTCGCCTTCGATTTCCGCCTTCGGGGTCAGTGCAGCCACCGAGTCGATCACCAGGATGTCCACCGAGCCCGAACGCACCAGCATGTCGGCGATTTCAAGTGCCTGTTCACCGGTATCGGGCTGGGACAGCAGCAGGTCATCCACGTTCACGCCCAGCTTGGCGGCGTAGATGGGGTCCAGCGCGTGCTCGGCGTCGATGAAGGCGGCGGTGCCGCCCAGCTTCTGGCACTCGGCGATGGCCTGCAGGGTCAGGGTGGTCTTGCCGGAGGACTCCGGGCCGTAGATCTCAACGACGCGGCCCTTCGGCAGGCCACCAATGCCCAGCGCGATATCCAGCATCAGCGAGCCGGTCGGGATGGCCTCGACGGGCTCGACCACACGGTCACCCATGCGCATCACCGAACCCTTGCCGAACTGCTTTTCGATCTGGCCCAGTGCAGCGGCGAGCGCGCGCTTCTTGTTCTCGTCCATCGGGTTCGTCCTCGTCGTTGATTTCGTAGATTTCGTCATGGGGTCCACTGTAGGGGTGTCGTATCGCAAAGGCTGAGACTGGCGGCGAGACGACAAAATTATTGGGCCGGCAAGGATACCGGCAGCAGCACAACCAGCCCTCTAACGTAAGAAAAACAGGTGGTTATGGCTGTGCAATCCGTCCCCATCAGCGGTTCGGCCGGAGCAGGCCGCAATACAGGCCTTCAATCGAAAAGTCCTGGTCGGGCAGCACTTCGATCGGCGCGTAGTCGGGATTGCGGGGCAGCAGGCGGATGCGGTCCTTGGCGATCTTGAGCAGCTTGACCGTGATCTCCTCATCGATCCGCGCCACCACGATCTGGCCCGAGCGCGCGTCACGGGTGCGGTGCACGCCGATCAGGTCGCCATCGAAGATGCCCTCGTCGATCATCGAATCGCCCTGCACCTTGAGCAGGTAGTCCGGCGCCGGCGAGAAGAACACCTTGTCCAGCACCACGAAGTCATCCGAGCCGATGTCCGCGCCGATCGGCAGGCCCGCGGCCACGCGCCCCAGCACCGGCAAGCGCAGGATCTGGTCGTTGGCGGCAGGCAGGGCCGGCACGGCGGCGTCTGTCCCGGCCGAGGGGCGTACCACGCGGATACCACGCGCCCGACCCGGCACGCGCTCGATGGCGCCGGCCGCTTCCAAGGCATCCAGGTGATATTGGGCCGAGCGCACGCCCTTGAAGCCAAAGGCACGTGCGATCTCGGTCTGCGATGGGGGCACGCCCTCGGCTTCGATGCGCTCGGCGATCAGGTCGAGGATGGCCTGCTGGGTATCGGTCAGGTTCATGGTTAGTAGTATTGCTACTAACAAAACCCGCCGTCAACAGGGCAGGAGTTCAGTTGGCTGAACCGCCACGACGTTCCGGCCGGCCACGACTTCATCCCGGCCTGAATGCCCTCACAGGGTTTCCAGGCCGCGCAGCGCGGCGCCCACGGTCTGCCGTCGCACGGCTTCGCGGTCACCCTCGAAATGGAACAACTCGGCGCGGGTGTAGCCCCCGCGACGCTTCCAGCCGATCCACACGGTGCCAACCGGCTTGTCCTCGCTGCCGCCACCCGGCCCCGCGATGCCGGTCACCGCCACGGCCACGCTTGCACCCGAGCGCACCAGTGCGCCGGAAACCATCTCGATCACGGTTTCGCGACTGACCGCGCCATGGCTTTCCAGCGTCTGCGGACTGACGCCCAACAGTGCCTGCTTGGCCTCGTAGCTGTAGACGACCATGCCGCTGTCGAACCAGTCCGACGAGCCCGCAACGCCGGTCATGGCCTTGGCGATCCAGCCGCCGGTGCAGCTCTCGGCGGTGACCACGTGATCACGCGCCGCGCGCAGGCGCTCACCCAGCTGGGTGGCCAACTGGTCCAGGTCGAAGTCGGTGGGAATGCTCATGGGAACGTCCGTGGGGGATGACAGCGTTGTAACGCAAATCACCGCCGGATGCGTCCCTTTGCCGCGCCCTGGATGGCAGAAGGGCCGCTTGGCAGCCCTTCGATGTCACCACTCCGGTTCCGGCTCCGGCAACAATGCGCGGATCACCGCACCGTCGGCGCCGGCCGCCAGTTTCTCCGCCTCCGCAATGGGCAGGTCTACTTCGATCAACCAGCCCTCCTCGTCGGCCTGCTCGCTGCGGATCACCTCCAGCTGATGCAGGCGCGAACGCAGGCGGCCTGCACTGGGCGGCAGCCGGATCGTGCCGGTCACGTGCTGCAGGCCGAGCCGGCGGCCCAGCACGGATTGCAGCAATTCCAGCCCGCGTCCGTCGCGCGCCGAAATCCAGACGCGCTCGCGGCGAGACTCATCCGGCACGCCGTCCTGCGCGTCATGACGCACCTCGGCACCTTCGATCCGGTCGATCTTGTTGAACACCAGCAGCTGCGGCAGCTCGCCGGCACCCACCGCCTGGAGCACCTCGTCGACCTGCGCGATGCGCTCCTCGCGCAGCGGATCGGCCGCATCGACCAGGTGCAGCAGGAAGTCCGCCTCGCGCGCCTCGGACAGGGTCGAACGGAAGGCCGCGACCAGTTCGTGCGGCAGGTCGCGGACGAAACCCACGGTGTCGGCCAGCATCGCCTTGCCGCCGGGCAGCGCGATGCGCCGCACGGTCGGGTCGAGCGTGGCGAACAACTGGTCCGCCGCATACGCGCCCGCACCGGTCAGTGCATTGAACAGCGTGGACTTGCCGGCGTTGGTGTAGCCCACCAGCGCCACGCGCGGCATTTCGCTGCGCACGCGCGCGCGACGCATCTGGGTGCGCTGCACTTCGACCTTTTCCAGGCGCTTCTGCAGTTGCTCCACCCGCTTCTGCAGCAGGCGGCGGTCGGTTTCCAGCTGGGTTTCGCCCGGGCCACGCAGACCGATGGAACCGCCACGCTGGCGCTCCAGGTGGGTCCAGCCGCGGACCAGCCGGGTGGCCAGATGACGCAACTGCGCCAGCTCGACCTGCAGCTTGCCTTCATGGCTGTGCGCACGCTGGGCGAAGATGTCCAGGATCAGGCCGGTACGATCAATCACGCGCCGTTCCAGGAAGCGCTCCAGATTGCGCTCCTGCACGGGGGTGAGCTGATGGTTCACCAGCACCAGGTCGGCGCCGGTGG
Organism: Stenotrophomonas capsici; assembly: GCF_034961085.1. Classification (NCBI taxonomy): domain Bacteria; kingdom Pseudomonadati; phylum Pseudomonadota; class Gammaproteobacteria; order Lysobacterales; family Lysobacteraceae; genus Stenotrophomonas; species Stenotrophomonas capsici. The sequence goes on along the minus strand of NZ_JAYFUH010000249.1, from coordinate 655,740 downwards.
CGTCGGCCGCAGCCTTCACCTCGTCCAGTTTGCCACTGCCGATCAGCGTGGAGGGGTTGGGCCGATCCATGCGCGCGGTGATGGTCGCCGCGATGCTGGCACCGGCCGAGCGGGCCAGATCGGTGAACTCCTCCAGCACATCCTCTTCCAGCCGCCCTGCATGCGGCTGGATCAGCAACGCATGTTCGCCCCGTTTCGAGCGGTCAAACATGCGCCGCCACCTGCTTATTCGTTGTCGTCATCGCCTGCCTGGGAACTGCTGTCGGCGGACTGCACGTAACCACCGCCCGGGCCAACCTTGACGTTGCGCGCCGGCACCACGGTGGAGATGGCGTGCTTGTAGACCATCTGACTGACGGTATTGCGCAGCAGCACCACGAACTGATCGAACGATTCGATCGTGCCCTGCAACTTGATGCCATTGACCAGGTACACCGAAACCGGCACGCGCTCGCGGCGCAATGCGTTCAGAAACGGATCCTGCAAAGACTGCCCCTTGGACATCGTCTACTCCTCGTTATTGTTCTTATGGGCCGGATGGCCGGCACTCCCCTGCCGATCCGGAACCCCGATGGTAACACCGGCCGGGGGCCTCTCAGTTTCCCAAAAACAGCGAAACCGCGTTCCGCAGGCGGTCCATTTCGTGCTGCGGGTCAAACCAGCGGGCATCCAGTTCGCCACGCAACCAGGTCAACTGACGCTTGGCCAGTTGGCGGGTGGCGAAGACCCCCTTGTCACGGAACTCGGCCACGCTGCCCTGCCCGTCCAGGAACTGCCAGGCCTGGCGATAGCCGACCGCGCGGATGGCCGGCAGGTCCAGCGGCGAGGGCACCTGCGCCATCTGTGGCAGGGCCCGCAGCCCACGCACCTCATCAAGGAAACCGTGCTGGAGCATCAGATCGAAGCGCTGCTCGATGCGTTGGTGCAGCACCGAGCGGTCCGCCGGTGACAGCACCAGCTTGAGCACCCGCACCGGCAAGCGGGCGATGCCGGGCTGGGCCTGCCAGTAGCTGATCGGCTTGCCGGTCAGGCGATAGACCTCCAGTGCCCGCTGGATGCGCTGCGGGTCGGTGGCATGGATGCGTCGCGCGGCCACCGGGTCGATCCCCGCCAGTTGCGCGTGCAAGGCTGCCCACCCCGCTTCCCCGGCCTCGGCGACGATCTGCGCGCGCATGGCCGGATCCGCCTCGGGCATCGGCGACAACCCCTGCAGCAACGCCCGGAAGTACAACCCCGTTCCACCGGCGAGGATCGGCAACTTGCCGCGCGCGACGATGTCACGCACCGCGGCCGCGGCATCGGCGGCGAACTCCGCCGCCGAGTACGTCTGCCACGGGTCGCGCAGGTCCAGCAGGTGATGGGGAATGCCCGCCTGCTCTGCAGCATCCGGCTTGGCTGCGCCAATCTCCAGGCCACGGTAGACCAGCGCCGAGTCGACGCTGACGATCTCGCCGCCATGTGCCTTGGCCAAGGCGATCGCCGCCGCGGTCTTGCCAGAGGCGGTCGGGCCCATCAGGGCGATGGCCAAGGGCCGCTGGTCGACGGTCATCAATCCTCGTCCGGCCAACGCGGCATCGCCGGCGTGTCGGCTCGCGGCGCCGGTACCGCATCGACTGCAGCCAGTACTTTCAATGCATCCACGGTCGCGGCGACATCATGCACGCGCACGATCTTTGCGCCGCGCTGGACCGCCAGCAGGTGCGCCGCCAGCGAACCGGCAACCCGCTCGGCCGCCAGCGCACGCCCGGTCACATCGCCGATGCAGCGCTTGCGCGAGAAACCCGCCAGCACCGGCACGCCGAGCGTCAGCAGGCGTTCCTGGGCCGCCAGCAGCGCGAAATTCTGCGCGGTGTCCTTGTTGAAGCCATAGCCCGGATCGACCACCAGCCGGTTACGGGCAACCCCCGCCATCTCCGCGGCGAACACGCGTTCGGCAAGGAAGCGCTGGACGTCACCGGCGATGTCGTCATAGGCCTGCGCCTGCCCTGCCGCGTACGGCCCACCCACCGCATGCATCAGCACCACCGCTGCGCCGGCGCCGGCCACTGCATCCATCGCCCCGGGCTGTTGCAGCGCCTGCACGTCATTGACCATCCCGGCACCGACCGCCAGCGCCGCCCGCATCACCTCCGGCTTGAAGGTATCCACGCTCAGCGGCACCCCGGTACGTTCGTGCAGCGCGGCGATCACCGGCGCGACGCGATCGATCTCCTCCTGCACCGATACCGGCGTGGCGCCCGGGCGGGTCGATTCCCCGCCGATATCGAGCAGGTCCGCCCCCTGCTCCACCAGCGCCAGCGCGTGTGCGACCGCGGCGTCCACGCTGAAATGCTGGCCGCCATCGGAGAACGAATCCGGGGTGACGTTGACGATGCCCATCACCTGCGGGCGGTCCAACCGCAGCTTGCGGCCGGCGCAATCGAGCATGGGGGCGATATCGAACATCAGCGCTTGTTCCTCGAACGGATCCTGTTGCCGACCAGGCTCAACACCACGCCCAGCACCACGCCAACGAAGATGCCGGTCAGGTAGTTGCCGGTCTTCACCCCGAAGGCAACGCCGGCCACGGTCGCGATGACCATTTCCGGCATGTTGAGCGGTGGTGGTTGCTGCGGCTTGGGGGTGTTCATGTCGGTACCGGGATAACAGGAGTCGCGCCTATTCTCGCCCAGCGCGGGGCGGCCGCAAACGGAAACGGGCCGGAAGGCCGGCCCGTTTCGTCACGCTCATCGCTGGACGGTCAGTGCTGGCCGGCCGGGTCGGTGATCGGCGTCACCGGGCGCTGGTCGTCGCCGCCCTTGCCGTCACCGGCGCGGTCGTTGTTGCCACCCTTGGCCACCCAACCGGCCGGCGGCGACGGCTCACGGCCTTCCATCAGCGCCTTCACCTGCTCAGCGTCGATGGTTTCCCATTCCAGCAGCGCCGCGGTCATGGCCTCGACCACGTCGCGCTTTTCTTCCAGGATCTTGTAGGCAACGGCGTACTGCTCGTCGAGGATGCGACGGATCTCCGCGTCCACCTTCTGCTGGGTGGCCTCGGAAATGGTCTTGTTGTGCATGCCATAGCCGCCTTCGTCATCGGCGTAGACCATGGTGCCCAGCACATCGGACATGCCGTACTTGGTGACCATGCCACGGGCCAGCTTGGTCGCACGCTCGAAGTCGTTGGACGCGCCGGTGGACATCTGGCCGACGAAGATCTCCTCGGCAATGCGGCCACCAAACAGGATCGCCAGCTCTTCCAGCATGCGGTCCTTGTACTTGCTGATGTGGTCGTGCTCCGGCAGCTGCCAGGTCACGCCCAATGCCCAGCCGCGCGGCATGATCGTCACCTTGTGGACCGGGTCGGCCTTGGGCAGCGACATCGCCACCACGGCGTGGCCGGACTCGTGATAAGCGGTGTTGCGACGCTCATCCTCGCGCATGACCATGCTGCGACGCTCCGGACCCATGTAGATCTTGTCCTTGGCGTCCTCGAAGTCCTTCATGTCGACTTCCTGCTTGTTGCGACGAGCCGCAAACAGGGCGCCTTCATTGATCAGGTTGGCCAGGTCCGCACCGGAGAAGCCCGGGGTACCCCGTGCCAGCACTTCCGGACGCACGTCATCGGCGGCGGGCACCTTGCGCAGGTGCACGCGCAGGATCTGCTCGCGGCCCTTGATGTCGGGCAGGCCAACCATAACCTGGCGGTCGAAGCGGCCCGGACGCAGCAGCGCCTTGTCCAGCACGTCCGGACGGTTGGTGGCGGCGATCACGATCACGCCCTCACCGCCCTCGAAGCCATCCATTTCGACCAGCATCTGGTTCAGGGTCTGCTCGCGCTCATCGTGGCCACCGCCCATGCCGGAGCCGCGATGGCGGCCGACGGCATCGATTTCGTCGATGAAGATGATGCACGGCGCATGCTTCTTGGCCTGCTCGAACATGTCACGCACGCGGCTGGCGCCGACGCCGACGAACATCTCGACGAAGTCCGAACCGGAGATCGCGAAGAACGGCACCTTGGCCTCGCCGGCGATGGCCTTGGCCAGCAGCGTCTTGCCGGTACCCGGCGGGCCCACCATCAGCACGCCGCGCGGGATCTTGCCGCCCAGCTTGGTGAACTTGGTCGGGTCACGCAGGAACTCGACCAGCTCGCCGACTTCCTCCTTGGCCTCGTCGCAACCGGCGACGTCGGCGAAGGTGACCTTGATCTGGTCCTCGCCCTGCAGCTTGGCGCGCGACTTGCCGAAGGACATCGCGCCCTTGGCACCACCGCCACCGCCCTGCATCTGGCGCATCATGAAGATCCAGAAGCCGATCAACAGCAGCACCGGCAGGAACTGCAGCACCAGGCCCCAGAAGCCCGGGCCGGTGGCCGGCTCCTGGCGTGCCACTTCAACGTTCTTGGAATACAGCTGGTCCAGCAGCTTCGGGTCGGCCGGTGCGAACAGCTGGCCCTCCGAGCCGTCGGAGCGCTTGAAACGCAGGTGGTTGGTGGTGAGCGTGGTCTTGTCGGTGTACTCGACCGACTTGATCCGGCCCGAGTCCACTTCCTGCAGGAACTGCGTGTAATTGCGCGCATTGCCTGCAGCAACGGCTCCGCCGCGCGGGGCGAAGCTCTGGAACACCACCATCAGCACGACGGCGACAACCACCCAAAGCAGGAGGTTCTTGGTCAGGTCGTTCATCCTCATCGGCTCCGATGTCCCTCTAATTTCTTAACGCGGTCGTATGGTTGAGCTTACTTGATCTGCTTGCGCTTGCCTTGGCCCAGGGCATACACCTCGGGCGAACGCTTGCGCGAGGCCTCCGGCTTGCGGATGGACACCTTGTCATAACGCCGGCGCATCTCGCGCACGTAGTCATCAAAGCCAACGCCCTGGAACAGCTTGATCAGGAACGCCCCACCCGGCTTGAGGTGGTTGTCGGCAAAATCCATCGCCAACTCGGCCAGGTGCATCATCCGCGGCTGGTCGACCGCATCCATGCCACTCTTATTGGGGGCCATATCCGACAGCACAAGGTCTACCGGCTGATTCCCCAGCATGGCTTCAAACTGGGATAGGACGGTTTCTTCCCTGAAGTCACCGTGAAGGAACTCAACCCCGGCCAGCGGCGGCATCTCCAGGATGTCCAGGGCCAGGACCCGGCCGGTGTCGCCCATCTGTCTCCGCACCTGTTGAGACCAACCACCCGGGGCGGCACCGAGGTCGACCACCACCATGTTCGGCTTGAGCAGGCGGTCGCGCTCCAGCAGCTCTTCCAGCTTGTAGGCCGCACGCGAGCGCATCCCCTCCTTTTGTGCCTTTTTCACAAAGGGATCGGAAAAGTGTTCTTTCAGCCAGCGCTGGCTGCTCTTGCTATGGGAAGGCATCGAGAATGGGGCTTACAGGGGTGGTCATGATACCCTGAACCCCCTTGATAACCCGTATTCCTGCATGTCCATTGTCCTGACCCCGGCCCAAAACCGATTCCTGCGCGGCGTGGCGCACGATCTGAAAGCACTACTGCAGATCGGCGGCAAGGGGGTTACTCCCGCCTTCCTGGCGGAGCTGGACGAAGTGCTGGAACGCCACGAGCTGATCAAGGTCAAGGTGGGTGCCGAGGACCGCGAAGCCCGTGAAGCCATCGTCGCCGAACTGGTCCAAGCCAGCGGCAGCGCGCTGGTGCAGCGCATCGGCTTCGTCGCCGTGCTGTACCGCCCGGCCAAGGAAAAGCGCCAGATCGTGCTGCCCCGCGGCTGATCGCCGAGGATTCCCCACATGTTGCTCAGCCGTGAACTGCCGGACTACACCTACTCCCTGCGATCGGCCGATGGCCACCAGGCCCGGGTAAACGACCAGACCCTGCAGCACAGCTTCGTGCTGGCCCCCAACCAGCTGATCGAGAACTGGCCGGTCACCTCCGCCAGAACACTGACGCCCGAGCACCTGGATGCCGCGCTGGCGCAGGACCCGGAGCTGGTGATCCTGGCCACCGGCGAGAAGCAAGTGTTCCCCGCCCCGGCGGTGATGGCGGCTTGCCTGACCCGCGGCATCGGCATCGAGGTGATGAACAATGCCTCCGCCGCCCGCACCTTCAATGTGCTGGCCGGCGAGAACCGCAAGGTCGTGGTCGCGTTCATCCTGGAACCCGCCGCCTGAGCGTTCGCCCATCGCCCCGCGCTCGCCCAACGCAAAAAGCCCGATGCATCGCATCGGGCTTTTTGTTTGATCGCGTCGATACCAAACAGCCGGGAGCGTTCTGCACTTCATCCCGGCCGACGGCGATGCATCAGCGGCTGGGCAGGTACTGCAGCGGGTCGACCGGCTTGCCGTTGTAGCGGATTTCGAAGTGCAGCATGTCGCGCGAGGTGCCGGTGCGGCCCATCTCGGCGATCTGGTCGCCGGCCTTCACGCTCTGCCCTTCGTTGACCAGGCGCTTGCGGTTGTGACCATAAGCCGACAGCCACTGGTCGTTGTGCTTGATGATGATCAGCTCGCCGTAACCGACCAGCCCGGCGCCGGAGTACACCACCACGCCCGGACCGGCCGCACGCACGGCCTGCCCGCTGGAACCGGCGATATCAACGCCCTGCTTGGTGGTCTCGCCGGCCACGAAACGCCCGACCAGCGCGCCGTCGGCCGGCCAACGCCAGCTGATGCCGCTGTTGACCGGCGCGGTGACCGGTGCCGTCGGGGTCGGTGGGCGTGTGGTGGTCGTGGTCGAACCGCTGCCGGACGGCCGCGTGGCGGCGGTGCCGCTGCCCTGCGGATACAGCTTCAGGGTCTGCCCGGGGTAGATCGTGTTGGGATTGGACAGGCCGTTCCACGCAGCCAGGTCACTCGGGGTGATGTTGTTGATGCGGGCCAGGCCGAACAACGTATCGCCGCGGCGTACCGTCACCGTCTGTCCCGGCCGCGGCACCGAGGTACGCGGCGTGGTCGACGCGGCGCCCGCGGACGAGCCACCTGCCGGCTTCTTGACCACCGTGGCCGTACCGCAGGCCGCCAGCGCGATGACCATCGCCACTGCCGCCGCACCGCGGATCCCCTTGCCCAACTTCTTTGCATTCATGCGAATTTCGCTCTCCAGACCAGCCAGCCCACCAGGCCCACCACCAGCACGGTGGCAATCCAGCCCAATGGTTCGATCCAACGACGCAGCGCCTCGACCGCGCGCGCGCCACCGAAGCGGATTACCGCCGCCAACAGGTACACGCGCTTGCCGCGCCCGACCAGCATGCTCAACACGTACTGCGGCAGCGGTACGCCCACGATACCCGAGGCCCATGTGAAGACCTTCATCGGAATGGGCATGAAACCACCCAGCACCAGGAAAGTGAACACCGCCCACGGCGATTCGATCATCTTTTCCTGCAGCGTGGCGATGCCCGACTCGATCGCCGGCAGCATGCCCATCCACTCGAAGACCGGCTTGAGCACCTCGAAGGCGTAATGGCCCAGCGCGTAACCGACCAGGGCACCGGCCATCGAGCCGATCAGGCTCAGCGTGGCGAACCACCAGCCCTTGCGCGGCTGCGCCACGCACATCGGCATCAGCATCACCTCCGGCATCACCGGGAAGATGATCGCCTCGACGAAGCTGAGCACCGTCAGGTAGGTCGGCGCGCGCTCGTGGTTGGCCCAGCGCATCGCACGGTCGTACAACGGCCCGAAGATCTTCATTGCAGTCCTTGTTCCCGGTTCAATCCAACATGCCCGAAAGCAGGGGCACGAAGCTCACCGGCGCCAGTTCTTCCTGGGCGATGGTGCCATCGGCCTGCCGGGTCAACTGCAACAACACCTGTCCGCCCGCACCGCCCACCGGCGCGACCAACCGGCCACCCACGGCCAACTGGTCGATCAGCGCGTCCACCAGCGCCGGCGCGGCGGCGGTCACCACGATGGCGTCATACGGACCATGCTCGGGCCACCCGATACGGCCGTCATCATGCTTGCTACGCACGTTCATGCCCAGCTGGCGGAAGCGCTTGCGGGCCTGCCGCAGCAGGTCGCCAATACGCTCCACGGTGAACACCTCCAGCCCCAGCGCGGCCAGGATGGCGGCCTGGTAACCCGAACCGGTGCCGACCTCCAGCACGGTCCTGGGCTCCACCGCCAGCACCGCCTCGGTCATGCGCGCCACGACCCAGGGCTGGGAGATGGTCTGGCCATGGCCGATCGGCAGTGCGGTGTCCTCATAGGCGCGTGAGGCCAGTGCTTCATCGATGAACAGATGACGGGGCACGACGCGCACCGCGTTGAGGGCAGCTTCGTTGACGATGCCGGCTTCGCGCAGGCGGTCGACCAGGCGGTCGCGCACGCGCTGGGAGGTCATGCCGATCCCGACCGCCTCCGGCTGCAGGCGCAGGCGCGGGGTCATTCCGCCTTCCCCAGGGATTCGGTGAGCCCGCCCACCCAGCCGGCGACCTTCTCCAGCGCCTCGTAGCGGGTCAGGTCCACCTGGATCGGGGTGATCGAGATATGCCCGGTGCGCACGGCGTGGAAATCGGTGCCGGGCCCGGCATCCTGCTCGCTGCCCGCCGGGCCGATCCAGTACACGGTGTTGCCGCGCGGGTCGGTCGCCGGCACGCAGGCCTCGGCACGATGGCGGTTGCCCAAGCGGGTGACCTCGAAGCCACGGATATCTTCCCAGGCCAGGTCCGGCACGTTGACGTTGAGGATGGTGTCGGCCGGCAATGGATCAGCGATCAACCGCGCCACGATCTCCACCGCCGCACGTGCCGCGCTGCGGAAGTGCTTGGCCTCGTGCTTGTGGGTGACCAGCGAGACGGCCACCGACGGCAGGCCGAGGAAGCGCCCCTCCATCGCCGCGGACACGGTCCCGGAATAGATCACGTCGTCGCCGAGGTTGGCGGCATTGTTGATGCCCGACACGACGATGTCCGGCTCGTATTCGAGCATGCCGGTCAGGGCAAGGTGGACGCAGTCGGTCGGCGTGCCGGCCACCGCGCAGGTGTAATGGTCGATGCGACGCAGCCGCACCGGCTGGTCGAGGGTGAGCGAGTTGGAGGCGCCGGAACGGTCACGGTCCGGGGCCACCACGGTGACTTCATGCCCTGCATTGCGGAGCTCCTCGGCGAGCATCTTGATGCCGGGGGCGTCCACACCGTCGTCATTGCTTACAAGTACGCGCATTAAAGACCTGGATCACTGGATCAACACGCGGCGCCCCCTGCGCGCCGCAACCGCCGGACCGTCCTGCGCCTGGCGCCAGGCCGGCCGACCTGAAGGGCCATGATACCGGAATGCGCCCGGCCACTTCCCCTGCCATTTGCCGGATACATGCCGCAGGTTACGCTGTGCGCATGTCGTACCCCGAAGACGAAGATGACAGCGCCCTGTTCCGCTCGGCCATCGGCGAAGTGACGCCGATGCGGCCAGTGGAGACACCGGCCACCGGCAAGCCTCGCCCGAAACCGCGCGCACGCATGGCTGAACAGGATGAATCGGAGGCGTTGGGCGAGTTCGCCCGGCTGCTGCGCTCCAGCGCGCCACTGGAAGCCGGCGACACCGCCAGCTACCGGCGTGACAACCTGCCGGCGCGGATGTTCCAGCGGCTCAAGCGTGGCCAGTACTCGGTGCAGGACGAACTGGACCTGCACGGTGCCACTGCCGCCCAGGCCGAAGGGTTGTTGCGTCAGTTCCTGGGCGAAGCGCGCGACCATGAACACGGCTGCGTGCGCATCATCCACGGCAAGGGCCTGCAGGCCGATGGCGGCGCGCCGGTGCTGAAGAACCTGGTGGACCGCCTGCTGCGCCAGCGCAACGACGTGCTGGCCTTCCATTCCGCCCCGGCGGCACAGGGCGGCACCGGGGCGGTGTTGGTGTTGTTGGCCCATCGCTGACAGGTACCGGCAATCCGAGCGACGGGGCTTTCATCGGCTTCGCGGCCGAGGCCGCTGCTACCGGCGGGGTTATTCCGCGCGGCTGGCGTCGTTGGTCTGGCCCAGTTCGTGCAGCACCGCTGTGGCGTAGCAGCCCGGCGGCAGCGCGAACGACAGTTCGAGCACGTCCGCGGCCAGCCATTGGTGCTGCATCAATGCCGGACGCAAGCGCAGGGCACGACGTTCCTGCTTCAAGCCGGCTTCTTCAAGCCCGGCACGCAATGCCAGCGCCTGGTCGTCGGACAGCGCCTGTTCTTCCAGGGCACGCGCGGCATCGGTGGAACGCAGCTCGCCGACGCCCCACAGCGGCGCGCTGGGATGGATATCGAAACGCGCCAGGCGCTTGGCCAATACATCACTCATCGGTTCCGGGCCGAACACCGAGCGGCTGCCGTCCAGCATCCATACCTCACCGTCCAACGGCGTGTCCCAGTTGCCCTGCTCCACGCGCGCGGCCAGGACGCGATTGAACAAGGCCGAGCGCGCGGCCGACAGCAGCATCGAACGCTGGTCCTTGCGCACGCGACGTCCAGCAAACATCTGCAGCGCGGCCGGCACGTTGCCGCCATCGCGACCGAAGCGCTGTTCACCAAACCAGTTGGGCAGGCCACGTGCGGCGATCAGTCGCAGGCGCTCATCGATGGCCGCCGCATCACCCTGCAGGTCACGCAGCACCAGCTTGAACCGGTTGCCCGCCAACGCGCCGCGCTGCAGCTTGCGGTTGTGCCAGGTCGAGGCCAACACCTGCACGTCGTCGGACGCCAATGCCGCCAGATCGGGGGCGACCCGCCTGGGCAGGTGCACGCTGAAGCGCTGCGTGGTCACCGCGTGGCGATCCTTCTGCCCGGCATAGCTGACCGCCATTTCCGGCAGGCCGGCCCACTGCGCCAGTTGCTTGGCGACGGCAACGGTGTTGGCACCGCGCTTGCGGATGTCGAGCAGCAGGTGTTCCCCCTCGCCGGTGGCTTCGAACGCAGGCAGCTCGTCCACCTGGAAATCCTCCGGCGTGCTGCGGATCGAGGCCGTCAACAGCGGCGCACCGAACGCCAGCGGCAGCGCGGTCACAGCGCCACCAACAGCACCGTCGCCTGCGCGGCGATGCCTTCCTCACGACCAGTGAAGCCCAGCTTCTCGCTGGTGGTGGCCTTGATGCTGACCCGGTCCAGCGTGATGCCCAGCAGCTGCGCCACCGTCTCGCGCATGGCCAGCGCATGCGGCCCGACCTTGGGCCGTTCGCAGATCACGGTGATGTCGGCGTTGCCGACCTGCCAGCCACGTTCGGCCAGCAGCGCATTGCAGTGGCTGACGAAGCGGCTGCTGTCCGCGCCCTTCCAACGGTCATCCGACGGCGGGAAGTGCACGCCGATATCGCCCAGCGCCAGCGCGCCCAGCATGGCATCGCACAGCGCGTGCAGGATCACGTCGCCATCGCTGTGGGCGAGCACGCCGCAACGGTGCGGCACGCGCACGCCGCCCAGCATGATGTGGTCGCCTTCGCCGAAGGCATGGACGTCGTAGCCCTGTCCAATGCGGATGGGCGGAAACGGAGTGGAAGCATTCATGGCAACACCGTACGTCAGAACTGTGCCGGCGCAGCGCGCCGAGCGGGGATATCAGCTGCCGCGGCGCGACAGCTCGAACTCGAAGCGGGCCAGATCGGCCGGCGTGGTGACCTTGAAGTTGCCCTCGGCCCCTTCCACCAGCAACGGACGCACCCCCTGCCGTTCCATCGCCATCGCCTCATCGGTGACGTCGATGCCGGCAGTGGCCGCGTCGATCAACGCCCGGCTCAACTGGTGGCGTCGGAACAACTGCGGGGTCAGCGCGCGCCACAGGCGTTCGCGCGGCTCGGTACGGTCAATGCCGCCATCGTCGCCGGCCCGCTTGAGGGTGTCGCGCACCGGTGCGGCGAGGATGGCACCCACCGGATCGGCACGGCCGACTTCCAGCAGGCGGGTCAGATCCACCGCGTCCAGGTTGGGACGCGCGGCGTCATGCACCAGCACGAAGTCATCGGCGCGCACGCTGTCCGGCAAGGCCTGCAGCCCCGCCAGTACCGACGCGGCGCGGGTATCGCCGCCGACGCAGGTGAGCACCGGCTTGTCGGCAAAGGAGGTCCAGCCCGGCCAATCGGCATCGTTCTCGGCAATGGCCACCATCACCCCGGCCACCCCGGGATGGGACAGCAGGGCATGCAGCGTATGCGCCAACAACGGCTCGCCGTCGGCCAGCAGGTACTGCTTGGGCACCGGGCCGCCGAAGCGGGTGCCACGGCCGGCTGCCGGAACCACCGCCCAGACCTGGGTCATCATGGCACCGGCTCCGTTCCATGCTCGACCGCGGTCGCCGCCGGGGGCGGCGCAGCCGGTGCGACCGGCGCGGCCACGGGGGCGTCCTCCACCACGCGGTAGAACTTCTCGCCGGGCTTGATCATGCCCAGCTCGCTACGCGCGCGCTCTTCGATGGCCGCCTCGCCTTCCTTCAGGTCCTTGACCTCGGCAGCAAGCGCATCGTTGCGCTGCTGCAGGCCGTCGTTGTCCCGCTTCTGGTTGGCGACCTGGGCTTCGAGCATCATTACTTCACCCGAATTGCCCGGGCCGAACCAGAAGCGGTACTGCAGCAAACCCAGCAGTACCGCGAGCACCAGCAGCAGCCAGCGCCAGTTGCGCATCAGCGTCAGCGCTTCAGCGACACGAACGCGTCACGGCCGGCGTAACGCGCGCCGGCACCGAGGGCTTCCTCGATGCGCAGCAGCTGGTTGTACTTGGCCACGCGATCGCTGCGGCACAGCGAGCCGGTCTTGATCTGGGTGGCGGTGGTGGCCACGGCGATGTCGGCGATGGTGGTGTCTTCGGTTTCGCCCGAGCGATGCGAGACGATGGCGGCGTAATGCGCCTTGTCGGCCATCGCGATGGCTTCCAGGGTCTCGGTCAGGGTGCCGATCTGGTTGACCTTGATCAGGATGGCGTTGGCGGTGCCCGACTCGATGCCTTCGGCGAAGATCTTCGGGTTGGTCACGAACAGGTCGTCACCGACCAGCTGCACCTTGTTGCCGATGCGCTGGGTCAGCAGCTTCCAGCCCGCCCAGTCGTTCTCGGCCAGGCCGTCCTCGATGGTGATGATCGGGTACTGGCTGGTCCAGTCGGCCAGGAAGTCGACGAACTGCTCGGAGGTCAGGCGCTTGTTCTCGCCGACCAGGTTGTACTTACCGTTCTCGTAGAACTCGCTGGACGCCACGTCCAGACCCAGCAGGATGTCTTCGCCGGCGGTGTAGCCGGCCTTGCCGATGGCTTCCAGGATGGTGTCCAGTGCCTCGACGTTGCTGCGGAAATCCGGTGCGAAACCGCCTTCATCGCCGACTGCCGTGCTCAGGCCATGGCCCTTCAGCACCGACTTCAGTGCATGGAAGATTTCGGTGCCGGCGCGCAACGACTCGCTGAACGAGCTGAAGCCGACCGGCAGCACCATGAACTCCTGGAAGTCCACGTTGTTGTCGGCATGCGCACCGCCGTTGATGATGTTCATCATCGGCACCGGCAGCGACGGCGTGGCGCCGGTCTTGCCGGCCAGGTACTGCCACAGCGCCTGCTTCTTCGAGGCGGCGGCGGCATGCGCGGCGGCCATCGAAACACCCAGCAGCGCGTTGGCACCCAGGCGGCCCTTGTTCTCGGTACCGTCCAGGTCGATCAGGCGACGGTCAAGGCCCTGCTGGTCGTCGGCATCGAAGCCGGCCAGTGCCGTGGCGATGGTGCCGTTGATGTTGGCCACCGCGTTGCGCACGCCCTTGCCCAGGTAACGGGTCTTGTCACCATCGCGCAGTTCCACGGCTTCCTTGGTGCCGGTGGAGGCACCCGAGGGCACGGCAGCACGGCCGAAGGAGCCGTCGGCCAGGGTGACTTCGGCTTCCAGCGTGGGGTTGCCACGGCTGTCGAGGATTTCACGGGCGTGGATCTTGGCGATAGTGGTCATGATCTGGGGGATAGGCTCGTTGGTTGAGTCTGAATTCGACGGGTTTCGTAAAACTGCGGGGCAGTTTAAACGATGGGAAGGCCGGCGCGAGGCGTTGCTTTCGGGTGAAAGCGGCCCGCTGCCGGGCCCTGAAACGCCGATGGCCCGTGAAACACGGGCCATCGGTTCAAGCAGCTATCAGACGGTGGATTCGAGGAAACCGTTCTTCTTGGTGATCGAATCCAGCGCCAGCAGGGTTTCCAGCAGCGCCTCCATCTTGTCCAGCGGCCAGGCGTTGGGGCCGTCGGACAAAGCCTTGGACGGATCGGGATGGGTCTCGGCGAACAGGCCGGCCACGCCCACCGCAACCGCGGCACGCGCCAGCACCGGCACGAACTCGCGCTGGCCGCCGGAGCTGCTGCCCTGCCCGCCCGGCAACTGCACCGAGTGGGTGGCGTCGAACACCACCGGGCACTGCGTGTCGCGCATCACCGCCAGCGAGCGCATGTCGCTGACCAGGTTGTTGTAGCCGAAGCTGGCGCCGCGCTCGCAGACCATGATGTCGTTGTTGCCGGTGGACTTGGCCTTCTCCACGACCGGCTTCATGTCCCACGGCGACAGGAACTGGCCCTTCTTGATGTTGACCGGGCGGCCGGCCGAGCAGACCTTCCTGATGAAATCGGTCTGGCGCACCAGGAACGCCGGGGTCTGCAGCACGTCCACCACCGAGGCCACTTCGTCCATCGGGGTGTATTCGTGCACGTCGGTCAGCACCGGCACGCCGATCTGCTTCTTCACTTCGGCCAGCACCTTCAGGCCTTCTTCCAGGCCCGGGCCACGGAAGCTGGTGCCGGAGGTACGGTTGGCCTTGTCGAAGCTGGACTTGAAGATGAAGTTCATCCCCAGCTTCTGGGTGATTTCCTTGAGCTTGCCGGCGGTATCCAGCTGCAGCTGCATCGACTCGATCACGCAGGGTCCTGCGATCAGGAACAGCGGCTGGTCCAGACCTACTTCAAATCCACAGAGCTTCATTCAATCACCTCGTGATGGTGGAACCTCGCCCCCGTCGGGAACGAAGCTGGAATAAGGGCAGGACGCAGTGAAATCAAGCCGACCACTGTCCCTGCCCTCATCCGCCCCTTGCGGGGCACCCTCTCCCGCCGGGAGAGGGACGAACCTCAGGCGCGTGCTTCCTTGAGCAGCGCACCACCGGCCTTGCGCTCGCGCGCGGCGCGGATGAACCCGATGAACAGCGGATGCCCGCCGCGTGGCGTGGACAGGAACTCCGGGTGCGCCTGGCAGGCCAGGAACCACGGGTG
This sequence comes from Stenotrophomonas capsici, assembly GCF_034961085.1. Lineage (NCBI taxonomy): Bacteria > Pseudomonadati > Pseudomonadota > Gammaproteobacteria > Lysobacterales > Lysobacteraceae > Stenotrophomonas > Stenotrophomonas capsici. The sequence goes on along the minus strand of NZ_JAYFUH010000249.1, from coordinate 640,603 downwards.
CTGGTCACGCGGCAGCTCGACCACTTCCACCAGCGTGTCGTCCATCGACTTGCCGGAGATCACCAGGCCGGCGTCTTCCAGCTGGGTGCGGTAGCGGTTGTTGAACTCGTAGCGGTGGCGGTGACGCTCGGCGACCACGTCCTTGCCGTACAGCTCGTGGGCCAGCGTGCCCGGCTTCAGGCGCTGCTCCTGCAGGCCCAGGCGCATGGTGCCGCCCAGGTCGGACTTCTCGTCGCGCTTCTCGACTTCGCCGGTGGCGGTGCGCCATTCGGTGATCAGGCCGATCACCGGGTTCGGCGACTGGCGGTCGTTCTCGGTGCTGTTGGCACCGTCCAGGCCGGCCACATGGCGTGCGTAATCCACCACTGCCGCCTGCATGCCGTAGCAGATGCCGAAGTACGGCACCTTGTGTTCGCGGGCGAACTGGGAGGTCAGCACCTTGCCTTCGAAGCCTCGGTCGCCGAAGCCACCGGGCACCAGGATGCCGTCCACGCCGTCCAGGCTGGCAAGGCCGGACTCGGCCAGCTCCTGCGCCTCGAGCCACTTCAGGTTGACCTTGGTGCGCTGGCGCAGGCCGCCGTGCTTGAGCGCCTCGCCGACCGACTTGTAGGCGTCCTGGTGGTCGACGTACTTGCCGACCACGGCGATGGTCACTTCATCCAGCGGATGCAGCGCGGCGTCGAGCACCGACTCCCATTCGGACAGGTCGGCCGGACCGGCCTTGTCGCCCAGCTTGAGCTGGTTGACCACGATGTCGTCCAGGCCCTGCGCATGCAGGCCCATCGGCACGCGGTACAACACTTCCACGTCCGGCACGCTGATCACGGCGCGCTCGGAGACGTTGGTGAACAGCGAGATCTTGCGGCGCTCCGAATCCGGGATGGCGTGCTCGGAACGGCACAGCAGCACGTCCGGCTGGATGCCGATCGAGCGCAGCTCCTTGACCGAGTGCTGGGTCGGCTTGGTCTTCAGTTCACCGGCAGCGCCGATGAACGGCACCAGCGTCAGGTGCATGAACAGCGCCTTCTCCGGGCCGCGCTCGGTGCGCACCTGGCGGATGGCCTCAAGGAACGGCAGCGACTCGATGTCGCCCACGGTGCCGCCGATCTCCACCAGCGCCACGTCGAAGCCTTCGGTGGCCTCGTCGATGCAGCGGCGGATCTCGTCGGTGATGTGCGGAATCACCTGCACGGTGGCACCGAGGTAATCCCCCCGACGCTCCTTGCGGATCACGTTCTCGTAGATGCGCCCGGTGGTGATCGAGTTCTTGCGGCTCAACCGGGTGTGGACGAAGCGCTCGTAGTGGCCCAAGTCCAGGTCGGTCTCGGCACCGTCGTCGGTGACGTAGACCTCACCATGCTGGAAGGGGCTCATCGTGCCTGGATCGACGTTGATGTACGGATCCAGCTTCATCATCGTGACCTTCAGGCCACGTGCCTCGAGGATGGAGGCCAGAGACGCGGCTGCAATGCCCTTGCCAAGCGAGGACACCACACCGCCAGTAACAAAAATAAGGGGGGTCACGGCTCACTGCCTCCCGGAAAGCCCTAGTTTAAAGGTTGTCGCCCAAACACCCAAGCGCAGGATGCGGCGAGATCAAAAAAAAGACGCCCCGGCCTGCGCCGGGGCGTCTGTCATCCAGCGGGAAACGCGTCAGCGACGGCGACGGGCTTCCTCTTCCTCTTCTTCACGCGGCGCCGACTGGTCGCCCTGCGCCCTGTCCTGGACGGCAGCGGCGGCACGGCGCTTGGCCTTCTGCTCGGCCTCGCTCTGGGCCTTGTCTTCCGGCGCCTTCTGGGCGGTCTCGCCCGCCTTCGGCTTGCCGGCGTCCTGCGCCATCACGAAGGGAACCGCCACCACTACGGCAGCAACAGCAGCCAGAGCCAGCATTTTCGACGATTTCATCCGATTCCTCCTGGGAACACCCCGTCCGACGGGACCGGGCTCTTCTTGGACCGCGCATAGGATACCCCGATCCGGCTCGCCCGCCCCTGAATGCCCTGCGTGCAAAAATCGCCGGCAGACCGCAAACTCGCACGTCGCTTTGCGCCTTATCGAGATACATGAACGCCCGCTATAACGCCGCCGACATCGAAGTCCTCTCCGGCCTGGACCCGGTCAAACGCCGCCCCGGCATGTACACCGACACCGCGCGCCCGAACCATCTGGCGCAGGAAGTCATCGACAACTCGGTCGACGAAGCCCTGGCCGGCCACGCGAAGACGGTGGAAGTCACCCTGTTCAAGGACGGCAGCTGCGAGGTCAGCGACGACGGCCGCGGCATGCCGGTGGACATCCATCCGGAAGAGAAGATCCCGGGCGTGGAGCTGATCCTGACCCGCCTGCATGCCGGCGGCAAGTTCAGCAACCGCAACTACACCTTCTCCGGCGGCCTGCACGGCGTCGGCGTGTCGGTGGTCAATGCGCTCTCCAACCTGGTGGAGATCCACATCCGCCGCGAAGGCAGCGAGCACCGCATCACCTTCCGCGACGGCGACCGCGCCAGTCCACTGGAAGTGGTCGGCAGCGTCGGCAAGAAGAACACCGGTACCCGCCTGCGCTTCTGGCCGGACCCGAAGTACTTCGACACCCCCAAGTTCAACGTGCGTGCATTGCGCCACCTGCTGCGCGCCAAGGCCGTGCTGTGCCCGGGCCTGACCGTCAAGCTGACCGACGAAGCCACCGGCGAAGTCGACACCTGGTATTACGAGGATGGCCTGCGCGACTACCTGAAGGCCGAGCTGGGCGAGCGCGAGATGCTGCCGGCCGAGCTGTTCACCGGCAGCCTGAAGAAGGAAACCGAAGTGGTCGACTGGGCCGTGGCCTGGCTGCCGGAAGGCGAGCTGGTCCAGGAGAGCTACGTCAACCTGATCCCGACCGCCCAGCACGGCACCCACGCCAACGGCCTGCGCACCGGCCTGACCGAGGCGCTGCGCGAGTTCTGCGACTTCCGCAACCTGCTGCCGCGCGGCGTCAAGCTGGCCCCGGAAGACGTCTGGGACCGCGTGTCGTTCGTGCTGTCGCTGAAGATGACCGACCCGCAGTTCAGCGGCCAGACCAAGGAGCGACTGTCCTCGCGCCAGGCCGCCGGCTTCGTCGAGGGCGCCTCGCATGACGCCTTCAGCCTGCTGCTCAACCAGAACGTGGAGCTGGGCGAGAAGATCGCCCAGATCGCGATCGAGCGCGCCAGCGCGCGGCTGAAGACCGAAAAGCTGGTCACCCGCAAGAAGGTCACCCAGGGCCCCGCCCTGCCCGGCAAGCTGGCCGACTGCATCAGCCAGGACCTGTCGCGCACCGAGCTGTTCCTGGTGGAAGGTGACTCGGCCGGCGGCAGCGCCAAGCAGGCCCGCGACAAGGACTTCCAGGCCATCCTGCCGCTGCGCGGCAAGATCCTGAACACTTGGGAAGTCGCCTCCGGCAGCGTGCTGGCTTCCGAGGAAGTGCACAACCTGGCCATCGCCATCGGCTGCGACCCGGGCAAGGATGACCTCACCGGCCTGCGTTACGGCAAGGTGGTGATCCTGGCCGACGCCGACTCCGACGGCCTGCACATCGCGACCCTGCTGGCAGCGCTGTTCCTGAAGCACTTCCCGGCCCTGGTCGATGCCGGCCATGTGTTCGTGGCGATGCCGCCGCTGTTCCGCGTGGACGTGGGCAAGCAGGTGTTCTACGCGCTGGACGAGGAAGAAAAGCGCGCGATGCTGGACAAGATCGAGCGCGAGAAGATCAGGGGCCAGGTCAGCGTGACCCGCTTCAAGGGCCTGGGCGAGATGAACCCCTCGCAGCTGCGCGAATCCACCATCCACCCCGATACCCGCCGGCTGGTGCAGCTGACCGTGGACGACAGCGAAGCGACCCGTTCGTTGATGGACATGCTGCTGGCCAAGAAGCGCGCGGCGGATAGAAAGGGTTGGTTGGAGAGCAAGGGCGACCTGGCCTCGCTGGAAGTCTGATCGCCGGACTCGCCCAAGAGCGCCGGGATTGCATCCCGGCCTGCGAAGCCCGCCACCATGGCGGGCTTTTTGTTGGCCGTTCCAGCCGCCCGCCGGCAGCGCGGCCCCACATTCCGCCGCGAGCTTGCCAGGCAAGCCTCATTCCCTCCCCCTTGGCTTCGCCAAGGAAAGGCGCCGGGATCCGGAGCAAATGCCGGAAGCAGAAAGGCCCGCCATTCCTGGCGGGCCTTCGCACTTCTTCGTCGATCAACGACCGATCAATTCCAGCCGATCAACGCGAACAGCTTGAGGATCAGATAGGCACAGCCACCGGCGGCCGGGATGGTCAGGATCCAAGCCCAGATGATGCGCTCGATCACGCCGATGCGCAGCGACTTCGGGTTCTTGGCGAAGCCCACACCCATGATCGCGGTGGAGATGCTGTGCGTGGTCGAGACCGGCATGCCGAAGTGGGCAGCCAGGGTCAGGATCGTCGCCGAGCTGGTCTCCGCGGCGAAGCCGTGGATCGGGTGCAGCTTGACCATCTTGTGGCCCAGCGTCTTGATGATCTTCCAGCCGCCGGAGGCGGTGCCGGCAGCCATCACCACCGCACAGGTCAGCACGATCCACATCGCGATGCCGTCACCGGCATGCGCGTCCGGGTGCATGAAGGCCAGCCAGGACGGCAGGTCGTTCAGCGCGCCGGTCGCTTCGGCACCGATCAGGGTCATGGCGATGATGCCCATGGTCTTCTGCGCATCGTTGTGGCCGTGGGCGAAACCCATGTAGGCCGCCGAGACGATCTGCGCCTTGCCGAAGAAGGCATTGACCCAGCGCGGACGGGCCAGGCGGCCAAGCACGCCACCGGCGCGCGCCATGCCGGCGATGATCGCCCACAGCAGGCACATCACCACGATGCCGAGCAAGAAGCCCGCCACCGGCGAGGTGATCATCGGCACGAACACCTTCCACAACAGGCCCTTGTTCTGCGCCCAGTCGCCGACGTTCTTGGACCAGATCAACGCGTCCCAGTTGTTGTGCGCGGCCGCCAGGCCGGCACCGCACAGACCGCCGATCAGCGCGTGCGAGGACGAGGACGGCAGGCCTTTCCACCAGGTGATCAGGTTCCAGACGATGCCGCCGAGCAGCGCGCACAGGATCACCTGCGGGGTCACGTCGACCACGTCGGTATTGAGCAGGCCGTTGGCGATGGTCAGCGCCACCGCGGTGCCGGTCAGCGCACCGATCAGGTTCATGCCTGCAGCCAGCATCACCGCCCAGCCGGGCGAGAGCACCTTGGTCGCCACCACGGTGGCGATGGAGTTGGCGGTGTCGTGGAAGCCGTTGATGAACTCGAAGACGAGCGCTGCCAGGATCACCACCAGTACGAGGGTGAGCATCTACCCGCCCCCGTCAGCTGTTTTTCAGCACGATCTGGTAAACCACCACACCGGCCTCGCGGCAACGGTCGATGGCCTTTTCCAGGATCTCGAAGAATTCCTTCAGCAGGAACATCTGCAGGTTGTCCAGGCGACCGGAGTAGATGTCGCGGTACAACTCCAGCATCAGGCGATCGGCTTCGTTCTCCAGCGCACGCAGCTTCTCGTTGAGCGCGGTCATGCGGTCCAGGTTCATGTGGCGCAGGTCGTTGACCATTTCCACCACCACCCCGGCCGCCTGCTCCAGCATCGCCGCGCGCGGCGCGAAGTCGATCTGGTCCAGGTGCTGCACGGCCAGCGAATAGCGATCGGCGAACTTCTCGATTTGCTTGGGAATCTTGTACAACGCCGAACCCAGCGCTTCGATGTCCTCGCGCTCGATCGGGGTCATGAAGCTGTCCACCAGCGCCTGGCTGATCTTGTCCGAGGCAGCGCGCTCGCGCAGACGGGCGAGCTTGAAGGCATCCAATGCCGGCTGACGATCGGCTTCGCGCATCATCCCGTGCAGCGCCTTGGCACTGTCATAGGCGGCCTGCGCGGCCTCGTCGAGGTAGGTGTAGAACTGCTTGCCGGAGCCAAAGATGGTCTGCAACGAAAACATGGGGAACCTATTCGCCGTCGCGGGAGGGACGGCACCGGGGGCGAATTATGACGACTAGATGGCAATCAGGGTATTCCTGCGTCCCACCTGAACGAGAAATGTGAACACGGCGTTGCCGCGAAAGGGGCCCGGTTTGCTACTATTCGCCAGCGCCTTCACGGCGCACCCTATGGACGACGACCCTTATCCCCCGCCGCCGCGCCGGATCCCGCTCCTGAGCGCCCGCCGCCATCGCATGCACCCGCCCTCCCTGCCACCAACCCGGGGAGACGCCCGTGTTTGAACTGATCATCGTACTTGCCCTGATTCTTGTGAACGGGTTCTTCGCCATGTCCGAAATGTCGGTCATGACCTCGCGCAAGAGCCGCCTCAAGCAGCAGGCCGCCACCAGCAAGCGCGCCCAGCGCGCACTGGAACTCTCTGAAAAACCTGAGAATTTCCTATCCACGGTGCAGATCGGCATCACCCTGATCGGCATCCTCACCGGTGTCTACGGCGGTGAATCGATCGGCCTGATGATCGCCGGCTGGCTGCATGAGCTGGCCCCGGGCTTCGCCTATTCCGATTTCACCGGCAAGGCGCTGGCCGTTGCCCTGATCACCTATCTGACGCTGATTTTCGGCGAACTGGTCCCCAAACGCCTCGCCCTGACCCGCTCGGAGAACATCGCCGGCTTCGTTGCGGTGCCGATGAGCTGGCTGGCCCGCATTGCCGCTCCCGGCGTGTGGCTGCTGTCGCGTTCCACCCAACTGGTGCTGCGCGTGCTCGGCCTGGGCAAGACCGAGTCGGCGTCGGTCACGGAAGAGGAGATCCGCATGCTGGTGGCCGAGAGCCACGAGGCCGGCGTGATCGACACCCATGAGCGCGACATGATGAACCGCGTGATGCGCCTAGGCGACCGCACCGCCGACAGCCTGATGACCCCGCGCAACCGCATTGCCTGGCTGGACACCACCGCTGCACCGGAGAAGAACCTGCAGGCGATGCGCGACCATGCGTTCTCGCGCTACCCCGTCTACCGTGGCCACGACCAGGACATCGCCGGCATCCTCGAGGTGAAGTCGCTGGTGACCCGCCTGGACGGCGGCAACGGCTCGCTGTTCGAGAACCTGCGCGAAACGCTGTACGTGTCCGAATCCACGCATGCGATGAAGCTGCTGGAAATCTTCCGCGAGGAACACCAGTCAATGGCGCTGGTCGTCGACGAGTACGGCGAAATCCAGGGCCTGGTGACCATTTCCGACCTGATGGGCGCCGTGGTCGGCCGCCTGCAGGCGGCCGAGAACACCGACGACGACGCGCTGGTGGTGACCCGCGCCGATGGCTCGCTGCTGGTCGACGGCTCGCTGCCGGTGGACGACCTGCAGGAGCTGATGGACGGCGCCAGCCTGCCCGACGCCGAGGATGGCGACTACTACACCCTGGCCGGCATGTGCATGCACTATTTCGGCCGCATCCCCCACGCCGGCGAGTTCTTCGACTGGGCCGGCTGGCGCATCGAGATCGTCGACCTGGACGGCGCCCGCATCGACAAGCTGCTGCTGCACCGCCTGCCGGAAGAAGATGCCGATGACACCACCGGCTGAGCAGGACGACCCGGCACTGGACAACGCCTACCAGAACGAGGGCATCCGCACCCTGCTGGGGATGTTCGAGAAGGGTGACCCGGCCGAGCAGCTGTCGCTGGGGCAGGTGCTGCACGGATTGGAACAGAGCGCCTTCGGCATGTTCCTGTTCATCGCCATCCTGCCCTCCTTCATCCCGATCCCGGGCATTGGCGGCGCGGTCAGCGGCCCGCTGGTGCTGCTGATCGGGTTGCAGTTGATCATCGGCCTGTCGCGCCCCTGGCTGCCGGGCTTCATCGCCCGGCGCGGTCCCAGGCGCGGCACGATGCACAAGTTCCTCAACCGGATCAGCCGCCCGCTGCAGCGCCTGGACCGGATGCTCAAGCCCCGCCTGCCGCTGCTGATCGACCCGCTGCCGGCACGGATCCTGACGGGCCTGCTGTTGATCCTGACCGGCATCCTGCTGAGCCTGCCGATCCCCTTCACCAACTATCTGTTTGGCTTCCAGCTGCTGTTGTTCGCGCTGGCACTGATCGAGCGCGACGGCGCGTTGATGCTGTTCAACTGGATCGCCGCCATTGCCGGCGGCGTGTTCTTCGGCATGGGGTCCGGGCAACTGGTGAGCGGCGTGCTGGAGCTGTTCCAGCGCTGGACCGGCGGCTGAGCGCCCTGCTGCAACGCCTGTCGGGGTTCACCGGCTTCGCGGCCAACGCCGCTCCCACCAACCCACCGTAGGAGCGCCTTCAGGCGCGAAGCAGGTACGGGTCCTATGGGACCCTGTGACCGGATGATCCGTCAGCTTCGCGGCCGAGGCCGCTCCTGCGCTGCGTCAACGATTGGCTTCGGTCCAGGCCTGCATCGCCAGCTCGAATGAACGCAGCCGCGCGCGGTGCTCGAAGATGTTGGCGGTCACCAGCATCTCGTCCGGGCGATGCCGCTCGGCGAAGGCCTTGAGCCCTTCGGCCACCTGCGCCGGATCACCCAGCACGGTGCAGGCCAACGCCCGCTCCACGCCCGACTTCTCGTGCGGCTCCCAGAACGCCTCGATGTCGTCCAGTGGCGGCGGAATCAGGCCCGGGCGACCGCGACGCAGGTTGACGAAACTCTGCTGCTGGGTGGTGAACAGCCGGCGTGACTCCGCCTCCGACGCGCTGGCAACCACGTTCAAGGCGAGGATCACGTAGGGCTGCGACAGGCGTGCGGACGGGCGGAACTCGCGGCGATAGATCGCCACCGCCTCGTCCATGGCGTCCGGCGCGAAATGCGAGGCAAAGGCAAACGGCAGGCCCATGGCCGCCGACAGGCGCGCACTGAACAGGCTGGAACCCAGCAGCCACACCGGCACCTCGACGCCCGCGCCAGGTACCGCGCGCACGCTCTGCCCCGGCTCGGCCGGCTCGAAGTAATGCAGCAGCTCGGTGACATCCTGCGGGAACTGGTCGGCGCTGTCGAAGTAACGGCGCAGCGCCCGCGCGGTGGCATGGTCGGTGCCCGGTGCACGGCCCAGTCCCAGGTCGATGCGGCCGGGATACAACGACGCCAGCGTGCCGAACTGCTCGGCCACCTGCAGCGGGGAGTGGTTGGGCAGCATGATGCCGCCGGCGCCGACACGGATGGTCGAGGTCCCACCGGCCACATGACCGATCAGCACCGAGGTCGCCGCACTGGCGATACCCGGCATGTTGTGGTGCTCGGCCAGCCAGTAACGGCGATAGCCCCAGCGCTCGGCGTGCTGGGCCAGGTCGAGCATGTTGGCGAAGGCCTGGCGCGGGCCGGCGCCTTCGCAGACCGGCGCGAGATCAAGGATGGAAAGGGGGATCATGGTGCGGCTTCCAAAGACGATGCACGCAACATGGGGGAGCTGGATCGATTAAGGAACAGGCGAAGCCTGAACGCTGTTTTCCGCAGAGCTCCCCTGCCCTGCCGCTTCAGGTGCACGGCCGCAGGGAAATGCGCCCTGCCCGGAACCGGCCTCGCCGTGCCGCTACCGGCCAACGGCCGTCAGGACGCCTCAGGCGGCCTGGCCGGCGTCGTGGTCGACCAGCGGCTGCAGCTGCGGGTCCAGCGCCACGCGTTCGTCGAACACGAAGCAGCGGCCGTCGTAGCCTTCGCCACCCACTTCCTCGAAATAGCCCAGGATGCCACCATCGAGCTGCAGCACGTTGTGCATGCCGTCGTTCTGCATCCACAGCGCGGCCTTCTCGCAGCGGATACCGCCGGTGCAGAAGCTGACCACGGTGGCGTCGGACAGTGCATCGCGGTGCGGCGCCAGGGCGGCCGGCAGGTCGGTGAACTTGGTGATCGGCAGGGTCAGCGCGCCGGCGAAGGTGCCGTGCGCGAACTCCTGCTCGTTGCGGGTATCGAGCATCACCACGCGCTTGCCATCATCGTCATGGCCCTGCCGCAGCCAGCGCTGCAGCGTGGCCGGGGCCACACTCGGCGCGCGCGGGTAGTCCAGCGGCTGTCCGTCGTCACGGCGGAAGCTGATGATCTCCGGCTTGACCTTGGCCTTGAGCCGCGCGAACGGCTGCATCTGGCTGTAGCTGTACTTCACCCGCATGCCCGCGAAACGCGGTTCGGCGGTGAGCTGCGCATAGAACGCATCGATGCCTTCGCCGCTGCCGGCCAGGAACAGGTTGATGCCCTCTTCCGCCACCAGGATGGTGCCGCGCAGCGCCAGCGCCTCGGCGCGCTCGAGCAGGGTGGCGGTCAACGCCTCGGCATCGGCCAGGGCAACGAAATGGTAGGCGGCGGTATTGACGATCATGGCCGTATTGTAACGGCCGGCCGGGTTCAGCCGCGCAGCAGCATGAATGGCAGCAGCACCAGCGCGGCGGCCGCCAGCATGCCCAGCAGCACCAGGATCACGTACAGCGGGCGCTGCCTGAACAGGGAGCCAAAGGTTTCAGCGGTGCCATCGCGCAGCGCTGCCTCACGCTCGCCGCGCACCCGTCGCGAGCGCTCGGCCTGGTAGTCGGCCATCAACGCCTTGGCACGCGGATGGTCGTCGTTCTCGCGCAGCCAGATGCCGCCATGCGAGATCCCCCACGGGCTGGGTTCGGTGCGGTACCAGGCGATGCCGTTGCGGTCGAGCAGCTCGCCGACTTCCTGGCGTTCGTCCTGACCGACATTGCGCAGATTGAGTAGCAGTTTGGCCATCGCGCCATGATACCCGGCAGTGATGCGCTACCCTTGCACGCCCTTTCCGCCGGAGCCCGTCATGCGCCGTCTGTTCATCCCGCTTCTGCTGTCCCTGCTCGCCGCTGGCTGCACGCCTCCGGGGCCGCCACCGGGGGGCAGCATCGCCACGTTCGAGCGCATCGACACCCAGCCGGGTACCGGTGCCGAAGCGGTACCCGGCACCAAGGTCACCGTGCATTACACCGGGTGGCTGTACGACGAACGCACCGCCGACAAGCATGGCGAGAAGTTCGACAGCTCGCTCGACCGCGGCGAACCGTTCGCCTTCAACCTGGGCCAGAAGCAGGTCATCCGCGGCTGGGATGAAGGCGTTGCCGGCATGAAGGTCGGCGGCAAGCGCACGCTGATGATCCCGGCGGAGTATGGCTACGGCAACCGTCGCACCGGGCCGATCCCGGCCGGCTCCTCGCTGGTCTTTGATGTTGAACTAATTGATGTCCAGCCCCGCTGAAAAACACGCCGTGGTGATCGGCGGCGGCCCGGCCGGGCTGTTCGCCGCCGAGCGGCTGCGCGCCGCCGGCCTGCAGGTAGACCTGTACGAGACCAAGGGCTCGCCGGGACGCAAGTTCCTGATCGCCGGCAAGGGGGGGCTCAACCTCACCCATTCCGACCCGCGCCCGCTGTTCGACAGCCGCTATCGCGAACGGCAGGCGCAGGTTGGCCGCTGGCTGGACGGCTTCGATGCCGAGGCCCTGCGCCATTGGGCGCAGGGCCTCGGCGTGGATACCTATGTAGGCAGTTCCGGGCGCGTGTTCCCGGTGGACCGCAAGGCCGCGCCATTGCTGCGGGGCTGGGTGCGCCGCCTGAAGGAACAGGGGGTGCGCTTCCATGTCCAGCACCACTGGCTGGGCTGGAATGGCGACGGCAGCCTGCGTCTGCGCAATGAGGACGGCGAGATCGGCGTGCACGCCGATGCCACCGTCCTGGCGCTGGGCGGCGGCAGCTGGCCGCAGCTCGGCTCCGATGGCGGTTGGACGGCGGTGCTGCAGCAGCACGGCGTGGCCGTGGCACCGCTGCAATCGGCCAATTGCGGTTTCGACATCGACTGGAGCGTGCATTTCCGGCAGCGCCATGCCGGTGCACCGCTCAAGCCGGTGATCGCGCATTGGCCGGACCTGCAGGGCCAGCCGCAGCAGCTTCAGGGCGAGTGCGTGATCAGCGAGTACGGCATTGAAGGCAGCCTGATCTATGCACTGGCAGCCGACCTGCGCGAGACGCTCAACCGGCAGGGCCGGGCGCAGCTGGAACTGGACCTGGTCCCGGGCCGCGAGGAAGCACGCCTGCTCGCCGACCTCGGCCGGCCGCGCAGGGGCCGCAGCTTCGGCGAGCACCTGCGCCGTGCGGCGGGGCTGGATGCGGTCAAGGCGGGGCTGCTGTTCGAAGTGCTGGGCAAGGACGCGGGCAATGACCTGCACGCGGTGGCGCGTACGCTCAAGCGCCTGCCGCTGCGCCTGCTGCGCCCGCGCCCGATGGCAGAGACCATCAGCACGGCAGGCGGTGTACGCCTGGAAGCCATGGACGACGGGCTGATGCTGACCGCCCTGCCCGGCGTGTTCTGTGCCGGCGAGATGCTGGACTGGGAAGCCCCGACCGGCGGCTACCTGCTCACCGCCTGCTACGCGAGCGGGCTGCGCGCTGCCGAAGGCGCGATCACCTGGTTGGCGCAGCGGTAAGGCGCAATGCGCGGACACCATCCCGGCCTGCCGGGAGCACATCGTCGCGAGCGCGCCGAGCCATGCGCGACGATGCTCTCCCGGTAGTACCGCAGCGGAGCATGGCTCCGCGCTGCCGGGGTCAGCGTTCCTTGCTTGCGCGCAGCGCGGCGATGCGCGAGGGCGGGTTGAACGAATCGCTGCGTGCATCGGCCCAGTAGTCGCGGAACACGACATGCTCCGGCACCTTGTTCAGCAGTTCACCCGGGGTCAGATAGCGGTACAGGCTGGAAAGCGAACGGATCTCCACCGGCGACACGCGGCGCAGGATGTGCTCCGGGCCCAGCTCGGACGGATCGTTCAATCCGGCCGCGCCCAACAGGTCGCGCAGCGCGCGCAGGGTGTTCTCGTGGTAACGGAACACGCGTTGCGCCTTGTCCACCGGCTCCAGGTGCCGCCAGCGGCTGGGATCCTGGGTGGCGATGCCGGTCGGGCACTTGTCGTTGTGGCAACTCAGCGACTGGATGCAGCCCAACGCGAACATGAAGCCACGCCCGGCGTTGCACCAGTCCGCACCCAGCGCGATGGTGCGCGCGATCTCGAACGCGCTGGTCACCTTGCCGGCAGCGCCCAGGCGCACGCGGTCGCGCAGGTTCAGGCCCACCAGCGTGTTGTGCACCAGGATCAGGGCTTCGTTCATCGGCACGCCGACGTGGTCGATGAACTCGGCCGGCGCCGCACCGGTGCCGCCTTCGGCGCCGTCGACGACGATGTAGTCCGGCAGCAACCCGGTTTCCTGCATGGCCTTGGCGATGCCGAACCATTCCCACGGATGGCCGATGGCCAGCTTGAAGCCCACCGGCTTGCCGTCGGACAGCTCGCGCAGCCGCGCCACGAACTGCAGCAGCTCGACCGGCGTGGAGAACGCCGAATGCTTGGATGGCGACACGCAGTCCACGCCCATCGGCACGCCACGCGTCTGCGAGATCTCGGCACTGACCTTGGCCGCCGGCAGCACGCCACCATGGCCCGGCTTGGCGCCCTGCGAGAGCTTGATCTCGATCATCTTGACCTGCTCAAGCCGGGCGTTCTCGATGAAGCGCTCCTCGCTGAAGCGGCCATTCTCGTCACGGCAGCCGAAGTACCCCGAGCCCAGCTCCCATACCAGGTCGCCGCCCTGTTCGCGGTGGTAGGGCGAGATCGAGCCTTCGCCGGTGTCGTGGTAGAAGTTGCCCAGCTGCGCGCCTTTGTTGAGTGCGCGGATCGCGTTGGCCGACAGCGAGCCGAAACTCATCGCCGAGATGTTGAACACGCTCGCCGAATACGGCTTGGCGCAATCGGCACCGATGACCACGCGGAAATCATGATGCGGGATGCTGGTCGGCGACAGTGAATGGTTGATCCATTCGTAATCCACCGCATAAGCACTGCGCAGCGTGCCGAACGGCACCACGTCCATCTCGTTGCGTGAACGCTGGTAGATCAACTGGCGCTGCTGGCGCGAGAACGGCACGTCCTCCAGGTCGCTCTGCACGAAATACTGGCGGATCTCCGGCCCGATCGACTCGAAGCCATAGCGGAAATGCGCCAGCACCGGATAGTTGCGCCGCAGGACACTGCGGCGCTGCAGCACATCCCAGGTGCCGAGCACCGACATCAGGCCAAACAGGGCCACGCCCCAGTACCAGGCAGGCCACTGGCTTGCCAGGGCCAGCGATACCGGCAACAGGATCAGTGCCAGCACATAAACCAGATAACGATGCATTACCGTCCTCGCGGTCGGGGATGGCGGATTCTACAACCGGTCGTCCACTGCCTGCCGGGGCCAGGCCGATTTCACGTCGTAGACCACCACGTCCGGCACGCCCAAGGCACGGATGGCGTCGACATCCAGTTCACGGAACTGCCGGTGCGCCACCGCCAGCACCACCGCGTCGTAGGCGCCGGCCGCGGGTTCATCGGCCAGCGTCACCCCGCCCATGTCGTGCGCGCCGCGCGGATCCGCCCATGGGTCGAAGGCATCGACCGAAGCACCCGCCGCGGACAGCATCTGCACCAGGTCCAGTGCGCGACTGTTGCGCAGGTCCGGGCAGTCCTCCTTGAAGGTGACGCCAAGCACCAGCACGCGCGCACCGGACAAGGCCTTGCCCTTGCCTTCGAGCAGCAACCGCACCCGCGTGACCACGTGCGCCACCACGCGGTTGTTGACCTGGCGCGCGGTATGGATCAAGTCCGGGTGATAACCCACGCTCTCGGACTTGTGCAGCAGGTAGTACGGGTCCACGCCGATGCAATGTCCGCCGACCATGCCCGGGCGGAACGGCAGGAAGTTCCACTTGGTGCCCGCCGCCTCGAGGACATCGAGGGTGTCGATCTCCAGCTTGTCGAAGATCAGCGCCAGTTCGTTGACCAGCGCGATGTTCACGTCACGCTGGATGTTCTCCACCACCTTGGCCGCCTCGGCCACGCGGATCGACGGCGCCGGCCAGGTACCGGCGGTGATGATGCGCCGGTACAGCGCATCGACCACGTCGGCCGCTTCACGGGTGGAACCGGCGGTGATCTTGCGGATGTCCGGCAGGCGCCGCTGGCGGTCGCCCGGGTTGATCCGCTCGGGACTGTAGCCGCAGTAGAAGTCCTCGTTGAAACGCAGCCCCGAACCCTGCTCCAGCAGTGGCACGCAGACTTCCTCGGTGGTCCCCGGGTACACGGTGGACTCGTAGATCACCAGGTCACCGCGCTTGAGCACGCCGGCGATCAACGCGCTGGCGCGCCGCATCGGCTCCAGGTCAGGCTGCTCGTAGGCGTCGATGGGCGTGGGCACGGTGACGATGTAGACGTTGCGTGGCGCCAGCGCGGCGGCGTCGGCCGTGTAGCGGGCATGCACGCCCGCGGCCAGTTCATCGTCTTCCAGCTCCAGCGTGTGATCGTGCCCGGCCTGCAGCTCGGCCACGCGTGCGGCATCGATGTCGTACCCCAGCACGTCCAGCGTCTTGCCGAACTCCACCGCCAGCGGCAGGCCCACGTACCCCAGGCCGATGATGGCGATCCGCGGCTCGGCCGCAGCAGTAATCCGGGCGCTCATGCCGCTCCTGACAATACGAAGGTGGTGCCCGGGGCGGGGATCGAACCCGCATAGCCTTGCAGCTGAGGGATTTTAAGTCCCTTGCGTCTACCAGTTTCGCCACCCGGGCATCGCGATAGCGTGCCTGATCCGGCCGCAATTGTGAATTGCGGCCGGCGTGGCGGGCGGCGCCGGCATCAGATCGCGCGTGAATAGCGGGCCGGTTGCTGGGGCGCCTTCAGGTAACGGTCAAAGCACATCGCGATCAGGCGCAGCAGGGGGCGCCCCTGGCGCGTGGCGGCCACCACGCCATCCCGGCAGCTGGCCAGCCCGTCCTGCTCCAAGCCGCGCAGCGCCTGCAGCTCGTCGGCGAAGTAGCGGTCAAAGTCCACGCCATGGCGACGGCCCAATGCACGTCCGTCCACCCGGCCATGGCACATCAGCTCCTGGATCAGCGCCGCGCGCAGCACATCATCGGCATCCAGTTCCAGGCCACGCCAGACCGGCAAGCCTCCCGCTTCCAGGCGCGCCTCCCAGTCCTTGAGATCACGCGGGTTCTGGCTGTAGCTGTTGTCGATGCGGCTGATGGCGCTCACCCCGAGCCCCAGCAGGTCGGTGTCGGCGTGCGTGGTGTAGCCCATGAAATTGCGATGCAGGCTGCCCGCCCGCTGGGCGCGCGCGAGATCCTCTTCCGGCAGGGCGAAATGATCCATGCCGATGTACTGGTAACCGGCCGCCGACAGCCGTTCCACCGCCAACCCCAGCAGGGCCAGCTTCTGGTCCGGATCGGGGAGGTCGGCATCGAGGATCTGGCGCTGCGCCTTGAACATGTGCGGCAGGTGCGCGTAGCCATAGATCGCCAGGCGATCCGGACGCACGGCCATCACGGTGTCGAGCGTGCGCCCGAAGCCGGCCAGCGTCTGCTTCGGCAGGCCGTAGATCAGGTCCACGTTGACCGAGCGCATGCCGCTGTCGCGGCAGGCCTGGAGGATGGCCATCGTGTCATCGACGCCCTGCACGCGGTTGATGGCGTGCTGCACGTCCGGATCGAAGTCCTGCACGCCAAGACTGGCGCGGTTGAAGCCCAGCGCCGCCAGTCCGGCGATATCGGCCACGCTGACCGAACGGGGGTCCAGTTCGATGGAGAAATCACGCTCGGCGCGCGGGCTGAAACGAAAGCGTTTTCCCAGCCCTTCCAGCAACCGCTGCAGCTGCGCCGGCTCCAGGAAGTTGGGCGTTCCGCCGCCGAGGTGCAGCTGGATGACTTCGCGGGCCGGGTCGAACAACGGCGCGGCGCGGTCCGCCTCGCGCAGCATCTGGTCCACGTAGTGCTCGCCCTTGCTGCGGTCACGGCTGATCACCCGGTTGCAGCCGCAGTAGAAGCAGGGGCTGGTGCAGTACGGGACATGCACGTAGAGCGAGAGCGGCCGCGCCGAGGTGTTGCTGCGTGCGATGGCGGCCTGCAGCTGCGATTGGCCGTAGCCGTCATGGAAGTGCGGCGCCGTGGGATAGGAGGTGTAGCGCGGCCCAGGACGATCATGCCGGCGCAGCAGTTCCGGGTCGAAGGTCCAGCCCAGCGGGTTCAGCAGTACGGGATTCGTGTCCATGGCGCCTAGGATCTGCCAGCCGGGCTGGCCGCGCCTTGAGCCAGATCAATCCGGCCGCGGCCCATGGCTTGATCCAGATCAAGGCCTTCGGCGCGATCGCCTTCTAGGCTGCGGTCCTCGTCATTGCGCCCATCCATCGCGTACCCGCCTCCCCCACGGGCGCGCGGCACCGGCCCCGCTCCTCTCTCCGGAACCCATGAACGACATCGACCCTGCGCCGCCTTCATTACGCCCTGCCGCACAGCAACTTGGCGCGGTGCTCTGGCCCAGCTTCTTCGCCGCCGTGGTCGCCGCTGCGCTGTTCTTCTCGGTGGTCGACCCCCTGAAACTGGCCGCCATCAGCCTGCCGCAGCACGGCATCAGCCGCGAACTGGGCTACACCATCGGCTTCCTGCTGCTGTGGCTGGCCACCGCCTCGGCCAGCGCCGTCACCGCGTTGTTGCTGCGCCCGCGCAGGGATGCCGACGACGGAAGCGCCTTCGAATGAGCCTGTCGCAAGGCAAGCGCGCCCGCACCGCGCTGCGCACGGCCGTCGCGCTGGCGCTGCTGGCCGCGTTCTACCTGCTGCCGTGGCTGCGGCTGGACGGCCAGCCGATCCTGCTGCTGGACCTGTCGGCGCGGCGGTTCCATCTGTTCGGGTACAGCCTGCAGCCGGAGAACGCCCTGCCCCTGTTCTGGCTGGTCACCGCGGCCGCAGCGCTGCTGTGCCTGGTCACGGTGATGTGCGGCCGGCTGTGGTGCAGCCATGTCTGTCCGCAGACCGTGCTGACCCGGGTATTCCGCACGCTCGACCAACTCACCGCCTTCGATGGCCCGGCCGCCCGCTTCGGGCCGGCGCTGCGGCATGTGCTGTGGGCCGCCATCGCCCTGTGGACCGGCATCAGCTTCGTCGGCTACTTCAGCCCCATCGGCGGCCTGATCCATGACCTGACGCATTTTTCGCTGGGCATGTGGGAAGGCTTCTGGATCGTCTTCTACGCATTGGCCACCTGGGCCAACGTGGTCTACCTGCATGAACAGGTCTGCAGCCACCTGTGCCCCTACAGCCGCGTGCAGCACCTGATCACCGATGCACGCACGCCCACCGTCCGCTACATCGCCGCGCGCGGCGAACCGCGCGGCCCACGCCCACACGGCGGCCCGAGCGTGCTGCATCGCTCGCGCGGGCTGCTCGACCCGGTGACCGCCAACGACTACGTGTTTCGTGCCGCCCATCCGGCCATTGCCGGCGCCTTGCCCAAGTTCAACCCCGAGCACCTGGGCGACTGCACCGATTGCGGGGCCTGCCTGCAGGCGTGCCCGATCCGGCTGGATATCCGCAATGGCCATTCCAGCCATTGCATCGAATGCGGCGCCTGCGAAGACGCCTGCGACGAGGCGATGGTGCTCCAGCATTTCCCCGAAGGCCTGATCCGACGCATGGCGCCGGAGCCGGACGGCGGGCAGCCCCCGCCCGCGCTGCGCGTCAAACCCCTGCTGTTCACGGCCGCCATGCTGGTGGCACTGGTACTGACCATCGTTACCGCCGGGGCGCCGTACTGAGGTTCACCCCCTCCTGGAGGGCAGACACGAAAAAGCCGGCCCAAGGCCGGCTTTTCTGTTCCCCCCCCCGCTGCGGGGAGTGGTGGGCGGTACAGGGTTCGAACCTGTGACCCCTACCATGTCAAGGTAGTGCTCTACCGCTGAGCTAACCGCCCCTTTCGCAACACGCGTGCATTGCGGTGGTGCTGCCCGCACCGGGGTACTGCTTCAACAAAAAAGCCGACCCGATGGCCGGCCTTTTTGGATGTCCACTCGACCCGATTCCGGGGAGTGGTGGGCGGTACAGGGTTCGAACCTGTGACCCCTACCATGTCAAGGTAGTGCTCTACCGCTGAGCTAACCGCCCGTCGCTGCAACAATTCACCGTTGCGAGGGCGCGTATCTTAACCAACCCGGCCCGGTTGGACAACCGTTTTCTGCAAAAATCTTCACGCTGGCCACCTCAGCCCAGATTGGCCTCCTTGAGCTTGTGGATCTGGTCGCGCACCCGGGCCGCGTCCTCGAACTCCAGGTCGCGGGCATGCTGGTACATCTTCTGTTCCAGCTCCTTGATCCGCGCCGCCAGTTTGCCCGGGTCCATTGGCAGGTAGTCGGCCTCCGGCTCGGCCACGCGACGCCCCTTGCCCTTGACGCTGGACTTGGCCGAACCCTCCTCGTGCGCCCCTTCCAGGATGTCCACGATGGGCCGCGCCACCGAGCGGGGCACAATGCCGTGCAACTCGTTGTACTCCACCTGCTTCTGCCGGCGACGGTCGGTTTCGTCGATGGCCGCCTGCATCGAGCGGGTCATCTTGTCGGCGTACAGGATCGCCTTGCCGCGCACGTTGCGGGCGGCACGGCCGATGGTCTGGATCAACGAACCGGTCGAGCGCAGGAAGCCCTCCTTGTCCGCGTCCAGGATCGCCACCAGCGATACTTCCGGCATATCCAGGCCCTCGCGCAGCAGGTTGATGCCGACCAGCACGTCGAACTTGCCCAAGCGAAGGTCGCGGATGATCTCCACCCGCTCCACCGTGTCCACGTCCGAGTGCAGGTAGCGCACCCGGATGCCGTGCTCGCCCAGGTACTCGGTGAGGTTCTCGGCCATGCGCTTGGTCAGCGTGGTGACCAGCACGCGGTCGCCCATCTTGATGCGCGCATTGCACTCGGACATCAGGTCATCGACCTGGGTGCCGACCGGGCGGATCTCCACCTGCGGATCGATCAGGCCGGTCGGGCGCACCACCAGCTCGGTGATCTCCTCGCCGGATTCGCGCAGCTCGTACGGGCCAGGCGTGGCCGACACGTAGATGCTGCGCGGCGAGCGCGCCTCCCATTCCTCGAACCGCAGCGGGCGGTTGTCCAGCGCCGAGGGCAGGCGGAAGCCGAACTCCACCAGCGTTTCCTTGCGCGAGCGGTCGCCCTTGTACATCGCGCCGATCTGCGGAATGGTGACGTGCGATTCGTCGATGACCAGCAACGCGTCGGCCGGCAGGTAGTCGAACAGGGTCGGCGGCGGCTCGCCGGCAGCCTTGCCGGTGAGGTGGCGGGAGTAGTTCTCGATGCCGTTGCAGTAGCCGACCTCGGCCATCATCTCCAGGTCGAACTGGGTGCGCTGCGCCAGGCGCTGCGCTTCGACCAGCTTGTTCTGCGCGTACAGCAGCTCCAGCCGCTCCTTCAGCTCGACCTTGATGGTCTCGATCGCCGCCAGCACGCGCTCACGCGTGGTCGCGTAGTGCGTCTTGGGGTAGATGGTGTAGCGCTGCATCCTGCGCAGGCTTTCCCCGGTGAGCGGGTCGAACATGCTCAGTTGCTCGATCTCGCCGTCGAACAGCTCGATACGCACCGCCTCGCTGTCCAGTTCGGCCGGGAACACGTCGATCACCTCACCGCGCACGCGGAAGGTACCGCGCTGCAGTTCGTACTCATTGCGGGTGTATTGCAACTGGGTGAGATGCTTGATCAGGTCGCGCTGGTCGATGCGCTCGCCCTTGGACAGGATCAGGCGCAAAGACAGGTAGTCCTCGGGCGCACCCAGGCCATAGATCGCCGAAACGGTGGCCACCACGATCGCGTCCGGTCGCGACAGCAGCGTCTTGGTCGCGGCCAGGCGCATCTGCTCGATGTGCTCGTTGATCGAACTGTCCTTCTCGATGAAGGTGTCCGAGGCCGGCACGTAGGCCTCCGGCTGGTAATAGTCGTAATAGCTGACGAAGTATTCCACCGCGTTGTGCGGGAAGAACGCCTTGAACTCGCCGTACAACTGCGCGGCCAGGGTCTTGTTCGGCGCCATCACCAGCGTCGGCCGCTGGATCTGCTGCACGACGTTGGCGATGGTGTAGGTCTTGCCCGAGCCGGTCACGCCCAGCAGCGTCTGCTTGGCGATGCCCGCTTCGAAATTGGCCACCAGCTTCTCGATGGCGGCAGGCTGGTCACCGGCCGGAGCGTAAGGCGATACGAGCTGGAAGCTGTCGGACATGGGGAGGCCTTGCCTGCGTGGACTGCCCAGTATAGCGAGCCTGCCCTACCCGCCTCTGCGGCGTGGGATTAGGGCGACAGTCGACCATCAGAAATATGAATGAAGCCCGCAGCACCCCACCATGGCCGCGCCACCTTCGGACGCCGCTACCATGGCCCCGCCGCAACCCAAGCAATCCCCCGGTGCCACCGCCCGGGGCATCACCCTCACCGAACTGTTGATCACCCTGTGTGTCATGGCGATCCTGCTGGCACTGGCAGCGCCGGCGGTCTCGGGCGTGGTCACACGGGTTCGAATCGAAACCAGCATGCACCTGCTGCACTCCCAACTGTCCATCGCGCGCAACACCGCCATCACGCGCCAGGTCACCGTTCGCGTCTGCCCCAGCCAGGACGGACTGCATTGCAGCCAGGACAGCAACTGGAACCGTCGCTGGCTCATGTTCCAGGCCCAACGGCAGGAGAAGCACCCCGCCAACCCGGCGGCGATCCTGCAGGTCACCGATCCACCGCGACTACCGGCAACTGCCGCGATCAGGTCCAGCATCGGGCGTCGCCATGCCCGCTTCCAACCGGATGGACGCAGCGGCGGTAGCAATCTCAGCATCTGCTTCTATGAGCGGGACCGGCCGCGCGGCAGGATCGTGATCAACAACACGGGCAGGATCCGCGCCGAACGCGCTTCATCGCCGCGCTCCTGCCTGTGATCATCGGCGCAAAGAAAAAGCCGCGATTGCTCGCGGCTTTTTTTGAATCTGGCGCCCGAAGTTGGACTCGAACCAACGACCCCCTGATTAACAGACGGCACGAGCGCGCTTTGCCATGATTTGATTTTGGGGGAAAAAACGCGCTTACACGGTTGAAATTGCTCGACATGATGGCGTCAAGTCTGAGGGTTTGAGCGTGCACAGCTTGGCGTTGTTGTGCGCAAGAACCGTGTTCAGACGGTGTCGCAAACGTCGAGGAACCAACCCATGAAAGCGAAGATCACTCAGGCGCTCGTCGAGCGGGCGCCGCCGGTGGAGCGTGGCCGCACGGCCCTGTACGCCGACCCCGAGCTGCGGGGCTTCTACCTGATCGTCTCCAGCACCAAGCGCTCGTACTACACGCAGAGCCTGGTGCGTGGGCGGCAGGTGCGGACCAAGATCGGGGAGCACCCCGCGCTTGCGGCGAAGGACGCGAGGGCGCTCGCCGCCAAGACGCTGGTCGCCATGCGCGCTGGCGTCAACCCGACCGAGGAACGCAGGAAGGCGCGTGCGCGGGGCATGACGCTGCGGCAGGCGCTGGACCTGCACATCGCCGCGAAGAAGCTGTCGGCGAAGACCGTCGAGGGCTACCGCTACAACTGCGACCACTACCTGCCGGACTGGCTCGACACGCCGCTGGCCGAGCTCGGCCCGGATCGCGCAGGCGTGCGGGAGCGCCACGCGCGCATCACCAAGAAGAACGGCGCCACCACGGCCGACGCGGTGTTCCGCATCTTCCGCGCCGTCTACAACCGCGGGCTGCGCGAGCACCCGGACCTGCCCGCGAACCCGGCGATGAACGTGGACTTCCACGGCCAGAAGCGCAGGAAGGTGGACGTCGATGCGGATCGCCTGAAGGCGTGGGGCAAGGCAGTGCTCGGCCTGTCACCCATCAGGCGTGACCTCAACCTCTTCATGATGTTGTCGGGGATGCGGCGCACGGCGGCGTGCGAGGCGCGGATGGAGCACGCCAGCGACGATGGACTCGCACTGCACGTTCCATCACCCAAGGGCGGCGTGGCACGAGCATTCGATCTGCCGCTGTCGTCTGCGCTGGCTGACCTCGTCGCCCACAGAGCCGCCGCCAACCCCGCGATCAATCGAAGGAGCCCGTGGCTGTTCCCTTCGGACAGCAGAAGCGGGCACGTCGCCGAGGTACAGCAGCCCGAGCTGGACGGCCTGACGGGGCATGCGCTCCGCCATGCCTATGCGTCGCTGGCATTGCAGGCAGGCACTCCGCTGCTGGAGCTGAAGTTCCTGCTGAACCACAGTGCGTCCAGCGGCGGCGTGACCATGGGCTACCTGCATCCCTCGCTCGACCACCTGCGCGAGCATCAGGAGAAGGCGTCGGCCTACATCCTCGACGCGCTGGGCATGGTCCACGAGCCCGGATCGTGGCCGCCGCGGCTCAAGGAATAGCCGCACGGCGTCACCAGGTGGACCGTGTCGCTTCCGGTGGCTTCGGCCTTGGTGCTGAGCAGCCCGAGGCCGTCCGGACGCGACACGGAGCCACCTGAGAAGCCTGATGATGTAATGGTGTTTTTGGCATGGTTTAGCCGGTAGTATTCGAGTCAATCGGGCCAGCAACTGACCCGAGGATCGTCGGCAATGGCTATGGCGATCAGAAGTGCTTTCGGTGGCAAGAACAGCCGAGGCCAGCCCAGCATGACGAACTGAGCAGCCCATCTCCTGCGACGCACAGCAGGGCCTAGTCCCCCGGCGGCATTCCGCCGTCGCGGGAGCCTTGGAGATGGAGCAGAAGAGATGGCAAGGCCATACGAACCCAAGACCCTCACGCCGCAGGAGCTCGCGGCGCTGCACGCATTGCCCGACGACGCCGTCGTCACCAGCATCGAGGCCGCCGCCTTCCTGCGGCTGACGCCGCGCACCATGGCGTGGAACCGCACCCAGCGCCCCGAGAACCACCCGCCGCACCACGTCGTCGGCTCTCGCACGGTCCGCTACCGGATGGGCGACCTGCGTGCCCACATGAAGCGCCGCGGCGCGAACCTGGAGGGCTGACCATGGGCGCGAAAGAAAACGCCCGCGTGCAAGGCGGGCGCAAGGTTACGACTGACCAGAGGAGTGAGCTGTCCAGGACTCACGGGATCAATGATGCCGTGGGGCACAGCTCGCCGACGCCATCATTCGACGTCGATGGTCTGATCCGCGCGGGCCTCACGCTGATCCCGCTGCACAGGTGGGACGCCAAGGACGCGAGGGGCCGCGACCGCGGGAAGACCCCGCGCGACGGTGCCTGGCAGGCCAGGGACTACGACAGCCGCGAGGTGCTGGAGCAGGCGCGGCGCGACGGCCGCAACGTGGGCGTGCGCCTGCCGCCTACCTGGATGGTGCTGGACGTGGACCCGCGCAACTTCGGCGGGAAGGACGACCCCGGCAACACGGCAGGACGCGACCCACTGGCCGAGCTAGCGCGGGACGCGCGGCTCGACCTGTCCGCGTGCCCGCACGTCGTCACCGGATCGGGCGGGCATCACTACTACTTCAGGAAGCCCGCCGACGTGCAGGTGCTCGACAGCCTGGAGGACTACCCTGGCGTGGAGTTCAAGAGCCACGGCCGACAGGTCGTCGCGCCTGGGTCGGTCCACCCGAACGGCAGGCGATACGGCTGGGATGACCTGGCGCCTTTCCCCGAGGAGGCGCCGCAGGTGCCCGACACGCTGCTGCGCCTGATCCGCAGGCCGACGCGGGCGCACGGCGAGGCCGCGGGCTTCGGCGAGCTGACGCCGGAGATGCTGGCCGATACGCTGGAGCAGCTGGACGCCGAGGACTTTCAGGATCACGACAGGTGGCGCGACCTGATGATGGCGTGCCATCACGCGACCGCCGGCGACGGTCGCCAGGAGTTCATCGACTGGTCCACGCAGGATGCCAGGTATCAGGGCGATGCGTGGCTCATCGGCAGGCGGTGGGACTCGCTCCACGCCACCGCAGGCAGGGGCGCGCGGCCCATCACCGCAAGGCTGCTGCACAAGGTCGTCCAGGAGGCGGGCGGCCACGTCGCGGTGGCCGACGCAGCCGACGACTTCGACGTGTACGAGGACCCTGTAGAACTGGGCCGGGGCGTGGACGACGCGGCGCTGCGCGAGCCGCCGAAGGCAACGGGCATCGAGGCCGTGATCGACGAGCTCAACGAACGGCACTACATCGTGCTGGACAACGGGTTCCAGATCATCACCGAGGAACGTGACCCGGTCTTCCGCGGCCGCGTCCGTTACCAGCGGCTCTCCAAGAGCGACTTCCGCTCGTCCTACGAGCACGAGCTGGTCGAGAAGAACGACAAGCTGGTGACCAAGGCCGACGCATGGCTCAAGAGCGCACGCCGCCGCCAGTACAAGGGCTTGATCTTCGACCCGTCCGGAAAGGGCCAGGATGGCTGGCTCAACATGTGGAAGGGGTGGTCCGTGCAGCCGAAGAAGGGCGACTGGTCGCTGCTGCGCCAGCTCATCCTGGAGGTGCTAGTGGACGGCGACCGCGACCATTTTGAGTGGGTACTCGACTGGATCGCCTTCATGTTCCAGCACCCCGAGCAGGTCGCCGAGGTGGCCGTCGCATTCCGCGGCGAGAAGGGCACCGGCAAGGGCACCCTAGGCCGCGCACTGTTCAAGCTGGCGGGCGCGAGCGGGCTGCACATCAGCTCGCCTGGCCACCTCACGGGCCGCTTCAACTCGCACCTGCAGAACTGCGTCTGCCTGTTCGCCGACGAGGCGTTCTGGGCGGGCAACAAGGAAGGCGAGTCGGTGCTCAAGCAGCTCGTCACGGAGCCCACGCTGACCTATGAGGGCAAGGGCCGCGACGCCGTGACCGGACGGAACCACGTCCACATCGTCATGGCATCCAACAACGACTGGGTCGTGCCTGCCGGCATGGACGGCGAGCGCAGGTTCGCGGTGTTCAACGTCAACAACAGGCGCAAGGGCAACACGGCGTTCTTCCGTGCACTCAACCGCCAGCTTGACGAGGGCGGGCTGGCTGCAATGCTGCACGACATGCTGACCCGCGATCTGGGCGACAGGCACCCGCGCGACAGCGTCCCGCAGACCCAGGCGCTCATTGAGCAGAAGGCTATGAGCCAGAGCCCCGAGGAATCGTGGTGGAACGGCCTGCTGGACAGCGGCCGCCTGCCTGGCCTGATGATCGACCTGCCCTGGCACGAGGAGTCCGTCATGGTGGACCGAGACGAGCTCTACGACGACTACGTTGCCTACGCCAAGAAGTTGAATGCGCGCCCGAGGGCCAAGTCCGGCCTGATGATGCGGATCAAGAAGCGGGCCGGGATCGGCGAGAAGCAGGTGGTCCTGGAGAAGGGGCGCAAGACCTGGCTCTGGGTCCTGCCCCAGATCGACGACGCGCGCGCACTCTGGGAGAAAAGCATGGGGGGCAGCGCCTACTGAGGGCGGATTCGGCCACGGCTGCACTGACTCAGACTCTCGCCCGACCGCCTGTTACAAGGGGTCGGGCATTTTTTCTTTACAGATCATGCGCTTACCGAACGCACGAACTGCACAGCGTTTTTCGCTCAGTTCGCACAGCATTCGGCGCGCTCGTCGCGACGTCGAACCGAGCCGTTTGCGCTGTGTTTTTCTGTTTTCTTATTTTTAGTCCGTGAAGTCTGTGTAGTTCGTGAAAATTAATAAAAACAAGGCTTTGGGGCACACGAACTGATTCGCTGGGCACGGACTCAAGGTCGTGCAGCCCTGTTGCCCTTATGGATCGCACCTGACGGTGGCCGAGCATGGCGGGCGTGGCAACCGACGCGGGGGACGCGTCGGATCGTCCTTCCGACCGTGTGCGTTCTGTCCCTCGCGCGCGAGGCGAACGGTCCAGGCCGTCCCACCGATGTGCGCCACCTAATCAGACATGAGAGGGCCGACGCCATTCAAGCCGTTGATCCGACTGCTTGAACGATGGCGTGCCTGCGCGCGTAAGCACGACACGATCACGCCGTAAGCCATTTTTCATGGAGACGGCGACCATGCCTTCTGTCCCCAACTCATTCTCGCCCGAACGGCGCGAGGTGTTCTTCCAGGTGCTGGAGGACACGTGCTCGCCCAAGCAGGCCGCAGCGGCGGCTGGCATCAGCAGGCAGACGGCCTTCTACCACAAGGCCAACGACATCGAGTTCCGCACGCGGTGGGAGAAGGCGGTCGAGGTCGCCCTGGACGCGCTCCTGGACGAGGCGTACAGGCGCGCGGCGATCGGCTACGACGAGCCGGTCATCCACCAGGGGCGCCTCGCCACCACCGCGGACCCGACGACCGGCGAGGAGAGGCCGCTCACCGTCAGGAAGCACAGCGACAGGCTCCTAGAGGTGCTGCTCAAGTTCCGCTACGGCGAGCAGATGGCCGACAGGCTGCGCGTCAGGGTCGAGGACACGGGCCTGTCGGCCGACGCCCTGCTGGCGATGCCCGCCGACGAGCGCGCCCAGCTGGTGGCGCTGCTCTCCAAGTACAACGCGGCGCGGCCGCACGACGAGGAACAGGACGATGAGTGACAAGCTGAGCGTCGCCGAGGCACTGGCCAAGGCGGAGCAGATCGAGGTCATGCTGGGCGCGATCGAGGGCACGGCGCCCGACGCGGTCGCGGCGATGGGCGGGCGCGACGCCCTGGCCCGGCGCAGCGAGATGACGTGCCTCGGCCCGGTGCCGCGCCTGGACGCGGACGAGTGGGAGCGCATGTCGCTGGAGTACGAGGCGCGGCGCGAGCATGGCAGCGTCAACCGGGGCCACTAACGGGCAGCCGGTCGCCGTCGAGGTGGACGGGGTGCGATACCCCTCCGCCAGGTCGGCGGCCCGGGCGCTCGGCCTCAGCCCCAACGGGGTGTCGGTCCGGTGCCACTCCGACAGGTGGCCCGACCACCGCTGGCTCGGCGCGACGCCTGGCCGGCGGGAGCTGACGCCCGAGGACAGGCGCATCGCAAGGCCCCTCACCGAGCCCGAGCGGTGGCCGAACGACGGCGGCGCGCGGCGCGTCCCCGTTATGGACCCGAACTACGACCCGCCCAAGGTCGTGCGCCGGGTCGGCTGGCTCCGCTGCATGTGCTGCGGGCGGTCCCACTTCTCCGAGGACGTGGCCCGCGCCCGCATGTGCCTGGACTGCGGCGGCGCCGGCGGCATGCCGACCGGGCCGCGCCCCGACTGGGACGCCTGACATTCCATCGGCGGGCGGCGCGAGGCCAAGCCCATGATTCGCAAGCCGCAGTGACGGCGGCAGATTCGAGGGAAACACGTCCGGAGAACGATGGCGTTCGCGGCCAGCGCACCCCGACACATTGCAGGCATCCGGTCAGCGCATTGGCGCGCAGACCACCCCGAGGCTGGGGATGCGCTCGTGACAGGCGACCGGAGGACCACAACCCACCGGAGCACACGAGCAATGAAGATCGAACTCAGCGACACCCCCCTCCTCAGCACCCAGCAGATCGGCGAGCTCGCCTCGACCCTGGACCTGCTGCACAAGCGCACCTTCGCCGCGATCGAGCGGCTGAACAAGGACATCGCGACCCGCAAGCAGCAGATCGCCGCGCGCTGGAAGAGCGCCCCCGGCATCGGCATGGCCGACGTGGCGCGCTTCGCCGAGCACGAGACGCTCGCCAGCGTCCGCGAGATCAAGGACAACTCCAAGGCCGAGCTGGACAAGATCATGAAGGAGGCCGGCGCGCCGCACGCGCAGCTGGTCGCGCAGCGCCAGTTCTACGACTCCCCGGCGAAGGTCCTGGCCCGCGCGGCCCTAGGCGACCCGAAGCGCACCGAGTACCTCCAGCAGCTCCAGCACGC
The DNA here is from genome assembly GCF_034961085.1 of Stenotrophomonas capsici. Classification (NCBI taxonomy): domain Bacteria; kingdom Pseudomonadati; phylum Pseudomonadota; class Gammaproteobacteria; order Lysobacterales; family Lysobacteraceae; genus Stenotrophomonas; species Stenotrophomonas capsici. Next base: position 612,000 of record NZ_JAYFUH010000249.1, on the reverse strand, counting down.
CGGCCCCGCCGAGCTCGGCCACATGGCCCAGGTCGCCGTCGGCACGCGCAACGTCGCCCTGGCCTCGGCCGTGCTGTCCCTGATCGACCGCCTGCCCACCAAGGACCGCCCGGTCGGCCCGGCCGAGCTGGCGACGGCGATGAAGCAGGACGACTTCCTGAAGGTGCAGGAGTACATCAAGCTGGGTGACGCGCGCCTCCAGGGCATCCTGGTCGCGATCCGCGCCTGGCACGCCGGCAAGTCGAACCCGCTGAGCTCGGTCCAGCTCGCCATGCGCGAGCAGGAGATCGACCACGACCTGATCGGGGGCGACTGCGATGACTGACCGACGCGCCCACTATCCACCGTGCCACCCGGCGATGCTGGCACTCGCCGCCCTGGTCGCGGCGATCCAGCACAGGTGCGATCCGTTCCCTGAGCTGGAGGCCGCAGCGGCCCGCAACGGCGTGGCCGTCGGCTCCGAGGAGTTCGACGAGGCCGCGGCCCTGGCCGGGCAGCCCTACTGCCGCGCGCTGGACCTGTACGTCGACCGCGAGACCAAGCGCAGGGCGGACGCCCTGGGGTCGGGGATGGCGCACCTGGCCTTCCTCCCGGCCTGACCCGAGCAAACCCGGCCGGGCTGGTTAGGTGCGCAGAGGGCAACGGGTGGCCCGGCCGTGTTTCGGAGGGGATGTCGTCATGGCATCCCCTTCTTTTTCATGAACTTAGGGAGTCCCATCCGCCGACGGGCAATTGGGGTGTCATAGTCGGTTAATGAGGCACTTGATCCAAGACATGCACGACTCGATCGTCCAGCTCGTCTGGTGCGAACTCAATTCGGGCATCGGCTCGTTACCTGGCCCATGGCCAAGCTCGTTCCTGACGTCCGAGAAGATCAGCTTCAATGCCGACTGCTCCCACTTCGAGATGAAGCTGCCATTCTTAGCGCTGGCTAGGTTGTCTATGTAACTGTGAGCACCCCGCTCGCCGCCATGCGTCCATCCCTTTTCGGCGGAGATGATTTTGATTGTGCTCTCAAGGGCCTTGGCAGCGTAGAAGGCAGGGTCTCGGCCACCGCTATCGCGACGATCGATCGCCTCTTTCATGTCAGTGTCCACATTCGCCCATTTCGGATCATTGACCAGCGCCCAAAATGGCGTCTCGATCTCACGCTCAATCGCCTCATCCTCAGCTATCTGGATGAAGCCGTTGTGGTAGTTCAGTCTTGTTCCGGCGCGGCGGAAGCGTTCATTAAGCTCGCACACATTCGCTCGAAAAGCATCATTGAATGTCTTGTTAGCAGCTCTCACTCCATCTGCCCTATTGCCTGGTATGCGTAAAGTGGAATGCAAGTTTTGTGCAGCTTCTGCCTGGGCGATCTTGGCGGGAAGCTCAGCGTTTGCTTTGGCTACGGCATTCTCCCTATCACGGAACGCGATCTCGACGAAGCTCAGGCGCTCCTTGATGAATCTGTCAGCGGGCACGTTCGGATCATATGCCGCGCAGACAAAGTTGTTACAGACGTGCACCAACGCCGACGAAACCCAATATTGGTGATCGTTGCCTGCCATCTTCGTCTGCGCCCAATACCCCATCGGTGCGAGTTGCTGTTGGCCCAACTCCATGCTGAGCCTGTCGTGCATTGACTTCCAAGTGGCCTTGGCGTCGTCTCTTTCCTTGCCTTCCGGGGTCCAATATGGAAAAAGTTGCTCGCTAACTATCCGAAATGCTTGGACTAGCAATCGGCGTTCCGCCTCACCAAAACCCCTCCAGATTGGGACGATGGAATATCGTTCCGCAAAAATATCGGTAAGCATCAATTCACCCCCTCTCTGACTGCCGGATTATGGGGCCGCTGTCTGCTGTCTGCTGTCTGCATTTTTCCACGGAATGTTCCGTCTGCCCAAGCATCTTCCGGGTCGGGGGGGGGGGGCTCCCGGCTCGAGGGAACCGCGACCTAATGCCTACGTGCCCACCAACACGTAGGAGAACGCCATGAAGCTGGAAGAAATGCCCAGCAAGGACCTGCTGGCCCTGCACAACCGCATCGCCGACAAGCCCGCGGGTCCCAAGACCTTCGCGACTCGGGCGAAGCTCGTCGCGCGGATCGATCGGGTCGCGGCCGACAAGAACATCGATCTGGCCTCATTCGGGCAGCCGAAGAAGCCCAAGGCGACCGCGCAGCGCGTAGAGCCAAAGGCCGACGTCGCCGAGACGCCAGAAGCGACCGAGAAGAAGTCGCGCGGCCTTGGCGTGGGCGCGCTCGCACGCGCGATCCTGATGGACCCGGCCGGCCACCCGCACACGCTTATCGCGGAGATGGTCAACGCGCAGATCGAGGGCGCGGCGGCGACTGGGAAGAGCGTTCGGTGGTATGCCAACGACATGCGCAAGAAGGGCGTCGAGGTGCCGCCGCGTCAGAAGCACCACCCCGCCGACATGAACGAGCAGCAGTCTACCGAGGCGCTGTCCACGGTCTGGGTGGTCGAGCCTGCACGGCCTGACGGCTGACGCCGTTCTCTAGCCATGTATGAGAAAGGGCCACCGTGACGGTGGCCCTTTTCTTTTCATCCGCTTGTGCGCTTTGGCGCGCTTATCGTTGGTCGGTGAATGCTACTTGAAAACGATCCCGATCACGTCTTCAATGAAGCTGCTCACCTTCTTCGGTCCGGGATTGTACTTTCCTGGATGACCGCACTTGTTGCGCAGATCTAAGCATCCTTCAAGTACACCTTTCTCGTTGCTGTCAAAGACGCCCAGGTCGCTTGCGATTTGAATCAAGAGCTTTTCCTTGACGTAAGTCAGGTCATCGCTCTTGCTGATCGCCTTCCGCCTTGGACTCTTGTCGTGCTTCGCGACTGCGGCATCAACAACGCTTGCCCCGTTGGCAAAAACGCGATCCCTGACCTCCTTGGTAACGGCAGACCACAAGAATACGACCGTCGCCCTGAGTGCGTTCACCTGAAGGCACTTGACCGCCTCGTGCAAGTAATCTGCGACATCCTTGTCTGGGACCGTATTTACCAGTGCATCGAGGGTTGCCACGTCATTCTCAATCTCGACATCATTAGCAGGCAGTTGGAGTAGCTCTCGGACTCTATCCTGTCCACTGGCAGTAAGTGCCCAGAGAATCCTCTGGCCCTGCTTCCCTGCTTGATGAACATACGGTGCCGCCTTCGAAAGAACGTCAGCAACGTTCATATTCTTGGCGTTTTTGACCTTTCCGCGGCGCAATAGGGCGCGAAGCCCATCGACCGTCGCTTCGCCGACGCTCTCGTATCGCTGCTGGAAGTACAAGGCAGCGAGACAAATGTCTCGGTTAGTGGCGGCCTTCAGTGGGTGCAAGAACTCTACGAGCGTCACCTAAGTCAATCCTCGCTGCCGTTCGCCTTTCCCTTGGTCACCTTGTAAGTTGCCCTCATGTGCATCTCGCCGGAGACAGTGAGCTTCCAGTTCTTACCCGATTGAATATAGATAGCCTTGCCGTTCGCCTTGGCGCCCTTGAAGGTCATGTCAGGCCTGCCTGGCACGATCATTCCACACTCGTCAGCAAGCGCCTTAAGCTCTGAAGTCGTGAACGGATGATTGCCCCTCTGGGAGTAGAGCCAAGCAACCAATACTTCCAGTGCCTCATGGGGCTTTCCGGTCTCAAACGACTGGACGAAAGCTCCAAGATCCCCAGTGTCAGGCGCGTCACCCGAGTCGTCATCTGCATCTACGGTTCCGCCGCTGGCAGCACGCTTGAGCGTTTGCTTCTTCGAGAAATACATTGACGTGAGCATCTCGAATGCTGCGAGCCTGATGGCGGGATCCAGCTTCTCAACTACTTCGTTAATTTGCAGAAGCAGCTTCTTCGTCTCGTTGAAATCCTTTCCGTCCGACATGAATCCCCCTGATTCTGATGTATTTGATAATCGCAGAAAGCCTCGCCAAGGCATGCCGGCTTATTAGGCATGCGGTCGCTCCCAGCTCATTCAAATTATCACATCATCCCCCAAGATGGGTGCGAGGCGTTCCTATATGAGTCAGTGGGTTATGCGACTTTGTTGGGCTAGAGACAGGCACCTGTCCACGCATCGGCGAAGTTATCCCGCCCCTCAAGGATCACGCTTTTGCCACTGGACACGAAGCGCCGGAAGCCTGTGTATCCGCCAAACTCGTTCTTGGCGTTGACCCGTCCGCATGCGACTACGCCGAACTCCTCAGTATAGTTGGCGCGGACGTCCCGGAACTGCGCGGCGTCCGGGTCCTTCAACTCGGCCCTTACCGCGCGCTCGGCCGCGACGATCGTCTCGGCGCCGAACCACTTCTGCTGCTGCGCCTTCTTCTCGGCCGCCGTCATGGGGCGCTGGGGTTCGGGTGGCTGCGTCTCGGACTCATGCGCCTGTTTCGGTGGCACCTCAGCCACCGTTGCGGGCGCCTTGGCAGCCGTGGACTCGCCGCGTGGTACCACCTTCGACCCGATCCAGGCCAGGGCCACCACAACAACCAGAAGAATCCCTATCCGCTTCATGTATCCCTCCGAGTCAACGTTAGCTAATAGTCTATTTTGGACTAATCCAACACGGACTCTAGCGTGCGGTGAACTTCATGTCACCGCGCGATGGCCCAATCCACCCACAACCGCGATTACCAACTCCTACTGGCCGTCCTGAAGGCGGCCCGTAAGCGGGTGGGCGTGACGCAGATTGAGCTGGCCGAGCGCTTGGGCAACACGCAGACCTTCGTGTCCAAGTGCGAGCGCGGGGAGCGGCGCATCGACGCCGTTGAGCTGGTCGAGTTCGCCGAGGCCATGGGCGTCGCCCCGCAGGAGCTGCTGGACGAGTACCTAGAGCAGCGTGGACGTGCGACGTCGCCGAAGACGCGGAAGGGGTCCAAGCAGCGAGGGTGACGCTTCTGTGTTGCTTTCGTGTTTTCAGCAACCCACAAAAGACGAAGGCCGCGACGATGCGCGGCCTAAGTACATGATGCATATGGCGCCCGAAGTTGGACTCGAACCAACGACCCCCTGATTAACAGTCAAGTGCTCTAACCGGCTGAGCTATTCGGGCGAGGAGGCGCATTGTACAGAGCCAGGCCAGATCCGGCAACACCCCGCATCCAGCTTACCAGCAGTCTGCCACGTCACCCTTGCTCGCGCCCTTCTCCCCGGCCTGACTGAGGCTGAGGTTTCCGCACTTGTCCTTGAGTTGCCCACCCGCAGCGGTCGCCACGATCGTGATCGTACTGGCGGTGGCGTCCGGGCTGATCTCCAGCGTGTACCACGCAGCCCCCCCTTCACGCGGAGTCTGCTTTTGGCTATCCCGCAGTGCGAAACCCACATACGTGTTGTTGACCGTGTGGTAACGCTCGGCCAGCTGCATGTACTCGGCCAGGTCCGCCTTGGCCTGGGCGCGGTGCGATTTGCGCACGTGTTCGCTGTAGTTGGGAATTGCAATGGCGGCCAGAACGGCGATGACCGCAACCACGATCATCAGTTCGATCAAGGTGAAACCAGCCACCCGTGCATGAAGCTTGCCTGCAGATTTCATTGCCATTTTCCTCACCGAACCTGTCGCCACGATTGACGTCCGCACGGACGCGGCATGTACAACGGGGGCGCACCATTGGCACGCAGCACGAACGTACATGTTTCACCCTGGATCTGCTTGTCGATCGTGCAAGCCGGGTCCGTGGGATCGCACGGTGTCAGGGGCGGCACGAAGATGGCGGAATCCTTGACCGGCGGCGATGTCGGATTCTTCGCGTTGTTCAGCGACACTCCACCGCAACTCCCGGTGCACACGGCTTCACCACCCGGGGTGAGGCTGAGGCCAGACAGGCCACCGGCGCCCGTCAGGACGTCCAGACCATACAACCAGTTGATACCACCACCCGCGCCACATTGCGCCTCAGCCGTCGTGAACGTGGTGAAGAACACCTTGCCGTTCTGGATGCTGGGCGTACCAATGACGCGCTCCCCCTTGGCCTCGCCGCCGATCACCTGCAGATCGACGTACCAGCCGCGCTTGGTCACGTAGTTGACCGGGTTGGAGGTCACGCCGCGCACCTCGAGGTCCGAGTCGCTGGTTGCCGCGAGCAACGACTGTCCCACCAGGGAGCCACGCCCACCAGTAATCGCGGTGGAGCGGTTGTCCACGATGCCGTAGATGCTCTGGACGGGCAGCCCGGTACCGCCGGTATTGTCACCCACGGCAAAGTACCGACCGGTCCCGAAGAAGATGCTGACACCACCGCCGGGCCCACTGGAGACCTCCAGGCCACCGGTGATCGGCTGTGCGGCACCATCCTTTTCCGCGGTGAACAGCGGCGTTCCGCTGAACGCGACGCTCCAGTCGGCCGGATCGACGCTGGAGATGTCGTACTTCCACAGGTTGCCCTGCATGTCTCCCGCGTAAATGGTGTCAGCCACGCCATTGCCGTTGTTCAGCGCGACCGCCGCCACGTTCATCACACCATTGCGCCCGGCATAGGCGGCATCGGTGGGCATCAGCTTCTTGAGTACTTCGCCGGTCTGGATGTCAACGACGAACAGGACCGGCCGGCCACTGCTGGAGTTCACGCCATTGCCGAACACGCTGACAAAGCGCACACCGGAAGCGCTGGCGATCGGGACGATGGCAGGCTTGGCCAGGGCAAAACCCATGTCACTGTCATTCTTCCCGGAAATCTCCCAGAGCACCTTGGTCTGGTCGAACGAGGACGGTGCGGTGACGTCCAGGCCAAACACCGAGCCTGCACCGGCCAGGCTTGCCGAAGGCGCCACGGATGCGCCGCCGGCACCGGTCGAACCCACCAGCACCGTGTGCCAGGCCGAGTCGAAGTGGGCGTCGGCAACCGTGATCAGGCCATCCACGTAGTAACGATGCGCGTAGGTCGGATTGGCCAATTCGGCGATGTGCGAAAGCGAGCCATACGGAATGAAGGCGAAGCGCTCCGTGCCACCCGCAGCACCATCCGTCGCATCGAAGGCATGCAACATGCCATCGTTCGCGCCCACGTACACCATCGGTGGCGCGCCGGTGAGCTTCGTCGTCAGGTAGGACTTGTAGGACGCGCCGAGCGGCGCCTTCCAGCCCACGTCGGTCTGCGTCGCCCATGCACCGTAGCCGTAATCATCGTTCCGCGAAACAACCACGGGCGAGGAATTGACGATGTCACCCATGATCGTCGAACGCGAGCGCAAGCCACTGACCACGCCCCCCTTGAGGTAGCCGACCAGCGTATCGACCGTGCGCGTGCCAAACCAGGTCGGCACCGTTTCCAGCCCCATCGCCGCCAACTTCTGTTCGCGACTGTTACCCGGGACGTTCGCGGCAGTGAACTCCGCCGCCGACACCGGGACGTTGGTCGAGCCGGAAACACTGTTGGGCGCGGTCGCCATGTAGATACGACGCGCACTTGGATCCAGCTTTGCCGCGGCACTCCAGATCTGTGCACCGTCCGTGCCATCACTCTGCACACGCGTGGCCACGACGTCACCGGTCCAGTCGTTGGAATCGACCGGCACGCTGTAGCTGGCGGCAACGGTGAGGGAGTTGCTGGAAATACGTGCACCGGCCGCACCACCGGACACCGGCGCCTTGCTGCCTGCGGCCTTCTCGAAGATCTCCCCGAGACGCTCGCGCAGCTTGGTCGGGTTGCGGGCAAGGAAGTAGTTGTCCGGCGACCCGGCCTCGCGGGTATCCCACTCGCCGGGATCCGGCTTGCCATTTCCATTGAGGTCGGTGAAACCGCCGTACTTGGCGGCGTACCACAGCGGACTCTCGAGCACGCCCGCACTGCTGGCGCCCAAGGTATATCGGCGCACCTGCGCCTGGGTCCAGTTCGTCGGAGCGGTGTCGGTCGACGTCAGTACCGAGCCGTTGCTGTTGCCCGGCCGCAGCAGGATGCGCTGGACGCCGTCGCTGTTCGAGCCGGAAACGGCGTAACCGGTGAGCATCGCGTTGCCTGCATAGGCAGACAGGTTCTCGACGCGAACCAGTACCTCGTTCTCACCCACGTTCAACGTACCGGCTGCACAGCCACCACCGGATGCACGCCAGCAGATGTCCTTTGTGGTGGACTTGTTCTGCGGATTGAGGCCGGAGTCATTGCACGCCGCACCGATGCAATAGGTGAGCATGGTGACCACGTCATTATCGTGGTCGTTGCCCCACAACGAGTCCTCCCAGACCAGCGAGAAGCTGCCGGCCTTGCCATTTGCCAGCAGCGGCCTGCCGTAAACATGCTTCGGATTGACCGTGGCCGTCTTCGGACCAACGCCAACCGAGCCCAGGAAGCAACTGCGCCACCCGCTACTTGCGGCTGTCGCGCCCCCGGAATTGTTCGCCTGGCACAGCGGCGACAACGAGATCTTGCCCGTACCCAACGTGATCTCGAACTTCGGCAGGGTTTCCGCCAGTGCCACCGCATAGGTCTGCGCGGTCACCTTGTAGGTATCGGGCTTGTCCTGGAGGCCCGGGCGCAGATCGGTGGTCGCTGCCGCGTAGGCCAGGCCCGCCATCTGGTAGCCGCCCTCCATGGACGGGATATCCGGGCAGATGCCGCGTACCAGCCCCAACTGCGTTACCGATTTGCTGGTGCAGATATCCTCGTGGGTATTCATCGAGGCCCAGCGCGGCGTCTCCTGAACCCGGCCCACCATGTAGCTCTTGTTGCTGATGCCCTCATCGTCGCCAAGACGATTCGTCGCCGCCGCTGCACCCTCCAGGTGCGGCACGGACTGGACGTTGTCACTGTCAAAGGAGGGCAGGCCCGACGACATCACCAGGATGTTGCAGGCGGCACAGTAGGAATTGCCGCCCTGCGCCGGCAACCGATAGGGATCCGCCCAGCTCACCGTCTTGGGCAGGCCCGCCTGATCGCCGCTTGCACTATAGGTGCCGGCACGCGTGTTGCCGATATCACCGACGTAGCGCAACGCCTCGGAGTACATTTCCGCAAGCGGATTGCCCCATGCACTGCACTGATAACTGCCGCTGCCCGTGGTACCCGGATCCTTCAGGTTGCCGTTGCCACTCTGCCCCTGGCGATTGAGGATGCCGTAGGTATTGCAGTCACTCCAGTTGTTGCTGTAGTTCCAGCCCTGCAGGTTGAAGTTGGAGATGGTCTGGATGACGCTGCCAACGTTGTCGGCAACGTTGGTGCAGAACTGCCCCGTGGAGAGGTTGATCTCGTCCCCTGAGTTCGCCGTACAGTTGCCGGTCGAATTGCCCGCCAGCTTGCCGATGTTCTTGCGCAACACGCCGCCATCACGCGGATTGGAATACGTGCCCGAAATCAGGCCGAAGCGCAGGCGTCCGCTTTCACCATACTGCTGCAGCAAGCCCACCGACTTGTACGTATCGGTGGTGCCGTTGCTGTACTTCTGGCAGAAGCTCTCGCGGCGGCCACTCGCGTTGGCTGCTGGGTCGCAGACCTCCACGCGCACATTGAAGTCTGTCGTCTGGGCCGGGGTGTCTGCACTGCCCTCGCCTGAACGGCCCTTGCCGCATTGGTAGGACGCGGTTGCCGCCCATTCGGACCAGTTGCCACTGGCCGCACGCATCAGAGGCGCACCACCCGAGGCAATGGTCGCGTTGCAGAACGAGTAGGTCCCGCTGTAAGGCGTCAGCTGGCTGAGGTCCGAACCGCTGTACACCTTGACCCAGGCATGCAGGTCGTTCGGGATGGATGCACGCTCGAGGATGGTCTGGGTGGTCGAATCAACGCTGCGCTGACCCCCGTAGAGCACCTGGCGCAGGATATCCAGCCGGCTCATCGTCGCCCAGTTCAGGAAGTTGCCCGACCAGCGACCGGTGCTGCTTCCGCAATAGCGCGCCGGGGTGCCAGTTGCCTTGCCCACCGCCTTGAACACGCCGCCGCTGTAGTTGTAGCAGAAGGTCGAGTCGAAATAGCCCGCGTACTCGAACGAGTTCTTGTACGTGGTATCGATGCCGTCGTTCGCTTCCGGGTCCAGGTCGGTGTAGTCGCTGTACGCCTTGTTGAACAACTGCTCGTCGCGCGACATCACCATCATCATCAACGGTGGCTGCGACTGGGCAAGGTACAAGGGGGATTGGGAGAGGTTGTAGTCCCCCTGCGCCGCCGGCAACGTCGCGACCACGGCGATCACGCCGCCGACCATTCCCAGGCCCGCCGTCAGCTTGACCCACGTCGAGCCGAAGAGTTTCGAGAAAGAGCGCTTGGTATTCATGGGATGAAGATCGTGTCGATGACCGCCGTGGAAGAGGCGTTCGCGTTATCGTCGCTGGCCAGAACCGTGATTTCGTAGATGTTGCCGGTCTGCTCGTTGAGCTTGGTGCCGATTTTCGAACTGGAGGAACCGAAACAGGTATCGATCCGCCGCGTGTAGGTGGCGGTCGCCGTGTCCACGCCCTCGGCCCAGGTCTGGGGATCGAAGACCGGGGAGCAGACCTCCTGGTTGGCCGCATAAGTACCCGATGCCCCCGTCACCGCGGCATTGATGGCGGCCTCGACGCTGCGTGCCGACTCTTCGGCCAGCTGGAACGATTGATTCGTTCGCATGTAATTGGCGGACATGCGCTCCTGCATGTTCGTCACCCGCATGGCAACGACGCCAATCAGTGCGAGCAGCACCAGGATGATCAACGCGATGTACAACACCACGCCACGCTGCTGCCTGTGACCACCCCGCAAACCCTTCATCCGCTTCATGGCGCCCTCAATTGCCGTAAAGGCGGTTACGTAACGCGATGGTCGTCTGATAGACGGACCGGAAGCGCCTGTCTTCCGGGGCGGCAAACGTCACCCCCAGCGCATTCAACCGGTGCTCGTCGGATGCCTGCACCGACGAGGCACGCTCAGGACTGGACATCACCAGACCGATCTGCACGGCCCCCACGCGACGCCAGGCATCGGCCACCGTGGCCGCTCCGGCACGCGTGGATTCGATCTCGTCCGCGGTGTACTGCCGGTCGATATAGCCGGTCGGCGACTTGCCTGGGTCCAGCTCGCGGTCCTGGCCATAGAGCAACTGCATGTTCTCCACGCCGTCGACCATCTCTTCCTTCCTGACGGTTGGCGCCGCCGCGTTCGGGGCATAGGCGAACCTCAGGCGATACAGCGAGCGCCCGCCTGCGGCATTGGTGCCGACGTAGTAGACAGCGGATTCCGCTCGGTAGAGGGTGGTCTGCCCGGCCGTGAACACCTTGGCGATGGCTTCGGCATTGTTCGGGGCACCGGTCACCGAAATGGTCCCCGCTCCCGAGTTCACCGCCGACGCCTGGAACACCACCGCACCCGTGCAGTCAGCCGCACCAAACAGCCCCGGGTTGTCGACACCACTCTGCAGCACGCTCCAGCGGGCGCTGTCGAACTGGAAAACAGGGTTGGCCGCATCCGCAGGCGCGGCCGTCATCGGAACACCGTTCGGGTCGAGGAAGCGCAGGACGATCACATCACTGCCTGCCACCGCATCATCCATCTGATCGGCGTACTCGTCCGGCAAGGCCGGCGAAAAATCCACATCCCCTGCCGTCAGCGACACATCGGCGGCCCCCGGCCCGGTGTCCGCCGCCTCGTAGCCCTGGATGGAAATGCCGAAATCCAGGGCCGGATGCGCCGCCGCCCCGAACGTCGTGGTCAATGCGACCGGGTTCTGGCGCATCATCGCCTGGTCATTCACGCAACCGAAATGACCTGCCATACGAATGTCACGCTGCAGGTAGTCCACCGCAAAACGGCTGTTCTCCTGCACGCGCGCCAACCCCTCGGAAAGCCGATAGGCCTCGCGGGAGCTGCCGAACACCTGGATGATGCCCACCATCAGCAAGGTACCGATGAGCATGGCGATCATCAGCTCGATCAGGGACAGGCCACGAACGCGACCTGCGGGCACAAGGGCCTTCATAGCTGTGTTCTCACTGTTACCTTGCCGCTCTCACCGTCCACATCCCAGCGCTCGTCCGCCCAGGAAACGACCACTTCAACGACATCGCCATTCAGTGTCACCTCGGCCTCGGCGTCGGCTCCCAACGCCTTGCCCATGCGGCAACGCCAGTCCTTGGTGAAGGCATCAGGCGTAAGGTTGGGGCCGGTCGGGGACGTGCAATCCGCATCGCTGGTCAGCGCCGTGAACGTTCCCGCATAGGAACTGCGTGAAATCCGGTTGGCGCGCACCTGATCCAGCAGTTCGTAGCTGAGATTGGTGGCCTGCGTCCGGAAATTGGAACTCTGTACGAAGCGCACGTTCATGGTCTGCAGCAGCGCCAGCCCGAGCAGGCCGAAGCCGAGGATCAGCACTGCGATCATCACCTCGACCAACGTGAAGCCCCGTTGTGCCGAAGCCAGGCCCAACGACCGGCCGCGCCGGCCCGATGGAACGCTCATGGACATGCTCCCCTTACTACCCGGGTCTGCCCGGTCTGGTTCACCTGCACGGTACGCAACAACTCTGCCGTCCCGCATTCGTCGGGTTGCAGGGCGATGGCCTGATCCGCCGACCCACGCCGCCGGCCACGTCCATCGAACGTGATGACCAGGTCAGCCGAATCACCGATGATCGCCTTGCTGCCCTGCGAAACGCGGATGACCTGTTCGGCGGCGTCGAACGCGCCGTCGGCATTGCTGTCGGCCCAGACCAGCCACCCCTGGCCCCAGTTGTCGCCATCACAGGCCGCTCCCGTTGAACTGGCGCAGATTCCGCCGCCGTGGGCGTTCTTGATGGCTTCGGCACGCGCAAGAGCAAGCGAGGCCAGCACTTCATTGGTGGCCGCGGATACGCGATTGGAACGGATGGTCCCCTGGAAATTCGGAAACGCGATGGCTGCGAGCACGGCCAGAATGACCACGGTGATCATCAACTCGACCAGGCTGAAGCCCCTCCCCCATTTACCGCTCATACACTACGCTCCCCAGCGTTCTTCGGGCAGCATGCCATCCCCCCTGTTTCGAGGCAAGGGGAAGGCAAACCGCCGCGTTCAATTATGTGAAGCGGCGATCAAAGCGCCGCTTCACGCAGGGACGGATCAGGCCACCACCTGGTAGCACGGCCGGTAATCGCCGGAGATCTTCATGCGGCGTTGCTCCACGAAAGCCCGCAGCAGCGCATCCAGCGCCTGCATCATCTCCGGGTCGCCGTGAATCCTGAATGGGCCAAAGTCCTCGATGCGGCGCATGCTTTCCTCCTTCACGTTGCCGGCCACGATGCCGGAGAACGCGCGTCGCAGGTCGGCGGCCAGGTCCGGCGCCGGCCGGCCCCTGTGCAGGTCCAGCGCGGCCATGGCCTCGTGGGTGGGTACGAATGGCTGCTGGTAGGCCAGCGGGATGTCGACCTGCCAGTTGTAGAAGAAAGAATCGCGGTGCGCCAGGCGGAACTCGCGCACCCGCTTGATCCCCTGCGACATCTTGCGCGCCACCGCGACCGGGTCGCCGACGATGATCTCGTAGCGCTCGGCGGCGCGATCGCCCAGGGTCAGGCGGATGAAGCGGTCGATCTGCTCGAAGTACGGCGCCGCGATGGCCGGGCCACTGAGGATCAACGGGAACGGCAGCTCGGCGTTCTCCTCGCGCAGCAGGATGCCCAGCAGGTACAGGATCTCCTCGGCGGTGCCCACGCCGCCCGGGAACACGATGATGCCGTGCCCCAGCCGGACGAACGCCTCCAGGCGCTTCTCGATGTCCGGCATGATCACCAGGTGGTTCACGATCGGGTTCGGCGACTCGGCGGCGATGATGCCCGGCTCGGTGATGCCGATGTAGCGGGTGTTGGTACGACGCTGCTTGGCATGGGCGATGGTGGCGCCCTTCATCGGCCCCTTCATCGCGCCCGGTCCGCAGCCGGTGCAGATGTCCAGCCCGCGCAGGCCCAGCTCGTAGCCGACCTGCTTGGTGTAGATGTACTCGTCGCGGGAGATCGAATGGCCGCCCCAGCAGACCACCAGGTTGGGCTCGCTCGGCTGCAGGATGCGCGCATTGCGCAGCACGCCGAACACCGCGTTGGTGATGCCGTCGGTGGTCTCCAGGTCCGAGGCGTACTCCGGCCCCAGCTCGATGGCCATGTAGGCCAGGTCGCGCACCACCGAGAACAGCAGCTCGGCGATGCCGCGGATGATCTCGCCGTCGACGAAGGCCGCCGCCGGCGCGTTGCTCAGGTCGATGCGGACGCCGCGGTCCTGCTGGGTCACCTGGATGTCGAAGTCCGGGTACAGGTCGCGCGCGGCGCGCGGGTCGTCCGAAGCGCTGCCGCTGGTCAGCACCGCCAGCGCGCAGCGGCGCAGCAGCTCGTGCATGCCGCCGCTGGAGGCATCGCGCAGGCGCGCCACCTCGGTCCGCGACAGCACGTCCAGCCCGCCACGCGGGTAGATGCGCGCGTCCTGTACCGGCAGCGCCCTCGCTGCCCCTTCACTCTTGGTCATTTCCACTGCTGCTCCTTCTCATTGGCGATCGACTTTAGCGCTGCCCCCATGAAAAGGAAAACGGCCGGGTTGCCCCGGCCGTTTTCGGTTTACATCCGATCAATCAACCGATCAGAACTTGTAGCGGAAGCCCAGCTGCAGCGACCACTGCGAGACACCGGTGTTGAAGCCGTCGGCGTCCGCGTTGGCGTAGGCACCTTCGGTGACCGTTGCCGACTGGTTGCCCACGCGGGCAGTGCGGAAGTCGTAGATGTACTTGCCGGTGGCCTGGTCGATGCCGATGAAGTTGGCAACGCCCTGGTCAGCATAGAAGCCGTAGTCGTAGATGCGACCCCACTTCTTGTTCAGCATGTTGCCGATGTTCTGGATGTCCAGCCAGATCTCCGACTTGTGGCCCTTCATGAAGCCCGGCAGCTGCTGGGTGATGCGCACGTCAAAGGTGTTGACGAAGCCGGCACGGCCAGCGTTCTGCGGGGTAACCGAACCTGCATAGCGTGCCAGTTCCGGGTTCGACTCCAGCCACTTGAAGAACGCGTCTTCCATGGCCGCGCCGCCCTTGAACATCACGTCGCCACGGCCCTTCGGCACGTAGAACAGATCGTTGAAGGTACGGCCGTCGCCGTTCATGTCGTTGGCGTACACCCAGCTGTAGGCGCGACCGGTACGGCCTTCATAGAACAGGCCAACCTGGGTCTCGTAGTCCGAGAAGAACTTGTGCTTCCAGTTCAGGGCACCGGAGATACGGTCACGGACTTCGTAACGCGAACGGGCCAGGGCGTCTTCGTTGGCCTGGAAGATGTAGTTGTTGTTCCAGTTCGAGGTCGCCACCGACGAGGTGTTGCTCGCCACTTCCTTGGCATCGGTGTAGGTGTAGCCCAGGCTCCAGGCCCAGTCGCTCTGCTCGCTGAACGGCTTGGACAGCGAAGCGGTGAACTGGGCGGTACGGCCCTTGTCGGTGTTGTCCAGCAGCACGGCGTCGCTCGCCCAGCTCGGGCCGGTCGACTTGGAGCCGGAGGTGGTGCCGTAGACGCTCTTCCAGAAGAACTCACGACCATCCGGGGCACCGACGAAGCTCGGGTTCTCCAGTTCCAGGCGCTTGAAGAACAAGCCATCCTTGACCTTGGAGTACAGGAACTCGGCCGAACCTACGATGCCGTACCACGGCAGCTCGTGGTCGAACGCCAGGTTGGCCTTCCACACCGACGGGGTCTTGAAGTCGTCGGAGACGAAGTTCACGACCTGCTGGGCGTCCTTCGAGGTGCCCTTGATCGGGTAGGTGGTGGTCTGGCTGTAGTTGATGCCGGTGTTGGCGAAGATGTTGCCCAGCCACACCTGCGGCGACTCACCACGGAACAGGCCAACGCCACCACGCAGCTGGGTCGGACGATCCGAGTCGAAGGTGTAGTTGAAGCCAACGCGCGGCTGGAACAGGAAGCTGTTGTCGCCGATCGAGGTGTTGTTGTAGCCGAAGTACTCCGACGCCTGCTGGTTGTACTGCGGACGATGGTTGGTGTCGTACTTGTCGGCACGCAGGCCCAGGGTCAGGGTCAGGTTGTTGTTGACGTACCAGGTGTCCTGCACGAACAGGCCCAGGGTTTCGTACTTGTACTTCGCGGCCAGGCTTTCGGCACCGCCGGCAGCCGGTTCACGCCAGATGGTCTGGACCGGGGTGTTGTTGCGGAACGCATCGATACCCAAGTATTCCAGGTAGCCATCGACGTACGGCGCATAGACGTTGTTGATGTCGTTGCTGCTGAAATCGGCACCGAACTTCACGTCGTGGTCGCCCAGGGTCAGGGTGCCCGCGCCGAAGTAGTTCCAGGTCTTGGTATACAGCTCGTTGTACTGGGTGTTGCTCTCGGTGCCCAGCCACAGGTACGGGCTGTTGCCGTATTCCTGGCTGCTGTGGATGCCGCCGAAGTCGATCTTGATCGCCGGGGTGCCCTTGGCCGACGGATTGCGCACGGCCTGGAAATCACGGTAGCTGACCTTGAACTCGGTCGAGAAGTTGTCCGACCAGTCGCTGAACAGCTGGCCGACGTAGGACTCGATTTCCTTGTCGTGCTGGTACCAGTACGAGCTCACCGAGGCAGCGGTGCTCGAGAAGCCGTTCACGCGCAGCTTGCTCTGCTCCAGCTTGCTGTAGCGGAAGCTGGCGCGGTGATCGTCGTTGATGTTCCAGTCGATCTTCAGCGCGTACTCTTCCAGGTCCGTGTCCGAAGCCGAGGAGTAGTCGCCCGCGGAGACGCCATAGCGCTCCTGGAAGATCTTCTGCGCTTCGGCGACGTCGCCGAGGCTGATGGTGCCCTTGCCCAGCGGGCTGCCTTCAACGTCGGCGCCCGGAGCAGCCTGCTCGTACTTTTCGTAGTTGGCGAAGAAGAACAGCTTGTCCTTGACGATCGGGCCGCCGAAGGTGACGCCGTAGGTCTTCTCGTCCTCGAAGCCGTCGAACTTGCCGCCGCCCGGGTTGTCGCCGAACCAGGAGCCATCGCGCATGTAGCCATAGACCGAACCATGGAACTCGTTGGTACCGGACTTGGTCACGGCATCAACCACCGCGCCGGTGGCGCCGGTGATGGTGATGTCGTAGCTGGACATGTCGACGTTGATTGCTTCCAGCGCTTCCATCGAGACCGGCTGGCGCTTGGTCGGCATGTTGTTGCCTTCCAGGCCGAAGGTGTCCGAGGCGTTGACGCCGTCGATGCGCACCGCGTTGTAACGCGGGTTCTGGCCACCGGCCGAGATCGAGCCCGAGGCGCGGTCAACGAAGGCCACGCGCGGATCCAGGCGCATGTAGTCCTGGATGTTGCCGTTCATCGACGGCAGCGCTTCGATGGTCTGGCGGCTCACCGAGGTGCCGGTGCCCATCTTGGTCGCGCTGAACACTTCCGAACCACCGGCGACGGCCATGACCTGCACGGCTTCCAGGGTGGTGGCAGCCATGTCGCCGGTCAGGGCGGCGTTGACGGTGCCGTTCTGGTTCACGCCCAGGTAGATGCCGTCTTCGGTCTTGGTGCCTTCACCCGGCTTGGTGATGGTGACGCTGTACGGACCACCCACGCGCAGACCGCGGGCGTTGTAGCGACCAGCCGCGTCGGTGGTCGCACGGCTGACCGTGCCCGACTCGACGTGGGTGATGGTGACTTCCGCACCAGCGACCGGCTGGCCGGCGGTGTTGGTGACCTGGCCGCCGACGCCGGCGGAGGTGCTCTGTGCGAAAGCCGGAGCAGCCGCGAGGGCGGCAATGAGGCCAAGGGTGAGCTTGGACATCCGGATGCGAGGATGATTCATGGGTAGGTAGCCTCGAAACGAGTTGGCGATTGAAAAAAAACGCGATCCATCAGCCCCGGGGTCAACCGGGCGCCTGATCGGCTTGAATCTGGGGTCCCTTCCGGAGCGGTTTCAGCCGCAACGGTTAAGATAAGGTTAACACGGTAATGACAGTTTATGACTGCAATAAGACAGTCCTGCGGCAACACAATCGGACAAGAACCGACAAATCAATCGGTTATTGGAGTGACCCGAGGTAGGTGGCCAGGCCATCGAGCAGCATTTGCACGGAAATAGCGACCAACAGCATGCCCATCAGCCGCTCCAGGGCGGTCAGCGCGCGGGCACCCAGCAGCTTGTACAGCAGGGTGGCCGACATCAGGATGGCGGCGGTCGCGCCCCAGGCCAGCAGCAGGGCCAGGCTCCAGTCACCCAGCCGGTCGGGCTCGTTGCTGCCCATCAGCATCACCGCCGCCATGCCCGAGGGGCCGGCCACCAGCGGGATCGCCATCGGCACGATGAACGGCTCGCCGTCCGGCACCGCCCCCATCAGCCCTTCCGGCTTGGGGAAGATCATGCGGATGCCGATCAGGAACAGCACGATGCCCCCGGCGATGGCCACCGATTCCTGGCGCAGGTGCATCAGTTCCAGCGCGTACTTGCCGCCCCACAGGAAGGCCATCAGCACGGCCAGGGCGATCAGCAGCTCGCGCACCAGCACGATGCGCTGGCGACGCGGGGCCAGGGGCTTGAGCAGGCTCAGGAATACCGGGATGTTGCCCAGCGGGTCCAGGATCAGGAACAGCAGCAGGGCCGCCGAGAGGATGGTCACCCGGCCGCGTCCAGCACCTGCCCGCGCCAGGCCGAACCGGCGGCCGACAGCAACGTGACGCAGGCCACGGCATAGGCCGAAGGATCCTGCGCGGCGGTGTCCTCGCCATGGATAAAGGCCCGCGCGCGCAGCGCGGTCCGCATCGGCCCGGGCTGCACGCCACTGATACGCACCGGGCCATTGCGCAGCTCGTGGTGCAGCGTGTCGATCAGGCCACGCAGGCCGTACTGGGCCACGCCGTAGCCGCCCCAGAATGCCTGCCCTACCCGCGCCGGATCATCCAGGCTGAACACCACCGCCGCGTCGTCACGCTGGCGCAGCAGCGGCAGGCAGGCCTGGGTGAGCCAGGCACGTGCGGTCAGGTTGACGTGGATGGCGCGCGAGAACGCCGCCGGGCTGGCCAGGTCGAACGGGGTCAGCCCCGGGAAGTCCGCCGCGCAGTGCAGCAGCCCGTCCAGGCCTCCCAGCTCCGTGGCCAGCCGCTCGGCCAGTACCGCGAAGTCGTCCGGGGTCGCCCCTTCCAGGTCCAGCGGGTAGAGCAGCGGCTCCGGCCCCAATTGGGCCACCGCGTCGTATACACGGTTGAGCTTGGGCAACTTGCGGCCGAGCAGCACCACCGTGGCGCCGGCCGTGGCGCACGCCTTGGCGGCCGCCGCGCCCAGGCCACCGGCCGCGCCGGAAACCAGCACGACCCGCCCCGCCAGGTCCGTTTGCGCCCAACCTTCCGGCTGGGCACTCACGCCTGGCCCGCCTCGGCGACGATGCGCTTGAGCTCGCCGGATTCGAGCAGCTCCAGGATGATGTCGCAGCCGCCGATCAGCTCACCGTGGATGAAGAACTGCGGAAAGGTCGGAAGGTTCGAGAAGCGCGGCAGGTTGGCCCGCACTTCGGGGAACTCCAGCACATTGACCGTGCGCAGGTGCGCGGCACCGGCGGCCATCAGCGCCTGCACGGCGCGGCTGGAAAAGCCGCACATCGGGTACTGCGGCGTACCTTTCATGAACAGGACGAGGGGATGCTGCTCCACCTCTGCCTGGATTTGCTCCATCACCGGCATTCGAATTCTCCTGCTGCGAAAGAACGGCCCGTCCTGGTCGGATAGACTTTCCCGTGGCCACGGATTGTAAGCCGAGCCGACGCATTCCCGGCGCCTTTGCCCTGAAAAGAAATATTCCATGCCCGTCCAACTGCCTGACCTGCCCTACTCCCGCACCGCGCTGCAACCGCACATTTCGGCGCAGACACTGGAACTGCACCATGGCCGCCACCACCAGGCCTACGTGGATGCGGTCAATGCCCGCATCGCCGGCACCGAGATGGACGAGATGCCGCTGGAGGAGATCGTCCGCAACAGCCAGGGGGCGCTGTTCGAGGCGGCGGCACAGGCCTGGAACCACGGCTTCCACTGGCAGTGCCTGCACCCCCGGGCCGGCGAGGAACCGCACGGGGTGCTCGCCGACCGCATCAACCGCCAGTTCGGCGACGTGCAGAAGCTGCGGGAAGAGTTCAACCGTGCGGCAATGGCGGTGTTCGGCTCGGGCTGGGCCTGGCTGGTGCAGCATGCCGATGGCCGGTTGGCGGTCGTCACCACCCGCAACGCCAATACCCCGTTGACCGGCGACAGCACCCCGCTGCTGGTCTGCGACCTGTGGGAACACGCGTATTACACCGATTACCAGAACGACCGCCTGCGCTACCTGCAGGCGTTCTGGAAGCTGGTGAACTGGGACTTCGCGGCCAGCCAGCTGCGCTGATCACCGGCTGGAGCGGCCTCGGCCACGAGGCCTGTAGTGGCTGAGCCCCCACGATCAGGCTCGCCGCGGAGGCCGTCCACGGCCCGGAGATGTCGATCCGTGCCTGTTGGCAGCCTTGGGGCGCGTCGGCTTCGCGGCCGAGACTGCTCCTGCCGAGGTCAGGTGTCGTGGGCGGCGACCGCATCCAGGACGCGGGCCGAATAGACCATCGCCGCGCCGGCGTTGAGGGCCACCGCCACACCCAGCGCCTCGGCGATCTCCTCGCCGCTGGCGCCCTGCTTCAGGGCGGCATCCACGTGCGTGGTGATGCAGCCGTCGCAGCGGGTGGTGACGGCCACGGCCAGCGCGATCAGTTCGCGGGTCTTGCCGTCGAGGTGGTTGGTCTGGGCACCGGCACCACTGAGGGTCAGGTAGCCCTTGAGGGTGTCGGGCGAAAGCTTGCCCAATTCGCCGATACGGCCCTTCAGTTCACGGCGGTACGCATTCCAGTCGAGCATGGTGGTTCTCCGGGGATGGACCCGGAGAACCTTACGCCCGCCCGGCTTACGCCGGCGTTACGCCGCCGTCCCGGAGGGACTGGACCACCGGTGCCACCTGTGCCTGCCGGCCCAATGCGGCCCCGACGCGCTCCAGCGCACCGGCCAGCGCCGCGGTCGAATCCTCGCGCAGGTTGGCGTGGCCGACCTTGCGACCGTCGCGCGGCTGCTTGCCGTAGTCATGCCAGTGCCCGGCGGGCTCGGCCAGCACCGGCGCCGGGTCGGGCATCTGGCCGATCCAGTTGAGCATGCAGGCATGGCCCAGCACCCGGGTATCGCCCAGCGGCAGGCCGAGCACGGCCCGGACATGGTTCTGGAACTGCGAGGTCTCTGCGCCATCGCTGGTCCAGTGGCCGGAGTTGTGCACGCGCGGGGCCATCTCGTTGGCCAGCAGCTCCTCGCCACGGCAGAACAGTTCCAGCGCGAACACGCCGACGTAGTCCAGCCGCTCGGCGACACGGCGCGCATAGCTGATCGCCGTCTGTTGCTGGGCCGCGGACACGGTGGCCGGCGCCAGGCTGGCCGACAGCACGCCATCCACATGCCAGTTGCCGGTCAACGGCCAGGCACGGAATTCGCCGTCGCGGCCGCGCACTGCCACCACGCTAACCTCGCGGTCGAAGGCGACGAAGCCTTCCAGGATCAGGCCGGTCTTGTCCGCCTGCGCGCCCAGCGCCTGCCAGGCGGCATCGATGTCCGCCTCGCTGCGCAGGCGGAACTGACCCTTGCCGTCGTAGCCCAGTCGGCGGGTCTTGAGGATGCATGGCAGGCCGAACTCGGCGACCTTGGCCGCCAGTTGCTCACGGCTGCCGATGTCGGCAAACGGCGGCAGCGGGATGCCCAGCTCCTGGAACAGGGTCTTCTCGCTCAGCCGGTCCTGCGCCACCGCCAGCGCGGCGGGACTGGGGAACACCGGCTTGCGCTCGGCCAACCAGCGCGCGCTTGCGGCAGGCACGTTCTCGAAATCGAAGGTGACCACGTCCACGCGGCTGGCAAATTCCTCCAGCGCGGCCAGGTCATCGAACGCACCGACCTGCAGCGGCGCCACCTGGCCGGCGCAGGCATCGGCGGCCGGGTCGAACACCACGAAGCGGATGCCCAGCGGCGCGGCTTCCAGCACCATCATGCGGGCCAGCTGCCCGCCCCCCAGAATGCCGACCGTGATCATTGACGCGGATCGTCCGCGGCCATCACGTCGTGGGTCTGGCGCTCGCGGAACGCGTCCAGCGCCGCGCCGATCTGCGGCTGTGCCGGGGCCAGCATGGCCGCGGCGAACAGCGCCGCATTGGACGCCCCCGCATTGCCGATGGCGAAGGTCGCCACCGGGATGCCGGCCGGCATCTGCACGATCGACAGCAACGAGTCCATGCCGTTCAGCGCCTTGGACTGCACCGGCACGCCGAGCACCGGCACGGCGGTCTTGGCGGCCAGCATGCCCGGCAGGTGGGCCGCGCCACCGGCACCGGCGATGATCACGCGCAGGCCGCGCGCTCCGGCCTGTTCGGCATAGCTGAACAGGACATCCGGCGTGCGATGCGCCGAAACAACCTTCACTTCATACGGAACACCCAGGGCATCAAGCTTCTGGGCTGCGTGCTGCATGGTTTCCCAGTCGGAACGGGAACCCATGACGATGCCGACAAGCGGCTCGGAGGGGTTGGGGGTCATTGGCCGTCACCTGCTGCAAAGACGTATTCTAGCCGTCTTCCCCGCAAGACCACGACCTGATGGACCGCAAACTGCTCGACCTGCTCGTCTCCCCCGACACCCGCCAGCCGCTGGCCCAGCTGGAAAGCGCCGGCCTGGATGCCCTGAACCGCGCGATCGGCGCCGGCGGCGTCACCCGGGCCGATGGCAGCGCCCAGGCCCAGCCGCTGCGCGAGGCACTGGTCACCCGCGACCGCAAGCAGGTGTTCCGGGTGGAGGACGGCATCCCGGTGCTGCTGGCCGACGAGGCCATCGCCACCGCCCAGATCACCGACTTCCCGGCCAAGTAATGCTGCCGCACCCGCCGCTTGCCCCGCCGCAGGAACAGATCGACGCCGATGTCGCCCGCGCCCTGGCCGAGGACATCGGCAGTGGCGACGTCACCGCCGCCCTGCTCCCCGACAGCGCCGACATCGCCTACCTGCTGTGCAAGCAGGACGCGGTGATCGCCGGCCGCCCCTGGTTCGACGCCACCCATCGCGCGCTCGACCCGGAGGTGAAGATCCACTGGCGGGTACTGGAAGGCGACCGGGTCAGCGCCGGCACCGTGCTGGCCACGCTGGAAGGCCGCAGCCGCAGCCTGGTCAGCGCCGAGCGCACCTCGCTCAACTTCCTGCAGACGCTGTCCGGGACCGCCACGATCACCGCCCGTCACGTCGAAGCGGTAGCCGGCACCGGCGCGCGCATCCTCGACACCCGCAAGACCCTGCCCGGGCTGCGCCTGGCGCAGAAGTACGCGGTGCGCTGTGGCGGTGGCGACAACCACCGCATCGGCCTGTTCGACACGGTGATGCTCAAGGAAAACCACATCCGCGCCGCCGGCTCGCTGGGCGCGGCGGTGCGCGCCGCCCGGGCGCAGCAACCCACGCTGCCGCTGGTGGTGGAGGTAGAGGACCTGCAGCAGCTGGAGCAGGCCCTGGCCGCCGGCTGCGAACGCATCCTCATCGATGACTTCAGCCCGGCCATGCGCCGCGAGGCGGTGCGCATCGCCGCCGGCCGCATCCCGCTGGAGGTGTCCGGCAGCGTCGACCTGTCCGTGCTGCGCTCCATTGCCGAAGATGGCGTGGACTGCATCTCCATCGGCGGGTTGACCAAGCACGTGCAGGCGATCGACCTGTCGTTGAAGCTCGGCCCGCCGCCGGCCTGACTCACGCCGCCCACACGGCCTCGCCTGCAACACTGGCTTCCTCCACCCCCACGGAGTTCGATGTGGTCTACCGGTACCTGCTGTGCGGCGTTGCCCTGCTTGCCCCCGCTTTCGCCGCGCACGCGGTGGAGGCCTGTGACATCCCGCCCCGCTTCGGCGTGAGTGAAACTGCCAAGGCGGTGGTGCGCGCGGCCTGCGACGAGCACCGGCTCTGGTACCGCCCCTTCATCGACCGCGATGGCCGCATCGCCAGCCTCGGGGTCACCGAGGCCGAAGCCGAGCACCTGGCCGACAACGGCCTGATCGCCTGGCAGCGCGTGGCCGGCTACTGGCGCGAGAGCGGGACGCTGTCGCCGATGGGGGCCATCCCCGGTGCCACCAGCTGCATGCAGCCGGCCGGCAACCGCTATACCGACAGCGACTGCCGCGCCTTCCTGATCGACAACCCGTGGTCGGCGGCCTTCATCTCCTGGGTGATGACGCGTGCGGGCGTGCCCGGCTTCAACCGTTCACCGCGCCACATCGACTACATCCGCGCGGCCTACCAGGGAGGCGCCAACGCCTCGCCGTACCGGTTGGCCGACCCGGCCAACGAGAAGCCCGCCCCCGGCGACATGCTGTGCTTCCTGCGCGATCGCAGCACGTCACTGAACCATGCGGGGCTGATACAGGCGTTGGGCAGCGGCCGTGCCGGCAACTGGAAGTCCCATTGCGAGGTGGTGATCGGCGCCAATGTCGGCGGTGACCGCACGCTGTACCTGGTCGGTGGCAACGTCGCCAACACCGTGGCGATGCGCAAGCTCACCCTGGACCGCACCGGCATGATCGAGCTGCCCAAGCCGTCACAGGCCGCCGCTGACGCGGTCGTCGAAGCGGGCTGCTCGCCGGGCCATGAAGAAGAATGCAACCTCAACCGCCAGGACTGGGCGGCCCTGTTGAAGCTCACCGCCAACGTGCCGATGCAGGGCCCGACGCCGGTGTTCGACGGCAATGCGCCGCTGCCACCGCCACCGGATGAACCGGTCCCGGCGCCACCAACGCGTTGACCGGGCCGGGCTGCGCCGGGCACGGCGAATCGCCTAAAGTGTCGGCATGCCTACCCTGCTCATTCTGATGATCGTCGGCGCGATCGGTTTCGCGTTCTGGGACCGTTCCCGCGCCGCCGCCGACCGCGCCACCGAACTGGGCCGCAATGCCTGCCGCGCCGCCGACGTGCAATGGCTGGACCAGAGCGTGCATGCCACCGGCATGCGCCCCTGCCGCCTGCCCAATGGCTGGATCGGCTTCGAGCGCAGCTTCCGCTTCGACTATTCCTACGACGGCATTGATCGCCACACCGGGCGCATGGTGCTGCGCGGCGGCCAGCTGGTGTCCTTCACCGGCCCGGCCGCCGCCCAGATCGGGCGCCTGCGGCAGAGCACGGAAGACGCCGAGGACGTTTGAGCGTCCGGGTTGGCGGGCGTCACTACGAACAGATGCCCCCCTGCTCGCGGCCGGGGCGGCTCCTGCCGTCGGCGCCGCCCCTGAGCGCGCGCATCCCTGTGTCATTGGCCGTGGTCACATCCGCCGCGACGGCGCGTCCTGTTGACCTAGTGACTTCCGGCGCATTGCCGTCTGCCCGACGGCAAACGGAAAGTGTCCTCATCCGTCCATACAGGGGCCTGGTCCATGCTGCAGATCCGCGGTTTGTCGAAAACCTACGCCAATGGCGTCCATGCACTGAAGAACATCGACCTGGACATCCCGCGCGGCATGTTCGGCCTGCTCGGCCCCAACGGCGCCGGCAAGTCGTCGTTGATGCGTACGTTGTCCACCCTGCAGGAGGTCGACAGCGGCAGCGCCACGCTGACCACCGCCGATGGCACCCGGATCGACGTGCTCAAGGACAAGGACGCGCTGCGCCGCCGGCTGGGTTACCTGCCGCAGGACTTCGGTGTCTACCCCAAGGTCAGCGCACTCGACCTGCTGGATCATTTCGCCGTGCTCAAGGGCCTGACCGCGCGCAGGCAACGCAAGGAAGTGGTCGAGGGCCTGCTCCAGCAGGTCAACCTGTGGGACGCGCGCAAGCGCAAACTCGGCACCTATTCCGGCGGCATGCGCCAGCGCTTCGGCATCGCCCAGGCACTGCTCGGCGACCCGCAGCTGGTGATCGTCGATGAACCCACCGCCGGCCTGGACCCGGAGGAGCGCAACCGCTTCCTCAACCTGCTGGCCGAGATCGGCGAGAACGTGGTGGTGATCCTGTCCACGCACATCGTCGAGGACGTGACCGACCTGTGCCCGAACATGGCCATCATGAACAAGGGCCAGGTACTGCTGACCGGCCGACCGGTCGATGCGATCGGCGCGCTGCAGGCCCAGGTCTGGCGCAAGCAGGTCGGCAAGGCCGAGCTGGCCGACTACGAATCCCGTTTCACCGTGCTGTCCACGCGCCTGGTGGGTGGCCACCCGGTGATCCACGTGTTCAGCGCCACCCAGCCGGACCAGGGCTTCGTGCCCGTCGAGCCCGGGCTTGAGGACGTCTACTTCCAGCGCCTGCGCCTGCAGGCGCAGGCCGCCTGACGGAGACGGCCCATGACCCTGAACTTCCTGCGCTTCGAGCTGCGCGAGCAGCTCCGTTCCCCGCTGTTGTGGCTGCTGGCATTGTTCCTGGCGCTGATGGCCTTCGCCGCGGCCTCCAGCGATGCGGTCCAGATCGGCGGCGGCATCGGCAACGTGCATCGCAATGCGCCGTCGGTGATCAGCTCGCTGATGACCGCCTTCACCCTGCTCGGCCTGCTGGTCACCACCTTGTTCGTCAGCAACGCGCTGCTGCGTGACTTCGAGCTGGGCACGGCCGAGCTGGTGTTCTCCAGCCCGATCAAGCGCCGCGACTACCTGCTCGGCCGCCTCGGCGCGGCGCTGCTGGCCTGCCTGGTGATGTACGTCATCGTCGCCGCCGGCCTGTTCATCGCGCAGTTCATGCCGTGGATCGACGCCGCGCGGCTCGGCCCGGTGTCACTGCAGCCCTACCTGTGGGCATTCGTGGTGATGGTGCTGCCCAACGTGCTGTTCACCACCGCGCTGCTGTCGCTGCTGGCGGCCACCACCCGCAGCATCCTGTGGGTGTACATCGGCGTGATCGTATTCTTCGTGCTGTATGGCGTCAGCCGCGTGATCCTGGCCGACATCGACAACCAGCAGATCTCCGCCCTGCTCGACCCGCTGGGCATCCGCGCGATCAACCTCGTCACGCGCTACTGGTCGGCCGAGGAACGCAACACCGCCGTGCCGGCGCTGGCCGGGTTCCTGCTGCAGAACCGCCTGTTGTGGCTGGCGACCAGTGCCGCATTGTTTGCCACCACCTTCGCCCTGTTCCGCACCCAGCGTGCCGGCACCGGCCACGCCAGCCGCCGCCAGCGCGGCAGGCAGGACACCGCACCGGCAGCAGTTGCACGCCCGGCCGCCACCGCGCCGCGGGTGACGCCGACGTTCGCCACCGCCACCCACCTGCGCCAGTTGCTGCGCCAGGTCCGCTTCGACACCTTCGGCATCTTCCGCAGCATTCCCTTCATCGTGCTGCTGTTGCTGGGCCTGGCCAACTTCATCCCGTCGTCGCTGTTCCGCCAGAACATGTACGGCACGCCGACCTGGCCGGTCACCTCGCAGATGCTGGAGGCGCTGCAGGGCAGCTACAGCTGGCTGCTAGTGCTGATCGTGCTGTTCTACGCCGGCGAGCTGGTGTGGAAGGAACGCACCGCGCGCATCGCCGGCATCACCGATGCCACGCCGGTCCCGAACTGGGTGCCGCTGGCGGGCAAGTTCCTGGCGCTGGTGGCCGTGGTGCTGAGCTTCCAGGCCATTGGCGGCGCGGCCTCGGTCCTGGTGCAGCTGTCCAAGGGTTACACCCACATCGAGCCGCTGCTGTACGTGAAGACCCTGCTGCTGAACTCCACCGTGTTCGTGCTGATGGGCGGGCTGGCGCTGGTGCTGCAGGTGCTGAGCAACAACAAGTTCCTCGGTTATGCACTGCTGATCCTGGTGCTGATCGGGCAATCGGTGCTGGGGCTGCTGGACTACGCGCAGGACATCTACAACTACGCCAGTGCGCCGAATGCGCCCTATTCGGACATGAACGGCTATGGCCACTTCCTGACCGCGCAGTTCGCCTTCCAGGGCTATTGGGCCCTGTTCCTGGGGGTGCTGTTGCTGCTGTGCGCGGCCCTGTGGGTGCGCGGCGTGGACGGCGGCCTGCGCACCCGCCTGCGGCTGGCACGCCAGCGCCTGCACGGCGGCCTGGGGGTTGCGCTGGCCCTGGCCGTGGTGGCCTTCGTCGGCTGCGGCGGCTGGCTGTACTGGAACACCAACATCCGCAACGAGTACCTCTCGCCCGATGCCGAACTGGACCGCCTGGCGTACTACGAGAAGACCTACCGCCAGTTCAAGGACCTGCCGCAGCCACGCATCATCGCCGTGGACAACACCGTCGACCTGCACCCGGAAACCCAGTCGGTGCGCATCGATGGCCACTACCGCGTGCGCAACACGCACGCCGTGGCGATCCCGCAGCTGCACATCTCCATCGCCGACGACAAGACGCTGACCGCACTGGACCTGGGCGCCGCCAGGCTGGACAAGAATGACGCCGACGTCGGCTATCGCATCTACACGCTGGATACGCCGATGCAACCCGGCGAGGAACGCGACATCCGCTTCACCGTCGACATCCACCCGGACGGCATCCCCGCCGGCCAGGCCCAGACTCGGATCGTCGACAACGGCAGCTTCTTCAACAGCGGCATCCTGCCGGGCTTCGGCTACAACGCCGGCGCCGAGATCGATGACCGCAACGAGCGTCGCAAGCGTGGCTTGGGCGAGCCCACGCGCATGCCCAAGCTGGAGGACGAAGCCGCGCGCGCCAACACCTACATTTCCAACGACGCCGACTGGCTGGACTTCCGCAGCACCGTCTGCACCGCGCCGGACCAGATCGCGCTGGCCCCGGGCTACCTGCAGAAGGAATACAGCCGCGACGGCAGGCGCTGCTTCGACTACGCCATGGACCGGCCGATGCTGAACTTCTACGCCTACCTGTCGGCACGCTGGGCGGTGAGGAAGGCGGCCTACAAGGACATCCCGATCGAGATCTACTACGACCCCAAGCATCCCTACAACGTGGACCGGATGATCGAGGGCGTGCAGAAGTCGCTGGCCTACTACGAGGCCAACTTCAGCCCGTACCAGCACAAGCAGTTCCGCGTCATCGAGTTCCCAAACTACGTGGGAAGCTTCGCGCAAGCCTTCGCCAATACGGTCCCCTACTCCGAAGCCGTGGGATTCATCGCCGACCTGCGTGATCCCGACAACATCGACTATGTCTTCTACATCACTGCGCATGAGGCAGCACATCAATGGTGGGCGCACCAGGTAATCAGCGCCAACGTGCAGGGCGCGACCATGCTTACCGAATCACTTGCACAGTACTCAGCTCTGATGGTGATGGAGAAGGAGTATGGCCGCGCGCACATGCGCCAGTTCCTGAAGACCGAACTGGACCGCTATCTGTCCGGGCGTGGTGGCGAAGATGTTGAAGAACAACCGCTGTACCGCAATGAAAACCAGCAGTACATCCACTATCGCAAGGGTTCGGTGGTGTTCTACCGCCTGCGCGAGGAGATCGGCGAAGAGGCATTGAACCGCGCACTGCACCGCTTCCTGCAGGCCAAAGCCTTCCAGCAACCGCCGTACACGACCTCGGCCGAACTGCTGGAATTCATCCGCGCCGAGGCCAGGCCGGAGCAGCAGGCATTGATCACCGACCTGTTCGAGAAGATCAGCTTCTACGACAACCGGGTGGTCGAGGCCACCGCGAGCAAGCGCGCCGACGGGCGCTACGACGTGACCCTGCAGCTGCACGCCGACAAGCGCTACGCCGATGGCTTGGGCAAGGAAACGGCCGGCACGCTGGACGACTGGATCGAGGTCGGCGTGTTCGCCAGCGGCGCCTCGGGCAAGGAACGCGACGAGAAGGTGCTGTACCTGCAGCGCCACCACATCACCGCCGGCAATCCGACCCTGACCGTGACCGTGGACCAGAAGCCGGACGATGCCGGGTTTGACCCCTACAACAAGCTGATCGACCGGGTTTCGGCCGACAACCGGAAGCGGATCAGCCTGCAATGAGACAAGAGCCCGCAGCGCCGCGTGATCTGCTGCGCTGCGGATTCCGTACGGCGGCGAATGCGGGTACATTCGGCACCGTACCGGCGCCGCCGGAAGCCGAAACACACCCTGGGAGGGGATACATGCGCACCACCTTCAAAACCCTGTTGCTGGCCCTGCCGCTGCTGGTCGCCGGCTTCTCCGCAAGCGCCTCGGACAGTGCCGCCGGCCGCTGGCGGACCATCGACGACGAAACCGGCCGGGTGAAGTCCATCGTCGAGATCACCCAGGCCGCCAACGGCACCCTGAGCGG
Source organism: Stenotrophomonas capsici (assembly GCF_034961085.1). Taxonomy (NCBI): domain Bacteria; kingdom Pseudomonadati; phylum Pseudomonadota; class Gammaproteobacteria; order Lysobacterales; family Lysobacteraceae; genus Stenotrophomonas; species Stenotrophomonas capsici. The sequence continues at coordinate 581,940 of NZ_JAYFUH010000249.1, read as the reverse complement.
CCGCGTGCTGCAGGTGCTGCAGTCCGCCCAGGGCCCGAACCCGGTCTGCAGCAAGTGCGAAGGCACCAACAAGGACAAGCCGATCCAGGGCATGACCATCCTCTGGAACCTGCGCCCGGACGGCACCAACAAGTGGGCCAACGGCACCATCCTGGACCCGGCCAAGGGCAAGACCTACAGCTCCAAGGTCGCCCTGATCGAGAACGGCAGCAAGCTGGAAGTGTCCGGCTGCATCGCCTTCATCTGCCGCTCGCAGACCTGGCTGCGCGACCAGTAATCCGCTGTGAAGCCCCTCTCCCGTCGGGAGAGGGGTTGGGGAGAGGGTGCGTCCGCCCATCCCTCACCCTCATCCGCCCCTTCGGGGCACCTTCTCCCGCTGGGAGAAGGAAACACAGCCAGCCCCGGGCCTTCCCGGGGCTGGCTGTTTTCCGACATGCGATAATCCCGCGTTCCCCTGCACCAAATGATGGCCATGACCCGTACCGCGCTCGTCACCAATGCCCTGCCCTATGCCAACGGCCCGCTCCACCTGGGCCACCTGGTCGGCTACATCCAGGCCGATATCTGGGTGCGCGCCCGCCGCTTGATGGGCGAGAAGGTCTGGTACGTCTGCGCCGACGACACCCATGGCACGCCGATCATGCTGGCCGCCGAGAAGGCCGGGGTGAGCCCGGAAACCTTCATCGCCAACATCCAGGCCAGCCATGAGCGCGACTTCGCTGCCTTCGGCGTAGATTTCGATCACTACGACTCGACCAACTCGGCCGCCAACCGCGAGCTGACCGAGGCGCTGTACACCCGGCTCGACGCCGCCGGCCACATCAGCCGTCGCTCGGTGGCCCAGTTCTATGACCCGGCCAAGGGCATGTTCCTGCCGGACCGCTACATCAAGGGCACCTGCCCGAAGTGCAAGTCCCCGGACCAGTACGGCGACAACTGCGAGGTCTGCGGTGCCACCTACGGCCCCACCGACCTGATCGACCCCAAGTCGGTGGTGTCCGGCGCTACCCCGGAGATCCGCGATTCGGAGCATTACTTCTTCGAAGTGGGTCGCTTCCAGGACTTCCTGCGCCAGTGGCTGGCCGGTGACGTCGCCCTGCCGGGCGTGAAGGCCAAGCTGTCCGAGTGGCTGGACGCCGAGGGCGGCCTGCGCGCCTGGGACATCTCCCGTGACGCGCCCTACTTCGGGTTCGAGATCCCCGGCGCGCCGGGCAAGTACTTCTACGTGTGGCTGGACGCACCGATCGGCTACCTGTCCAGCTTCAGGAACCTGTGCGCCAAGACCGGTGACGACTTCGATGCCGTGCTGGCCGCCGACAGCAGCACCGAGCTGCACCACTTCATCGGCAAGGACATCGTCAACTTCCACGGCCTGTTCTGGCCGTCGGTGCTGCACGGCACCGGCCTGCGCGCGCCGACCCGCCTGCATGTCAATGGCTACCTGACCGTGGACGGCGCCAAGATGAGCAAGTCGCGCGGCACCTTCGTGATGGCCCGCACCTACCTGGACGCTGGACTGGCGCCGGAAGCGCTGCGCTATTACTTCGCCGCCAAGTCCTCCGGCGGCGTGGACGACCTGGACCTGAACCTGGCCGACTTCACCGCCCGCGTGAATGCCGACCTGGTCGGCAAGTTCGTCAACCTGGCCAGCCGCTGCGCCGGTTTCATCTCCAAGCGCTTCGACGGCCGGCTGGCCGATGCGCTGCCCGACCCGGCCCAGTACGACCGCTTCGTGGCCGCGCTGGCCCCGGTACGCGAAGCGTACGAGCGCAACGACCCGGCCGCAGCGATCCGCCTGACCATGGCGCTGGCCGATGAAGCCAACAAGTACATCGACGACACCAAGCCATGGGTGATCGCCAAGCAGGAAGGTGCCGACGCCGAACTGCAGGCGGTCTGCACCCAGGGCCTGAACCTGTTCCGCGTGCTGGTTGCCGCGCTCAAGCCGGTGCTGCCGGCCACCGCGCTGCAGGCCGAAGGCTTCCTCAATGCACCGATGACCAGCTGGGGCGATATCGCCGCCCCGCTCATCGCCCACACCATCGCGCCCTACGTGGCGCTGTTCACCCGTATCGACCCCAAGATGATCGACGCAATGACCGATGCCTCCAAGGACACCCTGACCTCCCAGCCCGCCGCCGAGGCCAAGCCGGCCAAGGCCGAGAAGCCCGCCAAGGTGGAAGCCAAGGCCGAGCCCAAGGCTGATGGCGAGGCGGCCGCATACATCGGCATCGACGATTTCGCCAAGCTCGATCTGCGCATCGGCAAGGTCATCGAATGCGGCTTCGTCGAGGGCTCGGACAAGCTGCTGCGCTTCCTGCTGGACGCCGGTGACCTCGGCCAGCGCCAGATCTTCTCCGGCATCCGCGGCAGCTACGCCGAGCCGGAAACGCTGGTCGGCCGCAACGTGGTGTTCATCGCCAACCTGGCCCCGCGCAAGATGCGCTTCGGCCTGAGCGAAGGCATGATCCTGTCGGCCGGCTTCGACGGCGGCGCCCTGGCGCTGCTCGATGCCGACGCAGGTGCATTGCCGGGCATGCCGGTGCGTTGATGGACCCGGGGCGCGCCCCTGCGGTGCGCCCTTCCCGACCGGAGCGGACCATGCAACTGGCCCTGTTCGATTTCGACCACACCATCACCGTCTGTGACACCTACAGCCGGTTCCTGCGGCGGGTGGCCACGCCGGAACAGCGCGCGCAGGCGTGGTGGCGGATCGGGCCGTGGCTGCTGGCCTACCGGTTGAAGCTGATCTCGGCCGAGCGCATCCGCCGCCGCGTCACCGCACAGGTATTCACCGGCCGCCATGCCGGCGAGGTCAGCCAGCTTGCGCGCGACTACGCACGCGAGCACCTGGCGGGCATGATGCGGCCGGAGATGCTGGAACAGATCCAGTGGCACAAGGCACAGGGGCATACCGTCGTGGTCGTGTCCGGCTCACTCGACCTGTACCTGCGCCACTGGTGCGAGCAGATGGGCCTGCAGATGATCTGCAACACGCTGGAAGTACAGGACAACCGCCTCACCGGTCGCTACGCCAACGGCGATTGTGGCCCGCGCAAGGTGGCCCTGATCCGCAAGCGTTTCGACCTGGGCACCTACCAGCGCATCCACGCCTACGGCGACAGCCGCGAAGACAAGCCCATGCTGGCGCTGGCGCACGAGCGCTGGTATCGCGGCAAATGTCTTACCTGAGCCCCTCTCCCTCCGGGAGAGGGGTTGGGGTGAGGGCGAACAGCAGGACTCCCCAATGATTACCCAACCCTCATCCGACGCTGCGCGCCACCTTCTCCCGGAGGGAGAAGGAAGGGCTGCGCTGGTCGAACGTCTGGACCGCCTGCTGCCGCAGACCCAGTGTGGCCAGTGCGGCTTTGACGGCTGCCGCCCCTACGCCGAGGCGATGGCCCGCGGCGAGGCCGGCGTGGATCACTGCCCCCCCGGCGGCGACGCCGGCGCACGCGCATTGGCGCATGTGCTGGGCGTGGCCGCCGTGCCATTCGACCGCAGCCGTGGCGAACACAAGCCCGCGCAGGTCGCCGTCATCGTCGAGGCCGACTGCATCGGCTGCACCAAGTGCATCCAGGCCTGCCCGGTGGATGCCATCGTCGGCGGCGCCAAGTACATGCATACCGTGCTGGCTGACCTGTGCACCGGCTGCGAGTTGTGCATTCCACCGTGCCCGGTGGATTGCATCGCGCTCCGCCCGCTCCCGTAGGAGTGCGGCCTCGGTCGCGAAGCCATTGAACGCCCGGATTGTGGACATCGCCTTCGGCTTCATGGACGGGTAAAGCCTGCTGCTAGGGTGACGGCGGCACCGTGTATTGCCGGCCAAACCGTCGGCAATCGGCGATCAATGCCTCCACGTCGCTACGCATGACAGCGCGCGTACCCAATGGAAAGCTACCGTCCTCGACGACGTCGCTGCGCAGGTCGGTCACCGGCGAGAACGAGGCCGATTCGGCATCCTCCTCCGCCACGCCTGCCGGGTCCCCGCCCTGCCACCGGATCAACAATTGCGCGTTGTCCCACAGCAGCACCGTTTCCAGTGTCCCGCTCTTCAAGCGGTAACCCACCGCGCAGAACCGGTTGGGAACGCTGCGATCACCGTGGCGACGCACGGTGTTGCGCAGCTCCGCCTCGATCTGCATGAACTGAGGGTACGCCAGCGGATCGATCCGCTCCCGCGGCGGATGCGCGTAGATCATCGACGGTATCGATGCGCGTGCGGTGGACGCCGCCCGCGCGGGCATCCCCGCTCCCAGCAACAGGCTGGCAGTCACGACAGACAACAAGCAACGTTTCATTCCCTTTCCCGTTACCAAGGCGGCGACCATGTTGCCGTTGCCCCGGATGCTTCACGCAGCCGGGGCGGCCAGCCTGCGCCTTACGGCACCACGGCAGTGATGACGATCTCGATCTTCCATTCCGGATTGGCCAGCTTGGCCTGCACGGTCGCACGTGCCGGGGTGGCACCGGCCGGCACCCACTTGTCCCAGGCCTCGTTCATGCCGGCGAAGTCGGCCATGTCGGCCAGGAAGATCTCCGCACGCAGGATGTGGGTCTTGTCGGTGGGCGCCAGCCGCAGCAGGTCGTCGATGGCCTGCAGCACCTGCTCGGTCTGGCCGACGATGTCGGCGCTGGTGTCTTCCGGCACCTGGCCGGCGAGATAGGCCACGCCGTGGTGGACGGTCATTTCCGACATGCGCGGGCCGGTATCGAAGCGTTCGATCATGGGGAGATATCCCTGTTATGGAGGTGTGCCCCATTGTGACCCGATCCGTCGGTTTCAGCTGTGCCTTTGTGCAGGCGCCGCCACAACGCCCAGCCCACCCAGAACAGCCAGCCCACCACCAGCGCGATCACCAGCTTCTGGCCCAGCCCGCGCGGGCTGCCACGCCAGAGCACGTGCAGCCACAGCGCGATGAAGGCCAGCCATGCCCAGCCCCAGGCCACGGCGTACTGCGCACGCCAGCGCGGATCACGGCCAAAACACCACGCCTGGACCAGCATCGCCACGCTCGCGCACAGGAATGCGGTCTGCGCGGCCAGGCCGTGCACCAGCGGTGCCAGCAACGGCGCGTGGCCGGGCAGCCAACTGTCACCGATCGCCACCACCGCCAGCCCCAGGCCGGCCATGCCGAACAGGCCCACCGGCAAGCCGCGGCGCCCCGGTCCCGGCCGCATCTGCGCATGCAGGCCAATCGCCAGCAGCGTGATCGCCACCGCCAGCAGGCAGTACGCGGCCCGCAGGAGCACCCCGTAAGGCCCATGCAGGTACAGGCTCAGGGTCGCCCGCACCCAGTCCAGGTCGGCGCGCTCGAACTGCAGCCACACCGCGCAGCCACTGAACCCCAGCAGGGCGGCCAATACCAGCAGCACCGCGCAGCGTTGTCGGCGGGCCGATGTCAGCGCCGTGTCCTGCATGCTGCTCTCCCTCCCACCATGGCAAGCGCCGAGTCTAAGGCGCCGGCCGCCGACACGCGCGGCTGAAGGCCACTGCAATCCCCGCCACCGCCCTGCTGCCGTCCTCCCGCGGTGGCGCTACTCTTTGCAGCTTCCTCCCCTGCCCCGCCTTCCATGCGCTCACCCGCCGCGATACCGGACCCCAAGGCCGCCCGCTGGCGCAGGCTGGCCGCCATCGCAGCGACCGTGCTCATCATGGTCATGGCGCTACGCGCCCTGGCCGGTGAATTCGACGATCACGGCTACCACCAGATCCGCATCGCCCTGCACGCCGTGTCCTGGCCACAGCTGGTGTTGGCGACCGTGCTCGGCATGGCCAGCTATGCCTGCCTGATCGGCTTCGATGCGATCGGCCTGCGTCGTGCACGACGCAACCTGCCCGCCAGTCGCGTGGGCATCACTGCGTTCCTTGCGCACGCAGCAGGCCAGACCCTGGGGTTTGCCGCCCTGACCGGCGGCGCCATCCGCATGCGCAGCTACGGCCGCGCCGGCCTGAGCCTGGCCGAGATCGGCCAGGTGGTATTGATGAGCACGCTGGGCTTCGTGTTCGGCGCCTGGCTGCTGCTGGCGCTGGCGTTGTGGCTGGAGCCGGCCGCCGCCGCGCGTGCCCTGCCGCTTTCGAGCGATGCGGTCCGCCTCATCGGCATCGCAATGCTGGCCGCCTTCGCCGTGATGCTGGTCGCCGTCGGACGCGAAGGGCGCAGCATCGGCTGGCGCACCCACCGGGTGTGGCTGCCGGACCGCCGCACCACGCTGGAAGTCACCGCGCTGAGCGTGGTCGAGCTGTGCCTGGCCTCGGCGGCGTTCTACGTGTTGTTGCCCGGCCAGGCCGACGTTGGATTCATCGGCTTTGTCGGCCTGTACCTGGTCGCGGTGGTCGCCGGCCTGGTATCCACCGTACCGGCCGGGCTGGGCGTGTTCGAATGGAGCCTGCTCAAGCTGCTGCCGCAGGTGGCGCCGGCAGCGGTGCTGGCCGCGGCTGTGGCCTATCGGGTGACTTACTACCTGCTGCCCCTGCTCGCCTCCGCGGTGCTGGCGGCGCTGGCCAGCGTGCGCCAGCCGTTGCGCAGCGGCGCCGGCGTGGTCTGGGGCACGCTGCGCCCCTGGTTGCCGCAGATCATCGCCCTGGCGGTCTTCGCCGCCGGCACCCTGCTGCTGATCGACGGCACGCTGCCGTCACCGCGCCATCGCCTTCTCACCGCGCCGCTGCCGGTCATCGAGACCTCACACCTGCTGGGCAGCCTCGGCGGCGTGGTGTTGCTGCTGATCGGCCAAGGGTTGCAACGCCGCAGCCGCGTGGCGTGGTGGATCGCATTGGCGTTGTGCGTGCTGCTGCCGTTGCCGGTGTGGCTGCGCGGTGGCCACGCACTGGTCGCGCTGGCCCTGCCGGTGATCGCCATTGCCTTGTGGGCGGCACGGCGCGAGTTCTACCGCGAGGGCGCCCTGCTCGACGAGGCATGGTCCTGGCCCTGGCTGCGCAACGTGGCGCTGGTGCTGCTGGGAACGCTCTGGCTGCTGTTCTTCGTGTACAGCCACGTTGAGTACCAGAGCGAGCTGTGGTGGCAGTTCGCCATCTCCGGCAATGCCCCGCGTGCGCTGCGCGCGTTGCTGCTGGTCAGCCTGGTGGTGGTGGTGTTCGGGGTGGCGCGCCTGCTGCACAGCACCCGCACGCCGTTGCCGGCACCGGACGCGGCCACCCTGGCGCTGCTGCGCCCGGTGCTCGCGCAGGCGCAGGACACCCAGGCCAGCCTGGCGATGACCGGCGACAAGGCGATCCTGCGCAGCGAGGCCGGCGATGGCTTCGTGATGATGCAGCGCTACGGCGGCTCGCTGATCTCCATGGGCGACCCGGTGGGACCGCCCGACGTGGCCCGCACCCTGATCTGGAAGTTCCGCGAGGAAGCCGACCGGCTCGGCCTGCGCCCGGTCTTCTACCAGACCAGCGGGAACTACTGGCAGACCTACCTCGACCTCGGGCTGACCCTGGTCAAGCTCGGCGAGGAAGCGCTGGTGCCGCTGCAGGGCTTCAGCCTGGAAGGCAGCGCGCGGGCCGACCTGCGCCAGGCCTGGAACCGCGGCAAGCGCGGCGGGCTGTCGTTCCGCATCGTCGATGCGGACCAGGTTGCCGCGCTGCTGCCGGCACTGAAGGCCATCTCCGACGCCTGGCTCGATGAGAAGGCCGGCGAGGAAAAGGGCTTTTCACTGGGCAGCTTCGACCCGGCTTACCTGTGCAGTTTCCCGATGGCGCTGGTGGAAGCCGACGACGGCGTGGTCGCCTTCGCCAACCTCTGGCAGGCACCGGCCGGGCACGAGTTGTCGGTGGACCTGATGCGCCACCGCCCCGACGCACCGAAGGGCACGATGGATTTCCTGTTCATCGAACTGTTCCTGTGGGGCGCGGCCAACGGCTTCACCCGCTTCTCGCTGGGCATGGCGCCGTTGACCGGGCTGGCCGAACACCGCCTGGCCGGCCGCTGGAACCGCTTCGCCAACCTGATCGCCCGCCACGGCGAGCGCTTCTATGGCTTCAGCGGCCTGCGCCGCTTCAAGTCCAAGTTCTCGCCGGAATGGCGCCCGCGCTACCTGGCCGCGCCCGGCGGCGTGCACCTGCCGGCGGCGCTGCTGGACGTCACCCGGCTGATCTCGCTGGACCCGCAGCGCTGACCGTTACCCGCCAGCTCTGGCGGGTAACGGTCCGGCTCAGACGTTGAGCAGCAGGAACTCGCGCTCCCAGGAGCTGATCACGCGGAAGAAGGTCTCATACTCCTTGCGCTTGACCGAGATGTAGGCACGGCAGAAGCGCCGGCCCAGCAGTTCCTGCAGCGGTTCGCACGCCTCCAGGCCATCGAGTGCTTCGCCCAGCGAGCGCGGCAGTTCGTAGCCCAGCTCCTTGGCGTTGCCGGTGATCGGCGGGGTCGGGCTGAGCCCTTCGCGGATGCCGAGCAGGCCGCACGCCAGCGTCGCCGCCACCGCCAGGTAGGGATTGGCGTCGGAGCCGGCGAAGCGGCTTTCCACGCGGCTGTTCTCCAGGCTGTCCATCGGCACGCGCAGGCCGCAGGTGCGGTTGTCGAAGCCCCACTCCACGTTGCTCGGCGACACCTCGCCGAACACCAGCCGGCGGTAGGAGTTCACGTTCGGCGCGAAGAAGCCCATCGCCATCGGCACGTACTTCTGCAGGCCGCCCAGGTAATTGCCGAACAGCGGGCTGTACTCGCCTTCGTTGTCGCCGGCGAACACGTTGACCCCGTCCGACGGCCGCACCAGGCTCTGGTGGATGTGCATGGCACTGCCCGGCTCGGTCTCCATCGGCTTGGCCAGGAAGGTGGCGTACACGCCGTGGCGCATCGCCGCCTCGCGCATGGTGCGCTTGAACAGGAACACCTGGTCGGCCAGCGCCATCGCATCAGAATGGGTGAAGTTCACTTCCAGCTGGGCCGCGCCGGATTCGTGGATCAGGGTGTCCACGTCCAGCTTCATCGCGTCGCAGTAGTCGTACATCAGGTCGAGGATGGGGTCGAACTCGTTGACCGCGTCGATCGAATACGACTGCCGCGCCGTCTCCGGGCGGCCAGAGCGGCCGGCCGGTGGCAGCAGCGGGAAGTCCGGGTCGGTGTTCTTCTGCACCAGGAAGAATTCCACTTCCGGCGCCACCACCGGCTTCAGGCCGAGCGCATCGTAGGCGGCCAGCACCCGCCGCAGCACGTTGCGCGGCGCCAGCTCGTGCGGCTGGCCGTTCTTGGTGTAGCAGTCGTGGATGATCTGCGCGGTCGGGTCGGTGGCCCACGGCACCATGCGCACGGTGTCCGGGTCCGGGCGCAGGATCATGTCCGCGTCGGCCGGCGAGGTCAGCTCGTAGTAGTCGTCCGGGAAGTCGCCGGTGACCGTGGTGGCGAACACGCCCTCGGGCAGGCGCGTGCCGTAGTCGTGGCGGAACTTGTCGGCGGGGATGATCTTGCCGCGGGCGTTGCCGGTGATGTCAGGCACCAGGCATTCGACCTCGGTGATCTGCCGCTCCTTGAGCCAACGTAGCAGGGAGCTTTCTTCCTGCACGCTGGCGGCGGTCTTGCGGGTACGGGGACGCGATGTCATGGCGGATCAACTTTGCTTCTGTTTCTGGTAACGGCGACAGGCCTCGCCGAAGGCTTTGAAGATGCCCAGGTGGAACGGGTTTTCCAGCACCCGCCACTCCGGATGGAACTGCACGCCGAGCAGGAAACCCGGCCCGGGCCCGCGGAAGGCCTCGACCAGGCCATCCGGCGCGCGCGCCTCGACCTGCAGGCCCGTGCCCAGCCGGGACACGCCTTGGCCGTGCACCGAGTTGACCTGCACGGTGCCTGCGCCGGCGATGCCGGCCAGCAGCCCACCGGGGCTCAGTGCCAGCGCATGTGCCGGCCCATACTGCACGTCCAGCGGTGAATCCGGGTCTTCACGATGATCGGCCAGGCCGGGTACTTCATGCACCCGGGGATGCAGGCTGCCCCCGAAGGCCACGTTGACCTCCTGGAAGCCCCGGCAGATCGCCAGCACCGGCAAGCCCATCGCCAGCGCCTGCGGGAGCAGCCCGAACACGTTGGCATCACGGGCCGGATCATGCGGGTTGCCGGCCCAGCTCGGGCCACCGTCGTAATGATGCGGCTCGATGTTGCTGGTGGCACCGGTCAACAGCAGACCATCCAATTGTTGCAGCCATGCCTGCGCGGGAAGCGGCGGCTGCAGCAGTGGCAGTACCAGCGGCATGGCCTGTGCCCCATCGACCACGGCACGCACGTATTTCTCACCGACGACGAGGAAAGGATGGGAGCCGATCGGTTTGCGGTCGGTAGGCAAGCCGACCAGCGGCAGGCTGGCCATGCGTCAGGCTCTGGTGACGTGCAGGCACGCTACCCCTGCCCCGCCGATTAGGCAACCACGCATGCCGTTCAAGCAGCGCGCGGCACAATGCAGGGCATCGTCCGCCGCCTGCGCCAAACCGACACACCGTGGCCGTTACACTGCCCGCCCCGACACAATCGCCTTCCATCCCGATGTCCGTGGACGCCCCGTCCGACTACCCGCCCAGCTGGTACGCCGCCAGCCAGCCCTTGCCGCCGCCCCGCGCCGCGCTGCAGGGCACGGCGCGTGCCGACGTGGCCGTGCTCGGCGCCGGCTACACCGGCCTGACCGCAGCGTTGGCGCTGGCCGAGCAGGGCTACCGGGTCACCGTGCTGGAAGCCGAACGGGTCGGCTGGGGTGCCTCCGGCCGCAATGGCGGCCAGGCCATCGTCGGCTACGGCTGCGAGCAGGACACGCTGGAACGGCTGGTCGGCGACGCCGATGCGCGGCTGCTGTTCGACTTCTCGCGCGACGGCATGCAAATGCTCAAGCAGCGCATCGCCCGCCATGGCATCGACTGCGACTGGCGCGATGGCCACGCCAGCGTGCCGATCCATCCGCGCCAGGAGCGCGCCCTGCGCGCCGACATCGAGCGCATGGCGCAGCGCTATGACTATCCGCTGGAATGGTGGGACCGGGCCCGGTTGCGCCAGGAGCTGGCCAGCGAACGCTACCTCGGCGCGATGTACGACGCCGCCAGCGGCCACCTGCACCCACTCGCCTACGTGCTGGGCCTGGCACGCGCCGCCGAAGCCGTTGGCGTCACCGTGCACGAGCATTCGCCGGTGCTGCGGCTCGAACGCGGCCCGCGCCCCGTGCTGGTCACCGCGCAGGGACGGGTCGAGGCCGAATTCGTGGTGCTGGCCGGCAATGCCTGGCTGCAGGGCATCGCGCCGGAGCTGGAGACCCGGATGATGCCGGTCGGCACCTATATCGGCGCCACCGAGCCGTTGGGCGAAGCACGTGCCCGGTCGCTGATCCGCAACGACATGGCGGTGGCCGACGTGAACTGGGCACTGGACTATTTCCGGCTCAGCCGCGACCACCGCCTGCTGTTCGGCGGCCAGGCCAACTACTCGGCACTGCCGCCGCCCGGGCTGCGCGCCAGCATGACCCGACGCATGCGCCGGGTGTTCCCGCAGCTGGCCGACGTGTCGCTGGAATACGTCTGGGGCGGCTACATCGACATCACCCGCAACCGCGCCCCGCACTGGGGCCGGCTCACCCCGAATGTCTATTTCGCGCAGGGCTTCTCCGGCCACGGCGTGGCCAGCACCTGCCTGGCCGGTGAAGTGATCGCCGCCGCCATCGCCGGCCAGGCCGGACGGCTGGATGTGTTCGAGCGGATCCCGCACGGCATCTTCCCCGGCGGCAAGGCACTGCGCATGCCGCTGCTGGTCGCTGCCATGTCGTGGTACAAGCTGCGCGATCTGCTCGGCTGAGCGCGCGGGAAGCGTGGCGCTGGCGTGCCCTGCCGGTTCAACCCGAGGATGGCTCTCATCCCAGCGCCCTCACCGCTCCATGCCTAAAGTCCGGCCGATTGCTGCCGCTATCCCGTCCTGAGACCCCCAGAACCTTTCGCATGGCCGCCTCATCCCAGGCCGGCTTCACCAGCCCGCCGATCACGCCCCTGCCGCAGCGCATCCTGCTCGTGGAGAACTCGCGCACGTTCACCACGATGCTGCGCGCGGCCATCGAGCAGCGCCTGGAGCTGCCGGTCAGCGTCGCCTCGACCCTGGCCGAGGCCGGCGAGCTGCTGGAACGCGAGCAGGGCTGGTTCCTGGTGCTCACCGGGCTGGTACTGGCCGACGGTGACCGTGACCACGTGGTCGACTATTTCGTCAGCCGCGGGTTGCCGACCATCGTGGTCAGCGGCGTCTACGACGAAGACCTGCGCAAGCGCGTGCTGCAGCAGGAAATCATCGACTACGTGCTGAAGAACACCCCCGGCAGCGTCGACTACCTGGTCTGGCTGGTGCAGCGCATGGAGCGCAACCGCCGCATCTCGGCGCTGGTGGTCGACGACTCCCCCTCGGCCCGGTCGTATGCCGCGGCGCTGCTGGGCATGTATGGCTACCACGTCACCCAGGCCGGTGATGGCCCCTCGGCGCTGCATGCGCTGGAAGCGGACCCGGCCATCCGGCTGGTGATCGTGGACCAGGAGATGCCGGGCATGGACGGCGTGGAGCTGACCCGTCGCCTGCGCGCCCTGCGCGCGCGCGACAAGGTGGCGGTGATCGGCATCTCCGGCAATTCCGACCCGTCGCTGATCCCGCGCTTTCTGAAGAACGGCGCCAACGACTTCCTGCGCAAACCGTTCTCGCGCGAGGAGTTCTTCTGCCGCGTCTCGCAGAACGTGGACCAGCTGGAGTTGATCGGCACGCTGCAGGACCTGGCAACGCGCGACTTCCTCACCGGCCTGCCCAACCGGCGCAGCTTCCTGGAACACAGCCAGCGCCAGCTGGGCCGTGGCCAAGGCAGCGTGGCGGTGGCCATGGTCGACATCGACCACTTCAAGCACATCAACGACAGCCTCGGCCACGAAGCCGGCGACCAGGCCATCCGCGCGGTCGCCAGCGTGCTGCAGGGCCATACCCGGCCACGCGACATCAGCGCCCGCTTCGGCGGCGAGGAATTCTGCCTGCTGGTCCACGGGCTGGGCGATGACGCCAGCGCGGCGCACTTCGAGCAGTTGCGCCAGGCCATCGAGGCGATCCGCCTGCAGATCGGCGAGAACGTCCTGCGCATGACCGTCAGCATCGGCGTCAGCCGTGACCCGGGCGGGCGCAGCAGTCTGCACCAGCTCATCACCGAGGCCGACCGCCAGCTCTACCTGGCCAAGGCCGACGGTCGCAACCGGGTGCGCAGCATGCAACTTGCGCCAGCGGCGACCACCGGCGCCGCGACACCTGCGCGACTACATTCGTGAACGCTTCCCTGCCGGCGCAGGGCCATTGATCCAGATCAACGCGCCGGCGAAGGTGCGCCCCTAGAGTGCCCCCAAGGTAATCACAGGGAGGAACTCGCGATGGCACTACTGGTTTGGCAGGACGACCTCAACACGGGGGTCGAGGTCATCGACCATCAGCACATGCGCATCGTGGAGATGCTCAACCACCTGCATATCGCCCAGAAGAGCCTGGAACGCGTCGCGGTGGCCGAGGTGATCGACGAACTGGTGGACTACACCATGTCGCACTTCGCCTTTGAGGAAGAACTGATGGAGGAAGCCGGCTATCCGTTCTGCGCCGCCCACAAGCGCGTGCACGAGGTGTTCGGCAAGCGCGTCTCCGAATACCGCATGCGCTTCCAGGCCGGCGAGGACGTCACCGACGAGCTGCGCAACATGCTCTCGCGCTGGCTGTTCAACCACATTCGCGGCGATGACAAGGCCTATGCCGAGCAGGTCAAGCGCCACCTCAACCAGTTTGCCCGCGATCACCAGGAAGGCAGCTGGCTGGGCCGCACGCTCAAGCGCCTGTTCAACTGACCGGCCCCGTGCAGGAACGACGCGGCGGCGGCCGATCCCCTCCCTACGTGGTGCTGCCGCGCCGTTCCTGCCCTTTCCGTCCTGCTGCCCCACAGGCTGATGACTTCCCAGCGCGCCGCCACCAGCGGCTCACGCTTCGGCACGTGCCCGTTGCTGGCGCCGGCCAATGGCCCACAACGCCAGCCCGGTAACCAGCGCGGTGACGCACAGGTAGCCGCCCACCGCGGCGATGCCGAACCGGCCTGCCAGCCAGGTGGCCGCGTAAGGGGCCGGCGCCGCACCCAGGATGCCGGCCAGGTTGAACGACAACGACGCGCCGGTGTAACGCACCTGCACCGGATACAGGCTGGCCAGCATGGTGCCGCACGGGCCATAGGTCAGGCCCATCAGGAACAGTCCCAGCGACAGGAACAACAGCACCAGCAGCGGGTGCCCGGCCTGGAACAACGGCTGGAACAGCAACCCGAACACGAAGATCGCCACCGTCGCCAGCAGCATCGCCTTCACCGTGCCTTGGCGGTCGCCGTAGCGCGCGGCCAGCGGGATGCCGGCGGCGAAGAACAGGATGCCGACCATCTGCAGCAGCAGGAAATCCTCGCGCGCATAGCCCAGCGTCTTGGTGCCGTGGCCCAGCGTGAACACCGTCATCAGGTAGAACAGCACGAAGGTGGCGAACGCGGCCAGCGTCCCCACCACCACCGCAAAGCCATGCCCCAGCAGCACTTCGCGCATCGGCAAGCGCACGCGCTGGCCCTGGTCCAGCGCCTTCTGGAAGTCTGGGGTCTCGCGGATGTTCAAGCGCACCCACAGGCCGACGATCACCAGCAACGCGCTGGCGATGAACGGTACCCGCCACCCCCAGCTGAGGAAGGCGGCATCGTCGAGCACGCGCCCCAGCACCAGGAACACGCCGGCCGACAGCAGGAAGCCCAGCGGTGCCCCGAGTTGCGGGAACATGCCGTACCAGGCGCGCTTGCCCGGCGGTGCGTTCTCGGTGGCCAGCAGCACCGCCCCGCCCCATTCACCGCCCAAGCCCAGGCCCTGGCCGAACCGGCACAACGCCAGCAGCAGCGGCGCGGCCAGGCCGATGTCGTGGTAGGTCGGCAGCAGTCCGATCGCGACGGTGGAAAGGCCCATGGTCAACAACGCCGCCACCAGCGTGGCCTTGCGGCCGATGCGGTCGCCGTAATGGCCGAACACCGCCGAGCCGACCGGGCGGGCGATGAAGGCCACCGCGAAGGTCGCCAGCGACTGCAACAACGCCGCATCCGGGCTGCTGTCGGGAAAGAACAACTTGGGGAACACCAGCACCGCGGCGGTGGCGTAGATGTAGAAGTCGAAGAACTCGATGGTCGTACCGACCAGGCTGGCCGCCAGCACGCGGCGCGGGGAATTCAGGGGCACGGAGGCTGCAGCGGTCGACATGAGCCAGAACAAGGGAAACAGGTGCCGCAGTCTGCCACGCGTCGCCGCCCGGCCCCAGAAATGGTTGCAGCCGTGACCTTCCCACCCCTTACGCCCTCCCCGGCCCGCCGCATGACGCCCGCTCACGCCGGGTTTCAACCCCGTGTAACCGCCCCGACGGGATTCCCGTGCAGACTGGATCGGCGGTTGCACCTGTCCCTCCCCTCACACCGGAGAACACCATGAGCACTCCCTCCCCCCGCATCGACCACGCCCCGGACGCCAGCGCCCGCTACTGGCACAACGCCCCGCTCAACACCCTGCCGCCGCCGGACATGGTCGGCAACTACCAGCGCTTCAAGCCCCTGCCCACCGAGGGCATCGCCGAGCGCAAGGCCTGGATCGTCGGCGGCGGCATCGCCGGCCTGGCCGCGGCGTTCTACCTGATCCGCGATGGCCACATGCCGGCACGCAACATCACCATCATCGAAGGCCTCGAGATCGAGGGCGGCTCGCTGGATGGCTCGGGCAACCCGCAGGACGGCTACCTGGTGCGCGGTGGCCGCGAGATGAACTGGAACTACGACAACCTGTGGGACATGTTCCAGGACGTGCCCGCGCTGGAACTGCCCGAAGGCTTCAGCGTGCTCGACGAATACCGCCTGGCCAACGATGCCGACCCCAACTGGTCCAGGTCGCGGTTGATGCACAAGCAGGGCCAGGTGCTGCCCGACTTCACCCGCTTCGGGCTGAGTCGCAAGCAGCAGTGGGAAGTGGTGAGCCTGCTGCTCAAGCGCAAGGATGAGCTGGACGACCTGACCATCCAGGACCATTTCAGCGAAGGCTTCCTGGCCAGCAATTTCTGGTTCCTGTTCCGCTCGATGTTCGCCTTCGAGAACTGGCACAGCCTGCTGGAGATGAAGCTGTACATGCACCGCTTCCTCGATGCCATCGACGGCTTCGGCGACATGTCGGCGCTGGTGTTCCCCAAGTTCAACCAGTACGACACCTTCGTCACCCCGCTGGTCCGCCTGCTGCGCGAACAGGGCGTGCAGGTGCAGCTCGGCACCCAGGTGCTGGACATGGACTTCGACGTGCAGGGCGAGCAACGCACCGTCACCGCGCTGCGCACCCGCACCGCCGAGGGCGAGGGCCACATCACGGTGGCCGCGCGTGACCTGGTGATCGCACTGACCGGCTCGATGACCGAGGACACCGCCTACGGCGACCTGGACACCGTGCCGGTGCTGAAGAAGCGCCACGGCGGCCCGGCCGAGGGCAGCAGCTGGGGCCTGTGGCAGAACCTGGCCCGGCAGTCGCCGGTGTTCGGCAAGCCGGACAAGTTCTGCGGCGACATCGACCGCTCGATGTGGGAGTCGGCCACGCTGACCTGCACCGCCTCGCCGCTGCTGGACAAGCTGACCGAACTGTCGGTCAACGATCCCACCTCCGGTCGCACCGCCACCGGCGGCATCATCACCTTCACCGACTCGAACTGGGTACTCAGCGTCACCATCAACCGCCAGCCACACTTCCCCTGCCAGCCCAGGGACACGGTGGTGATGTGGGTGTACGCGCTGCTGATGGACCAGCCCGGCAACTTCGTCAAGAAGACCATGCCCGAGTGCACCGGCCGCGAAATCGTGGCCGAGCTGTGCTACCACCTAGGCATCGCCGACCAGCTCGACGCGATCATCCCGCACACCAAGGTGCGGTTGGCGCTGATGCCGTACATCACCGCGCAGTTCATGCCGCGCGCGGCCGGCGACCGCCCGCAGGTGGTGCCGCAGGGCTGCACCAACCTGGCGCTGGTCGGCCAGTTCGTGGAAACCGCCAACGACGTGGTGTTCACCATGGAAAGCTCGGTGCGCACCGCCCGCATCGCGGTCTACACCCTGCTCGACCTGCCCAAGCAGGTGCCCGACCTGAGCCCCACCCAGTACGACATCCGCAACCTGTTCAAGGGCGCACGCGCGCTCAACAACGGCGAACCGTTCATCGGCGAACGCTTGCTGCACAAGCTGCTGGACAACACCTACTTCGCCCACATCCTGCCGCCGCTGCCGAAGCACGAGGGCGAAGCCACCCGGCGCGAGCGCCTGGAGGCGGAGTTGGCCAACCTGCGCGACAAGGGGGGCGTGGCCCTGCAGGGCTTCGCGCAATGGCTGGAACGCTTTGCCGGCCAGTTGCGCAAGGGCGGCAAGGACTGAGCCTGACCCGGGGTGCCCTGACGTCAGGGCACCCTGCCCGCTCGCCGAATCAATCGCCGAGGTGGATCCAGGTCGCCTTCATCTCGGTGTACTTGTCGAAGGCATGCAGCGACTTGTCACGGCCATTGCCGGACTGCTTGTAGCCGCCGAACGGCGCGGTCATGTCGCCGCCGTCCCACTGGTTCACCCAGACGCTGCCAGCGCGCAGGCCGCGCGCGACGCGATGCGCGCGTGCGAGGTCGCGCGTCCACATGCCGGCCGCCAGCCCGTACTCGCTGTCGTTGGCCAGCTGCAGCGCCTGCTGCTCGCCGTCGAAGGTGATCACCGACAGTACCGGGCCGAAGATTTCCTCGCGGGCGATGCGCTGCTGCGGTGAGACCTCGTCGAACACCGTGGGTTCGAGGTAGCAGCCGCCCTCCACCACCTGCGCACGCTTGCCGCCCAGCAGCAGCCGCGCGCCTTCGGCGGTGCCTTCGTCGATGTAACCGAGCACCCGCTGCAACTGGGCTTCGTCCACCATCGCGCCCATCGGCGCCCCCGGTTCGAACGGATGCTTCGGCTGCATCCGCCGGCCATGCTCGACCACGCGCGCGACGAATTCATCCTTGATCGAGCGTTCCACCAGCAGCCGCGAGGCCGCCGTGCACACCTCGCCTTGGTTGTAGAAGATGCCACTGGCCGCCGCTTCGGCGGCCTTGTCCAGGTCCGGAGCGTCGGCGAACACGATGTTGGGACTCTTGCCGCCGCATTCCATGTACGCGCGCTTCATGTTGGACAGGCCCGCGCATTGCAGCAGCCGCTTGCCCACCGCGGTGGAGCCGGTGAACACCAGCCCGTCCACGTCCATGTGCAGGGCCAGCGGCTCGCCCGCGCCCTTGCCGTTGCCCGGCACCACGTTGAACACGCCCTCGGGCACCCCGGCCTCGGCCACCAGCTCGGCGAAACGCAGCGCGCTCAACGGCGACTTCTCCGAGGGCTTGAGCACCACCGAATTGCCGGCGGCCAGCGCCGGGGCGATCTTCCATGCCGCCATCAGCAGCGGGAAGTTCCACGGCACGATCGCCGCGACCACGCCCAGTGGCTCGCGCGTGATCAGGCCCAGCTCGTTGCTGCCGGTGGGCGCCACCTCGCCATACAGCTTGTCCACCGCCTCGGCGGTCCACTGGATGCAGCGGATCACCCCGCCGATGTCCACCCCGCGTGCTTCGCCGACCGGCTTGCCCATGTCCAGCGTTTCCAGCAGCGCCAGCTCATCGGCATGGCGCTCCACCAGCCCGGCCAGGCGCAGCAGCACCTGCTTGCGCCGCGTCGGCTTCAACCCCGCCCACTGCCCCTTCTGGAAGGCACGCCGCGCCGCGGCCACGGCGTGGTCCACATCCCGTTGGCCGCACTCGGCCACCTGCGCCAGCACCCGCCCATCGATCGGGCTGATGCACTGGAAGCTCGCGCCGGACGCGGCATCCACGTAGCGGCCGTCGATGAAGGCGCGGGTGCGCAGCGACAGGCCATCGGCCAGCGTCTGCCATTGTTCGCGGAGGTGCGGCGTATTCATGGTCTGTTTCCTGTTGCGGGACAACGCGGCGCGGGCCGCCACCGTGCATGGTACGCCGGCCACGCTGCACGGCCGTCATGAATCCCTGCCCTCGCACGGCCCACGGGACTTGCCCCGGCACCGCCCCGGGTCACTACAATGCCCGCCCACGTTTCAACCGGCAGCCGCATGGACATCATCGTCAACGAAGAACTCAAGGCCTACATCGACCCGCTCACGCAGGACGAACATGACGCGCTGGAGCGCAGTCTGCTGGCCGAGGGCTGCCGCGACGCGTTGGTGCTGTGGGGCAACATCCTGATCGACGGCCACAACCGCTACGGCATCTGCACCCGGCACGGCATTCCGTTCAACACCGTGCAGAACACCCGCTTCCAGTCGATGGACGACGTGCACCTGTGGATGATCGAGCAGCACCTGGGACGCCGCAGCGTGTCCGATTTCCAGCGCGGCGTGCTGGCCCTGCGCAAGCGCGCCATCGTCGAGGCGCGCCGCCGCGCCGAGCAGGAGCAGCTGCGCCGGGAGAGCGAAGGTGAAGCCGCGCTGGCCAACGACCACGCCAGCGATGCCGACTCCCCGCCGTGGGACCCGGCACCGAAGCTGTCCAAGGCCGACCTGGCGCGCGAAGCCAAGCTCAGCGCCAGCCAGGTGACCCTGATCGAGAAGATCAGTGCACACGCCGCGCAGGAAGTGATCGAGGCGGTCAAGGCCGGAGAGATCTCGCTCAGCGCCGCCGCGGTGGTCGCCAGCCTGCCGGAAGCCGAGCAGCGCGCCGCCGCCCAGGGGGGCAAGAGCGAGCTGAAGGAAGCGGCCAAGCGGGTGCGTGAATCGCGCCGCAAGCCCAAGCCCGAAGCCCGCCCGGAGCACGACCAGGACGCCCACGACGAAGTGCAGTCCGCACCGTTCACCGCGGCGTCCAGCCCCGAAGTGGAGGCGCTGCGCCAGCGCGTGGCCTCGCTCACCGCGGAGAATCAGGCCCTGCGCATGGAACTGGACGCGCTGCGGGCGCGGCTGGCCGCCAGTCGCGCGGAGGAACCGGAAGCGGCCGCCTCCGACTATTGATCGCCACGCGGCCGGCCCCTTACGCTGCGGGCACGCATGGCAGGGAGCACGCGATGGCATCGGCTTCACCCGAACTCGAATCATTCGTCCGCGAGGCCCTGATGCGCGGCCACAGCCGCGCCCAGGTCAACCAGGCACTGCTGGCCGCCGGCTGGAGCGAAGCGCAGGTACGCGGCGTGCTCGATGGCTGGGCCGACGTGGATTTCGCCCTGCCGGTGCCGCGCCCGCGCGCCTCGTTGTCCGCGCGCGAGGCGTTCGTCTACCTGCTGCTGTTCAGCACGCTGTACTTCTATTGCTGGAACCTGGGCAGCCTGCTGTTCAAGCTGATCGAACATACCCTGCCCGACCCCACCGACGCACGCTGGCAGATCGTGCAGCTCGGCTCCTCCATCCGCTGGTCGATCTCTGCGCTGGTGATCGCCTTCCCGGTGTTCGCCTTCCTCAGCCACCGGGTCAGCCGCGACGTCGCGCTGCACCCGATCAAGCGGCTGTCGCCGGTGCGGCGCTGGTTGACCTACCTGACTTTGTTCGTCGCCGCCGGTGTGCTGATCGGCGACCTCACCACGCTGGTCTACAACCTGCTCGGCGGTGAGCTGAGCCTGCGCTTCGTGCTCAAGGTGCTGGCCGTGGCGCTGCTGGCCGGCACCGTGTTCGGCTGGTACCTGGCCGACCTGCGCCGCGAGGAGGTGAGCCCATGAGCCAGACCGCTTGGGGCAGCCGCCTGCTGTGGGCCACCAGTGTGTTCACCGCACTGGCGATCGCGGCCGGCGTCTGGGTGATCGACTCGCCGGCGCAACAGCGCCTGCTCCGCCTCGACGAAAGCCGCCTGCAGGACCTGCGCTCGCTGGAGCAGGCGGCGCGCAGCTACCGCACCGCACATGAGGCGCTGCCACCGGACATGGCCCGCCTGCGCGCCACACCCGGGCTGGACCTGCCGCTGCACGATCCCGCCGGCGGGCCGGACTACCGCTACCGCCTGCTCGACGACAACCACTTCGAACTCTGCGCCCTGTTTGCCACCGACAGTGCCCGGCAACGGCGCTTCGGCGGCCTGGAAGCCGATTGGGCTCACCCGGCCGGCGAGCATTGTTTCCGGCGCTCGATCAAGAACGATGAAGACTGAGGCGTGAACGCCGTCGACGATCCGCGCCGCGCGCAGCTGCGCCGGCTCAAGCTGTATGCGGTGGCGATGCTGCTGGCAATGCTGGCCGGCTTCATCGTCAGCCACCTCAACGGCGAGCGCGGCATCTGGGCTTGGGTCAGCGCGTTCTGCGAGGCGGCCACGGTGGGCGCCCTGGCCGACTGGTTCGCGGTGGTGGCGCTGTTCCGGCGCCCGCTCAACCTGCCGATCCCGCACACGGCCATCATCCCGCGCAACAAGGAACGCATCGCCGACAGCCTGGCGGTGTTCGTGCGCGACCACTTCCTGGAGCCGGAAACGCTGCTGGCCAAGCTCAAGGTGTTCGACCCCGCCACCCGTCTGGGCGAATGGCTGGCGCAGCCACAGCAGGCGCGCATGCTCGCCGGCATGGCCCGCGGCTGGGCGGTGCAGGCACTGGACCTGCTCGACGAAGCCGCCGTGCGCCGCGCCATCCAGTCCTTCGTGGTCGAACAGCTGCGGCAATGGAATGCGGCGGCCACCGCTGGCGAACTGCTCGGCCTGCTGACCGCCGACAACCGCCACCAGCGCGTACTCGACGAAGGCCTGAAGCGCGTGGCCACCTGGCTGGACAAGGACAGCGTGCGCCAGCATGCCTCAGCACTGATCGTGCGCTACATCCGCAAGGAATGGCCGACGCTGGCCAGCACCGTGGATTGGGTCAAGCCGATCGACGAGATCGGCGATTCACTGGCCGACCGCCTCGCCCGCGCCGGGCTGGAGGAACTGCAGGACGTCCTCTCGCAACCGGAGCACCCGTTGCGGCAGGACTATGCCCGCTGGCTGGGCGACTACATGCAGCGCCTGCGCGAAGACCCGGCGCTGGCCGAGAAGGTCAACACGCTCAAGCAGCAGGTGATCGACCACCCGGCCGTGCAGGATTACGTGCAGGGGCTGTGGAAGCGCGTGCACGACTACCTGCGCGATGACCTTTCGCGCGAGGACTCGGTGCTGGCCGGCTACCTGGAGCGCAGCCTGTCCAAGCTGGGCACCGCCCTCGGCGAGGACCCCGCCCTGCGCGATGCCCTCAACCAGCACATGCTGGCCGGTGCCGAGAAATTGACCAACCGCCTGCGCAACGGCGTGACCACGCATATCGCGCAGACGGTGAAGGCCTGGGACGAGAAGAAGCTGGTCGAGCAGCTGGAACTGAGCGTCGGCCGCGACCTGCAGTACATCCGTTTCAACGGCACCCTCGTCGGCGGCCTGATCGGCCTGCTGCTGCATGCGATCACCGGCTGGCTGAAGTTCTGAGCATCGCCACTTCGTGACCCTGCTCGCTCCTGGGGAGATGAGGTCGTTTGTGACAATGGCGCTTGCCATTGCCAATAAGAATCGTTATCGTTTCGTTCATAGGCAGTACGCTTAGCCTCCCGCGGCATGGACGCCCCGCGCGTTCCCCGCCAAGCCCCGTGTACCCCCACTACAACGCCTGCCACGCGATGCCAACGGCCTCGCGTTGTGCACGCGGCTGACTTCAGGGAGCACTACCCCGCAACGTTGCTCACGCATGGCGTGAGGCGTCGCCATGGGCGAATTCCAGGTCGGCCACCCTTTCGCCCACCAGGAAACCACGATGCAACGCCCTGCCCCCACGTCCCTGCACTTCTCACTGCTGGCCAGCGCCCTGGCCGCCGCCCTGGCCACCCACGCCGCGCCCGTCCTGGCCGATGACGCCGCCCGCGACCCGGCCACGCTGGATACGGTCAAGGTCGTGGCCGAAGGCGAACTGGCCAACTCCTACACCGTCAAGCACACCGGCACCGCGACCAAGCTGGACCTGTCGCTGCGCCAGACGCCGCAGTCGGTCACCGTCATCACCCGCCAACGGCTGGATGACATGGGCCTGTTCTCGCTGCAGGACGTGATGGGCCAGGTCACCGGCGTGCACGTCTCGGTGACCGACAGCGAACGCATCAACTACGTCTCGCGCGGCTACAACATCACCAACTTCCAGGTCGATGGCATGCTCAACACGTTCGGCGGGTCGATCAAGACCAACACCGACAACGTGATCTACGAGCGCATCGAAGTGGTGCGCGGCGCCACCGGCCTGACCACCGGCGCCGGCGATCCGTCCGGCACCATCAGCTTCGTGCGCAAGCGCCCCACCGACACCCTGCAGATGGGCGCCAACCTAACCGTCGGCCGCTGGAGCAACCAGCGCATGGAGTTCGACCTCGGTGGACCGGTGGCCTGGGATGGCCGCATCCGCGCGCGCGTGGTCGGCGCCAAGCAGCAGAGCGACTCCTTCCGCGACGTCTACAAGCTGGACAAGGACGTGTTCTACGGCATCGTGCAGGCCGACCTGAGCGACAGCACCCTGCTGGAGCTGGGGTACGAGTACCAGTCGCCCAAGACCACCGGCGTGACCTGGGGCGTGGTGCCGTACTGGGGCGTGGATGGCAAGCCGGCCAACCTGCCGCGCTCGACCAACCTGTCGGCCAGCTGGAGCCAGTGGCCGATCGTGGAGAAGACCCGCTTCGCGCGCCTTGAGCAGCAGTTGGGCGGCAACTGGACGATCAAGGGCAGCTTCACCCATGCCGACCGCGATACCGATGGCAGCGTCTGGTACGGCGCGGCCGGCAACCCGCGGCCCGACGGCACCGGGGTGACCGCCTACATCTCGCACTTCGCCGAGAAGAGCACGATGGACGTGGCCGACGTCAACGTCACCGGCGCCTTCGAGCTGTTCGGCCACGCCCAGGAAGTGGTGTTCGGCTACGGCCAGTCGCTGCGCAAGAGCAAGGCGCCGTCGATCAGCATCCCCGACTACCCGGACAACTACGCGCAGGTGCCGGACTGGCGCAACTGGACCGGCGACGTGCCGCAGCTGCCCATCGTCCGCAATGGCTACCTCGGCTCGCAGGACGAACTGCGCCAGCGCGGCGCCTACCTGGCCGCGCGCCTGCAGCTGGCCGACCCGCTGCTGGCCGTGGCCGGTGCGCGCTACAGCACCTGGGAAACCCGCAGCTGGCGCTACAGCTACGACAACGCCGGCAACCGCACCGGCACCACCCGTGGCGGCTACAAACCCGACAACACGCTGACCCCGTACTTCGGCCTGATCTACGACATCAACCGCACCTTCAGCGCCTACGCCAGCTACACCGACATCTTCCAGCCGCAGAACTACCGCGACAAGAACAACAGCTACCTGGAGCCGGTGGTCGGCGACATGTGGGAAGCCGGCCTCAAGGCCGAGTTCTTCGACGGGCTGCTCAACACCTCCGTGGCCGTGTTCAAGGGCGAGAAGGACAACGTGGCCGAGCTCGATGACAGCGTGCCGGCCAAGTTCCTGCCCGATGGCAGCGATGCCTACCGCTCCACCGGCAAGGGCAACAAGGTCCAGGGCTGGGAAGTGGAAGCACAGGGCAGCCTCGGCGAGCACTGGAACCTGTCCACCGGCTACGCGCATACCGTGATCGAGAACCAGAAAGGCGTGCGCCAGAACACCACCACGCCAGTCAACACCTTCCGCCT
The DNA here is from genome assembly GCF_034961085.1 of Stenotrophomonas capsici. NCBI lineage: Bacteria > Pseudomonadati > Pseudomonadota > Gammaproteobacteria > Lysobacterales > Lysobacteraceae > Stenotrophomonas > Stenotrophomonas capsici. The sequence goes on along the minus strand of NZ_JAYFUH010000249.1, from coordinate 557,248 downwards.
CAACGCCAGCTGGCGTCCGGGCGGCATCGACGGCCGCTTCTGGCTGGGCGGTGGCGCTACCTGGCAGAGCGAGATCTGGCGCAACGGTGCCAGGCCGGCACCGGACTACCTGGTTACCGGGCGTACCGAGAGCGTGCGCATGACCCAGGACGCGTTCTACCTGCTCAACCTGTCCGGTGGCTACCGCTTCAACGCCAACTTCAGCGCCCAGCTCAACGTCAACAACCTGCTGGACAAGAAGTACTACAGCAACGTCGGCTTCTACAACGGCGTGTACTGGGGCGAGCCGCGCAACGTGCAGCTGACCCTGCGCTGGAAGCTGTAACGCCTTTGGGGACGCGCCGCACGCGGCGCCGGCCAGGGATGGCCACTTCATGCAGCGCCGGTCGCCACCGGCACTGCCCGCTCCAGCCTTCACCGCAGGTTTCCGTGGACAGCACGCCCATCGCCAGCTCCTGGCTCGCCCGAATCGAGCACTTCCTCGCACGCCCCTGGCTGGGCGTGCTCTCGCGCAGCATCGCCGCCATCGTCGGCGGGTACGCGCTCGCCGCCACTTCCGCGATGTTCTTCGCCCTTGCCCTGCCGCTGCCACGCAGCCAGGCCGTGCTGACCGGCATGCTGGTCGCCATCGTGCTGTGCGCCTGCGCCGCGCTGTGGGCGTTCGCCACGCGCAGCGCGCTGCGCGCCTGGCTCGGCATCGTGCTGCCCGCCGCGCTGTTCTGGATGGCCGCCGAATGGCTGGGGGTGATGCCATGAAGAACGGATTCCGCCAATCGATGGCATGGCTGCACACCTGGACCGGCCTGCTGGTCGGCTGGTTGTTGCTACTGATCTTCATGGCCGGCACCGCCAGCTACTACCGCGAGGAAATCAGCCGCTGGATGCGCCCGGAGCTGCCACGCAGCACGGTCAGCAGCGACGTCGCCGCTGCCAATGCAGTGCGCTTCCTGCAGCGCAAGGCACCGCAGGCCGAGAGCTGGACCGTCACCCTGCCCGATGCACGCAACCCGGCCATGCGCATGTTCTGGCGCAACCCCGAATCCATGGCCACGCCGCCGGCCGAAGGCCAGACGCGGCGGCGACGTGGCGGCGGTCGCTTCGGTGACGCCACCGTCGACCCGAACACCGGCCAGGAAGTCAGCGCGCGCGAGACCCGCGGCGGTGACTTCTTCTACCGCCTGCACTTTGACCTGCACTACATCCCGGTGATCTGGGCACGCTACATCGTCGGCTTCTGCGCGATGTTCATGCTGGTGGCGATCATCACCGGGGTCATCACCCACAAGAAGATCTTCACCGACTTCTTCACCTTCCGCCCGCAGAAGGGGCTGCGTTCCTGGCTGGACTTCCACAACGTCAGTGCGGTGATGGCGCTGCCGTACCACGCCATGATCACCTACACCGGCATCGTCACCCTGATGTTCCTGTACCTGCCATGGGGCGTGAAGGCGGCCTATCCGGACGACCCGGATGCGTTCTTCTCCGAAGCCTTCGCACGCATGGCCGACGTCGAGGGCCCTGCCGAAGGGCGCGCGCCGCCGCTACCGATCCAGCAGTTGCTGGACAGTGCCCGCAAGGAATGGAACGGCGCCGAGGTGGCGGGTTTCACCGTCCATCGCCCGGGCGCGGACAACTCGGTGGTCGACGTGCTGCAGCGGGACGGCCATCGCCTGTCGATCGACACGCCCTCGCTGCGCTACGACGCCCTCACCGGCGTGCGCCTGGAGGGCAGCCCGGCACCGGGCGGTGCCACCCAGACCCGCGGCGTGATGTACGGCCTGCACCTGGCCCGCTTCGCCGACTGGGGGCTGCGCGCCCTGTTCTTCGTCTCCGGCCTGATCGGCTGCCTGATGGTGGCCAGCGGCGTGGTGCTGTGGGCGGTCAAGGAGCGCCCCAAGCACGCCAAGTCGGGCAGGACCGGTTTCGGCCTGCGTCTGGTCGATGCCCTGAACATCGGCGCGGTGGCGGGTTTGCCGATCGCCTTCGCCGCCTATTTCTGGGGCAACCGGCTGTTGCCGGTGGAACTGGCCGAACGCAGCGCGGCCGAAGCCAACGTGTTCTTCTACGCGTGGGGGGCCGCCCTGCTGGCGGCATTCATCTGGCCCAAGCGGATGATGTGGGCCTGGCAGCTGTACGTAGGCGCGGCGATGTTCGCGCTGATTCCGCTGGTCAATGCACTGACCACGCACGCCCATCTGGGCGTGACCTTGCTGCAGGGCGACTGGCCGCTGGCCGGCGTGGATCTTTTCATGCTGGTGTTCGGCGTCGTACTGGCCTACTGCGGCTGGCGCATGCAGCACTGGCAGCCCCCCTTGAGTGCGGCGGAGAAGAAGCGTCGCCAGCAGGCGGCCGCCGCGGGAGCGGGCGCATGATGCTGCTCGCCCTGGGGCTGTCGTTCGCGGCGTTCACCGCGCTGTCGCTGGCCATGGAAAAGCACCAGCGCGAGCTGCAGCGCGGCTCCGAACGCACGCCGCTGTGGCGTTGGCTGGGCTGGGGCCTGCTCGCGTTGGCCTACGCGGTCTGCGTCGCCGACCACGGCTGGGCCGCCGGCCCGGTGTTGTGGCTGGGGGCGCTGACCGCCGCCGGGCTGCTGCTGGCGTTCGGCCTGTACCCCTACCGGCCCCGCTGGATCGTGCCATTGGCCTGGGCCCTGCCGGTCATCGGCCTGGCCGCGACCGTCGTGCCCTGAACGCGCAGGAGCGAGATTGGTCGCCAAGCCGATGATGTATCCGGATACGCCTCCATCGTCCAACGACCGGGCGCGCCAGGCAGTATCGGCTTCACGGCCAAGGCCGCTCCTGTCGATAGGGTCAGGGCACCAGCGAGAACAGGTGTGCCGGGACGGGCCGGTCATGGACGATGAGCCGGTTGCGCGCGATACCCTCGTGCAATGCGCCGGACTTCACCGCCACCCTTTCGCTGGCGGTGTTGCCCACCGCCACCACGATCTCGATGCGCTGCAGGCCTTCGTGGTCGAACCCATGCGCCGCCAGCGCGCGCACGCAGCGTGGCGCGATGCCGTGCCCCTGGCGCGACGTGCGCACCCAATACCCCAGGTTGCAGAACCGGTGGCCACGACGGATCTCGTTCAAGCCCGCGCCGCCAAGGAAGGCCCCGGTCTGCTCGCAGAAGACCCCGAACTCCAGTGCCTCCCCCAGCTCGCGTCGTGCACGGCAGTCGGCGAACCACGCCAGCGCCTGCACGGTATCGTAGTCCGGTGTTGCCCATGGCATCCACCGGCCCACGCTCTGGGCCGACTCGCGTACCGCTTCGGCGAACGGCTCCGCGTCGCTGTCCTCGAAGGGCCGCAGCAGCAAGCCTTCAAACACGATGGACGATGCTGCCATGCTGCCTCCCGCGCTCATCGTCTCATCCCAACCGCTGCAGTTCCCAGGCGCGGTGGATGCGGGCGTTGCGCTCGAAATCCGGGCCGATGGTCCTGGCGCTGATCTCGCGGCAGCGCGCGAACTCGGCGATGGCGTTCTCTTCCAGCTTGAAGCGGCGGAAGTTGTTGGAGAAATACAGCACGCCGCCCGGCGCCAGGCGCGCCACCGCCGCGCGCAGCAGGCGCAGCTGCTCGCGCTGCACGTCGAAGTCCTCGGCGCGCGCGGAGTTGGAGAAGGTCGGCGGGTCGCAGAAGATCACGTCGAACTGGCCCTGCTCGGCTTCCAGCCACTTGATCGCATCGGCCTGCACCAGCTGGTGGCGGCTGCCACCCATGCCGTTCAGGGCCAGGTTGTCGGCGCACCACTGCAGGTAGGTGCCGGACAGGTCGACGCTGGTGGTCGAGACCGCGCCGGCCACCGCAGCTTCCACGCTGGCCACGCCGGTGTAGCAGAACAGGTTGAGGAAACGCTTGCCGCGCGCCTGCTCGGCCATGTGTCGGCGCAGCGGGCGGTGGTCCAGGAACAGGCCGGTGTCCAGGTAGTCGAACAGGTTCACGCGCAGCAGCGCGTTGTTCTCGCGCACCAGGATGAACTCGCCACGCTGCTCGAAACGGCCGTACTTGCTGCCACCCTTGCCACGCTCGCGCGACTTCAGCGCCACCTGCTCGGCCGGCACCTGGAACACCTCGCGCGCGGCGGCCAGCAACTCGTTGCGGCGGCGCCGCACGTCGGCATCGGGAATCGTGGCCGGCGCAGCGTACTCCTGCACATGCAGGAAAGTGCGGCCCTTGCCGCCATCCTCGCGGTAGACGTCGATGGCGGCGGCGTACTCGGGCAGGTCGGCGTCGTAGGCGCGGAAACAGGTGATGTCCTCGCGTGCCAACCAGCTCTTGAACTTCTTCAGGTTCTTGCGCAGGCGGTTGGCCACCATCTGCGCACCTTCGCTCAGCTCGCGCGGCTGGCCATCGTTCTCGCGCGCCGGCACCGCGATCGGGTCGCAGACGATCAGCGCGCACTCGATGGCACCGTTGAACAGCTGGTAGGTCTTGCGCGCACGCAGGCCCGTGGCGAAGGCCAAATCGGCGCTACCGCACAGCAGGCTGGCCTTCCATTGCGGCACCGCGCGCTTGAGCGCATCACCGATGCGACGGTACAGCACCGCGTCGGCGGCCAGGCGTTCGTCATACGGCGGATTGCAGACCACGCAGCCGATTTCCTGCGGCGGCACCTGCATGTCGGCGACATCACGCACGCCGAACCAGATCGCTTCGCTGACACCGGCCACCTCGGCGTTCTCCTTGGCGGCACGGATCGCCTGCGGGTCGATGTCGCTGCCGTGGATGACCTGCTTCAGCGCGGCACGCCCAACCTGCTCGCGCTCGCGCGCCTCGCCCATCAGCGCCTTCCACTGCGCCTGGTCGAAACCCCGCCAGCGGCTCGGCGGAATGCTGCCGTGGCGCTGCAGGCCCGGCGCGACATCGGCGGCCATCAGCGCGCCCTCGATCAGCAGCGTGCCGCTGCCGCACATCGGGTCGAGCAGGCCACCACCTTCGGCATGGATCTTCGGCCAGCCGGCGCGCATCAGCACCGCGGCGGCCAGGTTTTCCTTCAGCGGCGCATCGTTCTGCGACTGGCGCCAGCCGCGGCGGTGCATCGGGCCACCGCTCAGGTCGATCGAGATGGTGGCGCGGCCCTTGCGCAGCGACAGGTTGATGCGCACGTCCGGCAGATCGACGTTCACCGACGGGCGCTCCAGGCCTTCACCGCGCAGGCGGTCGACCACCGCGTCCTTGACCCGTTGCGCGGCGAAGCGCGCGTGGGTGATGGCGGTGCCGGACACATGCGCGTCCACGGCCAGGGTCAGGTCGGCGTCCAGGTGGTCTTCCCACGGCATCGACACCACGCCCTGGTACAGCGCGGCTTCGTCGGGGCAGTCGAACTCTTCCAGCGGCCACAGCACGCGGCTGGCCAACCGCGACCACAGCACCACGTGCTGCGCATCGCGCAGCTCGCCTTCGGCATTGACGCCGGCAATGGTGGCGGTGGCCTTGGGCAGGCCCATCGCCAGCAGTTCGTCGGCGAGCAGGTACTCAAGGCCCTTGGCGCAGGAAACAAAGAATTTCACGGGATCGGATCAACTGTCGGAAAGGAGGGGATGCGGGCGGGCACGACGGCCGGCCCCGGACGGCATCCAGGGGCGCCATTGTAGGCAGTTGCCGGCGCCGGCGCCGGAACGGCGCCCTACCAGGGGCTCAGAGCGAGCGCAGCAGGGTCTCGAAGGCCTGCGCGGAGGCCTCGACGTTGCGCATCAGGCGGTGGCTGTCATTGACCATCAACAGGCGCGCCGAGCGCTGCCCGGCCCAGCGGATCACCTCCTCGGCCGGGATGATCTCGTCATGCCAGGCGTGCACCACGCTGATCGGCACCGCGGCCGCGTCCAGCGCCGGCATCGGCCCCATCGTGGTCGGCGGCACCATCAGGAACAGACCCTTGACCGGCACCTGCAGCGATGTGATCGCCGAGATGTAGGCGCCCAGGCTGGAGCCGCCCAGCACCAGCGGGCCACGCGCGGCCATTTCGCCGGCACGCTGGACCAAGCGCTGCAGCCGCGCCGGCACGTCACCGACCGGGCTGATCTCGCGGCGGGCATCCAGGTCGGTGTAGTCGGGGCGCTCGTGGGTCCAGCCCAGCCGCTCGGCGACTTCGGCCAGCGCGGTGACCTTGGTGGCGTCAGGGCCACTCTCGAAACCGTGGGAAAGGATGCAGTGGCCGCGGCTCATGGCTGGCAGGCGGGAAGATCGGGATTCATCGACGAATGCTAGCATCCGCACATGCCTCTGCCGCCCCCGATCATCGCCGCGCCCCTGCCCTACGAACCATTGCTGGGCAGCCGCGCGCTCACCGACGTCGACCTGGTGGTCATCCACTGCACCGAACTGCCGGACCTGGCCACGGCCCGCCAGTACGGCGAGCGCACCGTCTACGACAGCGGCACCGGCAACAGCGGCCATTACTACATCGACCGCGACGGCAGCATCCTGCAGTACGTGGCGCTGGAGCGCGTGGCACACCACGTGCGCGGCATCAACCCGCGCTCGGTCGGCATCGAGCTGGTCAACACCGGGCGTTACCCGGACTGGTTCGACTCACGCACCCAGCAGATGGGCGAGCCCTACCCCGAGGCCCAGATCGCATCACTGGTGCGCCTGCTGCAATGGCTGCCGGACCAGCTCCCGGCGCTGCGCTGGATCGCCGGCCACGAGCAGCTGGACACCGCGCGCGTACCGGCCAGCGACGACCCGACCCGCGAGGTCGCGCGCAAGCTCGACCCCGGCCCGCAGTTCCCGTGGGCGCAGGTGCTCGGCGCGGTCACCCTGCAGCCACTGCCGCTCTGAGCCCGGCCTATTCGGCCACGAACTGGTACTTCTCGCCTGCGGTCACCCGCAGCTCGAGCCGGTTGACCGCCGGCGCGATCGGGCACACCACGTGCCGGCTCAATGCGCAGGGCGGGTTCTGCGCGCGGTTGAAGTCGAGCACGACCTCGCCATCACGCGGCGCCGATGCATTGAGGTAACGCGCGCCGCCAAAGGTCTCGCGGCCGCCGGTAAGGTCGGTGAAGATGAAGAACAGGTTGGGCGACAACGGTTCGGAGGCATCCTGCATCGCCTGCAGGCGATAGTGGCGCCCCCCGACCTCGAACTCGGCCTCCCCGGGCGCGACGGCCGGCAATGGCGTGCCGATCGAACTGAGCAGCATCGCCGGAGCCGGGCGCGGGAACGGTTTCCAGCGCGCCACCACCCGCCAGCGCGGGTCCACCGGGAAGTGCTCGATGCCGCGGAAGCCGCGCCGCAGCGCCGCGTTGGTATCCCGGCAGCGCCAGCCCAGCACGTTGCCGATCCGCACCAGGTAGAACTCGGCGCTGCCGAAATGCAGCCGGCTGGCCTCCTTGCCATCACCCGCCGGCTGCAGCGTGGCGCCCCGCAGCGGCTGGCCGTTGAGGGTGACGCCGGTGCCCGGGTAGCCCTCGATGGTGGCCTTGCCGGCCGCGTCGATGCTCAGCCGGCCCACCCGCTCCGGCCCCAACGGCAGCCGCACGTCGCTATCGGGCGCGCTGCCGACCGAATAGGTCGTCCCGGCCTCCAGCCGCCCCGAGCCCACGTAGCTGAGCCAGCCCTGCGGCCCGCGCAAGCGTGCCAGGCGCTGCGTGCGCCATTGCTCCACGTCACGCTGGTACTGCCGCACGTCGTAGGGGTGCTGCAGCGCGTCGTTGGCAAACGGGTCATTGGCCGGCGTACAGGCCGCCAGCACCAACGCCAGCGACAGCAGGAACGCCCCTTTCATCGAAACCATGTCTCCCCCGAGGCCCTTGGTTCTTTCGCGTGTCAGCCTACCGCCACGGGTCGTGACGGATCACTGGACCAGCCACTCCAGGAGTCGGCGAACACGCGCGCCCCCGCCAGGCCGGCATGTTCGAACGCCAGCAGCAGGTGGCAGGCGGTCACCCCGGACCCACACATCAGCACCGTCTCCCGGGCGGGCTGGTCACCCAGCAGCGCGCCCAGTTCGGCCTGCAGTTCCGCCGCCGGGCGCAGGCGCCCTTCATGCACGTTCATGCCGAACGGCCGGTTCAATGCCCCCGGCACGTGGCCGAAGACCCGGTCCAGCGGCTCGACGTCACCGCGATAGCGTTCGGCCGCGCGCGCGTCCACCAGCCACCCCGGCCGCTGCGCCAGGCGCGCCTGCACCTCGTCGGCGCTCACCACCTGGTCCATGTCGAACCGGCCCGGATACGGCCCCAGCGCGGTCACTTCCGGCACCTCGCTGTCGAGCGGATGGCCGGCCGCCTGCCAGGCCGCCAGCCCGCCATCGAGCACGGCAACGCTGCGGTGGCCGATCAGGCGCAGCAGCCACCACAGGCGCGCGGCCGCCATGCTGCCGTCGGCGGCGTCATAGACCACCACCTGGGTGTCGGGGCCGATGCCCCAGCGGCCCAGCGTCGCGGCGAAGGTGTCGCTGTCCGGCAGCGGGTGGCGGCCATGTCCCTGCCTGCCCAGGTCGGACAGGTCGCGGTTGAGGTCGGCATGCAGCGCGCCGGCGATGTGCCCCGCCGCGTATTGCGCCGCCCCCGATTGCGGGTCGGCCAGCGAGAAACGCGCGTCCACCACCCGCACCGCGGTGCTGGCGGTGGCGCGTGCATCGAGCACCTGCACCGACGGCCCGGCCAGCGCGGCGGCCAGGCGGGGAACATCGACCAGCGTGGTCCACGGCAATCCGGTCAGGCTCATCTCACGTGCTCCAGGCGACGACGCAGGTTGTAAAGGATGGCGGCCGTGGCTCCCCAGATGCGCTGGCCCGGCCAGGTGTACTCCAGCACATGCCGCACCCGGCCGCGGTGCTCCACGTCCACGTGGCGCAGGTTGGCCGGATCCATCAGGTAGTCCAGCGGCACTTCGAATACTTCGGCCACCTCGCCCGGCTCCGGGCGCGGCACGAAATCCGGGTCCACCACCGCCACCACCGGCGTCACCCGGAAGCCGCTGATGGTGATGAACGGGTCCAGGTACCCCAGCGCCAGCACCTGCTGCGATGGCAAGGCGATTTCCTCGTTGCTCTCGCGCAGCGCGGCAGCCAGGGGATTACGGTCGCGCTTTTCCATCCGGCCGCCCGGGAAGCCGACCTGCCCCCCGTGGTTGCGCAATGCCTCGGTGCGGCGCGTCAGCAGCACCTGCGTACCCTGCGCGCGCGGCACCAGCCCGGCCAGCACCGCGGCCTCCACCGGCGGCCCCGGCGGCAACAGGTCTTCCAGTTCACTGCGGTTCCAGCCCGGTCCGGCCGGCACGCGGGTCAGCGGAAGCAGGGCCTGCTGCAGGCGATCACGCCCGGCCAGGCGCTCGGCGAAGCTGGCCGCCTGGCGCGCACGCCCCGGCAACACCTGCTTCATCAATCCGCGACGCTCGCTCTCGCTCATGCGCATCCAGCTCCCGATCTCGTTTCCCGTGCGCCAGCACCCTCGGCAAAGGCCTTCCGCGTCCAGTGCGCACACACCGATGCAGGGGCTGGAGACGGCACGAACCGGAGAACCCATCAATTCAGACATCTCCCCAGCTTAGCGCGGCGCGAGGACAGCGCACAGGCTGGGCAGGGCGTGATGTCGCGCTGTTCCACGCGGGTCGGTGATCGCGATGCGGGCGGAACGACCGTGCCCCAACGGCGGCGCCCTGCCGCCCGCACAGTAAAATTTGTGACGGACATCAAGTCTATTGAACTGACGTTCATCCCCATGCACACTCGGGTTGCCGTCAGGGGGAAACACGAAACCACGTCACGCAGTCCGCAGGGTCCGGTGGCACGCCCACCACACCACTGCTGCCTTCGTTGCGCTGGGGCCTCTCGTTTTTCACTCTGTAACGGAGCCAGAAATGAAAGTGGCAAAACCTTCCCTGTTGTTGACCGCGCTTGCGCTGGGCACCTGCCTTGCCGCCCACGCCGCCGAACCACCCACCACCGAAGCCCCGGCCACCACGGCCGAGAGTGGCATGGTCGCCGGCATCGACCCCACCACCGGCAAGCTGCGCAAGCTCACCGACGCAGAAATCCGCGCCCTCTCCGAGAAGGCCAACGCCATGCCCGCCACGGCGCGTAGCGCCGCCGGCAGCAGCACCGCCACCAACGCCGCCTGGGCACGCATGCCGCAGAACAGCGCCCAGGCCACCGCCACCATCCGCACCCATGCCAACGGCATGAGCAGCGCGGAACTGCCGGTCTCGGCAATGAATTCGCTCACCGTCGAACGCGCTGCCGATGGCAGCGTGCAGGTGCTGGAGAACGGCGCACCGCCGTCGCATGGACGCCAGGAGGTCAGCAAATGAAGACGCATCTGCTCTGCGCCCTGATCGGCGCCAGCCTGTTCGCCGCGTCGGCCGAAGCGGCCGTGATCACCCCGGTCAACCAGGACCCGGTTGGCAAGGGCCTCAATGACCCCACCGCACGCGCGCCGGAAGGCGGCAACCCGGGCAAGACCGTCGGTGAACAGCGCCGCATCGTCTACCGCTACGCCGCCGACCTGTGGGGGGCAGTGCTGAACAGCGACGTGGAAACCTTCGTCGGTGCCAGCTTCCAGGACCTGACCTGCACCGCCACCGGCGGCACCCTGGGCTCGGCCGGCGCAGCATGGATCGCCACCTCCGCGCCCTCGGGCAGCCAGCTCGGCATGATCTACCACGGCCCGCTGGCCAACGCGATCAACGGCTCGCGCATCAGCATCAGCTCGTCCGGCACCGACATCACCAGCCGCTTCAACAACAACCTGGGCGGCACCAATCCGGACGGCACGCCGTGCATGACCGGTTCGGGCTGGTACTACGGGCTCGATGGCAAGACGCCGGCCGGGCAGATCAACTTCCTGGACGTGGTGCTGCATGAGATCGGCCACGGCCTGGGCTTCTCCGGCTTCGTCGGCTACACCAGCGGGCGCCTGGGCGAACGCACCGGCATCCCCAGCTACTACGGCTATTCGGACGTGTACACCGACAATGCGTTCGACAACCTCACCGGCAAGCGCTTCACCGACGCGAGCATGACCAACGCGCTGCGTGCCACCTCGATCAAGACCCGCGGCGGCCCGGCCTGGAATGGTGCCAGCACCCGTGCGCAGGCGCCGCTGTGGCTGGATCCGGCGGTGGTGCTGTCCATCAGCGGCATCAGCCCCACCCTGGTCACCCAGTTCTACGGCACGGCTTCGTTCGGGCCCAAGGCCACCTCCGACAACTTCGCCGGCAGCGTGGTGGTTGCCAATGACGGCACCGGCAGCGACACCGCCGATGCCTGCGAGGCCCTGCCAGCCGGCAGCCTTACCGGCAAGGTGGCTTACATCAACCGCGGCGGCTGCGCCTTCGAGATCAAGGCCGCCAACGCCGAAGCCGCCGGGGCGGTCGCGGCGATCATCGGCAACGTGGCCAGCTCCGGTGATCCGGGCACCGCACCGGGCATGGCCGAGGATGCAACGGTCACCGCCAACATTCCCACCGTCAGCGTCAACCTGACCGATGCCAACCGCATCAAGGCCGGAGCCCAGGGCGGTGCGGCGATGACCGCGGCGTTGGGCGAAGTGGCCGGGCAGATGGCCGGTGCCGATCCCAGCGGGCGTCCGCTGCTGTACGCCCCTGCCACGGTCGCCAGCGGCTCGTCGTTCTCGCACTTCGAGAGCGTGCTGATCCCCGACGCCCTGATGGAGCCGGCCAACAGTGATGAAACCGACGGTGCCCGCATCGTCGACCTGACCCTGGGCGTGTTCGCCGACGAGGGCTGGGTGTTGAACACCGGCACGGCGCGTATCGGCACCTGCGATACCGGCGTGAAACTGTTCAAGAACCCGGGCCTGATCGCCGGTGCCAACGTGCAGGCACAGGACCGCCTGTGCCGTACCAGCGCCAACGGCAACCGCGGCGCCTACCTGCGCTGCATGAACGACACCGCCTCGGACCTGAAGGCACTGGGCATGGTCAGCAACGTCGAGCAGGCCAGCATCCGCTCCTGCGCGGCCAAGGTGACATCGCTGTAAGCCCGCGCTTCAACTCTGCAGTACCACGACCGGCGCCCGCGTGGCGCCGGTCGTGTGTCAGGCCCCTTTCCGCGTAAGCCCGGAATCGATCCGGATGTACTACACCCACAAAAAAGCGCCGATGCTTTCGCACCGGCGCTTCGTGTTTCCATGCAACTGGCGTGGATTACTTCACGCTGACCAGCTTGATCTCGAACTGCACGGCCACGTTCGGCGGGAACGGGGTACGCGGGTCGGCACCGTAGGCCTGTTCCGGCGGCAGGGTCACTTCCCACTTGGCGCCGGCCGGCATCTGCAGCAGGGTTTCGCGCATCGCGGCCATTTCGACTTCGCTGACCTTGATCGACGGAATCGACTGGGCCGGGCGGGCTTCGGTCGGACGCTGGCCGTACGGGAACGGACCGGCCACTTCCAGCGCAACGGTGCTGGCCTGGGTCGGCTTGGCGCCGTTGCCGGCTTCGATCACGCGGTACTGCACGCCGCTGGCCAGCGCCTGCACGCCCGGCTTGGCCCGGTTGGCGGCGATGAACTGGTCGCTGCGGGTCTTGTTGTCGGCAGCGGCCTTGTCGTACTCGGCCTTGGCGGCCTGGGCGCGGCTCTGCTCACGGCGCTGGAAGGCTTCCACGGCCGGCTTGAGCTGGTCGGCGGTGATCGCCGGCTGCTTCTTGGCGTAGGCATCCTGCAGGCCCTTCACCACCGAAGCGATGTCCAGCTGCTCGCCGCGACCGGTGAGTTCAGCCAGGTTGTTGCCGTAGTCATAGCCGAAGTAATAGCTCAGCTTGCCCTTTTCGGACGAGACGTCCTGGGCGAATGCAGTGCCGGTGATGGCCAGAGCGGCCACGGCGACCGCGATAGAACGCAACTTCATCAAACTGTTCTCCAGGGAAGGTGTCTCAGGGCAACCATGCCGCTTGAGGCGACGGGTTAGGATAGCCGTCACAAAGGCGCTCCGCCACTGACGACCCGGGCTCTGACCCACATGGGTTCGATTTAGTTCAAAACTCACTTTTTTTTAACTTTTCAGGAGCTTCACCGTATGTCCGACGCCCCGGTCTCGATCGCCACCCGCGACGGTATCCGCACCATCACCGTGCAACGTCCGGAAAAGCTCAATGCATTGAACCGCCAGACCCTGGAAGCCCTGGATGCGGCATTCGCCGCGGCCGGCCAGGCCGACGACGTGCGCGTGGTGGTCCTGACCGGGGCCGGCCCCAAGGCGTTCGTGGCCGGTGCCGACATCGCCGAGATGAATGGCCTGACCCCGGTGCAGGGGCGCGACTTTTCGCTGGTCGGCCAGCGCCTGATGCGCCGCATCGAACGCCTGGAAAAACCGGTCATCGCGATGATCAACGGCTTTGCGCTGGGCGGCGGCATGGAGCTGGCCATGGCCTGCCACCTGCGCATCGCCGCCGACAGCGCCAAGGTCGGCCAGCCGGAAATCAACCTGGGCCTGCTGCCGGGCTTCGGCGGCACCCAGCGCCTGCTGCGCCTGGCCGGCCGTGCCGCGGCGCTGGAGCTATGTCTGCTCGGCGCGCCGATTGACGCCGCCCGCGCCCAGCAACTGGGCCTGGTCAACCGGGTGGTGCCGGCCGCCGAGCTGGAGGCGGAGACGTTGAAGATCGCCACCCAGTTGGCCCATGCCGCGCCGCTGGCACTGCGCGGCATCCTGGACGCGATCAACGTCGGCGGCGAGTGCGGCATCGAGGAAGGACTGGAGTACGAAAGCGCGCAGTTCGGCCTGGCCTTCTCCACCGAGGACATGCGCGAAGGCACCTCGGCCTTCCTGGAACGCCGCAAGCCGGAATTCAGGAACCGCTGAGCTGCACCGATGCCTGCCGTGACCGCCACACCGCAACAGCTGCTGCAGTTCATCGCCGACGACGACATCGACGCCGCCGTGCGCGCCGGGCTGATGGAGTACGCGCCCGAAGCCGCCGGGCTGGATACCGCGCAGGTACAGCCGTTGCTGGAAGCACAGCAGCGCCTGCGCCAGGCCTGGGCCGCGCGTGAACGCCACCGCGCGCGCGATGCACGGCTGGCCCGGCGCGCGGCCGAACGCGAAGCACGCCGCGCGCCACCGCCGGCACCGGACCACAAACCCGCCCTGCCCTCGGCAGCGGCCGCCATCCTCGCCCGTGCAAAGGCACGGGCCGCGGGAAAGCCCACTGCATGACTGCCCCCACCGTGAAGAAAGCCGTGGCGCGCAAGGCCGCGCCCCGCAACGCCGCCACCCCAGCAAGCGCTGCGACGGTGAAGAAGCCGTCGACGCCGCGTGCCGGCAAGCGCATGAGCCGCGAGGAAGTGCGGGAGATGTTCACCCGCCTGCGCGAGCTCAACCCGCACCCCAAGACCGAACTGGAATACAGCACGCCGTTCGAACTGCTGGTGGCGGTGACGCTGTCGGCGCAGGCCACCGACGTGGGCGTCAACAAGGCCACCCGCAAGTTGTTCCCGGTGGCCAACACCGCCCAGGCCATCCTCGACCTGGGCGAGGAAGGGCTCAAGCGCTACATCGCCACCATCGGCCTGTTCAACGCCAAGGCGAAGAACGTCATCGCCGCCTGCGCGATCCTGGTGCAGAAGTACGGGGGCGAAGTGCCCGCCGACCGCGCCGCGCTGGAAGCCCTGCCCGGCGTCGGCCGCAAGACCGCCAACGTCGTGCTCAACACCGCCTTCGGGCAACCGACCATGGCGGTGGACACGCATATCTTCCGCGTCGCCAACCGCACCGGCCTGGCGCCCGGCAAGGACGTGCGTGCGGTGGAGGATGGCTTGTTGAAAGTGATCCCCGGGGAATTCCTGCAGGACGCGCACCATTGGCTGATCCTGCACGGCCGCTACGTCTGCAAGGCGCGCAAGCCGGACTGCCCGCAATGCGTGATCCGCGATCTGTGTCACTTCAAGGACAAGACAGCCGACGCCTGAGCGCGGCCGGCTGCCATATGCACGACACCTGACCGTAACAGCGCCCGCGTCCAATACGCGGGCATGGGCGTTGCGTGCGCGGAAGGTCGTCGCCGGACTGTCACATTTACGCAATCTTTACGCCCTAGCCTTCGCAGCATCCTCAACCTGCCTGCAAGGCTACCCATCCATGAACCTGCATCGCCAACTCCTCACTGCAGCCGTTGTGTCGGCGCTGTTTGTCCCGGCCGCACACGCCGAAATCGCCATCGATGTCATCGGCGGCTCCGAAATCACCTTCGAAGGCCTGGTGCAGGCTGATGGCAACTGGTTCGACAACGACCGCGCCGACCTGAACGGCGTCGCCAAGAACGGCAAGGACAGCGAGTTCGAGCTGCGCCGCGCCGAGCTGGTGCTCAAGGGCAAGGGCCCGGGCAACGTGGAATGGGTGGTCGGCTACGACGCCAAGGCCGACAAGTTCCTGGACACCAACCTGAAGTACAAGCTGGGCGGCAACAGCAACCACTACCTGCAGGCCGGCCAGTTCAAGCAGCCCAACAGCCTGGAAGAGCTGTCCAGCACCAAGAACAACGACTTCATCTCCAAGGCCACCGTGACCAACACCTATGCCGTGGCCCGTCGCCTCGGCCTGGGCTACAGCATCGGTGACAGCGACTGGTCGGTCACCGCGTCGGCGTTCGGCCGCGAACTGACCCGCGACTTGGCCCATGGCAGCGGCTACGGCGTGCGCGGCACCTTCGCCCCGATCAACGAGAAGGGCAACATCCTGCACCTGGGCCTGAGCTACGTCGATTACGACACCGACGCGGACACCCTGCGCTGGCGCGCCCGCCCGAACGCCGACCTGGCCACCGTGCGCCTGGTCGACAGCGGCGACCTGAAGGACAGCGACCGCATCAGCACCATCGGTGCCGAAGCCATGTACGTGCAGGGTCCGTTCAAGGCCCAGGCCGAGTACTACAACTCCAAGGTCAAGCGCTACGACCATGACAACTACACCACCGACGGCTACTACGTCAGCGGCGTGTGGAACGTCACCGGCGAAACCTGGGGCTACAAGGGCGGCACCCCGAGCCTGGGCCTGCCGGACGATCCGGGCCGTGGCATGTGGCAGCTGGGCGCCCGCTTCGACAGCATCGACCTGAACGACGGTGGCCTGCGCGCCCCGGCCGTGATCGGTGGTGCTCCGCTGGTGGACGGCGTGCTCGGCGGCAAGATGGACATCTGGACCGTGGGCGCCAACTGGTACTGGCGTTCGAACTTCAAGGCCTCGCTGAACTACGTGATGGTCGACAGCAAGAAGTACAGCTCCAGCGCCCGCACCTTCCTCAGCGACAAGCCGAACATCCTGGAAGCCCGCCTGCAGTTCTTCTGGTAAGCCCAGGCAGCGATGATCGAGGAGAACGCCCCGCAAGGGGCGTTCTCTTTTTTTGGGGAGCGGCCCTGGCCGCGAAGCCCGTCGTCGTTCCGAACGCGGGAGTACCCATTGTCGTGATCTTCGCCGGAAGCCATGGTCCGCCGTTCATCGTTTCGCGGCCGGATGCATTTCCGGCCTCGCGGCCAAGGCCGTTCCCTCGCTGGGCGAGCGGCTATGCTGCGGTTCTACGTCATCAACGGATTGATCATGCGCATCGCCCTGCTGCTGTTCCTGCTCGCCCTCCCCGTCACGGCATTGGCCCAGGACTGCGGCGCCGACAGCGCCACCCGCATCCGCCAGGCCTATGCGCAACTGCCCGCCGGCACCCTGCCGGAACATGGCCAGATGCGCATCGACGCCACCCAGGGCGTCTGTCGTGTCTGGCCGGCCGACACCTCCCTGACCCTGATGGCCGTGCCGCTGCTCGGTGAATGGCAGGAGGACGGCTCCTACCGCGACGGCGACCTGGACCTGCTGGTGGTCGACACCACCACGCTGCGCCCGCGCGCCACCGTGCGCCTGCCCGGCGCGATGAGCAGCGACGCCGTCCGCATCGAGGGCGTCAGCCTGGACACCGCCCGCTACCGCCTGTCCGCGGACGTACGCGCGTTCGGCGTGCGCATCTCGCGCAGTGGCTCCTCGCAGCCCAACCCGTTCTCTGACACACGCCTGCAATTGTTCGTGCTGGACAAGGACCGGCTCACGCCGGTCACCGGCCAGATCGTGATGAACCTTTTCAGCGGCGAATGGGACACCCGCTGCACCGGCGAGTTCAACGACGTCGAGCGGACCCTCGAAGTGGAGCCACCGCCGGCACAGGGCTTTGCCACCCTGCGGGTGCGCGAGCGCATCACCGGGATCATCAACCGCGAGGATGCCGCCGGCCAATGCGTGGAGGATCGCCACACGCTGCCGGTCAAGCACTACACCCTGCAACCCAAGGGCCGCAGCTACCCGCTGCCGGAGGCGATCACGGCCAGCTTCTGAGCAGGTTGCGGCTGTCACCGCGTCGTCATATGACAGACGCTGCGTTGTCATCAAATGGTTATGGAATAGGCGCCGGGCGGAACTCACCGCACATTCACCTCCCAGGAGCCATTCGTGATCCACGCCATCAAATCGCGCGCCGTCGTCGCCATCCTCGCCGCGTCGTCCGTGTTCGCCGCCAATGCCACCGATGTCACCGGCGCTGGCGCCTCCTTCATCTACCCGGTCATGTCCAAGTGGTCGGCCGACTACAGCGCCGCCACCGGCAAGCGGGTGAACTACCAGTCGATCGGCTCCGGCGGCGGCATCGCCCAGATCAAGGCCAACACCGTCGATTTCGGCTCCTCCGACGCTCCGCTGCGTCCGGAAGAACTGGCCTCCTCGGGCCTGGTGCAGTTCCCGTCGGTGATCGGCGGCGTGGTGCCGGTCATCAACGTGGCCGGCGTCGAAGCCGGTGCCATGAAGCTCGACGGCCCGACCCTGGCCAACATCTTCCTGGGCCGCATCACCAAGTGGAACGACCCGGCCATCGTCGCCCTCAACGCCGGCCTGGCCCTGCCCGACGCGAAGATCACCGTCGTGCACCGCTCCGACGGTTCGGGCACCACCTTCAACTTCGTCAACTACCTGTCCAAGGTCAACAACGACTGGAAGACCAGCGTCGGTGAAGGCACCAGCGTGCAGTGGCCGGTCGGCATCGGCGGCAAGGGCAACGAAGGCGTCGCCGCCTACGTCAAGCAGATCAAGGGTTCGATCGGCTACGTCGAGTTCTCCTACGCGCTGCAGAACCGCCTGACCTTCTCGCGCATGAAGAACGCCGCCGGCAACTTCGTGCAGCCGCGTGACGAGACCTTCTCGGCCGCTGCCGCCAGCGCCGACTGGGCCAATGCCCGCGACTTCTACCTGGTGATGACCAACGCCCCGGGTGAGCAGGCCTGGCCGATCACCGCCACCAACTTCATCCTGATGCGCAAGCAGCCCAAGACCGCCGAAGGCGCCAAGGCCGCGCTGGACTACTTCCGCTGGATCTACGCCAACGGTGATGCACAGGCCCGCCAGCTGGACTACGTGCCGCTGCCGGACAGCCTTGTCCGCCAGATCGAAACCTACTGGCAGCAGAACGCGCGTTACTGAGTGTAGAGCCGACGAGTCCCTCTCCCTCGTCGCCTCAGGCGCGGATCGAGCGATCCGCGCCTTTTTTTGCACCTCCCGGCAGCACGGAACCACGCACCGCCGCGGTGCCAACGGGAAGGCCCTGCCGGGCATGCCCCGGCATTCCGCCCTGGCGTCATCCGGAAGGCCAAACGCGTCACACAGCACCGCTGTCCCGGCTGTTTCCGGACACCCCACCGCATCCTGTAGCCCATTGATGAACATGGGTTTTTCAGATTTTTTTCAGCATGTAATCAGGCTGTAACAAAAACATCATTTCATAGCCGCATCCGCTGGCGCCGCCAGCCTTTCTCCCGCTATGGAGTGACGCATGAAGCTGCACACGACCGGCCTTGCCGCCCTTTCCCTGGCCATTGCCCTGGGCCTGTCGGCCTGCGGTGGCAACAACGGCAACCCCGCCGCTTCCAACCCGGAAAACGCTGCTGCCGGTGCCCCGGCCGCGGGTGACAAGGTTGCCGCCGAGATCTCCGGCGCAGGCGCCTCGTTCATCTTCCCGCTCGTGTCGAAGTGGTCGGCCGACTACAACACCGCCACCGGCGCCAAGATCAACTACCAGTCGATCGGCTCGGGCGGCGGTATCGCCCAGATCAAGGCCGGCACCGTCGACTTCGGTTCCTCCGACAAGCCGCTGTCCAGCGAAGAGCTGGCCCAGGCCGGCCTCGGCCAGTTCC
Source organism: Stenotrophomonas capsici (assembly GCF_034961085.1). Lineage (NCBI taxonomy): Bacteria > Pseudomonadati > Pseudomonadota > Gammaproteobacteria > Lysobacterales > Lysobacteraceae > Stenotrophomonas > Stenotrophomonas capsici. The sequence continues at coordinate 538,129 of NZ_JAYFUH010000249.1, read as the reverse complement.
CGTCGGCGATCGGCGGCGTGGTCCCGGTGGTCAACCTGGAAGGCATCCAGCCGGGCCAGCTGCGCCTGAGCGGCGCCCTGCTGGCGGACATCTTCCTGGGCAAGGTCACCCAGTGGAATGACAAGGCCATCGCCGATGCCAACCCGGGCGTGACCCTGCCCGACACCAAGATCACCCTGGTGCACCGCTCCGACGGTTCGGGCACCACCTTCAACTTCTCCAACTACCTGTCCAAGGTGAGTGGCGAGTGGAAGGACAAGGTCGGCGAAGGCACCTCGGTGCAGTGGCCGGATGGCGTGGGCGGCAAGGGCAACGAAGGCGTCGCCTCCTACGTGCAGCAGATCAAGGGTTCGCTGGGCTACGTCGAGCTGGCCTACGCGCTGCAGAACAACATGCCGTACGCGTCGATGCAGAACGCCGCCGGCAGCTGGGTGCAACCGACCGCCGAGACCTTCGCCGCCGCTGCCGCCAGCGCCGACTGGGCCAACGCCAAGGACTTCAACCTGGTCATCACCAACGCCCCGGGCGCCAATGCGTGGCCGATCACCGCCACCAACTTCATGCTGATGCACAAGCAGCCGAAGGACGCCAAGCGCAGCGCCGACACCCTGGCCTTCTTCAAGTGGGCCTTCGAGAACGGCCAGACCCAGGCCAACGAACTGCACTACGTGCCGCTGCCGGCGGAGCTGGTGACCCAGATCGAAAGCTACTGGGCCGCCGAGTTCAAGTAATGGAATCGCACGGGTGCGCCATGGGCGCACCCGTGCAGGTTGCATGCAGTACCCGCAGGACCGTTGTCGTTGTTGCTGTTGTCGTCATTCCCGCGAAGGCGGGAACCGCTCCTGCTTCCGGGGTTGCATCGGGGGTAAAGGCAGGAACGATCCCCACCTTCGCGGGAATGACGAACGCCTCCGCTTCCCCCGCCACCGCGCGGACAACGTTGCCACCGCTGTGTCCTTCCCGGAATACCGGGGACAGAACCAAAACCGCCTCCCCCTTGGGCCTACGCCGCTGCCATGAATGCCATCGCACCGTCCCTCGCTTCGCCCAGCTCGCGTGATGTGCGCGATGCCCGCAATGACCGGCTGTTCCGCTGGTTCCTGATCGCCACCGTCGTCTTCGTGCTGGTCGCCCTGGCCAGCGCCGCGCTGTCCATGCTGTGGGGCGGCCGCCATGCCCTGCAGGAACAGGGCCTGAGCTTCTTCTACTCCGCCGACTGGAATCCGGTGGAGAACAAGTTCGGCGCACTGGCGCCGATCTACGGCACCATCGTCACCGCGCTGATCGCCATGCTGATCGCCGTGCCGGTGAGCTTCGGCATCGCCTTCTTCCTGACCGAGGTGGCGCCGCGCTGGCTGCGCGGCCCGGTCGGCACCGCCATCGAACTGCTGGCCGGCATCCCGTCGATCATCTACGGCATGTGGGGCCTGTTCGTGCTGGTGCCGGTGATGACCGAGTACGTCACCCCGTTCCTCAACGAGAACCTCGGCGGCCTGCCGGTCATCGGCGCGTTGTTCCAGGGGCCGCCGCTGGGCATCGGCATGCTCACCGCCGGCTTCGTGCTGGCGATCATGGTGATCCCGTTCATCTCCTCGGTGATGCGCGAGGTGTTCCTCACCGTGCCGACCCGCCTGAAGGAGTCGGCCTACGCGCTGGGCTCGACCAAGTGGGAAGTGAGCTGGGACATCGTGCTGCCCTACACCCGCTCGGCGGTGATCGGCGGCGTGTTCCTCGGCCTGGGCCGCGCCCTGGGTGAAACCATGGCCGTGGCCTTCGTGATCGGCAACAGCGTGCGCCTGACCCCGTCGCTGCTGGAGCCGGGCACCACCATCGCCGCGCTGATCGCCAACGACTTCGGCGAAGCCACCGAAACCTACCGCTCGGCACTGCTGCTGCTCGGCTTCGTGCTGTTCATCGTCACCTTCGTGGTGCTGGCCATCGCCCGACTGATGCTGCTGCGCCTGTCCCGCAAGGAGGGCAACTGATGTCCACCGTCGCTTCCCACAAGGCCGCCGACGCGCTGTACCTGCGTCGTCGCATCACCAACGGCCTGGCCCTGCTGCTGGCCTGCGCCACCGCGCTGTTCGGCCTGTTCTTCCTCGGCTGGATCCTGTGGACGCTGCTGTCCAAGGGCCTGCCGGGCATCAACCTCGACCTGTTCACCAAGATGACGCCGCCGCCGATGCAGGAAGGCGGCCTGCTCAACGCCTTCTTCGGCAGCGCGGTGATGTGCGCGCTGGCCATCGCCATCGGCACGCCGCTGGGCGTGGCCGCCGGCACCTGGCTGGCCGAGTACGGCAATACGCGCAAGGCAGGCACGGTGGTGCGCTTCGTCAACGACATCCTGCTGTCGGCGCCGTCGATCGTGCTGGGCCTGTTCGTCTACACGCTGTACGTGATGCAGACCGGCGGCCAGTTCTCCGCCTTCGCCGGTGCGCTGTCGCTGGCCTTCATCGTGCTGCCGGTGGTGATCCGCACCACCGACGAAATGCTGCGGCTGGTACCGGTGCAGATGCGCGAAGCGGCGCTGGCGCTGGGCGTGCCGCAGTGGAAGGTGATCATGCAGGTGCTGTACCGCAGCGCCATGGCCGGCATCGTCACCGGCATCCTGCTGGCGCTGGCACGCATCTCCGGCGAGACCGCGCCGCTGCTGTTCACCGCCTTCGGCAACCAGTACTGGAACAGCAACGTGTTCCAGCCGATGGCCTCGGTGCCGGTGGTGATGAACCAGTTCGCCGGCAGCCCGTATGAATCCTGGCAGGTGCTGGCCTGGGCCGGCGCACTGGTCCTGACCGTGTTCGTGCTGCTGGTCAGCCTCTCCGCCCGCGGCCTGCTGCTGCGCAATCGAATTTCAAACGACTGATCCCATGGACCTTCCCATGAACGACCTCAACAACGCCGTGCCCATGCAGCGCATCAACGTGCCTGCCTCCAACCAGGAGCTGCATGCACCGGCGCCGGTGAAGCTGGCCGCACGCGGCCTGGACTTCTACTACGACAAGTTCCATGCGCTCAAGGGCATCAACCTGGAGATCCCCGAAAAGCGCGTGACCGCGCTGATCGGCCCGTCCGGGTGCGGCAAGTCCACCCTGCTGCGCATCTTCAACCGCATCTACGCGCTGTACCCGAAGCTGGAAGCGCGCGGCGAAGTGTTGCTGGACGGCGAGAACATCCTCTCGCCCAAGTACCCGATGAACCGCCTGCGCTCCAAGGTGGGCATGGTGTTCCAGAAGCCGGTGCCGTTCCCGATGACCATCTTCGAGAACGTGGCCTACGGCATCCGCCACCACGAGAAGCTGTCCAAGGCCGAGATGAACGTGCGCGTCGAGCAGGCGCTGCGCCAGGGCGCGCTGTGGGACGAAGTGAAGGACAAGCTCAACCAGAGCGCGCTGGGACTGTCCGGCGGCCAGCAGCAGCGCCTGTGCATCGCCCGCGCCGTGGCCCTGCGCCCGGACGTGCTGCTGCTCGACGAACCGACCTCGGCGCTGGACCCGATCTCCACCAGCCGCATCGAGCAGCTGGTCGAGGAACTGAAGAACGACTACACCATCGCCATCGTCACCCACAACATGCAGCAGGCCGCGCGCGTGTCCGACTACACCGCCTTCATGTACCTGGGTGACCTGATCGAGCATGACCGCACCGAGGTCATCTTCTCCAACCCGTCCAAGCAGCAGACCGAAGACTACATCACCGGTCGGTTCGGCTGAGCCCGGGCAATGGGGAGCCGGCAGGCGGGAGTGCAGTCCTCCCGCCCCCTGCCCCACCGGACTTCAACGCCCTGCCTCCCCATTCCTGTTTCCCCTATTCCGGCTGACGCCCATGAACAACCCCAACGACCACATCGTGAAGAGCTACGACGAAGAACAGCAGCGCCTGGTAACCGAGATCGTGCGCATGGGCGAGATGTCCGTCGCGCAGCTGGAAGCGGCGCTGGACGTGATCGAGCGCCGCGACGAGAAGGCCGCCCAGCGCATCGTCGCCAACGACGAGGCCATCGACCAGCTCGAACAGCAGATCAGCCATGACGTCATGCGCCTGGCGCTGCGCGGCCCGATGGCGCGCGACCTGCGCGAGATCCTGGCCGGCCTGCGCATCCCGGCCGACATCGAACGCATCGGCGACTACGCCGCCAACGTGGCCAAGCGCTCGATCGCGCTGGTGTCGGTGCCGCCGATGCCGCAGATCCAGGGCGTGCGCGCACTGGGCCGCCTGGCCGCCCAGCAGGTCCGCGCCGCATTGGTGGCCTACCGCGACAACGACGCCGAAGCGGCGTTGAAGCTGCGCGAGGAAGACGCCCGCCTGGACGCGCAGTACACCGCGCTGTTCCGCGAACTGCTGACCTACATGATGGAAGACCCGCGCAACATCACCCCGTGCACGCACCTGCTGTTCATGGCCAAGAACCTGGAGCGCATCGGCGACCACGCCACCAACATCGCCGAGAACGTCTGGTTCCTCGTGCACGGCGAACAGCCGCTGCCGCCGCGCGAGAAGCGCGACGAAACCAGCACGGTCGACCACGCCTGAGCCTGGCAACGGCCCGCCGGATCCTCGTCCCGGCGGGCCGTTACATGCCGATACAAAGCGATACCGCGGCGGCGGGAAATTTAATTACGCGTTCATGGATTTTTTCCTAGCGTGGTGTTGCACGCGGCATCCCCGCCGCGTCCCCCAGGAAACCACCATGAAGCGCATCTTCGCCACCGCCCTGTCCCTGTCCCTGCTGGCCTCGGCCAGTGCCTTTGCCGGCCCCGTGCAGGACCGCGACCGCCACGACCCGCCGGCACCGTCGCATGCGCAGCAGCACCCGGCTCCCGCGTCGTCCAATGGCGCCCGCCATGCCGCCCCGCAGTCGGCCCATCACGCCCCCCGCAAGGGCGAGCGGCTGTCCCGGCATCAGCGTGGAACACGCGTGGCCGACTACGCTCACCATGGCCTGCGCAAGCCCGGAAGGGGCAATGAGTGGCGCCGGATCGACGATCGCTACGTGTTGATCGCCATCGCCACCGGCCTGGTCATGGACATCGCCAGCGGTCGCTGAACACCGCCCGTACCGCAACCCCGACAGGCCCAAACCGGGCCTGTCGACACATCCGCTACCCGCACGCACGCCACCGTGCTTGCTAAGCTCCAGCCTCCCCCGCACACCTCTGACACTGGAGCACCACCGCATGGCCATCGATCTCCGCAAGCCTGCTTCCCTCGCCCTGGGTGTCGCGTTGCTCGGGGGCAGCGCCGCCCCGGCCTTCGCCATGACCGACCTGGCCCAGGGCTACGCACTGGCCGCCACCGGCCAGACGCCGCCGGCCGAACAGAAGCCGGCCACGCCGCCGCCGACCGGCACCACCGACGCACCGGCCAAGCATGCCGAGGGCAAGTGCGGCGAAGGCAAGTGTGGCGGCAGCCACGCCGGCGCCGCTGCGACCGCCGCCCCGGCACCGGCCGCTGCCCCCGCACCGGCCAAGGCCGGTGACGACAAGGCCGCCGACAGCGCCAAGACCCACGCCGAAGGCAAGTGTGGCGAGGGCAAGTGTGGCGGCAACCACTGACCGCCTCCCCGGCAACCTGCGCGCGCCGGCAGCGGCCAGCGCAGGACTGGGCCTGCGGCGGTCACTGCTGGATGCACTGGCCGCCGCGCCGGCAGGCGCGTTCGATTTCCTCGAATGCGCCCCGGACAACTGGGTGGGCGTCGGCGGCCGGCTTGGCGAGGCACTGGCCGAGCTGTCGCGGCGTCACCCCCTGACCTGCCATGGGCTGTCCCTGTCGCTCGGCGGCCCAAGCCCACTGGACGTGGCATTCCTGCAGCGCACCCGTCGCTTCCTCGACCAGCATCAGGTCGCGCTGTACAGCGAACACCTGAGCTGGTGCAGCGACGACGGCCACCTGTACGAGCTGCTGCCACTGCCGTTCACCGGCGAGGCCGTGCGCCACGTGGCGGCCCGCATCCGCCAGGCGCAGGACATCCTGGGCCGCCGCATCGCGGTGGAGAACGCCTCCTACTACGCCGTGCCGGCCGCCGACATGGACGAAGCCGGCTTCATCAACGCCGTGCTGGAGGAGGCCGACTGCGACCTGCTGCTGGACGTCAACAACGTCTACGTCAACGCCATCAACCATGGCTACGACGCGCACGCCTTCCTCGCCCGCCTGCCGTCGGCACGCATCGCCAGCTATCACGTTGCCGGCCACCATGACGAAGCCGACGACCTGAAGATCGACACCCACGGCATGCCGGTCAAGCACGATGTCTGGCAGTTGCTGGCGGCCAGCCATGCCCTGCACGGGGTCCGCCCGACGCTGCTGGAGCGTGATTTCAATTTCCCGCCCCTGCCCGAGCTGCTCGATGAGCTGCAGGTCATCCGCCGGTTGCAGCAGGCCGCCGCGACGGAGCACGCGCATGGCTGAAACCCTGGCGCAACTGCAGCAGCGCTTCGCCGCCCACCTGCGCGACCCGGAACGGCAGCCGGCGCCCGATGCCATCGCCCGGCGCCGCATGCAGGTGTATCGCGAGCTGTATTTCAACAACCTGCAATCATTGCTGGCGGCCAACTTCCCGGTCATCCGCCGCACCCTGGACGATGCCGAGTGGTTGTCGCTGGTCCGCGCTTTTTGTCGCGACCATCGCGCCCACACGCCGTTGTTCACCGAGATCGCGCAGGAGTTCATCCTGTTCCTCGACCAGCGGCCAGCGGACCCGCGCTACCCCTGGCTGCTGGAACTTGCCCACTACGAGTGGATCGAACTGGCCCTGCAGGTCAGCGACGCCGCCCTGCCCGCCCACGACCCGCAGGGCGACCTGCTGGACGCCGCGCCGCTGTGCTCCCCCTGGTGCCGGGCCCTGGCCTATCAATGGCCGGTGCATCGCATTGGCCCGGCGTGGCAACCGACGCAGCCCCCGGCCGAGCCGACGCTGCTGCTGGCACGGCGCGGCGTCGATGGCAGCGTGGCGTTCTCCACCGTCTCGCCGCTGCTGTTCCGCCTGCTGGAGCGGCTGGAGCAGTTCCCCGGACACAGCGGCCGCATGCATCTGCAGGCGCTGGCCGAGGAAGCCGGCGTCGTCGCCGACCCCGCCTTCCTTGCCAATGGCGCCGCGATGCTGCAGCAGCTGCGCGAGCGCGCCTGCATCCTGGGCACCGCCCGGTAGGCGCACCTGCAGGCGCGAAACCCGCTTATCACCGGCCGTTCTTACGCGCTCTGCTACCCTATTGCGATGAACGAACACGTTGAATCGCCCGTCCCGCGCCCCGTTTTCACGCCCATGGCGCAACGCTTCCGTGGCTTCCTGCCGGTGGTTGTGGACGTGGAGACCGGTGGCTTTGACTGCAACCGGCATGCACTGCTGGAGATCGCCGCGGTGCCGGTGGAGATGGATGAGAACGGCCTGCTGTATCCCGGGCAGACTGCCAGCGCCCACGTCATCCCGGCCGAAGGCACCGAAATCGACCCCAAGTCACTGGAAATCACCGGCATCGTGCTGGACCACCCGTTCCGCCTAGCCAAGCCCGAACGCGACGCGCTGGAGCATGTGTTCGCCCCGGTGCGCGCGGCCATGAAGAAGTACAACTGCCAACGCGCGATCCTGGTCGGCCACAACGCCCATTTCGACCTGGGCTTCATCAACGCCACCGTGGCCCGCAGCGGCCACAAGCGCAATCCGTTCCATCCCTTCAGCGTGTTCGACACGGTGACCCTGGCCGGCATGGCCTACGGCCAGACCGTGCTGGCCCGCGCGGTGCAGGCAGCCGGCTTCGAATGGGATGCCAACGAGGCGCACAGCGCGGTCTACGACACCGAACAAACCGCACGGCTGTTCTGCAAGATCGTCAACGCCTGGCCCACCCCGCTGGGCCGCTGAGCGGCCCGCCGCTATCGTGGCTCAGGCCGCGCAGGTACGCGCGCGCCCGTCCTGCTTGGCCTGCGCCAAGGCGTTCTTGGCACGCTGGTAGAACAGCACCGGGGCCTGGTCGGCATCGCCCATCTGCACCGCGCCGGCACTGAAGGTCACGGCGATCTCGCCTTCGCCGCGGCCACCCCATTCGCCGTACTGGCCAAACAGGCGCTGCAGGCGCTGGCAGACCATCTCGGCATCGGCCAGGGTGGTGTCGCCCAGCAGGATCGCGAACTCCTTGTTGCCCAGCCGCGCCGGCATGTCCGAGGCGCGCAGGCTGCGCCGCAGCAGTTCGCCCACCTCGCACAGCACCAAGTCACCGACGGCACGCGACCAGGCTGCGTTGATCTGCTTGAGGTGGTCGATGCTCAGCACCACCAGGCACAACGGTCGTTCGCTGCGGCGCGAGGCGGCCATCTGCCGCGACAGCGCATCATCGAAGGCACGCCGGTTGGGCAGGCCGCTGAGGTCGTCCTCGTGCGCCAGCCGCGCGAACGACTCGGCCTGCTGCTGCATCTGCAGCTCCAGCTCAGCCACGGCCTGCTCGGCCGCAGCCAGCCGCTCGGCGGCCTGGCGCCCGTCGCGGGCCTGCCGTTCGGCATCCTGCATCAACCTGGCCAGTTGCATGCGCTGCTGGCCAAGCCGGTAACCGCACCACAGCAGTGCCGCCATCAGCAGTGCGCCGACGCCGGCCAGCACCGGTACCGTGGCCACCGCCAACGGCGTTGCCGGCGGCGCGCCAGCCGCCTGCGCGAACAGCGGCAACGCCAGCAAGGCCGGCGCAGCCAACACGGCCTTCCGGCGCTGTCTGCGCGTGCGCTTGCCACACCTGTCAACCGCCCCCGGCGTACCTGCCAGAACCGTATCCCTTGCCATCGATCTGCATCCCCGGATAGTGCGGCGATACTAGCAAAGACACCGGCCCCGCCAGGCGACCTCCTTCACAGCCCGGCGCTGCGGATGCCCGCCCCGCTCAACCGCGCTGACCGGTCTCCCACTGCGGCTGCTCCCACCGCACCACCGCCTCCAGGCCGCCTTCAGGGTGGTTGCGCAGCACCAGCGTGGCACCGTCCTTCTCGGCCAGCGCGCGGGCGATGGTCAGGCCCAGCCCGGCACCGCCGGTCTCGCGCGAACGCGAGGTCTCCAGGCGCAGGAATGGCGTGAACACCGCCTCCAGCTCGTCGCTGGCCAGGCCGGGCCCATGGTCACGGATCACCACCTGCACCGCATCGCCCTGCCGGCTCGCATGCACCTGCACGCCACGCCCGTACTTGACCGCGTTGTCGACCAGGTTGGAGAACAGCCGGCGCATGGCCAGCGGGCGCAGCATCAGCACGGCACCGCAGTTCTGCTCCAGCGTGGCGTCATGCCCAGCCTCGGCGGCATCCTCGACCACGCTCTCCAGCAACGAATCCAGGTCCAGCGCGGCGCGCTGCTCGGCGCTTTCGGCGCTGCGTGCCAGCTCCAGGCCCTCGCGGATCAGCGCCTGCATCGCGGCCAGGTCGCCGATCAGGCGCTCACGCAGTTGTTCGTCGGCGACGTTCTCCAGGCGCAACCGCAACCGGGTCACCGGTGTCTGCAGGTCGTGCGTGATCGCCGCCAGCATCTGCGTGCGTTCGCCGAGGTGGCGCTGCAGCCGCTTCTGCATGGCGTTGAAGGCTTCGGCGGCACGCCGCACTTCCAGCGGACCGCTCACCGGCAACGGATCGCGTTGCAGGTCCTGCCCCAGTCCGGCGGCGTGCGCGGCCAGGCGTTCCAGCGGGGTACTGGCCATGCGCGCGACCACGTAGGCCAGCACCGCGATGGCCAGCCCCAGCAACGACAGGAACCACGGATCGAACGCCGCCGCGGGGCTGCGCGCGATGGCCGGGTACTCCAGCGCCAGCCGCACCGGGGTGCCGTCGCTCAGCTTCAGTTCGACCAGGCGGCAGCGCGGCGGTGTGAACGCCGGGTCATGCACATGGCGACGGCGCTCGCCTTCCCGGCGCCCTTGCGGCGGGGCCGGTGGCCGCATGAACTGCGGCAGCGGCACCATGCAGGCGCGGAAGCTGGTGGCCCGCACCTGCGCACCGGCCACCACGCCACCGCGCTGCGCCAGGGTCTCCATCAGCGCCGTGTCCGGCGCGCCGGTACGGAACGTGTCCTTGACCACCCGCACGCTCGGCCCGCCCACCGCCAGCAGGCGGGCGCGCAGCTCCGGGTTGCCATCGAGCAGGTTGACGAAGCCCTGCAGGCGGTCGGCGATGCGCGCCAGGTTCTGCCGTTCGAACTCCTGCTGGCGGCGGGACTCGGCCAGCAGCGTGGCACCGATCGCCGCGACCATCATGCCGACCAGCAGGATCACGAACAGGCGTCCCGTCATCGAGGACAGGAACCGGCGCAGGCGCTTCATTCCAGCGTCACCGCGCTGGCGAACACGTAACCCTCGTTGCGCACCGTCTTGACCAGGCCATCGCTGCCGCCGGCATCGCCCAGCTTCTGGCGCAGGCGACTGACCTGCAGGTCGATCGCGCGGTCCTGCGACTCGTAGTTGCGGCCGGTGCTCAAGGCCACCAGCTGCTCGCGCGAGAGCACCTTGTTGGCATGCGCGACGAACACCCGCAGCAGCCGGAATTCGGCGCCGGACAGCATCACCACGCGCCCGGCCGGGTCGACCAGGTGGCGATGCTCCAGGTCGAACACCCAGCCGGAAAAGCCCGCCCGGCGCATGGCCAGCGGCTCCAGGTTGGCCGGCAGCGCCTCGGTCCGCCGCAGCACGTTGCGGATGCGCGCCAGCAGCTCACGCGGCTCGAACGGCTTGGCCAGGTAATCGTCGGCCCCCATCTCCAGGCCCAGCACGCGGTCGATCGGCTCGCTGCGCGCGGTCAGCATGATCACCGGCGTGGCCGAACGCGCGCGGATCTCGCGGCACAACGCCAGCCCGTCCTCGCGCGGCAGGTTCAGGTCGAGCACGATCAGGTCGATGTGCTCGCGCGCCAGCACCTGGCGCATCTGGCCGCCATCGCCGGCCGTGCTCACGGTGTAACCGGCCCGTCCCAGCTGTTCGGCCAGCAGGCTGCGGATGTCGCTGTCGTCGTCTACCACCAGGAGGCGGTGCATGGTCTGTACTTCCGTCATGGCGCCATGATCCATGCTAGCGGATCAACGTGCGCGGGCGCGCCTGTATCGGCATGTATCGATCACCGCAGCCGATACACACCGTTACACAGCGTGCCGGACCGGACACAGAACGATACAACCCGTGCATTGAGGCGGCATCTTCCGCTGGCGACACTGGCACTGTCGCCGCGCCCTGCGGCCCGCCATGAGTGTCCGATCATCGTGAAGCTGCTGCCCTCTTCCCGCCGCAACCGCCTGCTGCTTGCCGCCGCCATCATCGTCCTGGCCGGCGCGGCCGCCGCCTGGGCGCTGCGCAAGCCCGCCGCGCCGTCACTGGCCACCTCGCCCGTCACCCGCGGCGACCTGGAGCAGACGGTCGATGCCACGGGCGTGATCGATGCCTACAAGCTGGTCAGCGTCGGTGCGCAGGTGTCCGGCCAGATCAAGTCGCTGAAGGTACAGCTGGGTGACGTGGTCAAGCAGGGCGACCTGATCGCCGAGATCGACTCGGTCACCCAGCAGAACAGCCTGAAGAACGCACAGGCCGCGCTGGAGAACATCCGCGCCCAGCGTGCGGTACAGACCGCCTCACTGAAGGAATCGGAGCTGGCCTTCGCCCGCCAGAAGGAAATGCTGGCCGCCGAGGCCACTTCGCGCGCCGACTACGAGGCCGCCGAGGCCAACCTCGCCAGCACCCGTGCGCAGATCCGTGCGCTGGACGCGCAGATCATGCAACGCGAAACCGAACTGAGCACCGCCCAGGCCAACCTGGGCTATACCCGCATCACCGCGCCGATCGACGGCACCGTGGTGGCGGTGGTCGCCGAGGAAGGCCGCACCGTCAACGCCAACCAGTCCGCGCCGACCATCGTCAAGCTGGCCCGCCTGGACCTGGTCACGGTCAATGCCGAGATCTCCGAGGCCGACGTGGTCAAGGTCAAGCCGGACATGCCGGTGTACTTCACCATCCTCGGCAAGCCCGACCACAAGTACGAGGCCAGGCTGCGCACGGTCAATCCGGCCCCGGCCTCGATCAGTACCGACAGCACCACCTCCAGCAGTTCGTCCTCCTCCAGTTCCAGCACGGCGGTGTACTACAACGCGTTGTTCGACGTGGAGAACCCGGACGGCACGCTGCGCATCGACATGACCGCGCAGGTTTCAGTGCTGCTGGCGCAGGCCAGCGATGCGCTGCTGATCCCCACCGTCGCCCTCGGCCCCAAGGTGCCCGAAGGCGGCCCAGCGGGCGCGCAGCGCGAGCCGCGCAGCCTCGGCGAGGCCCAGCGCCAGCAACGCCAGGCGCGGGCGCGGCCTGATGCCGCCGCACTGGCCAACAGCAACAGCTACATCGTGCGGGTGCTTGGCAAGGACGGCCAGCCGGCGCCACGCCGCATCAAGGTCGGCCTGAACAACGGCTCCAGCGTGCAGGTGCTCGAAGGGCTGGAAGAAGGCGAACAGGTGGTGGTGGGCGAAGTCACCGATGCCGAGAAGGCCAGCGCGCGTGGCAATACCCGGGGACCGATGAGCCCGATGATGGGCGGGCCGCGTCGATGAGCCAGCCGTTGCTGCAGCTGCGCGAGCTGCGTCGCGAGTTCCCGGCCGGCGAGGAAACCATCGCCGTGCTCAAGGACGTCAACCTGGACATCCATGCCGGTGAGATGGTCGCCATCGTCGGCCAGTCCGGCTCGGGCAAGTCCACGCTGATGAACATCCTCGGCTGCCTGGACCGTCCCACCGTGGGCTCGTACAGGGTCGCCGGGCGCGAGACCGGGCGCATGCAACCGGACGAACTGGCGCAGCTGCGCCGCGAGCACTTCGGCTTCATCTTCCAGCGCTACCACCTGCTCGGCGACCTGGACGCACGCGGCAACGTCGAGGTGCCCGCCATCTACGCCGGTACGCCGGCGCAGGCCCGTCGCAGTCGCGCCGAGGCACTGCTGGCACGGCTGGGCCTGTCCGACCGCATGGGCCACACGCCGGGCCAGTTGTCCGGTGGCCAGCAGCAACGCGTGTCGATCGCGCGTGCACTGATGAACGGCGGCGAGGTGATCCTGGCCGACGAGCCCACCGGTGCGCTGGACAGCGCTTCCGGCGAGGAGGTGATGAAGATCCTCGGCGAGCTGCATGCCGAGGGCCACACCATCATCATCGTCACCCACGACATGCACGTGGCCGAGCACGCCCAGCGCATCATCGAGATCCGCGATGGCGTGATCATCGACGACCGCCGCAACGACGCCGCGCCACGGTTCCCGGCCCAGCAGCGCGCCACGCCGGTGAAGACCGGCGGCAGCGCCTTCCAGGCCGCGCGCGACCGCTTCCTGGAGGCCTTCCGCATGGCCTTGCTGGCCATGAACGCGCACCGCCTGCGCACCTTCCTGACCATGCTGGGCATCATCATCGGCATCGCCTCGGTGGTTTCGGTGGTGGCGATGGGCAATGGCTCGCAGCAGGAGATCCTGAAGAACATCTCGGCGCTGGGCACCAATACCATCGACGTCTACCCCGGCAAGGGCTTCGGCGACATGCGCTCGGCGCGGGTGCAGACCCTCAAGTCCAGCGACGCCGACGTCCTGGCCCAGCAGAGCTACATCGACAGCGCCACGCCCAGCGTCTCCAGCTCGGTGACCGCCCGCGTCGGCAACAAGGCGGCCTCGGCGCAGGTCAGCGGCATCGGCGAGCAGTACTTCCGGGTCAAGGGCATGACGCTGGTGTCCGGGCGCTACTTCGATGAAAGCGAGGTCAAGGGCCTGGCGCAGGTGGTGGTGATCGACGAGAACACCCGCACCCAGCTGTTCGGCAGCGACGACCCGCTGGGCAAGGTGGTGTTGCTGGGCAACGTGCCGGCACGCGTGATCGGCATCGCCAAGCGCCAGTCGATGGGCTTCGGCGGCAGCACCAACCTGAGCGTGTGGGTGCCCTACACCACGGTAATGGCGCGCATGCTCGGGCAAAGCTACCTGAGCAGCATCACGCTGCGGGTCAAGGACGACACCCCGATGGATGCGGCGCAATCGGCCATCACCCGGCTGTTGACCCTGCGCCACGGCACCGAGGACTTCTTCCTCAGCAACACCGCCGAGATCCGCGAGACCATCGCGTCCACGACCCGGACCATGACGCTGCTGATCGGCGCCATCGCCGCCATTGCACTGGTGGTGGGCGGCATCGGCGTGATGAACATCATGCTGGTGTCGGTGACCGAGCGTACCCGCGAGATCGGCGTGCGCATGGCCGTGGGCGCGCGCCAGAGTGACATCCGCCAACAGTTCCTGATCGAGGCGGTGCTGGTGTGCCTGCTCGGCGGCATCCTCGGCATCGTGCTGGCGCTGGCCATCGGCTGGGCGTTCCGCACCTTCGGCGCCAGCTTCACCCTGCTGTTCTCCACCGGCTCGATCGTCGCCGCCTTCGCCTGCTCGACCCTGATCGGCGTGGCGTTCGGCTTCCTGCCGGCCCGCAATGCCGCCCAGTTGGACCCGGTGGAGGCATTGGCCCGCGAATGAAGATGACCATGACTGCCTATCGTCCCCTGCTGCTTTCCGCCGCATTGACCACGGTGCTGGCCGCCTGTGCCACCACGCCCAGCGCCGATCCCGCCGCCCATCTGCCGGTACCGGCGCAGTACGGCCGCGGCGATGCCGCCGCCAACGCACCGGTGCAGGACATCCAGCGCGAGGTCACCGCACCGCCCGCCGATATCCGCGCCGACGCCTGGTGGCAAGGGTTCGCCGACCCACGCCTGGACCAGCTGATCGCACGCGTACTCGACAGCAACACCGACATGGCCTCGGCCGGACTGAAGCTCGAGCGCGCACGCGCGCAGGCCGGCCTGGCCGGTGCCGACCTGTGGCCGCAGGCATCGGGTTCGGTCAGTGCCAGTGCCAGCCGCAGCACCGACCGCGGCGACGACTGGTCCCGCAACCACGGCGCCAGCGTGTCGCTGGGCTGGGAGCTGGACCTGTGGGGCAAGCTGCGCGGCCAGCGCGACATCGCCCGCTGGGAAGCGCAGGCCACCGCGCAGGACCTGCAGAGCACGGCGTTGAGCCTGGTCGGCCAGAGCTGCGAGCTGTACTGGCAGCTGGGCTACCTCAACCAGGCCATCGCCACCGGCCAGGCCAACCTCGATCGGTTGGAGCGTACCGCCGCGCTGGTGCAAAGCCAGTTCAAGGCCGGCGCGGTCTCGCGGCTGGAGGTGCGCCAGGCGCAACAGAACATCGAGAGCCAACGCGCCGCGCAGGCCCAGCTGGAACAGCAGCGGGTGGAAACCCGCAACGCACTGACCGTGCTGCTCGACGGCCAGCCTTGGCCGCTGGCCGATGAACCGCAGAACCTGGACGTGGCGCAGAGCCCGGCACTGGCAGAAGGGCTGCCGGCCGAACTCCTGGCACGTCGCCCGGACCTGCGCGCGGCCGAGCTGCGCCTGCGCCAGTCGCTGGCCAGCATCAAGGTCACCGCCACCAGCTACTACCCGAGCCTGAGCCTGAGCGGCAGCATCGGCAGCTCCAGCCCCTCACTGGGTGAGGTACTGACCCATCCGGTGGCAACGCTGGGCGCGGGCCTGAGTTTGCCGTTCCTGAAGTTCCGGCAGATGCAGCTGGACATCGATTCGGCCGACCTCTCCTACCAGATCGCCGCCAATGATTTCCGCCGGACGCTGTACACCGCACTGTCGGAAGTGGACAACGCCCTGTCCGCGCGCACGCGCCTGGCCGAGCAGCTCGCCGCCGCGCAGGCCTCGTACGAGGAAGCCGTGGAGATCGCGCGGCTGTATGAAGTGCGCTACCGCGCCGGCGCGACGGACCTGCGCACCTGGCTGGAAGCCGAGCAGACCCGTCGCAGTTCCGAGTTGTCGCTGGCGCAGGTCAAGCGCAGCCAGCTGGTCAACGACGTGACCCTGTACAAGGCGTTGGGGGGTGGGACCCCGTGATGGAAGCCCCTCGCCCCGCGGGAGAGGGGTTGGGGTGAGGGCACGCATCGCGGCACGCAAAAGCAACAGCACCCTCATCCGGTGCTCCGCACCACCTTCTCCCGCAGGCGGGAGAAGGGAGCGATCACGCCATCCGGCAGCCCCCGCACCGCTCGCAATCCAAGCCTTCTCCCGCAAGCGGGAGAAGGGAGTCATCACGCCATCCGGCAGCTCCCGCACCGCTCGCAATCCAAGCCCCTCTCCCGCCCGGCGGGAGAGGGGTTGGGGTGAGGGCCGCTTTTACGACGCGGGCGCAATCCCATGCGCACGCAGCACATCGCGCACCTTGTCCAAGGGAATCGCCTCCACCGTCTTGCCGTTGCCACTGGTGGTGGTCGCCATGAACAAGGCGTTGTAGACCGCCTCTTCCACCGCATCGACGCTGGCCTGGAACACCGCGCTCATCGGCTCGTTGGCCAGCTCCGTGGTCTGCAGGCGGGTCGCATCGAAAGCCCGTCGCACCGACTCGGCGGTGGAGAACGCCAGCACGTAATCGCCGCTGCCGTTGGAGGCCGAGCTGCCGGTGCGCCCCAGCCCCATCATCCCGCGCGAGGCCAACCGCTTCAGGTTGCGGTCCGACAACGGGGCGTCGGTGGCGATCACGATGATCACCGAGCCGTCGCCCCGGTCATCGGCCAGGCCGCGCGTGTTGTCCTGCATCGCTACCGCGTTCTGGAATGCATAGCGGTCCAGCGCGCGGCCGACCGGCGCGCCTTCCACCTGCAGCACGCCGCCGAAGTTGGCCTGCACCAGCACGCCGACCGTCCAGCCGCCGAGGCTGTCGGGCAGCTTGCGCGAAGAGGTTCCGATCCCGCCCTTCCAACCGAACGCCACGGTGCCGGTGCCGGCACCGACGCTGCCTTCCTGTACCGGCCCGCTCTTGGCGCTTTCCAGTGCATTCCGCACTGCCCCGGCGGTGATCGGCCTGGCGCGGATGTCATTGAGTCCGCCGTCGTTGGTTTCGCCGACCACGACATTCAACGAGCGCACCTGCTGCATGTCCGGCTGGGCCAGCATCCACTCGGCCATCGCATCGGCCGCCTTCCACACGCACAACGTGCAGGTCAGCAGGATCGGGGTTTCCAGCTCGCCCAGTTCATTGACCTGGGTGCTGCCGACGAACTTGCCGAAGCCATTGCCCACGTGCACCGCCGCCGGCACCCGCGAGCGATAGGCATTGCCCGGGTGCGGCAGGATCGCGGTGACGCCCGTGCGCACGCTGTCGCCCTCGGCCAGCGTCACCTGGCCCACGCGCACGCCGGCCACGTCGGTGATCGCGTTGTAGTGGCCCGGCGCGAAGATGCCCGGGGCCACGCCCAGGTCACGGGCGCGGGCGCGCGGGGCTTCCTGTGCGGAAGCCACCAGGGCGCACAGCCCCAGCAGCGCCGCAGTCAGTCGAAGGGAGAGACGATACGGCGCAGGGAGCATGTGGTTTCCTCTTACAGTCGTTGGCGGACGGCTTCGAACAGCGCCACGCCGGTGGCGACGGAGACATTGAGGCTCTCGATGTCGCCCGGCATCGGGATGCGCACCAGCTGGTCGCAGGTTTCGCGGGTGAGGCGACGCAGGCCATCGGCTTCGCCGCCCATCACCAGCGCCACGTTGCCGCGCAGGTCCAGCTGGTGGAGGGTGGTGTCCACCTCACCGGCCAGGCCGTACACCCACACGCCCAGCTTCTGCATGTCCTTGATGCAACGGACCAGGTTGGTCACCGCGACCACCGGGATGCGGTCAGCGGCGCCGGCACTGACCTTGCGCACCGTGGCATTGACCGGCGCGCTCTTGTCCTTGGGGATCACCACGGCGGTGACGCCGGCGGCGGCCGCGCTGCGCAGGCAGGCGCCGAGGTTGTGCGGGTCCTGTACCTCATCAAGCACCAGCACCAGCGCCTTGCCCCCGGCGGCCTCGATCAGGCCTTCCAGTTCGTTCTCGGCCCACAGCTTGGGCGCGGCGTACCGCGCGGCCACGCCCTGGTGGCGCACCTGGCCGGCCACGCCGCCCAGCGCCTGGGCGTTGACCTTGCGCACGTCGATGCCCTTGCGCAGGGCTTCTTCCTCGATTTCGACCAGGCGCGGGTTCTTGGCACCGGCCTCGATCAGGACCTCGCGGACGTTCTCCGGGTCCTTTTCAATCGAAGAAGCCACGGCATTGACGCCGACGATCCATTGGTTCTGCTTGCTCATGGGCGTCACATGGGGAAATTCGGGGGGTGGCAATGGTAGGCCCAATCGGGCCGGCCCGCAGCTGCCACCGGCCTGCGGGGACTGCCCGGGCGCCGCCACGCAGCGGCGGCACCCCGGTCCTCAGTACTTCTGCTTGGTCCGCTTGGCCGGCTTGCCGCGCTCGGGCAGCGGCGGCAGGCCGCTGTCCATGGCCTCCCCGTCCAGCTTCTCGACCAGGCGGAAGTCGATCTTGCGCTCCTCCATGCTGGCCTTGAGCACCAGGATCCGGACCCGGTCGCCCAGCCGGAACGCGTTGCCGCGGCGGTCGCCACTGAGCGTCTTGCGGATCGGGTCGAACTGGTAATAGTCGTGCGGCAACTGGGTCACGTGGACCAGGCCGTTGACCTTGGACTCGTCCAGCTCCACGAACAGGCCGAAGCTGGTCACGCCGCTGATCACGCCATCGAACTGGCCACCGACGTGCTTTTCCATCCACGCCGCGCGGAAACGCTCGTCGACCTCGCGCTCGGCCTCGTCGGCACGGCGCTCGCGTTCGGAGCACTGCAGCGCCAGGGCTGCCATCTCGCGCGGGGTGTAGGTGTACTTCTCGCGCGGCGCGCCGGTCAGCGCGTACTTGATCGCGCGGTGCACCAGCAGGTCGGGGTAACGGCGGATCGGCGAGGTGAAGTGCGCGTACGCCTCCAGCGCCAGGCCGAAGTGGCCGTTGTTGTCCGGCGAATACACCGCCAGCGACTGGCTGCGCAGCAGCACCGATTCCAGCAGCGCCGCGTCTGGGCGCTCGCGCACCTTCTTCAGCAGCTTGGTGTAGTCGCCCGGCTGCACCTTGCTCCAGGCCGGCAGGCTGAGCTTGAACTCCTTCAGGAATTCCAGCAGGTCGGCGAACTTGGACTCCGGCGGCCGCTCGTGCACGCGGAACGGGGCCGGGATGTGCGTGGACAGCAGGTAGCGCGCGGCCTCCACGTTGGCCGCGATCATGCACTCCTCGATCAGCTTGTGCGCGTCGTTGCGCACCATCATGCCGGCCTGGGTGACTTCACCGCGGTTGTCCAGCACGAAGCGCACTTCGGAGGATTCGAACTCGATCGCGCCACGACGCTCGCGCGCCTTGGCCAGGATGCGGTACAGCTGGTGCAGGCTCTCGATCTGCGGCAACAGCGGGCCGATGAAGGCCTTGGCGTCGGCATCGTCCTCGCCCACCGCGGCCCACACCTGGGTGTAGGTCAGGCGTGCATGCGAGTTCATCACCGCTTCGTAGAACTTCGAGCCGGTCACCTGTCCGTCGCGGCCCACCTGCATGTCGCAGACGAAGCACATGCGGTCTTCCTTCGGCCGCAACGAGCAGATGCCGTTGGACAGGGTCTCCGGCAGCATCGGCACGACGAAGCCGGGGAAGTACACCGAGGTGGCGCGCTTCTGTGCTTCATCGTCCAGCGGCGTTCCGGGACGCACGTAGTTGGACACGTCGGCAATGGCCACCACCAGGCGGAAGCCATCGCGGTTCGGTTCGCAGTACACCGCGTCGTCGAAATCCTTGGCATCCTCGCCATCGATGGTCACCAGCGGCATCGAACGCAGGTCCACGCGCGTGCCGATCATCGACGGCTCGACCGTCATCGGGATGGCGGTGGCTTCGTCCAGCACTTCCGGTGGGAACTCGTACGGCAGCTCGTGGCCGTGGATGGCGGTTTCCACCACCAGCGACGGGGTCAGCTTGTCACCCAGCACCGCGATGATCCTGCCGATCGGCGGGCGCCGCGAATCCGGGGCGTGGGTCAGCTCGCATACCACCAGCTGCCCATCCTTGGCCCCGCCGGCGGCATCGGCCGGGATCTGGATATTGCGCTGGATGCGCTTGTCGTCCGGCACCACGTAGCTGATGCCGGCCTCGACGCTGAAATGGCCGATCAGGCGGTTGACGCCGCGCTCCAGCACGCGCGCGATGGCGCCTTCGCGGCGACCACGGCGGTCGATGCCGGTGACGTTGGCCAGCGCACGGTCACCGTGCATGACCTTGCGCATTTCATACGGCGACAGGAACAGGTCGTCGCCGCCCTCGTCCGGGCGCAGGAAGCCGAAGCCCTCCGGGTTGGCGATCACCACGCCGGGGATCAGGCTCAATGCCAGCACCGGGGCGAAGCCGCCACGGCGGTTCTGCACCAGCTGCCCATCGCGCACCATCGCCCCGAGGCGCTTGGCCAACGCATCGGCGCGGTCCGGTTCGGTCAGGCCCAGCTGCGCGCCGATCTCCTCGGCGTTCTGCGGCCCCTCGCAGCGCTCCAGCAACTGCAGGATCGCCTCGCGGCTGGCGATGGGCTGGGCGTAGCGCTCGGCCTCGCGTGCGGCGTAGGGGTCATCGAAGGCCGGGGCCGGGCCTGCCTTGCGGCGGCCGCGCACGAAACTCTGTGGCGAGGCGTTGTCCGGCGTCTTCTTGCCGCGGCCGGGCTTGGCCGGGGCGGTCATGCTGTCCGGCATCCAGGCCGGCAGCTTGGTGGATTTGCGGGCCTTGCCCGGCGCCTTGCCCGGCGTGCTGCCGGAGGCGGACTTGTGGGCCTTGCCGGCCCCAGTGGTCTTTTTGTTTTTCATCGCCCTACATGGTACCTGCTGCGCCGTGGATACAGTGCGTACGCCGTCAAGCGCGGCGGATGTGAAAAAACGTTGACAAAGCCTGTCACCCCGGCCAAAATCGCCGGCCTGAAATGCCCAGGTGGCGGAATTGGTAGACGCACTAGTTTCAGGTACTAGCGGGTAAAACCGTGGAGGTTCGAGTCCTCTCCTGGGCACCAAGCATAAGATCAGACCCGCGCAAGCGGGTCTTTTCGTATCCGGCGTTCAACGCGGCCCTGCCGGCACGAAGGAGCCCTTCCCGCACCGGCCTTCACAAAAGTATTGACGAAGGGAAAAACACCCCGCATAATCTCGCTCCTGAGTCGCCCAGGTGGCGGAATTGGTAGACGCACTAGCTTCAGGTGCTAGCGGGGGCAACTTCGTGGAGGTTCGAGTCCTCTCCTGGGCACCACGACTCAAGAATGAAGAAACCCGCGAAAGCGGGTTTTTTCATGCCCGCGATCCAGCACGGAACAGGCGGTGCCGAGCCACGCTCGGCAAGCATCCCGGCGCAACATGCCTGCGCTCACCCCCTGCATCACCCCTGCACGTCAGCGCGCGAACTCCTTCGCACCGGCCACGCACGGCACCGCGGCCAGCGTCACTGCACGCTCACCGCCTCGTGCAGCAACGATGCCACCGGCATTGCACTCGCCTTGCGCGCTTCCCCTGAAGGAAGACATTGCGCCCGCCACCGGCAACGCCTTCGATCAATCGCACACCGCCGGCGGCGTCCTGCGGTTCAACGCCGCCCAACAAGCGGATGAGCGCATCCACGAGGTGCTCGTACGCGCGTTGTCCGCCGCAGTTGATGATGTCCGCAGGGACGCGATGCAGGACTGATGCAGCGCTGAAAAAAACCTGCGCATCGCCTGCGAAATCCTGTTGACATGTCGCGCGTTCTCCAACAGAATTCACGCCCTGAGTCGCCCAGGTGGCGGAATTGGTAGACGCACTAGTTTCAGGTACTAGCGGGTAAAACCGTGGAGGTTCGAGTCCTCTCCTGGGCACCATGACTCAAACAGATCAAACCCGCGAAAGCGGGTTTTTTCATGCCTGAAGTCCAGCACAAAAGAAGGTCGAAGCAAGGCAGTGCCGGACCATGCCCGGCACGTATCCGGCAGGGCACGGCGCAGCACGGCAGCGCTTTACCGCTGCACCACCCGATAGTGCCGAGCCACGCTCGGCACGTATCCGGCACCTGCTCGGCCAACGCTGATCAATGACCGCCCGCCGATGCCGCGCCACCGCCCGCACCGAACGGCGGCTTGGCCATCCACACGATGCCGGTGATCAACAGGAACACCCAGCCCAGCAACAGGAAGATGTCGTTGAAGCCCATCTGCGAGGCCTGGTGCACGATCATGTTGTCGAGCACCGCGGCACCGCGCTGCAGATCGCCCTGCCCCATCGCGGTGACCTGCGCATGCATGCCCGGGTCGTACAGCGACACGTGCTCGGTCAGGCTGGCGTGGTGCTGCTGGGTGCGGCGCGCCCACAGCCAGGTAGTAAGCGAAGCTGCGAAGCTGCCGCCCAGGGTGCGCAGGAAGGTCGCCAGGCCCGAACCTGCCGCCACTTCACGGCCATCCAGGTCGGACAGTACGATCTGCAGCACCGGCATGAAGAACAGCGCCACGCCCAGGCCCATCAACAGCTGCACGCCGGCCACATGCTCGAAGTTGACCTGCAGGTTGAAGCCCGCGCGCAGGAAGCAGGTCGCCGACAACACCACGAAGGCGAAGCTGGCCAGCGTGCGCATGTCGAAGCGGTGCCCGAACTTGCCCAGCAACGGCGCCAGCAACACCGGCAGGAAACCCAACGGCGCCGTGGCCAGGCCCGCCCAGATCGCGGTGTACCCCATGTCCCGCTGCAACCACTGCGGGATCATCAGCGCCACCGAGAAGAACGCGGCGTAGCCGACCACCATCGCCAGCGTACCGGCACGGAAGTTGCGGTGGCGCAGCAGGCGCAGGTCCACGATCGGATCCTTGTCGGTCAGCTCCCAGATCACGAACACCGCCAGCATCACCACCGCGATGCAGGTCAGCACCACGATCTTGGTCGAGGCGAACCAGTCTTCCTCGTTGCCCAGGTCCAGCATCAGCTGCAGGCAGCCCACGCCGATCACCAGGGTGACCAGGCCGACGTAGTCCATCTTCGGCTTCTCGACCTGCTCCACGCGGTGCCGCAGCTGGCCACCGACGATGGCTGCGGCGATCACGCCCAGCGGCACGTTGATCAGGAAGATCCATTCCCAGCTGTAGTTGTCGGTGATCCAGCCACCGAGGATGGGCCCGGCGATCGGCGCGACCACCGTGATCATCGCCAGCAGCGCCAGCGCCTGCCCCCGCTTCTCGCGCGGATAGATCGACACCAGCAGCGACTGGGTGATCGGGTACATCGGGCCGGCGACGAAGCCCTGCAGCGCGCGCGAAACCACCAGCATGCCCATGCTCTGCGCGATGCCACACAGCAGCGAGGCGATGGAGAAGGCGATGGTCGCCCACATGAACAACTTCACCTCGCCGAAGCGCCGGCTCAGCCAGCCGGTCAGCGGCAGCGCGATGGCCGTGCTGACCGCGAACGAGGTGATGACCCAGGTCGCCTGCTGCGAACTGGCACCGAGGTTACCGGCGATGGTCGGCAGCGAGACGTTGGCGATCGTGGTGTCGAGCACCTGCATGAACGACGCCAGCGCCAGGCCGGCCGTGCACAGCGCGACGTTGACCGGCGCCTGGCCGGCCTCCGCCTGCGGGGCTGCGGGAGCTTGAGCGGACATGGTGACCTCAGCCGGCGCGGGCCGACGACGGCAGGTTGCCCTGGATGATGGTGTGGATCAGCGCGTCGGCTTCCTGCAGCTGCCTGGCGTAGACCTCGGTGCCGTACACGGTGCCCTTGGCAACGTCGGCCGGCAGCACGCCGCCCTTCTGGTCGTGCAGGTTCACCTCGGCCTTCATCGACAGGCCGATGCGCAACGGGTGGTCGGCCAGCTGTTTGGCATCGATGGCCACGCGCACCGGCACGCGCTGCACGATCTTGATCCAGTTGCCGCTGGCGTTCTGCGCCGGCAGCAGCGAGAACGCCGAACCGGTGCCCAGGCCCAGGCTGGTGATGTGGCCCTTGTAGGTCACCTCGCCGCCGTACAGGTCCGAGCGCAGTTCCACTTCCTGGCCCAGGCGCATGTGGCGCAGCTGGGTTTCCTTGAAGTTGGCCTCCACCCACATCTGCTCGGTCGGCACCACCGCCATCAGCGCGGCGCCCGGCTGCACGCGCTGGCCGACCTGCACCGAACGACGGGCCACGTAGCCACTGACCGGCGCCACGATGCCGGCGCGGGCATTGTTCAGATAGGCCTGGCGCAGCTGCGCCGCGGCGGCCTGCACGTCGGGCTGGGTGGCGATGACGGTGTCATCGACCAGCGCGCGGCTGCGCTCCACGCTTTCGCGCGAACCGGACACCGCCGCTTCGGCGGCCGCCAGTTCATCGGCGGCGTGGGCAAGTTCCTCGCGCGAGATCGCGCCGGTATCGGCCAGGCCCTTGCGCCGCGCGTAGTCCTCGCGGGCGCGCTTGAGCGTGACCTGGCGGGCGTTCAACTCGGCCTGCGCGCCTTCCACGCTGCGGTACATGCCGCGCACCTGGCGCACGGTGCGGGCCAGGTTGGCTTCGGCCTGCTGCATGGCCACCTCGGTGTCGGCCGGGTCCAGCTGCACCAGCAACTGGCCCTGCTCCACCTTCATGCCGTCATCGGCGGCGATGGACACCACCGTGCCACCGACCAGCGGGGTGATCTGCACCTGGTTGCCGACCACGTAGGCGTCGTCGGTTTCCTCGGCCCAGCGGCCCATCAGGTAGTACCACGCCACGAAGGCGACCAGCAGGATCACCACGATCAGGAACAGGCCGCGCAGCAGCTTGCCGCGGCGGCTGGGTGCGGCGGCGGCCGCGTCATTGGAAGAAGTCTGGCTCATGGAAAGGACTCTCAGGAATTCGGAAGATCGGAAGCCTTGGCGGTACCCGGCAGCGCGTCGTCGCCGGGCTGGTAACCACCGCCCAGCGCCGCGCTCAACTGCACCGAGGACAACAGCTGCTGCGACTGCAGGTTGCTCAGCCGCTGCTGCGCTTGCAGCAGCACGTCCTGGGTGCCGAGCACGTCCAGGTAGTTGCCGATGCCCGCGCGGTAGCGCTGCTGCGCCAGCGCGTTGGCCGACTGCGCGGTGGCCACGGCCTGCTGCTGGGCTTCCACCTGGGTGGCCAGCGAACGCACCGCGTTGACCTGGTCGGCCACCTCGCGCAGCGCCTGCACCACGGTGGTGTTGTAGCTGGCCACGGCCAGGTCGTAATCGGCGTCACTCTTGGCCAACCCGGCGCGCAGACGGCCACCGTCGAAGATCGGCAGGCTCAATGCCGGTGCCAGCAGGCCGAAGGTGGAGCCACTTTCCAGCAGGCTGCCGACGTCCTTGGACACCACGCCGCCGAGCGCCATCAGGTTGAGGCTGGGATAGAAATGCGACTTGGCGACATGGATCTGCTTGTCCGAGGCTTCCACCCGCCAACGCGCGGCGACCACGTCGGGACGACGACCCAGCAGTTCGCTGGGCAGCACGCCCGGCAGTTGCAGCGCCAGCGGGCTCAGCGCCTCCGGCACGGCGATCTGCAGGCCGCGGTCCGGCCCCTGGCCCAGCAATGCGGCCAGTCCGTTGCGGGCGGCATCGATCTGCTGCTGCGCCGCCAACTGCTGCTGACGTGCCAGCGGGATGCGGGCTTCGGCCTGGCGCACCTGCAGGTCGCTGTCGATGCCGGCGCTGCGGCGCTGGCGGGTCAGTTGCAGCAACTGTTCCGAGCGTGCCAGCTCGTCATTGGCCACCCGCTGCAGGGCACCGGCGTGGGCCAACTGGGCGTAACCCTGGACGATGGCCGCCGACAGGTCCAGCCGTGCCGCCTGCGCGTCCACCGCCGCGGCATGCCGGCTGTCCACCGCCGCTTCCCAGGCGGCGCGCTTGCCGCCCCACAGGTCCACGCCGTAGCTGAAGTTCAGCACGGTCTGCACGCTGCCGGCGTAGTGGCCACCGGCCTCGCCCAGCATCGATTCGGGCAGGCGCATGCCGGTGTAGCCCGGCGAGACCGACAGACTGGGCATGCGTTCGGCCTTGCTGCCGGCCACCTGCGCCTGGGCCTGGCGCAAGCGCGCATCGGCCACTTCCAGCGACGGACTGTTGCGCAGCCCTTCGGCGACCAGCGCGTCGAGCTGGGCATCGCCCAGGGCACGCCACCAGTCCACGGCAGGGAAACCGGAGGCGCTCAGGTCATCACCGGCCAGGCTGCGGCCGGCCTGCAGGCCGTCCATGTCGAGCAGGCGTCCCTGCGGCTGCAGCCCACGGCTGCTGGCACAGGCGGTGAGCGCCAACGCCAAAACGCCCACCAACAGCGGGCGGGCTGATTGCAATGGATGAGTTTTCATGGGGAAGAGAGGGAGTCGCGGACTCGGGTCAACAGGGAAGTCAAAAGAGCGCGCTCGGCGTCGTCGAGGTCGCGCATGGCCAGGTCCATCACCCGGTCACCGCGCACCTTCAACTGCTGCCAGAGCGCCTGGCCTTTTTCGGTAAGCACGATCTGCAATGCACGCCGGTCCTGCGCATGCGGCTCGCGGCGCAGGCAGCCCAGCGCTTCGAGCTTGTCCAGCAGGCGCGTGACCGCGCTGGGCACCTGGTTGATGGCCTGGCCCAGCTCGGCCGCCGTGCACGGGCCCATGTTGGCCAGCACCTTCAGGCCCACGTAGTGGGTGAAATTGATGCCCAGGCCTTCTTCGGCCATGGCGGCATCGAGCTGGCGCACCAGCCCGTCGCCGACCTGGCGCAACAGCAGGCCGAAACTGGGGGGCATGGCGATCGGGGGCACGGACAGGCAGGAAATCATGGGGCGGCATATTATTTCCATTTGGAAATATTCTCAATGGAACATTTCCAACAAGAAGTGAATTCAGTGTTACAGATTTGGATCGAATCCCGCGCCGTGCCGGTTGCCGCGGCGGTACACGCTTGGCATCGCCGCCGCCATCCGGATAATCGGGCGGCTGGAAGCCGGCAGCCACGCCGCGGCTTCAACGTTCACAGGTAGCACCACCCGCAATGACCGACCTTGCACGCCCCGCGTTCCACGGCTTCGAACAGCAGCCGCTGCGTGAATACGCCGAACGCGCCTATCTCGATTACTCCATGTATGTGGTCCTGGACCGCGCCCTGCCGTTCATCGGCGACGGGCTCAAGCCGGTGCAGCGCCGCATCATCTACTCGATGAGCGAGCTGGGGCTGAGCGCCTCGGCCAAGCCCAAGAAGTCGGCACGCACCGTCGGTGACGTGATCGGTAAGTACCACCCGCACGGCGACAGCGCCTGCTACGAAGCGCTGGTGCTGATGGCCCAGCCGTTCTCCTACCGCTACCCGCTGATCGACGGCCAGGGCAACTTCGGCTCCAGCGACGACCCCAAGTCGTTCGCGGCCATGCGCTATACCGAATCCAAGCTCACCCCCATCGCCGAAGTGCTGCTGGGCGAGCTGGGCCAGGGCACCGTGGACTGGACGCCCAACTTCGACGGCACCCTGGAAGAGCCCAGCTGGCTGCCGGCGCGCCTGCCGCACCTGCTGCTCAACGGCACCACCGGCATCGCCGTGGGCATGGCCACCGACGTGCCCTCGCACAATCTCAATGAGATCGTCAGCGCGCTGGTGCACCTGATCGACGACCCGGACGCCACCGTGGCCGAGCTGTGCGAGCACGTGAAGGGCCCGGACTACCCGACCACCGCCGAGATCATCACCTCGCCGTCGGACCTGCGGAACATCTACGAGACCGGCAACGGCAGCGTGCGTGCACGCGCCACCTTCCTGCGCGAGGCCAGCAACATCGTGGTCAACGCGCTGCCGCACCAGGTCTCCCCGTCCAAGGTGATCGAGCAGATCGCCGCGCAGATGCGCGCCAAGAAGCTGCCGTGGCTGGAAGACATCCGCGACGAGTCCGACCACGCCAATCCGGTACGGGTGGTGCTGATCCCGCGCTCCAACCGCGTCGATGCCGAACAGCTGATGGGTCACCTGTTCGCCACCACCGACCTGGAGCGCAGCTACCGCGTCAACCTCAACGTGATCGGTCTGGACGGGCGCCCGCAGGTCAAGAACCTGAAGATGCTGCTCGGCGAATGGCTGCGCTTCCGCCAGGACACGGTCACCCGCCGCCTGACCCACCGCCTGCAGAAGGTCGAGCGTCGCCTGCACCTGTTGGAAGGCTTGCTGATCGCCTTCCTCAACCTGGACGAGGTGATCCGCATCATCCGCACCGAGGACGATGCCAAGGCCGCGCTGATCGCCCGCTTCGCGCTGAGCGAGGAACAGGCCGAATACATCCTGGAGACCAAGCTCAAGCAGCTGGCCCGCCTGGAGGAAATGAAGATCCGCGGCGAGCAGGACGAGCTGGCCAAGGAACGCGACAAGATCCTGTCGATCCTGCAGAGCAGCGCCAAGCTGAAGAAGCTGGTCAAGGACGAGCTGCTGGCCGATGCCAAGAAGTTCGGCGATGCCCGCCGTTCGCCGCTGGTGCAGCGCGTTGCCGCCCAGGCCATCGACGAGACCGAGCTGGTCGCCAGCGAACCGATGACCGTGGTGCTCTCGGAGAAGGGCTGGGTGCGCGCGGCCAAGGGCCACGACGTGGACGGCGCCACGCTGTCCTACCGCGAAGGCGATGGTCTGCTTGCCGCCACCCGCACCCGCAGCACCCAGCAGGTCGCCTTCCTCGACAGCGAGGGTCGCGCTTACTCCACGCCGGTGCACACCCTGCCCTCGGCACGCGGCAACGGCGAGCCACTGACCGGCCGCTTCTCGCCGGCGGCGGGCAGTTCCTTCGTCACCGTGGCCAGCGGCGAGAACAACACCCGCTTCGTGCTGGCCTCCTCGCACGGCTATGGCTTCGTCACCCGCTTCGAGAACCTGGTCGGCCGCAACAAGGCCGGCAAGGCGATGCTCAACCTGAGCACCGGCTCGACGGTGCTGTCGCCGTCCGTGGTCGCCAACCCGGAGACCGACCGCATCGTCGCGGTGACCAGCGCCGGCAACATGCTGGCCATCCCGGCCGCCGACCTGCCCGAGCTGGACAAGGGCAAGGGCAACAAGATCATCGAGATCCCCAAGGCCAAGCTCTCCACCGAGCGCGTGGTGGCGGTGGTCGCGGTGGGCCCGGGCAACACCCTGCTGGTCCGCAGCGGCCAGCGCACGATGAACCTGTCGTTCAAGGACCTGGAAACCTACCTGGGCACCCGGGCCACGCGCGGGCATTTGTTGCCGAGGGGGTGGCAGAAGGTCGAAGGGCTGGAAGTCCAGTAATTCACTTCACTGGCGCGCGGCGGCGCGTTCGGCAATGCGATTGCCGGATGTGTGCATGGCGCGGCAGAAGGTCGAAGGACTGGAAGTCCAGTAATCACGAAAAAGCCGGGCAGAACGCCCGGCTTTTTTTTTCGCAGGAGCGACCTCGGCCGCGAAGCCGATGAACGCGCCGGTCAGGCACGGCCTGCATCTGCAGCATGCCCGGCATCGCGGCCAACGCCACTCCTACAATGGTGCCCTCTTCCCTTGGACGAACCCCATGCATCCCGACTTCTGGCTCCAACGCTGGCATGACGGCCAGATCGGCTTCCACCGCAACGAGGTGATG
The DNA here is from genome assembly GCF_034961085.1 of Stenotrophomonas capsici. Lineage (NCBI taxonomy): Bacteria > Pseudomonadati > Pseudomonadota > Gammaproteobacteria > Lysobacterales > Lysobacteraceae > Stenotrophomonas > Stenotrophomonas capsici. Next base: position 508,689 of record NZ_JAYFUH010000249.1, on the reverse strand, counting down.
CCGTTGCTGCAGAAGCACTGGCCCGACCTGCAGCTGCCCACCGGCAGCCGTGTGCTGGTGCCGCTGTGCGGCAAGACCCTGGACATGCATTGGCTGGCCGCGCAGGGGCACCGGGTGCTGGGCGTGGAGTTGTCATCGCTGGCCGTGGAGCAGTTCTTCGCCGAAGCCGGCCTCACCCCGCAGCGCCACCGCAGTGCCAACGGCGAGCACTACGTCGCCGGGCCGATCGAGATCATCTGCGGCGATGCCTTCGCGCTGGAGGCGGGGCTGCTATCGGACATTGCCGGCATATACGACCGTGCCGCGCTGATCGCCCTGCCGCCGGCGCTGCGCGAGCGCTATCGCGACACCGTCTATGCACGCGTGCCGCAGGGCTGCCAAGGCGTGCTGATCACCCTGGAATACCCGCAGGACGAAAAGCAGGGCCCGCCGTTCTCGGTCGAGCAGCCCGAGGTGGAGCAGCTGTCCCGGCTGGGTTGGAAAGTGCGGCTGGAAGAGCGCCGCGACATCCTGGACCAGCAACCGGACTTCCGCGCGCAGGGCGTGAGTGCGCTGTCCACGGCCGTGTATCGCTTGTTGCACGGCTGAAAGCCGCCCTCACCCCAACCCCTCTCCCGCAGGCGGGAGAGGGGCTTGTCACGACCAGTCCACGGACTACGAGCCCCTCTCCCGCCTGCGGGAGAGGGGTTGGGGTGAGGGTCGCTTCAAGGAAAAGCCCCAAAAAGAAGAAGGGCGGCTCACGCCGCCCCACCTCCGTCATCCCGATCAGTGCGCCGGGGTGCCCTTGGCGTCCATCTTGCTGGTCTGGTACAGCGCCAGGCCGATCCGCTTGATCAGGCCCAGCTGCTGCTCCAGCCACCAGGCATGGTCTTCCTCGGTGTCACGCAACTGCGCGATCAGGATGTCGCGGCTCACGTAGTCGCCGTGCGCTTCGCACAGCTTCACGCCGGCGGCCAGGTTGGCGCGCACCTGGTATTCGACCTGCAGGTCCTTCTCCAGCATCTCCACCACGGTCAGGCCCGGCTCGAAGCCGTGCGGGCGCATGTCCGGGTTGCCGCCCAGGAACAGGATGCGGCGCAGCAGCGCGTCGGCGTGCTCGGTCTCCTCTTCCATCTCGTGGCCGATGCGTTCGTACAGCGCCTGCAGGCCCTGATCCTCATAACGGCGGGAATGGATGAAGTACTGGTCGCGCGCAGCCAACTCGCCGCGCAGCAGCTCCTTCAGGCATTCGATGACTTCGGGTTTGCCCTGCATGGGGGTGCTCCTGATGGTTCGGAATGGGCATAGGGTGCCCTATCCCGCCGCGCAATGATCTAATCGGAATCACTTTCAGTTGCGCTTCCCCTCGCCGGCCCGCCTTTTGACACCTGCCGGCTTCACAAGCTGTCTACAATCGCCGGACACACCTGACCGGGGGTAGGCCTGTGCTACGTTGGCTGATGCGTTCACTGGGGATCTTGCTGGGTCTGTTGCTTGTTCTGGTTCTGGTCGTCTGGCTGCTGCTGCGCGGCAGCCTAGCCCAGTTGGATGGCGAGTTGCTGTTGCCCGGGCTCAGCGCCCCGGTCAGCCTTGATCGCGATGCCAACGGCATGCTCACCGTGCAGGCCGCCAATGAGGCGGACATGGCGCGTGCACTGGGCTACGTGCACGCGCAGGAGCGCTTCTTCGAGATGGACCTGATGCGGCGCGCCGCCGCCGGCGAGCTGTCCGAACTGTTCGGCGCCGCCGCCCTGCCCCGCGACCGCGCCATGCGCGTGCACCGGCTGCGGGCACGCACCCATGAAAACCTGGGCGTGGCGCTGGGCGACAAACGCGCGGTCATCGAGGCCTACCGCGAGGGCGTCAACGCCGGCCTGGCCGCCCTGCCGGTGCGCCCCTGGCCGTACCTGCTGCTGCGCCAGCAACCACGGCCGTGGGAACTGGAAGACTCGGTCCTGACCGGATTGGCCATGTATGCCGACCTGCAGGACACCAGCAATACCCGCGAACTGGCGCTGGGGCGCATCCGCGAGGTCGTGCCTCCGGCCCTGTATGCCCTGATCAGCCACGACGGCAGCAGCTGGGACGCGCCCCTGTTCGGAAACGCGCGTGGCGATGCGGTGCTGCCGGGGGCGGATGCCTTGGATCTGCGCGTTGCGCCGCCCGCGCAGGGCGACGCGACGGCAGCCCTCTCTCCCGCACGGCGGGAGAGAGACCTCGGCGGGCCGCCGGAGGCGGCCGATTACTTTCCGGGAAGCAACAACTTCGCCGTGTCCGGGGCGCTCACCGCCGACGGCCGCGCGATCATCGCCGATGACATGCACCTCACCCTGCGCGCACCCAACATCTGGTTCCGCGCGCGCCTGCGCTATGCCGAACCCACCGCGCCGGACGGCAACATCGATGTCACCGGCTTCACCCTGCCCGGCCTGCCGGCGGTGATCGTCGGCAGCAACACGCGCGTGGCCTGGGCATTCACCAACAGCTACATCGACACCGCCGACTTCGCGCCGCTGCCTGCGGACACGCCGCTGCGCGAGTACGTGGAATCCATTGCCGTCGCCGGGCAGGCACCGGAACGGCTGCTCGTGCGTGAATCCGACTGGGGACCGGTGCTGCATGAAACCCCCGATGGCTCGCTGCTGGCGCTGCGCTGGGTGGGCCAGCTGCCCGGCGCGGTACGCCTGGACTTCGCCGACATGGCCAAGGCCGCCGACCTCGATGCCGCCTTTGCCGTGGCCGACCGCTCCGGCATCCCGGCGCAGAACCTGCTGGTCGGTGACCGCAAGGGTCGCATTGCCTGGCGGCTGATCGGCGCACGTCCGGACCGGAGCCCGGACTGTTCGCATGGCATCGACACCCCCACCCGGGCGGTGCCCGCCACGCCGGCGACGTGTAGCGCGTGGGCGATCCGCTCCGACCAGGCCCCGTCACTGGTCGACCCGCCGAACCACCGCCTGTGGACCGCGAACGGGCGCGTACTCGACGGCCCGGCGCTGGCGGTGGCCGGCAACGGGGGCTACGACTTCGGCGCACGCGCCCGGCAGATCCGCGACGGCCTGTTCGCACGCCAGCAGTTCACCGAACGCGACCTGCTCGCCATCCAGCTCGATGACCGCGCCCTGCTGATGGAACGCTGGTGGAAGCTGTTGCGGCAGACCGTCGAGCACAGCAGCGATCCCTCGCTGCAGCGATTGGAAGCGGCCACCCGCAGCTGGGAAGGCCACGCCAGCGTCGACTCGGTCAGCTACCGGCTTGCCCGCGGCTTCCGCGGCATCCTGCTCGACAACCTGCAGGCCGCGCTGCTGGCACCCGCGCAGGCCACCCTGGGCGATGACTTCATCGCGCCCAACCTGCCGCAGCTGGAGGGCGTGGCTTGGCCACTGCTGACCGAACGGCCGGTGCACCTGCTGCCGCCACCGTTCAAGAGCTGGGATGCGTTGCTGGCCGAGAGCGCCGTCCAGCTGGAGAAGGACCTCACCGCCCAAGGGGCGGACCTCACCCAGCGCACCTGGGGCGAACGCAACACGGCGGCCATCTGCCACCCGGTCAGCCGCGCACTCCCGGAACTGTTCAAGCGCTGGCTGTGCATGCCGCGCCAAGCCCTGGCCGGTGATGGCGACATGCCGCGCGTGGTCGGCCCCTCCTTCGGCGCCTCCGAGCGCATGGTGGTCTCACCCGGACATGAAGCCGACGGCATCGTGCACATGCCCGGCGGCCAGAGCGGCCATCCGTTGTCGCCGTTCTGGGGCGCGGGCCATGAGGACTGGGTCAAGGGCACGCCGACCCCGTTCCTGCCCGGGGAACGCGTGCACACGCTGCGCCTGAGCCCACGATGATCCCGGCCGGCCGGAGCGCGTCCGGTCGGCGGGGCCACTGCAATGAAGCCCGGCCGGCCATGCGCCGCCGGGCCATCCCTCATGCGGCGGTCACTTCAGCCGCACGGTCCACTCCACCTCCAGCATGTCCTGGGCATTGAACAGGCGCTCCACCTGTACCCAGGAGGCGGCCGGATAGCGACCATCGGCAAAGAACGCCTTTCGTTCCGGGATGGCCTTGACCAAGGCATCCATGTCGGTGGTGAACGCAGTTTCCTTCACCACCTGGCTGCTGTCGGCACCGAAGCGCTGCAGGATCTCGTTCAATTTCCCGTAGCAGCGCTGCACCGCCTCCTGCATGTCCTTGCCCCGGCACGGCACGCCGGAGATATGCAGCGTGTCGCCGTCACGGACCACGCCGCTGTAGCCGATGTCGGCCTCCCAGCTGCCCAGCGAATGCCGCTCCAGCGGGACCTCCGTCGCCTGCGCCAGGCCACACGCCAACAGGCCGGCAATTCCCGGCATCAATGCGCGCATCATTCCTCCTCCCCGTCATGGAAATGCCGTCACCGGCGATCGATACGACGGGACCCGCATCCGTGCGGGGCCCGCCGCGCTGCTCAACCGGCCAGTGCCTGCTCATGCACGCCGGCCACGGCGCGACCGGAGGGGTCGGCCATGCTGGCGAAACTGGCATCCCAGGCAATCGCGGCCGGCGAGGAACAGGCGATCGACTTGCCGCCCGGCACCGTCTCCGACGCCGCGCGGCTCGGGTAGAACTGTTCGAACAGGTGGCGATAGTAGTACGCCTCCTTGGTCTGCGGCGGGTTGTACGGGAAGCGCTTGTCGGCCGCGGCCAGCACGCGGTCGCTGACCTGTTCCTCGGCGTGCGCCTTGAGCCCGTCGATCCAGCCGTAGCCGACGCCGTCGCTGAACTGCTCCTTCTGCCGCCACAGGATCTCCTTCGGCAGGTAGCCCTCGAAGGCTTCGCGCAGCACCGCCTTCTCGATGCGGCCGGTACCCTTGTCGACCATCTTGTAGCGCGCGTCCAGCTGCATCGCCACGTCCATGAACTCGCGGTCCAGGAACGGCACGCGCGGCTCCACGCCCCAGGCCATCATCGACTTGTTGGCGCGCAGGCAATCGTAGTTGTTCAGCCCGTCGAGCTTGCGCACCAGTTCCTCATGGAACTCGCGCGCGTTCGGCGCCTTGTGGAAGTACAGGTAGCCGCCAAAGATCTCGTCGCTGCCTTCGCCGGACAGCACCATCTTCACGCCCATCGCCTTGATCCGGCGCGCCAGCAGGAACATCGGCGTGGAGGCGCGGATGGTGGTGACGTCATAGGTCTCGATATGCCGGATGACTTCCGGCAGTGCGTCCAGCCCTTCCTCGAAGGTGTACTCGAACCCATGGTGGACGGTGCCCAGCGCCTCGGCGGCAACCTTGGCCGCGGCCAGGTCCGGCGAGCCCTTCAGGCCGATGGCGAAGCTGTGCAAGCGCGGCCACCAGGCCTCGCTCTGGCCGCCGTCCTCGATGCGATGGCGTGCATAGCGCGCGGCCACCGCCGCGACCAGCGACGAATCCAGCCCGCCGGACAGCAGCACGCCATACGGCACGTCGGTCATCAGCTGGCGGTGCACGGCGCGCTCGAACGCCTCGCGCAGTTCCTGCAGCGGCACGTCCACGCCCTGGACCGCGTCATAGTCACGCCACGGCCGCTCGTAGTAGCGGGTCAGGGTATCGGTGCTGCTGTCGTACCAGTGGCCCGGCGGGAACTGCGCCACGTCGGCGCAGGTATCGGACAGCGACTTCATCTCCGAGGCCACGCACAGGCGGCCCTGCTTGTCATGCCCCCAGTACAGCGGCACCACGCCGATCGGGTCGCGGGCGATGATCGCGCGGCCCTTGGCCTTGTCCCACAAGGCGAAGGCGAAGATGCCGTTGAGGCGGTTGAGGAACGATGCCGGTTCGTCCTGCCGGTACAGCGCGTTGATCACCTCGCAGTCCGAACCGGTCTGGAAGGCGTAGGGCTGGGCGAGTTCCTTCTTCAGCTCCTGGTGGTTGTAGATCTCGCCGTTCACCGCCAGCGCCAGTTCGCCGTCCTCGGACAGCAGCGGCTGCGAGCCGCCGGCCGGATCGACGATGGCCAGCCGCTCGTGCACCAGGATGGCGCCGGTGTCGACGTAGACGCCGCTCCAGTCCGGGCCGCGGTGGCGCTGGCGCTGGGATTGGTCAAGCGCCTGGCGACGCAGCGCCTGCAGGTCATCGCCCGGTTGCAGGCCGAAAATGCCGAAGATGGAACACATGGGAAAGCTCCTGGGGTTGTGTGGGGACAAGCATTCGAAGCAACGGCATGGGGACGGCGCAGCCGCTTGGTATTCCCGCCCGGCCACAAAAAAACCCGCATCGACCGATGCGGGTTTTCTGGTGTCCTGAGCGTGTTGCCTGTTCTAGCTCTGGTCGCAGTCCCGCATCGGCCGCGCACGATTATTCGCGCGCAGATTATTGCGGTTGTTGTTGTTGACGGCGGTGGCCAGGAACGAGGACATGGCGCTGACCGTATCCCTGTTTTGGCGACCGCGCAACTGTTGCTCGCGCAACCGATTCAGCGGGTGGGCCGCCACGGTCCCGGATAATCCCCTGCCCTGCCAGGACTTCACGGATGATCCCCCACGCTCCCCTCCTGCTCCTGGGCGCGCTCGCCCTGTTCATCCTGGCCGGCTGCGCGTCCACCCGGACACACCGGCCAAGCGACGACAGCGAACGCCAGGCCCTGGCCGCCACCGCCGATGGCCAGTTCGATTCGGCCCTGCGCATGGCGCGCCTGTACCGGTCCCGCAACGATCCGCGGGCACTGGACTGGTACGCACGCGCCGCGGCGATCCCGCCCCGCACCCACCACAGCGCCAGCGCCGAGGAACAGCTCGGGACGATCCTGGAACGTGGCCGGCTCGACAGTGGCGATGCACCACAGGAACCCGAGCACGTCGTGCTCAAGCCATCGCCACGCAAGGCCTACCGCTGGTACCGCAGCGCCGCCTACCACGGCTCGCCCTATGCCATGGCCGACCTGGGGCGGTGGCATGCCGATCGCGGTGACATGGCCGGCGCGCTGCGGTGGCGGATGCGCCACGCGGTCTACATGCGCGAGTTGTACAAGCTCGCGCCCCTGCGCGCGGCGGCGGGTGAGCCGGCATCGGTCGGCCGCCTGCGCCTGGACGGGCCATCGTTGAACGCCGTGATCGCGCGCATCCAGCGCGACGCCGCGCGTGGCGACGCCGAGGCGCAGGTCGATCTCGGCGCGCTGCACGAAGCCGGACTGGGCGTGGCCGAAGACACCGCCGAAGCGCTGCGCTGGTACCAGCGCGCGGGCGCACAGGGCAACGTCTACGGGCAGTACTTCGCCGGACTGGCGCTGGGACGCGGCAGCAAGGGACTGCAGGCCGACGTGGACGCTGCGGCGGCGTGGTTCGCACAGTCGCAGGCCCAGCAGTTCTATCTGGCCGAAGAGGCCTACTGGCGCAAGGCCATCGCCCCGCCCTTCTTCATCTTCGAATAGGGCGCCTGCCCCGCGCCCGGGTCCTGCATCGTCGAATGCCGGCCGCCGCGTCGCTGCCGGCGGGCAGCGGCTAGGCGAGCAGGCGCTCGATCAGCCGCTGGTACAGCGCCGGCAAGGCTTCCAGGTCGGCCACGCGCACGTTCTCGTCCACCTGGTGGATGCTGGCGTTCACCGGCCCAACCTCAATGCACTGCGCGCCCAGCGGCGCGATGAAGCGTGCATCGGAAGTGCCACCGCCGGTGCTTTCTTCCGGCAGCGTGCCGGCGAACCCGGCCAGCACCTCGCGCGCGACGCTGCGCAGGCGCCCTTCCGGCGTGTAGAACGGCTCGCCGCTGCGATGCCAGTTCAATTCGTAGTCCAGGTGATGGCGGTCGAGCAGCGCGGTTATCTCCGCCTCCAGCTGGTCGGCATTCCAATGCGGGTTGTAGCGCAGGTTGAACATCACCTGCAGCTCGCCGGGGATCACGTTGTTGGCGCCGGTGCCGGCGTTGATGTTGGACACCTGCAGGCTGGTCGGCGGGAAGCTCTCATAGCCATCGTCCCAATGCCGTGCGGTCAGCTCGGCCAACGCCGAAGCGGCCAGGTGGATCGGGTTGCGTGCCTTGTCCGGATAGGCCACGTGACCCTGCACGCCCTTCACCCGCAGTTTGGCCGACAGGCTGCCACGCCGGCCCACGCGCAGCAGGTCACCGAGCCTTGCGGTGGAAGAAGGCTCGCCGGTGATGCACCAGTCGATGCCCTGCCCGCGCTCGCGGAACAGGCGCGCCACGTGGCGCACGCCATCGATGGCATCGCCCTCCTCATCGCTGGTCAGCAGCACCGCCAACGTGCCCGGATGCTGCGGATGCGCGGCCACGAACTGCTCGGCGGCGACCACGAACGCGGCCACGCTGCCCTTCATGTCGGCCGCACCACGCCCATACAGCACGCCTTCGCGCACGACCGGGGTGAACGGCTCACTGGCCCATTGCTCGGCCGGGCCGCTGGGCACCACGTCGGTGTGACCGAGCAGCACCAGCACCGGCGCACCACTGCCGTGGGTGGCCCACAGGTTGTCGACTTCGCCCAGGCGCAGGTGCTCGCAGTGGAAACCGGCGGCGGCCAGGCGCCCGCCGATCAACTGCTGGCAACCGGCATCGTCCGGGGTTACCGAGGGGCGCGCGATCAACGCGCAGGTCAGGTCGAATACGTCGCTCATGGGGGCCTCGTTCGAGGGTGCGCCGGGCTTTGCGCCACGGTTGTTTCGGCGGTGGTGGTTTCGCGGCCGAGGCCGCGCCTACGTTGGATTCAGGCGATGTCGAAGCGCTTCTTGAAGCCGTTGTCGCTGAAGCCCTGACTGAACTGGCCATCCTCGGTGATCACCACCGGGCGCTTGATCAGCTGCGGGTATTCGCGCAACAGCAGTTTCCACTCGGCATCGGACGCGGCGCCCTTGCGGTTGTCCGGCAGCTGCCGCCAGGTGGTCGAGGACTTGTTGATCATCGCCTCGAAGCCACCGGCCTTGCCGGCCCACTCCAGCAGCGTTTCCGGGGTGGGCTTGTTGTCGCGGTAATCGACGAAGGTGTAGCCGACGTTGAAGCGGTCCAGCCACTTGGTGGCCTTCTTGCAGGTGTCGCAGTTCTTCAAACCGAAAACGGTGGTCATTGTTCCATGCTCGCGATGATGTACTCCCCTCTCCCGTGTACGGGAGAGGGGTTGGGGGTGAGGGCAAGCTCCAGGTTTGCGTGCATCAACAGCACAGAAGCGCCCTCATCCGGTGCTTCGCACCACCTTCTCCCGCTCGCGGGAGAAGGGAACTTCCGGGGCTACTGCGTTAGTCGGCCAGGCCGCGCAGCAGGTCGTTGACGCTGGTCTTGCTGCGGGTCCGGGCATCAACCTGCTTGACGATCACCGCGCAATACAGCGAGTGGGTGCCGTCCTTGGACGGCAGCGAACCGCTGACCACCACGCTGTACGGGGGGATGTAGCCGTAGCTGATCTCGCCGGTGGCGCGGTTGTAGATGCGGGTGCTCTGGCTCAGGAACACGCCCATGCCGATCACGCTGTGATGGCCGACGACCACGCCTTCCACCACTTCCGAACGCGCGCCGATGAAGCAGTGGTCCTCGATGATGGTCGGGCTGGCCTGCAGCGGCTCCAGCACGCCACCGATGCCGGCACCGCCGGACAGGTGGCAGTGCTTGCCGATCTGCGCGCACGAACCCACCGTGGCCCAGGTGTCGACCATGGTGCCCTCGCCCACGTGCGCGCCGATGTTGGTGAAGCTCGGCATCAGCACCACGTCCTTGCCGAAGTGCGTGCCGCGGCGGGCGATCGCGCCCGGCACCACGCGCACGCCGGCCTGGCGGAAGCGGGTTTCGTCATAGCCTTCGAAGCGCGCTTCGACCTTGTCCCAGAACGGTGCCGGACGGCCTTCCATCACCGCCATGTCATTGACGCGGAAGTACAGCAGCACCGCCTTCTTCAACCACTCGTTGACCTTCCAGCCGCCATTGCCATCGGGCTCGGCGACGCGGAACTCACCCGACTCCAGTCCATCGATCACGCGGTTGACCAGCGGGCGGGTCGACCCTTCGATCTCGTCGACGGTCAGCATCGCGCGGCGCTCGAACGCGCTCTCGATGCTGAACTTCATTTCCGCCACGCCCGGCGCCGGCGGCTTGCGCAGGCTGCGCGGCCCCACCGATTCGATGGTCTTCGGCTTGGCGGCGGCCACCGCCTTCTTCACGACTGGCTTGGCCGCTGCAGCGGGCTTCTTCACCACCGGCTTCTTTGCAACGGGCTTCTTCGCAACAGGCGCGGGGGCTGCCGGCTTGGCGGCGGTCTTCTTGGTCGGTGCAGCCTTCTTGGCGGCGGGTTTCCGGGTGGCCATCAGTGGGGGTCTCCTGGCGTTGTTTCAGGCTCCAGGCTGGCCAGCAACGCTTCGCGCAGGGCCTGCCGGGAGGATTCGGTAAGGGGTTGGTCGTGCCGGTCGGTCAACTGGAACTGGTCTTCGGCGCGCTCGCCGAACGTGGCGATGCGCGCATCCTGCACGCGCAGTTGCTGGTCACGCAGGACATGCGCCACGTCGGCCAGCAGGCCGGGGCGATCCGGCGCCACCAGGTTCAACAAGGTGCGGTCGGCATGCGTGGACTCGATGAACTCGATCCGCGGCGCGAAGCGGAAATGCTTGAGCTGGCGTGGCATCACCCGCCGCGCCGGCCGCAGGATCTGGATATTGCCGGCCAGCGCCTTGCGCAGCGCCGCCTCCAGCCGCGCGGTATCACCATCGGCGAAGTTCACCGCCGGGGTCACTTCGAACGTATCGAAGATGGTGTCGTCCGGGCCGTCCAGCACGCGCGCGCGGTGGATGCCGTACCCGGCGCGGTCCAGCGTCATCACGATGGCGGCGAACAGGCCATCGCGGTCCGGCGAATGCACGAACACTTCCAGTGCATCGCTCTCCGGGGTGATGCGGCGCACCTTCACCAGCGTGCCGCCCTTGCGCACCTCCACCAGCGAGGCTGCCTGCCACACCAGCTGTTCGGGACGGAAGCGCAGGAAGCTCTCGTCCGGCATCGCCGCGAACTGGCGGTCGATCACCGCGTCGGCATGGCCAAGCAGCCGCATCTGCTCGCGCACGTTGTCACGTGCTTCCTGCACGCGCTCGGCTTCGGGCAAGGTGTGCTCGCCACCTTCGCGCAACGCGCGGCGGGTGGCGAAGTACAGGTCGGCCAACAGGCGGTCCTTCCAGGCATTCCACAACTTGGGGCTGGTGCCGGCGATATCGGCACAGGTCAGCAGGTACAGGTAATCCAGCCGGTCGCGGTCGCCCACCAACGCGGCAAACCGCTGGATGACGTCCGGGTCGGTGATGTCCTGCTTCTGCGCGGTCACCGACATGCGCAGGTGCTGTTCCACCAGCCACGCCACCAGTTCGGTGTCGGAGGCGCTGAGCTCATGTGCGGCGCAGAACCCGCGTGCATCCACCGCTCCCAGCTCGGAATGGTCGCCGCCGCGGCCCTTGGCGATGTCGTGGAACAGGCCGGCCAGCAGCAGCAACTCGGGCTTGCGCAGGCGCGGCCAGACTTCATGGGCGATGGAGAAGCGCTCATCCGCGCGCCCGGAAGCGAACAGACCGATGTTCCGCAGCACCATCAAGGTGTGCTGGTCCACCGTGTAGACGTGGAACAGGTCGAACTGCATGCGCCCGGACACCTGCGCGAACGCCGGGATCCACTGGCCGAGCACGCCCAGGCGTGCCATCCGAGCCAGCGTGTCGACCGCGCGGGGGCCGCGCAGCAGCGCCATGAACTGGTCGCGCACCGCCACGTCCACCTCGGTGTACGCGGGGATCTCGTCCAGCATCTCGGCCAGGCCACGCGCGGTCATCGAATGCAGGCCACGTACGTCCGGGGTGCGTGCCCAGCAGGCAAACAACGCGAACAGGCTGCGGATGTCGCCGTGCGGCCAGGCGGGGTCGTCGGCGGACAGGTAACCGCGGCGCAGCGAGAAACCATCGCCCACCGGCTCCGGGCTCGCCTCGCCGTCGAACTGTTCCTCGAAGCGCTGCAGCAGGCGGTCGCTGATGCGACGGATCACCGCGGCGCTGCGATAGAAGCCCTGCATCATCTTTTCCACGCCCAGGCTTTCGGCGTCATCGACGAACCCCATGCGCGCGGCGAGCGTCTTCTGGTGATCGAAGCGCAGCCGTTCCTCGGCACGCTGGGCGACCAGGTGCAGGCCGAAGCGCAACCGCGCCAGCACCAGCCGCTCGCGCTTGAGGGCAGCGGCCTCGTCCAGGCCCAGGTGGCCCAGGCCCACCAGCGCGTCGATGTTGCTCACGCCGAACGCGCGCAGCGCCATCCAACCCAGCGTGTTGAGGTCGCGCAACCCGCCCGGGCCGTCCTTGATATCCGGCTCCAGGTTGTCGGCGGTGTCGCCAAAGCGCTGGTGCCGCCACTGCAGTTCCTCGCGCTTGGCCAGGAAGAATTCGCGCGCCGGCCAGACCAGCCCGGGGGCGACCGCGCGCGCCAGCGCCTGCTGCGCGGCGTTGCCGGCGCACAACGGGCGTGCCTCGATCAACGCGGTCAGCACGGTCTGGTCCGCGGCGGCCCAGGTGCACTCCTCGGCCGAGCGCACTGCATGGCTGGCCGGCAGGCCGGCGTCCCACAGCAGCGCAAACAGGCGCGCCAGGTCCGCCTCATGCGCCTGTTGGGCCGGCACCTCGCCCAGCACCAGCAGGTCGATGTCCGAGCGCGGGAACAACTCCCCCCGCCCGTAACCGCCGACCGCGAACAGGGACAACGCTGCATCGCCGATGCAGCGCTGCCAGGCCTGGCGGATCAGCAGGTCGGCCGCGCGCGCGCGCAGCCCGATCAGGCGTTCGACGGTGTCGCCCTGCTCGAAGCGTTTGCACAACCGCGCATCGGTATGCGCCAGTGATTGCCGCGCCTGCGCGGCCCACTGCGCATCACCGGCAGGATCTGCCGGCGCGTCCGGTACGGAATCGACCTGACCCGCCGGCAGTTGGCTCATGCCTGCGCGGATTCGGCTGGCGACAGCGTCAGCACTTCCACGCCGTCTTCAGTCACCGCGATCATGTGCTCCCACTGGGCCGACAGCTTGCGGTCCTTGGTCACCACGGTCCAGCCGTCGGGCAGTACCTTGGTGTAGCGGGTGCCTTCATTGATCATCGGCTCGATGGTGAAGGTCATGCCCGGCTTGAGCACCAGGCCCTGGCCCGGACGGCCGTAATGCAGCACCTGCGGCTCGTCGTGGTAGACCTTGCCGATGCCATGCCCGCAGTACTCGCGCACCACGCTGAAGCGTTCGGATTCGGCGTATTCCTGGATGGCGTGGCCCACGTCGCCCAGCGTCGCGCCCGGCTTGACCGCACGGATGCCGCGCCACATGGCTTCCCGGGTGGTCTCCACCAGGCGCTTGGCCATCACCGACGGGGTGCCGACGTAGTACATGCGGCTGGTATCACCATGCCAACCGTCCTTGATGACGGTCACGTCGATGTTGACGATGTCGCCGTCCTTCAACACCTTGGCTTCGCTCGGGATGCCATGGCAGATGACGTTGTTGACCGAGGTGCAGACGGTCTTGGGGAACCCGCGGTAGCCCACGTTGGCCGGGATCGCACCCTGCACGTTGATGATGTGATCGTGGCAGATGCGGTCCAGTTCCTCGGTGGTGACACCGGGCTTGACGTGCGGACCAATGATGTCGAGCACCTCGGCAGCCAGGCGGCCGGCGATGCGCATCTTCTCGATTTCTTCAGGGGTTTTCAGTTGGATTGCCATCGGCGGATTATCGCGCATTTGGGGAGATCGCTGAACCTTTCACATTATTAAACGTTTAGGTGCCCCGGCGGCCGACCGGACCGGCCGCCCCCGATTGCCGCAAAGGCCCTGCTGACAGCAGCCCTGTCGAATTGGCGGCAATTTGGCCGACAAACATCACAAAAACCCCGGATCCGGCCATATCTCATCCTTTGGCCCGGCGGCCAGACAGCACACTGGATCCCGCACCTGCTCCCACATTCCTGCCTTGCTGCAAGGGCTCGCCAACGCGGCAGCCGGTGCCCCACTCCCCCCGCGCAAGGATCCCAATGAACGCTCGTACCGCTCATCTGTTCGCCGGCCTGTTGGCCGCCTCCCTGCCCAGCGCCGCCCTCGCCGCCACGGATACCGCCCAGTTCCAGGTCAAGATCGTCATCACCGAGTCCTGCGATGTGCACACCATCAGCGCCACGGACATCGACTTCGGCACCCGCGCGCGCTCCACCGACGCCACCCCGATCGACAAGCAGGGCGCCCTGCAGCTCAACTGCACCAAGGGCACGCCCTACCAGATCGCCATGAATGCCGGCCTCAACCCGACCAGCCCCACGGCATCGGCCGACAACCGCAGGATGGTCAGCGCCGACAACCGCTACGTCCGGTACGGCCTGTACCGTGACGCAGCGCGCACCGACTTCTGGGGCGATGTGAGCAACACCAACACCCTGGCCGGCACGGGCACCGCGGCCACCCAGTCCATTCCGGTGTATGGGCGCGTCCCGGGTACCGACGCCCCCGCCGGCACCTATGTGGACACGGTCACTGCCACCGTCATGTACTGAGCGGGCCCTCATGTCCCCACGCCACCCGCCCGCGTCGCGGGTGGCGAGCCTGCGCGGGCTCGCCACCGCCGCATTTGCGTTGCTGCTGATCGCCGCGGGCAGCACACATGCCGGCAACCTGCAGGTCGCCCCGATCCTGCTGGAGTTTGCCCATGGCCAGCACTCGCAGACGCTCTGGCTGGCCAACACCGGGCAGCACCCGCTGCGCGCGCAGATCCGCGTCCAGCAGTGGACACAAGCGGGTCAGCAGGACGTGTTGCAGCCCTCCGACGCCCTGCTCGCCAGCCCGCCACTGATCGAGATCGCGGCGGGCCACAGCCAATTGGTCCGGCTGGTACAGGCCGAGCCCGGCATCAATGACCTAGAGAAAGCGTTCCGACTGATCGTCGACGAGTTGCCCGGCGACGCGGATACCCCCGTCCCTGGCCTGCAGTTCCTGCTGCGTTATTCCATCCCCGTGTTCGTACTGCCGCCCGGTGCAGTGCCCCAACTGGAGCGCAGCGGCGGCCGCCTGCCAACGGACGCACACCACCTGCAGGGCCACTGGACGAAGGAACGCGGCAACCTCTCCCTGGTGCTGCACAACCACGGCACACAACGCATCCGCATCAGCCAGCTGCGCTGGGTGACGCCCACGGGCCCGGACATCGAGTTGTCTCCGGGCCTGTTGGGCTACGTGCTGCCGGGTGCCGGCGTGCGCTGGACACTGCCCCTGCCTTCGCCCCTGCACGGCAACGGCACGCTTCACGCAAGACTCAATGACGACACCGACCCACAAGCACTGCCGCAGATCGCTGCCGGCCAGTAGGCTTCGGCAGGCCGTTGCCGCCGCGGTCACCGGGCTGGCCCTGGCCGACGCACCTGCCAGTGATGCGACGGATATCGCGGTCGACGAGCACGTGCTTTACCTGGACACCCGCGTCAACGAGGCCGCCACCGGCAAGCTGGCACGCTTCGTACGACGCGGTGATGTGCTGTTGGCCAGCCCGGCCACCCTGTGGAAACTGGGGCTCCGACTGCCGGCCGGCGCTGCCACCCGGCACCTGGTCGAACTGCCCTCGCTGGCGGGGCTCAGCGTGCAATACGACGCACCACGGCAACGCCTCGACCTGCTGGCGCCGGTGGAGATGCTCGACCGCCCGGTGACGCATATCGACCTGACCCTCACCGAAGCTGCGCCGCGCGATGCACGCCAACGCGTGCCCGGTGCGGTGCTCAACTACGACCTGTACGGCCAGCGCTCCGGCGAGGGAAGCAACCTCAGCAGCTTCAACGAACTGCGCCTGTTCGGGGTGGGCCGTGGCGTCTGGAGCAACACGATGCGCAGCCGCCTGCATGCCGGGCCCGCCAAGGCGGACGTCCGCGCCCGCAACACGCGCCTGGACAGCCGCTGGCAGCTGGATCTCCCCGAATCCATGATCACCCTGACCGTGGGCGACACCACCACCAGTGCGCTGGAATGGTCACGCGCGACGCGTATCGGCGGCATTCGACTATCGCGCAACTTCGCCCTGCAGCCTTACCGCATCACCACTCCCCCGGCCGCATTCTCCGGCGAGGCGGTGTTGCCCTCCACGGTCGACCTGTACATCGACGGCATCCGGCAATCCACCCATTCCCTGCTCCCCGGCCGCTTCCAGCTGGATGGCAGCCCTTCGCTCAACGGCACGGGCCATGCGCAGCTGGTCATCACCGATATCAACGGACAACGTCGCGCGCTGGACTTCAGCCTGTATGGCAGCCCCCGCCTGCTGCAGGCGGGGCTGTCGGACTGGTCGCTGGAGGGAGGGGTAATCCGACGCGAGTACGGCCAGCGCTCCTTCCGTTACGGCGACGTCGCCCTGGCCAGCGCCAGCCTTCGCCATGGCATGAACAAGCACCTGACCCTGCAGACCCATGTCGAGGGAAGTCACGGCATCGGCCAGACCGGAGCCGGCGCGGTCCTGCTGCTTGGCCAGCGTGGCGGGGTAGTCAGCGGCTCGTGGGCGAGCAGTCGCGCCGGTGCCAGGACGGGCCAGCAACGGGGGCTGGGCTACCAATGGACGTCACCGCGGCTTGCCGCCGCGGCCAGCACGTTGCGCCGCAGCGCGGACTATCGCGACGTGGCCGCCGTGCATGAGGGCGCCACCCTGCCGCGCCGGACCGAACAGGCCTCCCTCGGCATCAGCACCCCGGCCGGACAGCTGGGCCTGAGTTATGTGATGCAGCAGTACCCGGATACCTCGCGCAACCGCCATGCAGGACTGAACTGGTCCCTGACATCCCCCGGCGGTGCGCTGCTCAACCTCAACATCAACCGCGACCTCACCGACCACCGCGGCGAGAGCGCGTTTCTGTACTGGTCGATGCCCCTGGACCGGCACATCGCCACGGCCGCGTCCATCGGCCATGACCGCGGCGGCAACAGCCTGTCCGTGGAAGCCCATCGCAGCGCCAGCCGCGGGCAGGGCGAACTGGGCTGGCGCGCGCAGACCAGCGCGGGCAATCACCGCTATGGCGCGCGCGGGGAAATCAGTCAGCACGGCAACCATGGCCAATGGACGGCCGGCCTGGACCACGACAACCGCAGCGGCAACAGCCCGCTGCTCTACGCCGGTGCCAACGGCGGAATCGCCTGGCTGGGCGGGCGCCTGCACGCCCTGCCACGTGTCGATGATGCCTTCGCACTGGTATCCACCAGCGGCGTGGCCGGTGTCCCGGTGCAACTGGAGAACCGCACCGTCGGCGTCACCAACAGGCATGGACAGCTGTTGATTCCGCATCTCACTGCCTGGCAACGCAACCAGCTGTCCATCGACCCGCTGGACCTTCCGGCCGACATGCTGCTGGAGACCGTCCGGCATGACGCCGTACCGGAAACACGCAGCGCGATCCAGGTGGCGTTTGCGATGCGCCGCACCCTGGCCATCCAGTTCGGCGTGCGCGACCGGGCCGGCCAATGGTTGCCGGCCGGCAGCCGCCTCACCCTCAAGGCACCCGGCGCCCCATCGGCCACTACGCTGGTGGGCCACGAAGGCAAGGTCTACCTGCTCGATCCGCCCCCGCTGGCGCACCTGTACTTCCGTTCCGACAGCGACGCCTGCAGCGCCGCCGTGCCCGAAGCCCCTTTGCGCGAAGGGCGCATCAACCTGGCCGATGTGGTCTGCCAATGAGCCATTCCTGCACTCCCCTGCGCCGTCCCGGCCCCCTGATGTACATCCATTCCAGAGGCCACGCCCACGCATGGTCAACGCGGGTGCTGGTGTCCCTGGCCATCCTGTTGGCGCCCAGCCTGTCGTTTGCTGCCTACCCGGTGTGCACTGTCCGCCAGCAGGCATCCCTGGACTTCGGCACCGTCTCCGGCACCGGTGCGCGCGATGCCAGCGCTTACCTTCGCGTGGAATGCAGTGGTGGCACCAACACCTTGATCAGCACCGCCCTGTTCCGGGTCTGCCTGTTCATCGGCGAAGGCTCGCCTGCCGGCATCGCACCACGGCGGATGTACAACGGCACGGATGCCTACATGAACTACGACCTTTACTCCGATTCCAGCCGGACGCTGATGATCGGCACACCGGGATCCAACCATCCCCTGCACAGCGCCACCTTCGGCGTCGCCCCGCGAGCCACCTATTACCACGACTTTCCCATCCATGGCCGGGTACGGGCAGGACAGAACCTGCCCGCCACCTCGGCCTACAAAGGGCTGCCAACCAATTCGATGGTGCGGTACAGCTACGGCTACGTTTACACCCCGACGGAAAGCGAGTGCCGCGCCGGGACGCCAGGCCACTTTGGCGGTGCCGGCATCGCCAACTTCACCTGGAGCGGGATCCACGCACGCGTCGCCAACACCTGCAGGATCTCCACCGCCACCGACATGGATTTCGGCACGGCCGGCGGCTTGGCTGCCGCGCTGGAGCAGACCTCGGCCATCCGATTCAAGTGCCCGGCCAATACCGCATGGCACGTCACCCTGAACGATGGCGCCTACGCCCAGGCGGGCCGTCGCTTCATGAACGCCGGCGGCAAGCGCCTCGGCTACGAGTTGTACCGGGACCCCGCGCTGCTCGAACGCTGGGGCAATACCCGGGCCACCGGGGTCAGTGGCATCGGCACCAATGTCGAACAATCACTGACGGTCCATGGCCGTGTCTTCAGCGACCCCGCCGCCTCACCAGGCAGCTACCGCGACACCATCACGGTCACGCTCACCTTCTGAAACTGCCGCGCCATCTTTCCCGAACGTGCTCCACTCGGCAGGCAGGAATGAGTGGACCGTCACCTGGCTGTACCCCGAAATGGTACGCACACGATCCATGCCGGCATTGATATTGCTCGGCTTTTGTATCGGCAGCCCCCCTCGCTTCCCTGCGGCCACGGCGCGGCACATCATCGATGGTGCCTGCCGCGCATTCCAATTCGATCGCGGACTCCAGCCCTGACGCGCGCCCAATCGGTGAATCCAGCGGCGCTGCGGCGGCCCAACCTGCAAGGAGACGGTCATCGACACTTTCAATGCATTCCTGGTCGCGAGCGCGCTTGCCCTCGCCAGTTTCTCCAGCCACGCGCAGACAGCCACCGCCACGACCCAGTTCCAGGTACGGATCGTGATCACCGAGTCGTGCCTCATCCAATCGGTGAGTGCCAGCGACATCGATTTTTCCAGCCATGCGCGCTCCACCGGCACACCGGTCGATGCACAGGGCACCCTGCAGGTGAACTGCACGCTGGGCACGCCCTATGCCATCGGCCTGAATGCCGGCACCAACGCCAGCAGCCCCACCGCCGCGGGTGACAACCGACGCATGGCCGACGCCAACAACCAGTACGTGGCCTATGGCCTGTACCGCGATGCCGGCCGCCAGGACGTCTGGGGCGATGTACTGGGCAGCAATACGCTGGCCGGCACCGGCACTGCCACCGATCAGCTGATCCCGGTGTTCGGCCGGGTGCCTTCCACCAATGCCGCGGCCGGCAGCTATGTGGATACCGTGGTCGCCACAGTCACCTACTGAACGGCGGGCAGCCATGTGCAACCCGCCGCTTGGACGATTGACAGGCAACCGCCGGCGACGGTTCAGCGCTGCGATCCTGGCTTTCGTGGGGGCCGCCGGCCATGCTGGCGCCGGAAACCTGCAGGTTGAACCCATCCTGCTGGAGTTCGAACACACCCAGCCCGCGCAGATCCTGTGGCTGAGCAACAACGGCACGCAACCGCTGCGCGCGCAGGTGCGCATTCACCAGTGGCAGCAGGCAGATGGCCAGGAGCAACTGCTCCCCAGCAACGCCCTGGTGGCCAGCCCACCGATGAGCGAGATCGCCCCCGGGCAACGCCAACTGGTACGCATCGTGCGCGAACAGGTGCCCCCATCGGCCCGCGAGCAGGCTTTCCGGCTGATTGTCGACGAACTACCTGAGCCGGCAGCCCCCACTTCGGCGGGTGGGTTGCAGTTCCTGCTGAGGCATTCGATCCCGGTGTTCGTACTACCGGCCGGCACACGGGCACCGCAGCCACCGGCTGGCAAGGCCGCCAACACCGACATCGGCCTGCTGCAGGGCAGTTGGCGGGCACAGGGCCGCAGCGCCAGCCTGACCCTGCACAACAACGGCACCGGCCGCATCCGCATCAGTCAGGTGTCGTGGCTGTCGGCCGACGGACGCCGCGTCGACATCACCCCGGGACTGCTGGGTTACGTGCTTGCCGGACAGCAGATGCGATGGACCCTTTCCCTGCCCGAGGCCCTTGCTGCCCATGGCACCCTCCACGCCAAGCTCAACGACGACACCAGCGCGCAGGCCCTACCGCTGGCCGGCACCGATCGTTAGCGTCGCGCTCGCCATGTCCGCCGGCAAAGCCATGTCCGTGAACGCCCCTGTGGATGGCGCCACCGCTACTCCCGCCGGCCAAACGGCTCCGGCCGGGCAGGTATTGTTTCTCGAAACCCGGATCAACCACGAACCGAATACCCGGCTGGCCCGCTTCATCACCCGTGATGGCGTGCTGCTGGCCAGTCCATCCACCCTGCGCGAACTGGGCCTGCGTCCGCCCGCCGCAGCCGATGCAACGGGACTGATCGCCCTGCATGCGCTGGCCGGCGTCCGCGTCGATTTCGACGCCTCACTCCAGCAGTTGGACCTGCTCGTGCCAGTGCAGATGCTCGAGCGCCCACTCACGCACATTGACTTGGCGCGGCGGCCCATGCTCGGCCCCGATCCCGGCCAACGCAGCCCCGGTGTCCTGCTCAACTACGACCTGTACGGACAGCGCTTTGCGGGCACAGGCAACTACAACGCGTACAACGAACTGCTCCTGTTCGGCATGGGGCCCGGCCAGTGGAGCACTACGATGTCCAGTGAACTCCACACCGGCAGCGCCGGCACCGGTATCCGTACCACGCGCCTGGACAGCCGCTGGCAACTGGACCTCCCCGACACCATGCTCACGTTGAGCATCGGCGACACCCTCAGCGGCGCGCTCGACTGGTCGCGCGCCACGCGCATCGGCGGCATCCGCCTGTCGCGAAATTTCGCCTTGCAGCCGTACCGGGTCACCACGCCCTTGGCGTCCTTCGCGGGCGAGGCCGTGCTGCCGTCCACCGTCGACCTGTACATCGATGGCATTCGCCAGTCCAGCCAGCAGGTGCTGCCTGGAGGCTTCCAACTCGACGCCGCACCTTCGATCAACGGCGCAGGCCAAGCACAACTGGTGGTCACCGACATCAATGGCCAACGCCGGACCATGGACTTCGCGCTGTACGCCAGCCCGCGCCTGCTGCAGGCAGGGCTGTCCGACTGGTCGCTGGAACTCGGCACGTTGCGCCGTGACTATGGCCGGCGCTCGTTCGTCTACGGCAACAAACCGGTGGCCAGTGCCAGCACGCGCCGCGGCCTGGAAGAATGGCTCACGGTGGAAGCCCACGCCGAGGCCAGTGCGGGAATCGTCCAGGCCGGTGCCGGCATGCAGATGCTGCTGGGCCAACGTGGCGGCGTGCTCAGCGCCTCGCTGGCAGCCAGCCAGGCCGGCCCACGCCAGGGAAGCCAGTACGGACTGGGCTATCAATGGGTTTCTTCATGGCTCTCCCTGGCCGCCAGCACGCTGCGCCGCAGCCAAGGCTTTCGCGATGTCCCGGCGGTTCTTGAGCAGGCGACGCTGCCGCGCCGGACTGACCAGGCGTATGCCGGCTTCAGCACCCGCTTCGGCCAGTTCGGACTGAGTTACGTGTCCCAACGGCTGCCCGGCGTCGATCCGAGCCGCTACGCCAGCTTCAACTGGTCCCGCAGCTCCAGCGGCAACGCGTTGTTGAGCCTGAGCTACAACCGCAACCTGGGAGGCAGCCGCAGCGACAGCGCCTTCCTGTATTGGTCACTGCCCCTCGACCGCCACACCAGCATCGCCGCCTCGGCCCGCCATGGCCTGGACGGTAACAGCGTGTCCATGGAAGCCGGTCGTGGTGTTTCCAGCGACCTGGGCGGCTGGGGATGGCACGCCCAGGCCAGCGAGGGCAACTACCGCAGCGCGCGCGCCGAAGTCACCCGACTCGGCGAGTACGGGCAATGGAGCGCCGGCCTGGAGCGCACCGACAGCAGCGGTGCCCACTCGACCCTGCTTTATGCCAGCGCCAGCGGCGGCGTGGTCTGGCTGGGCGGATACCTGCAAGCGCTACGACGGGTCGACGATGCTTTCGCCCTGGTCTCCACCGATGGCATCGGCCATGTGCCGATACACCTGGAGAACCGCATGGTCGGGACCACCGACGCCCGCGGCTATCTGCTGGTCACGCCGCTGAACGCCTGGCAGCACAACCAGCTCTCGATCGACCCCCAACAACTGCCGGCGGACATGCTGATCAAGGCGACCCGCATTGATGTCGTCCCCGCCTCCCGCAGCGGGGCCAAGGTGAGTTTCGCGATGCGCCGCACCCTGTCCCTGCAATTCGGCATCCGTGACCGCCACGGCCAATGGCTGCCGGCCGGCAGCCACATCATCCTGCAAGCCGAGGGCAGTGCGCCCATTGCGCTCAGCGTGGGTCACGAAGGCAAGGTCTATGTGCAGGATCCCCCCGCACAGGCACGCCTCCATTTCGATGGCGGCGATGCCGCGTGCCACGCCGCGCTGCCGGTTGTCCCGGCCCGCGAAGGCCACTTCGAACTTGCCGACGTGATATGCCGATGAGCCGCTGGCATCGCCGGGCATCCCGCCGGTCGCCAGGCCGGACGGTACGGTTGCCTGCTTTCCTGTTGGCCAGTCTCCCGCTATCGGTCCCTGCCCAGAGCTGCTCGGTCACCGGTCCGTTACAGCTGAATTTCGGCACCGTCACCTCGGCAGGCAGAAGTGACGCGCAAACCACCCTGCAACTTACCTGCCAAGGGCCCGCCGATCTATGGTCGATCCTGCCCGCGCAGTTCAGCGTCTGCGTGTTCGTCGGTGAAGGCACGCCCGCTGGCATCGCCCCCCGGCGCATGAGCAATGGCAACGGCGCCTTCATGAATTACGACCTGTATGCGGATCCGGCACGCACCCAACTGGTCGGCCCTCTGGGGAGCGCCTATCCCGTCTACAGCCTCAGCTTCGATGTGGGCGTCCGCCAGTCGCGCCAGCTCAGCATCCCCCTGTATGGCCGCGTACCCGCGGGGCAGAACCTGCCGGCCACCTTCCCATATCTGGGCACTCCCGGCGCCTCCGTGGTCCGCTACAGCTACGGCTACGTGCTCACCCCAAGCGTGGACGATTGCCGCAACGGGGCGGCCGGTGCCGGTGGCGGTGCCGGCCAGGCCAATTTCACCTGGGCGGGGGTAAATGCCCTCTACACCAACAGCTGTCGCATCAACGCTGCCAGCGACATGGATTTCGGCCGCAGCGACGGCCTGGCCAGCCCCCGCGAACAGACCTCCACGATCAGCCTGCAATGCCCGATCGGCGCACCATGGAACGTCACGCTGAACGATGGCGCCAATGCCAACGGCAGCACCCGGCGCATGGCATCGGCAGGCAACCGCATCACCTACGAGTTGTACCGGGATGCAAACCGGCTGGAACGCTGGGGCAGCTCGCCGGCCTCCGGCGTTGCGGGTACCGGCAGTGAGAACCCGAGCATCCTGACCGTCTATGGCCGCATCCCCGCCCAACCCGGCACCCGCGCCGGCAGCTACACGGACACCGTGACCGTGACCCTGACCTACTGATCCGCCCGTCTGCCTGCCCCCGGGCGCCGCCGGGTCTGGCAATTTGCGGCCGACACCCGCTGCCGCTATACTTCGCGGGCTTTGCCGGGCCCTGCCCTGCCAAATGCCGCCCACGCCGTGCGTCATCGGTGAATCCACACCCTTCGCCCCCATCCGTGCCGGGGTGCCTTGCCAGTCAGGGTTCGGCCACGGAGGCGTCGGGGAAGCCCAACCCCGGAACCTACCGCTTCAATGCGGACTGCCCTCCCTTTTACCCGGCAGCCGGTTCCCCGTCAGGAGTTTTTGCAATGCCCCAGATCACCATGCGTCAGATGCTGGAAGCCGGCGTCCACTTCGGCCACCAGACCCGCTACTGGAACCCCAAGATGGCTCCGTACATCTTCGGCGCCCGCGGCAAGATCCACATCATCAACCTGGAAAAGACCGTCCCGCTGTTCAACGATGCGATGAACTTCATCTCGTCCGTTGCCCAGAAGCGCGGCACCATCCTGTTCCTGGGCACCAAGCGCAGCGCACGCGATGCCATCAAGGAAGAAGCCGAGCGTTGCGGCATGCCGTTCATGAACCAGCGTTGGCTGGGCGGCACCCTGACCAACTTCCGCACCGTGAAGCAGTCCGTTGCCCGCCTGAAGGAACTGGAAGCCGGTGAAACCGACGGCACCTTCGACAAGCTGGTCAAGCACGAAGTGCTGGGCCTGCGCCGCGAGCGCGACAAGCTGGAAGCTTCGCTGGGCGGCATCAAGGAAATGAACCGCCTGCCGGACGCCATCTTCGTCATCGACATCGGTCACGAAGACATCGCCATCAAGGAAGCCAAGAAGCTCGGCATCCCGGTGATCGCCGTGGTCGACACCAACTACAACCCGGAACTGGTGGACTACGCCATCCCGGGCAACGACGACGCCATCCGCGCCGTGCAGCTGTACGCCCGCGCCGCCGCTGACGCCGTGCTGGAAGGCAAGGCCGCTGCTCCGAACGCCGCCTCGGTGCGCGAGGAAGAGTTCGCCGACGCCGACGCCGGCGAAGAAGCCAAGCCGGCTCGCCGCGCTCCGGCCAAGAAGGGCGCCAAGAAGGGCGACGAGGCTTCGGCCTGATGCACCCGGCGGGCGCAGCCCCTGCGCCCGCTCTCCCTGTACCGGCAGCCCAGCGCGCCGGCTTCTGACAGGGCCACGTAACAACGGCCGGCGACCATTGCCGGCCTGCCCCTTTCTATTCGTGAGGAAATTCCATGGAAATCACTGCTTCCCTGGTCAAGGAACTGCGTGAGCGCACCGGCGCCGGCATGATGGAGTGCAAGAAGGCTCTGTCCGAAACCAACGGCGACATCGACGCCGCTGCCGAGGCCCTGCGCAAGTCCGGCGCCGCCAAGGCCGACAAGAAGGCTGACCGCGTCACCGCCGAAGGCCGCATTGGCGTCGCCGTCGACGGCGGCAAGGCCGTGCTGGTCGAAGTGAACTCGGAAACCGACTTCGTCGCCAACGACGTCAACTTCAAGGCATTCGTTGACTCCGTCGCCCTGGCCGCCCTGGCCTCCGGCGCCGCCGACGTGGAAGCCCTGAAGTCGGCCAAGCTGCCGACCGGCGAGACCGTCGAGGAAACCCGCGCCACCGCCATCCAGAAGCTGGGCGAGAACATCCAGATCCGCCGCCTGGTCAAGGTTGACGGCAACAACACCGTGGGCGCCTACGTGCACTCCAACGGCAAGATCGGCGTGCTGGTCGACCTGGCCGGCGGCAACGCCGAGCTGGCCAACGGCCTGGCCATGCACGTGGCCGCGATGAACCCGCCGCACAACAAGGCCGCCGACGTGCCGGCCGAGTTCGTTGCCAAGGAAAAGGAAATCGAGCTGGCCAAGATGACCGACAAGGACAAGGCCAAGCCGGCCGAAATCCTGGAAAAGATCATCAGCGGCAAGATCAACAAGATCATCAGCGAAGTGACCCTGTACGGCCAGGCTTACGTGCTGGACAGCGACAAGACCGTCGAGCAGGCCGTCAAGGCCGCCGGTGGCGACGTCGTCGGCTTCCAGCGCCTGATGGTCGGCGAAGGCATCGAGAAGGTGGTGGAAGACTACGCCGCCGAAGTTGCCAAGGCCATGCAGGTCTGATCCCTGCCTGAGCCCGCAACACCCGAAGAAGCCGCGGACCTCCGCGGCTTCTTTGTTTTTCCGCAAACCGAAGCACGCGGGAAGTGCAACCACTTTCATGCAAAACCATGACGCCCCTTTCATATTCGGGGGGTGTCTGTATGCTTTGAGGGATTGCCTCCTGCCTGCCTGTCATGTCGCCCGAGCTCAACGCTGCACTGTCCCTCTGCCGCAACCTGCCCTCGCCGCCTGCCATCGCCGTCCGCCTGATCGAGCTGGCGCAGGATCCGGAGACCGATATCGCCACCGCGGCCGATGTCATTGCACTGGATATGGGCCTGAGCGCGCGCATGATGCGCATCGCCAACTCCCCGCTCTACGCCAGCCGCCGCCGCATCGAGAACCTCGGCCAGGCGCTGACCATGCTCGGCCTCAACGCCACCCTGCAGCTCGCACTGGGTTTCAGTCTCTCGCGGGCCCTGGAGGACGACGCACGCAACGCGCAACTGCATGAGGCGGTCTGGCGCCGCGGCATCCTCAGCGCACTGGGCGCCCGCTACCTGGGCCTGGCCATCGGCGTGCGCCGCCTCGAGGAACTGATGCTGGCCGGGCTGCTGCAGGACATCGGCATCCTGGCCCTGCTGCAGGTCCGGGCCGACAGCTACCCGGCCATCCTGGCCGATGCCACCAGCAACGACGGCCTGCTCGACCACGAGCGCGCCCTGTTCGACTGCACCCACGCCGATATTGGTGCGCGGCTGGTCGAGATGTGGGGCCTGCCCCACTACCTCACCCACGCCATCGCGCACAGCGAACCCCCGGCCGAACCGGCCGACCCGTTCGAACGCTGCGTGGCGCTGTCCGGCGCGCTGGCCGAGATGTGGCTGGCCGACGACGTCGACGCGGCCCGTGCCCACGCACTGAACCTGGTCCACACCCAGCTGGGCCTGGACAGCGCCCAGTTCGAGCAGGTCCTGCAGCAGATGAGCCAGATGCTGCCGGAGATCAGCGCACTGTTCGACATCCCGGTCCCCTCGCCGGCACGCATCACCTACCTGCTCGACCACGCCAGTGAGCTGATGGCCTTGCGCAACCTGCGCGAACTGCAGGACGCCAGCGCCTCGCACCGCCGCGCCGACGATTTCGAGGCCCAGGCCCGGCGCCTGTCCGAACAGGCCCACCTGGATGCCCTGACCGGCGTGCTCAACCGGCGCCAGCTGGAGGTCGTGCTGGAACAGGAGTTCACCCGCGCCAGCGCCG
Source organism: Stenotrophomonas capsici (assembly GCF_034961085.1). NCBI lineage: Bacteria > Pseudomonadati > Pseudomonadota > Gammaproteobacteria > Lysobacterales > Lysobacteraceae > Stenotrophomonas > Stenotrophomonas capsici. The sequence goes on along the minus strand of NZ_JAYFUH010000249.1, from coordinate 481,711 downwards.
CCGCCCGGCCGCTGTCGGTGGCCTTCATCGACCTGGACGACTTCAAGAAGATCAACGACCAGCACGGCCACCTGGTCGGCGACCAGGTGCTGCAGGCCTTCGCCAGCCGGCTGCAGGGCCAGCTGCGCGGCACCGACACCGTCGCCCGCTTCGGCGGCGAGGAGTTCGTGGTGCTGTTCCCGGGCGCGAACGAGCAGATCGCGGTGGAAGTGATCCGCCGCGTGCTGCAGGTCATCACCCAGACCCCGATGGCCATCGTCAACGAGGCGCCGCTGTATGTCACCTTCTCCGCCGGGGTGGCCACCCACGGCGCCTACGAGCGCTTCAGCGACACCCGCGGCCTGCTCCAGGCCGCCGACGACGTGCTCTACCGCTCCAAGAACCTGGGGCGCAACCGGGTCATCGCCCGCGCACCGTCCCCGGTGTCGCAACCGTCCGCCTGCTGAACCGGCGGGCGGCAATTCCCGCGAATTGTCGCCGCACTGCAACAAAGCTCTGACTGTACGACCCGGGTTCCGTTAGAATTCCCGCGTTTTCCAGCCACCAGAGGTCGTCATGTCCAAACTCGCCTACCAACGCATCCTTCTGAAACTCTCCGGGGAGGCGCTGATGGGAGATGAGGACTACGGCATCGACCCCAAGATCATCAACCGCCTGGCGCGTGAGGTCATCGAAGCCCAGCAGGCCGGTGCCGAAGTGGCGCTGGTGATCGGCGGCGGCAACATCTTCCGCGGCGCCGGCCTGGCCGCCGGCGGCATGGACCGAGTCACCGGCGACCAGATGGGCATGCTGGCCACGGTCATCAACGCGCTGGCCATGCAGGACGCGCTGGAGAAGCTCGGCGCCAAGGCGCGTGTGATGAGCGCGATCAAGATCAACGACGTGTGCGAGGACTACATCCGCCGCCGCGCCATCCGCCACCTGGAAAAGGGCCGCCTGGTGATCTTCGCCGCCGGCGTCGGCAGCCCGTTCTTCACCACCGACTCCGGTGCCGCGCTGCGCGCCATCGAGATCGGCGCGGACCTGCTGCTCAAGGCCACCAAGGTCGACGGGGTCTACGACAAGGACCCGAACAAGCACGCCGACGCGGTCCGCTACGACACCCTAAGCTACGACCAGGTCATCAGCCAGGGCCTGGAAGTGATGGACACCGCCGCCTTCGCCCTGGCCCGCGACAGCGACCTGCCGCTGCGCGTGTTCGACATGGGCCAGCCGGGCGAACTGCTCAAGATCCTGCACGGCGAGAACATCGGCACCCTCGTCCACGGCCGCGACGCACACTGACCTTCCACGGTTCCGGTCCGATGGAGGGGGGTCTTCGCCTATAATCGCCCGGTTCCAGCACCATCAAGGATTCGGGCGATGATCAACGACATCAAAACCACGGCGCAGACGCGCATGGCAAAGAGCCTCGACGCTCTGCGCCACACCCTCACCACCATCCGTACCGGCCGTGCCTCCCCGGCGCTGCTGGACGGCATCAAGGTCAAGGCCTACGGCACCGACACCCCGCTGAACCAGGTGGCCAGCATCAGCGTGTCCGAAGGCCGCTCGCTGGTCATCACCCTGTTCGACAAGAACATGATCAAGGAAGTCGAGAAGGCCATCTACGCCTCGGACATCGGCATCACCCCCACCACCATGGGCACGGTGATCCGCCTGAACCTGCCGCCGCTCACCGAGGAGCGCCGCAAGGAACTGGCCAAGTCGGTCAGCAAGGAAGGCGAGGAGACCAAGGTCGGCATCCGCAACATCCGTCGCGATGCCAACCAGGACGTGGCCAAGCTGCTCAAGGACAAGGCCATCACCGAGGACGACGACCGTCGCGCCCAGGACGACATCCAGAAGCTGACCGACAAGGCCATCAAGGACGTCGACGACATCGTCAAGCAGAAAGAACAGGAACTGATGGCGGTCTGACCGGTGCCATCCGTCCTGCCCAGCGGCACACCCGCACCGCGCCTGCCGGGCCACATTGCCATCATCATGGATGGCAATGGGCGCTGGGCGCAGCAACGCCGTCGGCCGCGCATGATCGGCCACCGCGCCGGCGCGCGCGCGGTCAACCGCACCATCGACTTCTGCCTGGAACGCGGCATCGCCGCGCTCACCCTGTTCGCGTTCTCCAGTGAAAACTGGGGCCGCCCGCAGGACGAGGTGGATGCGCTGATGAAGCTGTTCCTCGGCGCGCTGGACCGCGAGGTGGATGAACTCCACCGGCGCGGCGTGCGCGTGCGCTTCATCGGCGACCGCTCCCGCTTCGCCGCCAGCATCGTCCAGCGCATGGACAAGGCCGAGCAGCGCACCGCGGCCAACGCCACGATGACCCTGAGCATCGCTGCCAGCTACGGCGGCCGCCAGGACATCGCCATGGCCGCCCGACGCCTGGCCGAGCAGGTCGCCGCAGGCACGCTGCGCCCCGACCAGGTCGACGAGGCCCTGCTCGGGCAACACGTCGCCCTGGCCGACATGCCGCCGCCGGACCTGTTCATCCGCACCGGTGGCGATACCCGCATCAGCAACTTCCTGCTGTGGCAATTGGCCTATACCGAACTGTGGTTCACCGAGGTGCTGTGGCCGGACTTCGATGCTGCCATCCTTCAACAGGCACTGGATGACTATGCCGGGCGCGAACGCCGCTTCGGCCTGACCAGCGCCCAGATCGCCGCCGGCAAGGCGGCCGAGAGCGCCCTTCCATGACCAAGACCCGAGTGATCGCCGCGCTGATCATGGCCCCGGTGGCCATCTGCGCGATTCTGCTGCTGCCCACCCAATGGCTGGCGGCCGCGGCCGCGCTGGTGTTCCTGGTCGGGCTGTGGGAATGGCTGAAGCTGTCCGGCGTGGACGGCCTGCCGCGCACCGTGCTGCTGGTCCTGAACCTGCTGCTGATGGTGCTGATGGTCTGGGCTTCGGCCGGCTATGACGTGCTGTTCCAGCTGACCGCGCTGATCGGCGTCGGTTTCTGGTTGCTGGCCCTGCTGTGGCTGCGCTTCTTCAATTTCGGCGCGCACGAGGAAAGCGGCGCCCGCCCGCTCAAGCTGGCGGCCGGCACGCTGGCGATCGTGCCAGCCTGGGCCTCGCTGGTGCTCATCCACGGCAGCGAGCCGAACGGACACCGCTGGCTGTTGACCGCCCTGACCTTGGTCTGGGCCGCTGACTCCGGCGCCTACTTCGCCGGCCGCGCCTTCGGCAAGCACAAGCTGGCCCCGCGCATCAGCCCCAACAAGACCATCGAAGGCCTGCTTGGCGGCCTGGTCGCCGGCATGGTCACCGCGGGCGTGTTCGGCTGGATCGCCGGGGTGCAGATGTCGCAGTTCGGCTGGCTGATGCTGGTGGCGGCCATCGCCGTGCTGGCCTCGGTGCTCGGCGACCTGTTTGAAAGCCTGCTCAAGCGCCACGCCGGCGCCAAGGATTCGGGCCACGTGATCCCGGGCCACGGCGGCGTGCTGGACCGCATCGACGGCGTGCTGGCCGCGCTGCCGGTGTTCGCGCTGGGCAAGGAAATCTTCGGTTTCTGACCATGTCCTCCTCCTCGACCCCGCGACAGGTCGCCATCCTCGGCGCCACCGGCTCCATCGGCACCTCAGCGCTGGACGTCATCGCCCGCCACCCGGAGCAGATGCGCGCCAGCGTGCTGGCCGCCGGCAGCAGCGTGGATGCGCTGCTCGCGCTGTGCCGCACCCACCGCCCCGACCATGCCGCGATCGGCGACCCGGCCCTGTTCGAACGCCTGCGTGACGGGCTGGCCGACGCCGGGCTGGCGACCGAAGCCCATGCCGGGCATGCCGCCATCGAGACGCTGGCGGCCAGCGCCGCCTGTGACACCGTGGTGGCCGCCATCGTCGGCGCCGCCGGCCTGGCCTCCACGCTCGCCGCCGCCCGCGCCGGCAAGCGCCTGCTGCTGGCCAACAAGGAATCGCTGGTCCTGGCCGGCACCCTGCTGACCCGGGAAGCGGCCGCCGCCGGCGCTGAGATCATCCCGATCGACAGCGAACACAACGCCATCTTCCAGTGCCTGCGCTCGCGCGATGCCAGCCTGGACTCCGGCGTGCGCCGGATCATCCTCACCGCCTCCGGTGGCCCGTTCCGCGGCCGCAGCCGGGCCGCGCTGGAGACGGTCACGGTCGCCCAGGCCGTCGCCCACCCGAAATGGTCGATGGGGCCGAAGATCTCGGTGGATTCGGCGACGTTGATGAACAAGGGGCTGGAGGTCATCGAGGCCCACCACCTGTTCAACGTGCCCGGTTCGCGCATCGACGTGCTGGTCCACCCGCAGAGCCTGGTGCATTCGCTGGTCGAGTTCATCGACGGCTCGACCCTGGCCCAGATGGGCCTGCCGGACATGCGCACCACCCTGGCCGTGGGCCTGGGCTGGCCGCGCCGCATCGAATCCGGCGTGGCCGGGCTGGACCTGCTGAGCCAGGGCCGGCTGGATTTCGAGGCCCCGGACCTGGACGCCTTCCCCTGCCTGCGCCTGGCCTGGCAGGCGATGGACGCCGGCGGCACCGCCCCGGCCATCCTGAACGCGGCCAATGAAGAAGCGGTTTCAGCCTTTCTTCAGGGCCGCATAGGCTTCCTGTCGATCCCTGCGCTGGTGGAACATGCCCTCTCCACCCTGCCTCACGCGGCCGCCGATACACTGGAGGCCCTGCTGGCCGCTGATGCACAGGCCCGCCATACCACCTGCACCGCCATCGCCCACCTGCCGCATGTCTGAGCCCTTCCCCCAACCGAGCGCTGCACATGGCTGACTTCCTCGGTTCCGTGTGGTGGATGATCGTCAGCCTTGGCCTGCTGGTGACCTTCCATGAATTCGGCCATTACTGGGTGGCCCGCCGCTGCGGGGTGAAGGTGCTGCGCTTCTCGGTGGGCTTCGGCAAGCCGCTGTGGAGCCGCTACAACAAGGACGGCACCGAGTTCGCGATCGCCGCGATCCCGCTGGGCGGCTACGTGAAGATGCTCGACGAGCGCGAGGTCGAGGTCCCCGCCGGGGAGCGTGCGGTCGCGTTCAACAACAAGACCGTCTGGCAGCGCATCGCCATCGTCGCCGCCGGCCCGGCCGCCAACCTGCTGCTGTGCATCGCCCTGTTGTGGGTGATGTTCGTGATCGGCCGGCAGGACTATTCAGCCACCCTCGGCCGCACCACCGGCATCGCTGCCAGCGCCGGCTTCGCCAGCGGCGACCGCGTGCTGGAGGTGGATGGGCGCATGGTCGACACCTGGGCCGAGGCCAGCATGGCGCTGACCACCGCGGCCATGGACCGCCAGGACGCCCGTGTGCGCGTCCGCGACGCCCTGGACAACGAGCGCACCCGGGTGCTGCCGCTGTCACAGCTGCCGGCCGGCTTCGACGAGCGCCAGGTTCCGGCCCAGGCCGGCCTGGTCTGGCAGTTCTGGCTGCAGCCGGCCCGGGTCGACAGCGTGGTCACCGGCTCGGCCGCCGCCAACCTGCTGCAGAGCGGCGACCTGATCCTGGCCGTCGATGGCCAGCGCGTGGACAGCATGGACCAGGTCACCCCGCTGGTGGAGGCGCTGGGCAAGCGCGGCGGCCCCGGCATGGTCGAGGTCGAGCGCAATGGCGAGCGCCTGGCGCTGGAACTGACCCCGAAGCCCGGGCAGGGTGCCGACGGCAAGCCGCAATGGCTGCTGGGCGTGGGTTTCCAGCAGGGACAGGCCCCTGCCTATGACGCCCGCCAGCAGTACGGCGTGCTGGCCGCCCTGCCGGCCGCGGTGCGCGAGACTGGCAAACTGGCGTCAGACTCGCTTGGCATGATGCGCCGGATGCTCACCGGCCACGCCTCGCTGAAGAACGTTTCCGGCCCGATCACCATCGCCCGCGTGGCCAATGCCTCGGCCGAGCGCGGGGTGGACTGGTTCCTGTATTTCCTGGCCCTGCTGTCGCTGAGCCTGTGCATCATCAACCTGCTGCCCATCCCTGTCTTGGACGGCGGGCACCTGCTGTATTACCTTATCGAGTTGGTCAAGGGCAGCCCGCTGAGCGAGCGTGCCATGGCGACGGGTCAATTCATCGGCCTGGCGCTGTTGGCCGGGCTGATGGGCTTGGCGTTCTACAACGACATCCTCAGCCTGGTCCCGCGATGAACTTTTTCCCGCTGACGTCGTCATACGCCGGCACCCACGCAACTCTGAAATCGACTCCAACCGGACGTGATATGACGCGACTCCCCAATCGCCGCCTGCTAGCCCTCGCCCTTGCTGCCGGCCTGGCACTGCCTGCGCTCGCACAGGCGGCCGAGCCGTTCACCGCCAGCGACATCCGCGTGGACGGGCTGCAGCGCATCTCCTCCGGCACCGTGTTCACCTACCTGCCGGTGGAGCGTGGCGACGTGGTCGACGATGCCAAGGTCGGCGACACCATCCGTGCGCTGTACAAGACCGGCTTCTTCGAGGACGTGCAGCTGGACCGCCAGGGCGACATCCTGGTCGTCACCGTCAAGGAACGCCCGGCGATCAACAAGCTGACCGTCACCGGCAACAAGGACATCAAGAGCGAGCAGCTGCTCAAGGGCCTGGCCGACATCGGCCTGAGCGAGGGTGGCACCTTCGACCGCCTGAGCCTGGACCGCGTGACCCAGGAGCTGCGCCGCCAGTACAACGACCGCGGCAAGTACAACGTCGAGATCACCCCGACCGTCAGCCCGCTGGACCGCAACCGCGTGGACGTGGCCATTGCCGTGAAGGAAGGCAAGGCCGCCAAGATCCGCCACGTGAACCTGATCGGCACCGAGAAGTTCCCAGCCGAGGACATCCTGGAAACCTGGGAGTCCAAGGAGCACAACTGGGCCTCGTGGTACCGCCGCGACGACCAGTACTCCAAGGAAAAGCTGTCCGGCGACCTGGAAAAGCTGAACTCCTGGTACCTCAACCGCGGCTACGTGGACTTCAGCGTCGATTCCACCCAGGTCTCGATCAGCCCCGACAAGCGCGACATGTTCATCACCACCGGCGTGACCGAGGGTGAGCAGTACAAGATCTCCGACATCAAGGTCACCGGCGACACCATCCTGCCGCAGGAAACGGTGGAGAAGATGGTGTTCCAGAAGTCCGGCGACATCTTCTCGCGCGGCCTGCTGGAGCTGAGCGCGGACAGCATCACCAACAGCCTGTCCAACATCGGCTACGCCTTCGCCAAGGTCAACCCGATCCCGACCAGCAACCGCGGTGACCGCACCGTGGCGGTGAACATGCAGGTCGTGCCGGGCCCGCGCGTGTCCGTGCGCCGCATCGTGTTCAAGGGCAACTCGCGCACCGCCGACGAGGTGCTGCGCCGCGAGATGCGCCAGTTCGAGAACAGCTGGTACTCGCAGGCCGCCATCGACCGCTCCAAGATCCGCCTGCAGCGCCTGGGTTACTTCGAGTCGGTGGACGTGGAAACCACCCCGGTCACCGGCAGCAACGACCAGGTCGACGTGGTCTACAACGTCAAGGAAACCACCTCCGGCAGCTTCGTGTTCGGCCTGGGCTATTCGCAGTCCTACGGCATGACCACCTCGGTGCAGCTGTCGCAGAACAACTTCCTGGGCGGCGGCAACCGCGTGTCGGTCGAGGCTTCGCGCAGCAGCTACCTGCAGCGTTATGGCTTCTCCTACACCAACCCGTACTTCACCGATGACGGCGTGTCGCTGGGTTACAACCTGTCCTGGCGCGAGCTGGACTACTCCGACTTCAACACCGCCCAGTACAACAGCACCAACGGTGCGGCGCAGGTGGTGTTCGGCGTGCCGATCACCGAGAACGATGCGTTCTCGCTGATGTTCGGCATCGACAGCAACCAGATCACGACCTACCAGGGCTACACGCCGAAGGCGATCATCGATTACATCGATGCCATTGGCTCCAAGACGTTCCACTCCTGGCGTACCGAGCTGGGCTGGGCGCGCGACACCCGCAACGACTACTTCATGCCGACCGCCGGTACCTACCAGCGCCTGGGCCTGGAAGCCACGCTGCCGGGTTCGACCGTGGAGTACTACAAGCTCAGCTACCAGTTCTCCAAGTATTGGCCGATCATCCCGTCGCTGGTCATCAATACCCGCCTGGAACTGGGCTACGGTGATTCGTACGGCAGCGACAAGGTCCGTGACATCTGCTGGAACGTGATCCCCGGTACGCCGGGCACGCCGGCCAACGGCAGCACGCCGGCGGTCCCGGGCACCCCGGACACCACCCAGGTCGTCGACTGCGCCACCAACCCGACCGCCAACCACCGCCAGGTGAAGGCCACCGGCCTGCCGTTCTTCGAGAACTTCTACGCCGGCGGCACCAACTCGGTGCGCGGCTTCGAGGACAACACCCTGGGCCCGCGCTCGGAGATCATCGGTGGCTACTACAACGGCCAGCCGCTGGGTGGCTCGGTGAAGACCGTCGGCTCGATCGAAGCCTACTTCCCGAAGCTGTTCGACAGCCCGTCCGCGCGCGTGTCGGCCTTCGTCGACTTCGGCAACGTCTACAACGGCGTGGACAACTTCAAGGCCAACGAGCTGCGTGCCTCAGCCGGTGTCGCCCTGTTGTGGCGCGCCCCGGTCGGCCCGATCTCGATCAGCTACGCGATCCCACTGAAGAAGGAAGACGGCGACGAGATCGAACGCCTGCAGTTCACCTTCGGTGGGCAGTTCTAAGCGACTGCCACGCTGACCCCGGGGCGGCCCGGGGTACCCGGCATCACGCCATGGGCGCGCTGCCGGGGCGCGCTCCGGGACTTCCAGATCCCCGCGCGCCCTTACCAAAGTGGCTTTCCTCCAGAACCGCCGGCGCGCGGTTCTGGTCGTTTAGGGCTTCCGGTTTACGGCCCCCTCCCCGGCCTGCGTGGGCGGTGACGGGCTCTGGCTCCCTTTCCGGTCCACGCCTTGACCGCTGTTGGCCGGTCCACGTCCGTCTGTCTCGCGCCACGTCGGCCCGGCCGCCCGCATGACCACCACCTGCACAGGCTGTAAACTCGCCACGTGAATATTCCTACCCATACCGCACAGGAACTTGCCGACCGCTTCGGCCTGCAGGTGCACGGCGATCCGGCTGCCGCCATCTCCGGCGTGGCCACGCTCGCCCATGCCGGCCCCGGCCAGCTGACCTTCCTCGCCAATCCCCGCTATCGCGCGCAGTTGGCCGACAGCAAGGCCTCGATCGTGGTGCTGCGCGCCGATGACGCCGAGGCCGCACCCGGCACCGCGTTGATCGCCAAGGATCCCTACACCACCTTCGCCAAGATCGGTGCGCTGTTCGAAACCGTGCCGGTCCGCGAGCCCGGCATCCATCCCAGCGCGGTGATTGATCCCAGCGCGACGGTGGCGGACAGTGCGCACATCGGCCCCCACGTCTGCATCGGCGCACGCTCGGTGATCGGCGAGGCGGCCATCATCGGCCCGGGCTGCGTGATCGGCGATGACTGCATCGTGGAGGCCGGCAGCGAACTGCTGGCCCGCGTCACCCTGGTCGCCCGGGTCAAGCTGGGCAAGCGCGTGCGTATCCATCCCGGCGCGGTGCTTGGCGCCGAGGGCTTCGGCCTGGCGATGGACAACGGCCACTGGATCAAGGTGCCGCAGCTGGGCGGCGTACGCATCGGCGACGATTGCGAGATCGGCGCCAACAGCTGTGTGGACCGCGGCGCGCTGGAAGACACCGTGCTCGACGAAGACGTGCGCGTGGACAACCTGGTGCAGATCGCCCACAACGTGCAGATCGGCGCGCACAGCGCCATCGCCGGTTCCACCGGCATCGCCGGCAGCGCCAAGATCGGCCGTTACTGCCTGCTCGGCGGTGCGGTAGGCGTGGTCGGCCACCTGGAAATCTGCGACCACGTGGTGATCACCGGCAAGTCGGTGGTCCGCAACTCCATTACCGAACCGGGCGAGTACTCGTCCGGTACCCCATTGACCGATAACCGCACGTGGCGCAAGAACGCCGCGCGCTTCAAGCAGCTCGATGCGCTCGCGCGGCGCATCCTGGCTGTGAGCAAGGAGAAGGAATGAACGCACCGCTGCAGCTGCCCGTCGACGTCAACACCATCCAGACGTTGATCCCGCACCGCTACCCCTTCCTGCTGGTCGACAAGGTCGTCGAGCTGGACGTGGAAGGAAAGCGCATCGTTGCGCACAAGAACGTGACCATCAACGAGCCGTTCTTCCAGGGCCACTTCCCCGGCCAGCCGATCATGCCGGGCGTGCTGATCATCGAGGCGCTGGCGCAGGCCGGTGGCGTGCTGACCCAGCTGAGCCTGGGCCGTGATGCGCAGTCCAAGCTGTTCTACCTGGTCAAGGTCGACAACGTGCGCTTCATGAAGCAGGTGGTGCCGGGCGACGTGCTGGAGCTGCATGTGCAGGTCAAGCGCGTGATCCGCAACATGGCCGTGTACTACGGCGAAGCCAAGGTCGACGGTGAAGTGGTCGCGCACGCCGAAGTGCTGTGCGCCGGCACCCGCGAGTAATCCAGCCGGAGTCTTTGCATGAGTGACAGCGCCTCCCTGATCCATCCGACCGCGGTCATCGACCCTTCCGCCAAGCTGGGTAGCGGCGTGCGCGTGGGCGCGTTCACCCTGATCGGGCCGGAAGTGGAGATCGGCGACGGCACCGAGATCGGCCCGCACTGCAGCGTCCACGGCCCGACCCGCATCGGCCGCGACAACCGCTTCATCGGCCACGTCGCCGTCGGCGGCGAGCCGCAGGACAAGAAGTTCGCCGGCGAACGCACCGAGCTGGTCATCGGCGACCGCAACGTGTTCCGCGAGTTCGTCACGCTCAGCCGTGGCACCGCCGGCGGTGGTGGCGTGACCACCATCGGCAACGACAACTGGATGCTGGCCTACACCCACATCGCCCACGACTGCCATGTGGCCGACCACTGCGTGTTCTCCAACAACACCACGCTGGCCGGGCATGTCAGCGTCGGCAGCTGGGTGATCATCAGCGGCTTTGCCGGTGCCCACCAGTTCTGCCGCATCGGCGACCACGCCTTCCTGGGCATGGGCTCGCTGGTGACCGGTGACATCCCGCCGTTCACCATGGTCGGCATCGATGGCCATGGCCGCCCGCGCGGCATCAACAGCGAGGGCCTCAAGCGCCGCGGGTTCGATGCCGAGCGCATCAGCGCGATCAAGCGCGCCTACCGCACCATCTACGTCGCTGGCCTGCCGCTGGCCGAGGCCAAGCAACAACTGGCCGAACAGGCGCGCGACAGCGACGACGTGAAGCAGCTGCTGGACTTCATCGAAAGCGGCGAGCGCCCGTTGCAGCGATGAGCATGGGGAACCGCCCGGGGAACGGGGAGCTGGCGGCAGCAAGTGCGCCGACCACGGTGCAGCCAACGGCCCTTCCCGCCTCCCTGCTCCCTGTTTCCCGCCGCAAGGTCCGGATCGCGCTGGTCGCGGGCGAAGCGTCCGGCGACGGACTCGGCGCCGGCCTGATCAAGGCGCTGCGCGCGCGCTATCCGGACGCCGAATTCGCCGGCATCGGCGGCGATGCCATGCGCAACGCCGGCTGCGAAACCTGGTTCGATGCCAGTGAACTGGCGTTGATGGGCCTGGCCGAGATCCTGCGCCATCTGCCCCGCCTGCTGAAGCTGCGCAAGGCGTTCCGCCAGCGCGTGCTGGAATGGCAGCCGGACGTGTTCATCGGCATCGATGCGCCGGACTTCAACCTGGCCGTGGAGAAGTGGCTCAAGCAACGCGGCATCCGCACCGTTCACTACGTCAGCCCGTCGGTCTGGGCATGGCGCGAGAAGCGCGCCGAGAAGATCGGCGCCAGCGCCGACCTGGTGCTGTGCCTGTTCCCGATGGAGCCGCCGATCTATGCCCGGCACGGCATCGACGCGCGCTTCGTCGGCCATCCCATGGCCGATGACATCCCGCTGCAGAGCGACCGCCTGCAGGCACGCCAGTCACTGGACATTCCCGCGCAGGCACCGGTGCTCGCGGTGCTGCCCGGCAGCCGGCTGGGCGAGGTCAGCCGCCTCGGCCCGCCGTTCTTCGCCGCCGCCTGGCAGCTGTGCGAGGACCGGCATGACCTGCACCTGGTGGTGCCGGCCGCCAATGCCAAATGCAAGGCGATGCTGGTCGAGCAGATCCGCGCCGCGGCGCTGCCCAGCGCGCGCGTGCACCTGCTCGATGGCCGCGCCCGCGAGGCCATGACCGCCGCCGACGTGGTGATGCTGGCCTCCGGCACCGCGACGCTGGAAACCATGCTGGTCAAGCGACCGATGGTGGTCGGCTACCGGGTGTCCGAGCTGACCTACCGCATCGTCAGCAGCCTGGGGCTGATCAAGGTCAACCGCTATGCACTGCCCAACGTGCTGGCCGGCAAGGACCTTGCACCGGAGCTGATCCAGCACGACTGCACGCCCGACAACCTGGCCGGCGCCGTGCGTGACTGGTTCGACGACCCGGCCCGCGTGGCCGGACTGCAGGACGACTACCTGCGCCTGCACCAGCAACTGCGCCAGGACGCTTCCGCCCGCGCCGCCGATGCGGTGGCCGGCCTGCTGGATGCACCGGCCCGGCAAGCCCAGCCGTGAACGCCCGCCGTGTTCCTGCCAGGACAGCGGACCTTTCGCTGTCCTTGTTCGACGATGCCGCGCTGGCGCAACGCCAGGCCCCGCGCCTGGTCGCAGGCGTGGACGAAGCCGGCCGCGGCCCGCTGGCCGGCCCGGTGGCCGTCGCCGCGGTGGTGTTCGACCCGGCACGCCCGCGCATCAACGGACTGGATGATTCCAAGGCCCTGACCGCCGGCAAGCGCGAACTGCTGTACGACCGCATCGTCGAACGCGCCCTGGCCTATTCGATCATCTTCGTCGACGTGGCCGAGATCGACAGCCTGAACATCTTCCAGGCCACCATGCAGGGCATGCGCCGCGCGGTGGAAGGCGTCGGCCACGTGGCCCAGTTCGCCCGCATCGACGGCAACAAGATCCCCAAGGGGCTGCCCTGCCCGGCCGAAGCGCTGGTCGGCGGTGATGCCATCGATCGCGCGATCATGGCCGCCTCGATCCTGGCCAAGGTCAGCCGCGACCGTTACATGCTGGAGCTGCACCAGCGACACCCTGAATACGGCTTCGACCAGCACAAGGGCTACGGCACGCCGTTCCACCTGGCCGCGTTGAAAGCCCACGGGCCCTGCGCCGAACACCGAAGGTCGTTCGCGCCGGTCCGGGACGCCCTCGGCTAGCGCCGGAGGGCTACGCAAGGCGGCAACGGCAGGACAACGGCGCAACCTGACCGCGCTCCTGCTCCTGGCCTTCGTTCCTGCAAGGGGGAGCGAAACCGTGCCGGCAGCCGCCCCGCCCCCTGTTCACCCCTGAGCCCTTGTTCCCCCGTTCCCCCGTCGCTACCCTGCTTCGGCACACTTCTGGCCCGGCATGTCTACTTCTTCCCGATTCGTCCATCTCCACGTCCACACCGAGTTCTCGATGGTGGACTCCACCATCCGCGTGCCGGCCAAGCCGGACCAGGCGGACCCGAAGAAGGCCAAGCAGGCCAACATCCTCAGCCGTTCGGTGGAGATGCAGGCCCCCGCGCTGGCCGTCACCGACCTGAACAACATGTTCGCGCTGGTGAAGTTCTACAAGGCCGCCGAAGGCGTGGGCATCAAGCCGATCGCCGGTGCCGACCTGCTGATCGCCGAGGAGAACCAGGACCCGTGGCGGATGACGCTGCTGTGCCGTGACCGCGAGGGCTACCTGAGCCTGTCGCGGTTGCTCACCCGCGCCTGGATGGAAGGCCACCGCAACGAAGGCGGCGTGGCGGTGCACCCGCAATGGCTCAAGGACGGCGGCCAGCACCTGTTCGCATTGGCCGGCCGCCACAGCCTGGCCGGCCGCCTGGCCGCCGAAGGCCGCCACGACCTGGCCGAGCAGCAGCTGGCCGACTGGCAGCGCGTGTTCGGCGACGGCCTGCACCTGGAGCTGACCCGTACCCAGCGCGAGGGCGAGGAAGCCTTCAACCAGTTCGCGTTGATGGCCGCCGGCCAGCGTGGCCTGCCGGTGGTCGCCACCAATGACGTGCGCTTCCTGGCACCGGAGGATTTCGACGCGCACGAAGCGCGCGTGTGCATCTCCACCGGGCGCGTGCTCGATGACCCCAAGCGTCCGCGCGAGTACAGCCGCGAGCAGTACCTGAAGACGCCCGAGCAGATGTGCGAGCTGTTCGCCGACATCCCCGACGCGATCGACAACACGCTGGCGCTGGCGCAGCGCTGCAACGTGGAGATGCGGCTGGGCACCTACTTCCTGCCCAACTACCCGGTGCCCGACGACGAGACCCTGGACACCTGGATCCAGAAGATGTCCCGCGACGGCCTGACCGAACGCCTGGAGAAGAACCCGCTGGCGCCGGGCATGAGCCGTGAGGACTACTTCGAGCGGCTCGAGTTCGAGCTCAACACCATCATCAAGATGGGGTTCCCGGGCTACTTCCTGATCGTTGCCGACTTCATCCAGTGGGGCAAGAACCAGGGCATCCCGATCGGCCCGGGCCGTGGCTCGGGCGCCGGCTCGCTGGTGGCTTGGGCGCTGAAGATCACCGACCTGGACCCGCTGCCGTACAACCTGCTGTTCGAGCGCTTCCTCAACCCCGAACGCGTGTCGATGCCCGACTTCGACATCGACTTCTGCATGGACCGCCGCGACGAGGTGATCGACTACGTCGCGCGCAAGTACGGCCGCGAGCGCGTCAGCCAGATCATCACCTACGGCACCATGGCGGCCAAGGCAGTGGTGCGCGATACCGGCCGCGTGCTGGGCTTCCCGTACGGCCTGGTCGACGGCGTGTCCAAGCTGATCCCCAACATCCTGGGCATCCACCTGAAGGATGCGCTGGGCAAGGGCAAGGAAGGCGTGGATTCGGAAATGGCCTCGGCCGAGCTGATCCAGCGCTACGAGACCGAGGACGACGTCCGCGACCTGATCGACCTGGCGCTGCAGCTGGAAGACCTCACCCGCAACGCCGGCAAGCATGCCGGCGGCGTGGTGATCGGCCCCGAGCCGCTGAGCGAGTTCTGCCCGCTGTACGCCGAACACGACGAAGGCGGCATCGGCAAGAACCCGGTCACCCAGTTCGACAAGAACGACGTGGAAGAAGTGGGCCTGGTGAAGTTCGACTTCCTCGGCCTGCGCACGCTTACCATCATCGATTGGGCGGTGAAGGCGATCAACAAGCGCCACGAGCGCGCCGGCATCCCGCCGGTGGACATCACCCAGATCCCGCTCGACGACGCCCCGACCTACAAGGACATCTTCGCCAACGGCAACACCGGCGCGGTGTTCCAGTTCGAATCCTCGGGCATGCGCCGCCTGCTGAAGGACGCGCGCCCGGACCGCTTCGAAGACCTGATCGCGCTGGTGTCGCTGTACCGCCCCGGCCCGATGGACCTGATTCCCTCGTTCAACGCGCGCAAGCATGGCCAGGAAGAAATCATCTATCCCGACCCGCGCACCGAAGCCATCCTCAAGGACACCTACGGCATCATGGTGTACCAGGAGCAGGTGATGCAGATGGCGCAGATCGTCGGCGGCTACTCGCTGGGCGGCGCCGACCTGCTGCGCCGCGCGATGGGCAAGAAGGTACCGGCGGAAATGGCCAAGCACCGCGAGATCTTCCGCGAGGGTGCGGCCAAGGGCGGCGTGGACGGCCCCAAGGCCGATGAAATCTTCGACCTGATGGAGAAGTTCGCCGGCTACGGTTTCAACAAGTCGCACGCCGCGGCCTACGCCTTGGTCAGTTACCAGACCGCGTGGCTCAAGCGTCACTACCCGGCCGAATTCATGGCCGCGACCTTGTCCTCGGACATGGACAACACCGACAAGGTGGTCGGCTTCCTGGCCGAGGTGCGCAACCTCAACCTGACCGTGCTGCCGCCGCGCGTGAACGACTCGGCCTACATGTTCGAGGCCGCCAACGCCGATACCATCCGCTACGGGCTGGGTGCGATCAAGGGCGTCGGCCAGGGGGCCTGCGAGGCCGTGGTGGACGAGCGCCTGCGCAGCGGCGAGTACGTTTCGCTGCTGGACTTCTGCACCCGCGTGGAGTCCGGCAAGCTCAACCGCCGCACGCTGGAAGCGATGATCAACTGCGGCGCGCTTGACGGGCTGGGCAAGAACCGCGCCACGCTGATGCTGCAGTTGCCGGAAGTGCTCAAGGCCACCGACCAGATGGCGCGCGAGAAGGCCTCCGGGCAGAACTCGCTGTTCGGCGCGCCGGACCCGGTCAGCACCGCCAACCAGCTGGACCTGCCCGAAAGCAAGGAATGGCCGCTGGCGCAGTTGCTCGGCGGCGAGCGCGAGACGCTGGGCTTCTACCTCAGTGGCCACCCGTTCGACCCCTACGCCGAGGACGTCAAGGAACTGGTTGGCACCGACTTGGGCGGCCTGGACAAGATGGTCACCCCGGCGCTGCCGTCCAAGGACGGCGAAAAGCGCGCCTGGCGGCAGGAGGCGCAGGTGATCCTGGCCGGCATGGTCATCGGCGTGCGCCGCAAGGGCGACAGCCAGGTGTTCGTGACGCTGGAGGACGGCAAGGGCCGGGTCGAGTGCAGCGCCTTCTCCGACGGCCTGGCCGAATTCGGGCACCTGATGACCAAGGACCGCATCCTGGTGGTCAAGGGCGGCCTGCGCGAGGACGAATTCAACGGCGGCTATGCCCTGCGCATCCGCCAGTGCTGGGACTATGAACAGCTCAGCGCCGACCATGCCACCGGCATGTTCCTGCGCGTGGATGGCCGCGGCGGCCCGATCTGGCAGCGCATCGATGCCCTGCTGGCCGGCAGCCGGCCCGGCCGCACCCCGCTGCGCCTGGACCTGCTGCTCAACGGCAAACCCAACGGCAGCGTGGCCGGCATGCTCGACCTGGGCGGCCAGGGGGCGGTGCGGGTCAGCCCCCAGTTGCTGGACACCCTGCGCGAGGACCCGGCCGTGCGTCGGGTCAAGGTCAAGTACAGCCCGCCCTGGGCGAACTGAACCGGACGGACGCGTACGGGTTCATTCGACGCGTTCGGCTACACTTCCCCCCTTTAATTCATGACGGTTTCCGATGAATCCGAACTACCTCGACTTCGAGCAACCCATCGCTGATCTGGAAACCAAGATCAAGGACCTGCGCAGCGCCAGCGCCGGGCCGGCGGTCAATGTCGATGCAGAGGTGAAGGCGCTGGAAGACAAGCTGCGCCTGCGTACCGCACAGATCTTCCGCAACCTGACCCCCTGGCAGGTGTTGCAGGTGGCCCGCCACCCGTCGCGCCCGTACCCGCTGGACTACATCCGCATCTTCTGCGACGAGTTCCAGGAACTGGCCGGCGACCGCGCCTTCGCCGATGACAAGGCAATCGTCGGCGGCCTGGCCCGCATCGGCGGCCGCGCGGTGATGCTGATCGGCCACCAGAAGGGCCGCGACACCAAGGAAAAGGTCAAGCGCAACTTCGGCATGCCCAAGCCGGAGGGCTACCGCAAGGCGCTGCGCCTGATGAAGATGGCCGAGCGCTTCAAGCTGCCGGTGCTGACCCTGATCGACACCGCCGGCGCATGGCCGGGCATCGACGCCGAAGAGCGCGGCCAGTCCGAGGCCATCGCCCGCAACCTGATGGAAATGGCCGAGCTGAAGGTGCCGGTGATCTGCACCGTGATCGGTGAAGGCGGCTCCGGCGGCGCGCTGGCACTGGGCGTGGGCGACCGCACCCTGATGCTGGAGTACAGCGTGTACTCCACCATCAGCCCGGAAGGCTGTGCCTCGATCCTGTGGAAGGACGCCAGCAAGGCCAAGGACGCCGCAGAGCAGCTGGGCATGACCGCCCCGCGCCTGAAGAGCCTGGGCCTGGTCGACAAGGTGATCCGCGAGCCGATCGGCGGTGCCCACCGCAACCCGAAGCAGATGGGCACCCGCCTGAAGGCCGTGCTGCTCAATGAACTGGACGCGCTGGACAAGCTGAGCGTGGAAGCATTGCTGGAGCAGCGCTACAAGCGCCTGCGCAGCTACGGTGCCTACGAGGCCGCCTGAGCCAACGCCGACACGGGGATACAGGGATGAGCCCGATCATTCTGCTTTCGCTGGTATTGCAGGTTGCCTGCTGCGTGCACGTCGTGCGCAACGGGCGGCCGCTGTACTGGATCGTCATCATCCTGATGTTCTCGTACCTGGCGGTGCTGATCTATTTCATCGCCGAGATCCTGCCGGGGTTGCGCAACAACCCCAACGCGCGGCGCGGACTGCGCCAGGTGCGTGACCAGCTCGATCCATCGCGCCGCACGCGCGAGGCCGACCAGCGCCTGCGCGTGTCCGACACCGCCGAGAACCGCCGGCAATTGGCCGAGCAGCATCTGGCGCAAGGCCGATACGCTGACGCCGTCCCGCTCTTTGAAGGTGCCCTGCGCGGCATCCACCGCACCGACCCGGACCTGATGCTGGGCCTGGCCAAGGCCCAGTACGGGCTCGGCCAGGCAGCACAGGCCCGGCAGACACTGGACGCGCTGATCGCCGCCAATCCCTCCTTCCGCTCGCAGGATGGTCATCTGTTGTATGCCCGCGCCGTGGAGGACAGCGGCGATGTCGATGCCGCCCTGCACGAGTACGAGGCCATGGTCGACGGCTTTGCCGGCGAGGAAGCACGCCTGCGCTATGCCCTGCTGCTCAAGCGCGCCGGCCGCCCCGACGAGGCGACCGCACAGTTGCGCAAGCTGCTGGATCGTGCCGAGCTCTCACCGAAGTACTACCAGCGCGCCCAGCGCGAATGGACCGACCTGGCCCGCAAGGAACTGCGCCAGCTCACCGCGTAGCAGCGGCCTCGGCCGCGAAGCAGGGAACCCCTCCCCTCACCGGAATGCCCGCCATGGCAACCCATTGGCGGGCGGTTTTCATGCGCGCGGACGCCGCAATGGCATCGCGGGTACAAAAAAGGCCGGCATTGCCGGCCTTTCTGCCTGATACCCGCCGCGTATCAGAACGGCTTGGCGATCACGAAGTACACGATGGCGATGAACAGCACCAGCGGCAGTTCGTTGAACCAGCGCAGCGCGCGCGAGGACGGCAGCCCCCTGCCCTTGGCCACGCCCTTCAACCAACGCCCGGTGAAGATGTAATAGACCAGAAGCAGCACCACCAGCCCCAGCTTGGCATGCAGCCAACCGGCGCCGCCCGGCGCCACCATGGTCGGGAAGTCCGGCAGCACCTTGTAGCCCAGCCACAACACCAGCCCCAACAGGAAAGCGATGCCGAACATCATGTGGCCGAAGCGATACAGGCGCATGCCCATCAACTGCAGGCGCTGCTGCACGGGCGCCTGCCCGGCGGTCTCGGTCAGGTTGACCAGGATCCGCGGCAGGTAGAACACCGCCGCCATCCACGCCACCACGAAAACAAGGTGGAAGGTCTTGACCCAAAAATAGGACTGCATGCACTGGCTCCAGCCGCGGCGTAGGATGTGCGCCATTTTCGCCCATCCGCACAAGACACGCACATGCAGGAAAAACAGTACGACGCCGCCTACTTCCAGCGTTGGTACCGCCGTGGCGATATCGGTGGCGCCGCGCGCCTGGCGCGCAAGGTGCAACTGGCGGTGGCCAGCGCCGAGTACTACCTGGAGCGGCCGATCCGCAGCGTGCTGGACATCGGCGCCGGTGAAGGCGCCTGGCGCGCGCCCCTGCTCAAGCTGCGCCCGAAGCTGCAGTACATGGGCTTTGACGGCAGCGAGTACGCGGTGCGCCGGTTCGGCCGCACCCGCGACCTGCACCTGGCGCGTTTCGGCGACTTCCAGTGGCTGCGCCCGTGCGCGCCGGTGGACCTGCTGGTCTGCTCGGACGTGATGCACTACGTGCCCAGCCGCGAGCTCAAGGCCGGGCTGGAAGGCCTGGCCGAGCTGTGCGGCGGGGTCGCCTTCCTGGAAACCTTCACCGCCGAGGACGACTTCCACGGCGACCATGACGGTTTCCAGAAGCGCCCGGCGCGCTGGTACCGGCGGCAGCTGCAGGAGGCCGGCTTCCGCGCGGTGGGCTCGCACTGTTGGCTCGGCCCCGCATTCAGCGACGACGTCGCCGCGCTCGAAAGCCCCCGCTGAGCCAGTCCGGCCGGCCTTAACGCCATCGCTGCCAGACTGGAGTATGCTGCGCAGCACCATATGACCATACATATTTGGACGTCATGCTTTATCAACTGCATGAATTGACCCGCAACCTGCTTGCCCCGTGGGTCCATCAGGCCCAGGCCAACGCGGCGTTCTTCAACAACGGCGGGCACTGGTGGTCGTCCATGCCCGGCGCCGACCGCCTGGCCGCGATGAACGAGCTGTTCCATCGCCTCGGCAAGGATTACGAAAAGCCGGAATGGGGCATCCACGAGCTGGAGCTGGACGGCGAGATCGTGCCGATCGCCCAGCTCACCGAGGTCGAGAAGCCGTTCTGCAAGCTGCTGCGCTTCAAGCGCCACAGCAACGAGACGTCCAAGGTCGAAGCCCTGCTGGCCCAGCCGATCGTGCTGGTGGTGGCGCCCTTGTCAGGCCACCACGCCACCCTGCTGCGCGACACCGTGCGCACGCTGCTGCGCGACCACCGCGTCTACGTCACCGACTGGGTGGATGCGCGCATGGTGCCGGTCGAACAGGGCGAGTTCGGCCTGGACGACTACATCGAGTACGTGCAGGAATTCATCCGCCACGTCGGCGCCGACAACGTGCACGTGGTCAGCGTGTGCCAGCCGACCGTGCCGGTGCTGGCGGCGGTTTCGCTGATGGCCAGCCGTGGCGAGGCCACGCCGCGTTCGCTGGTGATGATGGGCGGCCCGATCGATGCCCGCCACAGCCCCACCGCGGTCAACAACCTGGCCACGCGCAACCCGTTGTCGTGGTTCGAGAACAACGTCATCCACACCGTGCCTGCCCCGTACCCGGGCCAGGGCCGCCGGGTCTACCCGGGCTTCCTGCAGCACGCCGGCTTCGTCGCCATGAACCCCAGCCGGCACCTGATGTCGCACTGGGATTTCTACACCGACCTGGTCAAGGGCGACCTGGACGACGCCAACGCGCACCGTCATTTCTACGACGAGTACAACGCGGTGCTGGACATGCCGGCACAGTTCTACCTGGACACCATCCGCGTGGTGTTCCAGGAGTTCCTGCTGCCGCGCGGTGAATGGTACGTACGCGGTGAGCGCGTGGACCCGTCGGCGATCCGCGACACCGCGCTGCTGAGCATCGAGGGCGAGCTGGACGACATCGCCGGCCTGGGCCAGACCGAAGCGGCGCAGGCACTGTGCACCGGCATCCCGGCGTCGCGCCGCAACCACTTCATCGTCGAGGGTGCCGGCCATTACGGCATCTTCAGTGGTCGCCGCTGGCGCGAAGTGGTCTACCCGAAGATGCGCGACTTCTTCAGCGCGCAATCGCAGCCGGCCGCGGCGAAGAAGAGCCGCAAGGCAGCGGCGAGCAACGTCACGCCGCTGCGCCGTCGCGCGCAGCGCTGAGTACATTTGGACCTTTGTAGCCCCTCTCCCGCCTGCGGGAGAGGGGTTGGGGTGAGTGGAGATCGAAACGATGGCAATGCGCTTGGCAGCGTACTGCCCAAAACCCGCTGTCAGGGCCAAGGCAGAAGCCTCAAATGCTCAAGTGCTCAGAATCCCCTCATCCGCCCCTAGCGGGGCACCTTCTCCCGCTCGCGGGAGAAGGGATGCAATCAGCGCCTGCCTCATTCAATACAAAGGCCCCGGCAATCACCGGGGCCTTCTGCGTTTACGACACTGCCTTCAACCCGACCACGCCGGCCACGATCACGCCCAGGCTCAGCACGCGCGCGGTGCTGCGCGATTCTCCGAAGAACGCCATGTTCACCAGCACCGCCGCCGCGGTGCCCAGGCCGATCCATACCGCATAGGCCACGCTCAGCTGCAGGTAGCGGAACGACTGGTACAGCAGCACGAACGAGGCACCGAAGCCGCCGAAGAACAGCAGCGCATTGAGCGCATTCCTGCGCTGGCTGTAGCGCTTCAGGCCAACCACGCCCAGCGTTTCCATTAGTGCGGCGATCACCACCAGGAACCAACCCATCTCAACCTTCCTTGCCGGTCACACCGGCCGTGTCTGCTTCCTTGCCATCGGCCAGCTTGAGCGCGATCACGCCCGCCACCAGCAGCGCCATGAAGGCACCCTTGGCGACGCTGAAGCTGCCACCGAACAGGAAAATGTCCATCAATGCGGCGCCCACCGTACCCACTGCCGCGAACACCGCGTACACGGTGCCGGTCGGCAAGGTTTCGCAGGCGCGGGCCAGCCATTGGAAGTCGACCAGGATGACCGCGATGATCGGTATCCAGTGCCACCAGGCCGAGGCCACGTTGAACCCATACACCCAGACCAGCTCGAACACGCAGGTCAGGGCAACAAACAGCCAGCCTTTCCCGGCCATGTCGTTCTCCTTGCTTCTCGTTGTTGTGTGCGGTGCGCATCGGTACCGCCGTGATCAGACCGCCGGCGCGCGCCCCAGTCCGGCGCCGATGAAACGCTCCAGTTCGGCCAGATGCGCCCGCGCCTCGTCGGCCGACGTATCGGCATACAGATGCACCTGCTCGGCGGCGGCCTCGATGGCACCGACCAGCACCCGCGCGGCATGCCGCGGCTGCACGCCGGCGGCGATCGCACCGTCCGCGCGTGCCTGCTCCAGCAGCTGCTGCAGCCACGCGTACAGCGGCGCGTAGATCTGCTCCCAACGCCGCATCTGGTCGGTCTGGGTCATGCCGCTGTACAGCAGTGCCACCTCCTGGTGCTGCGCGCCGACCTCGGTGAAGATCACCGCCGCCAACCGGTCCAACTGCGCGCCGGCCGGCAGGCCATCGAGCTGCGCATGCAATCGCGCCAGCAGCTGGGTCAGCACGCGCTCGGCGATGCCGCCCATCACCGCCAACCGCGACGGGAAGTACAGGTAGTACGTGCCCTGAGCGATGCCGGCGCGCTTGACGATGTCCGATACCGTTGCCTTTTCGACGCCCTTTTCGGCGAACACGGCGATGGCGGCGTCGATGATGGCGGCGCGCTTGTCCATGGCAAACCCAACTGACTGACTGACTGTCAGTCATTTTAGGGATCCGCTCCGCAAGGTCAACCCGGACCCGCGCCGGGGCTGAACCACGATTTAGAAAGACCCCTTGCCCGCGTTCCGGAAGGAACACCCGGCCCCACCCGACAGGATCGCTTGCCAGCGGCCGGCGCGGCCCCTAACATGCGCGCCGTCGTCCCGGTTCTCGTGACGACCGTAAGCGTTCACGTCAACCAACGCGCCCATCAACTCCGGCCCTGCCGGGGCTGTTTGCCCGCTCGCGGGCAATAGGCGCCTTTGCTTGACCGGATCCTGGAGATCGCTCTTGAACGCTTCACACAAACCCACCATTTTCCTCGGCATTCCCAAGCTTCCCGTGCGTTACGGCGCCCTGGTCATGCCGTTGCTGCTGTCCCTGCTGATGACCAGCATCGTGTCGTTGATCAGCACCCTGAAAAGCATCGGCCTGTCGCCGCAGCTCACGTCCAAGTGGCTGGGCGCCTGGGGCGTTTCCTGGCTGATCGCCTTCCCCGTGCTGTTGTTGCTCCTGCCGGTGGTGCGCCGGGCGACCGCCGCATTGGTGCGCTCGCCCTGAGCATCCGCGCAGGGCTCCACCGTCATGCCACAAACGAACGGGGCGCCAAGGGCACCCCGTTCGTTTGTTCCTGCTGGCATGTGGCTTACAGGCGCACCAGCAGATGCTTGGCCATCGCGCCATGCAGCTTGCCGATGCCCCGTGCCAGGTGCAGCGTGCCGAACAGCAGCAATGCACCCACCGCCACCGATACCGGCCACACCCAGAAGGCGGTGGCCACGTTCACGCCGTCGATCCATATGCCGGCCGGATGGTCGAACAACAGTTCCCCCAGCGGCGCGAACATCAGTGCCAGCGACAGCGACAACAAGGTCGTTGCAATGGTGAAGTAGGCCACGCCCAAGGGCAGCATCAGCAGGAAGTACAACATCGTCAGCCAGGTGCGCCCGTCGGCGAACATCGCCCCGATGCGCGCCAGCCAGCCCTGGCTCTTGTCCGTGTAGGCCGGACGGCGCGGCATGCGCACCCCGAGCATGGTCTCGATGATGCGGCCCTCCACCAGCGACAGCACCCGCACCGACCCCAGGAACAGCAGCAGGATCGGGATGCCGATGATCAGGATCAGCAGCGATACCGACAGCGACAGGCCGGTCACCACCCAGGTGAAGAAGAACGTGCCGGTGGCCAGCGACAGCAGCATGTAGAACAGCGCGCCGTAGGTATGCGGGTCGAGCACGACGCCAAAGAAGCGCGCCACCAGCGACCGCTGCGGTGCGGCGGCCGACGGTGGCGACGCCGGCCCAGCCGGGGCGGCCGCTGCGGCGGCCACCGCCGCCGGCGTGATCCGCATGCCCGGCGCACGCAGCGCGCGGTTCACCGTCACTTCGGTCTCGCGGTAGATCTCGGCCACTTCCTCCGGCGCGCCGTAGCTGCCGGCGACACCGGCGATGACCTCCGCCTCGGTCTTGCCGGCCTGCTCGGCCAGTTCCGAGCGCAGGTACTCCTCCGCGTCGTACAGCGCGTCCTGGATCATCGCCGGATCGGCACCGGCCAGCGCCGCGCGCAGTTGCTCCAGGTACTCGGGGATGGTGGTGGGAAGCGGCCTTGCGTGGTTGTCAGCGTTCATCAGTGGATTCCCTCCAGTACGTACTGCAAAGAGTTGCGAGTGGCATCCCAGGCGGCGATCCACTGCCGCAGCGCGGCGCGGCCGTCATCGTTGATACGGTAGTAACGTCGCGGCGGCCCGGACACCGAGGGTTCGACATGGCTTTCCAACAGCCCGGCACCTTCCAGGTTGCGCAGCACCGGGTACAGGGCGCTCTGCTTGCCACTGAGCACGCCCTCCCCGACGCGCTCCAGCTCCTTGGCGATCAGGTAGCCGTACAGCGGCTCCGAAGCCTTGGCCAACACCGCCAGCAGCGCCAGCGAGACCGTGCCGGAGCTCAGTTCCTTCTGGAACTTGCGTAGCTGGGCATCCAGGTCACTCATCGCCCCACTCCTTCCAACTAGCCTGAAGCGAATACTAGTGTTGAGTTCGGTATAGCGAATGTGCCGGTAGTCATCCCACCTTGCGTCATGCTGCTGGCCGGCGGCGCGGGCAATCGCGCAGAATCGGCCCACACTCAATCCGGAATGCGCCCGATGACGCTTCGTCCCTCGCTGTTGGCCCTGGCCCTGATGTTGTCCCCGCTGCCGCTGCTGGCCGCCGATGCCCCCGCCAAGTACCGCAGCGCGCAGGAGATCATCGACGCCTCGCCTGCCAGCGACTGGCACACCCCGGCCGCGGAGAACCTGCTGTACATGAACCTGGCCGGTGGCCGGGTCATCATCGAACTGGCGCCGGCGTTCGCCCCGGAACATGCCGGCAACATCCGCACCCTGGCACGCGAGCATTTCTGGGACGGGCTCAGCATCTACCGCTCGCAGGACAACTTCGTGGTCCAGTTCGGCGATGCCGATGCCGACGACACCGCCAAGGCCAAGTCGATGGGCAGCGCCAAGCCGCACCTGCCGGCCGAGTTCCAGCGCCCGGCGCAGGGGCTGGCGTTCACCGCCCTGCCCGACCGCGACGGCTGGGCAGCGAAGACCGGCTTCGTCGGTGACTTCGCCGTCGGCAGCGATGGCGAGAAGGCATGGCTGGCCCATTGCTATGGTGCGCTGGGTGCCGGCCGCAACAATGACGACGACAGCAGCGTTGGCGCGGAGCTGTACGTGGTCACCGGGCAATCGCCGCGCCAGCTGGACCGCAACATCACCGTGGTCGGGCGCGTGCTCAAGGGCATGGAGTTGTTGAGCACCATCACCCGCGGCCCGGATCCGATGGGCTTCTACGAGAATGCCGCCGAGCGCACGCCGATCATCTCGATCCAGTTGGCCAGCGAGCTTCCGGCCGACCAGCGCGTGCCACTGCAGGTGCTGCGCACCGATTCCAAAACCTTCGCCGATGCGGTGGAAGCGCGCCGCAACCGCGTGGACGGCTTCTACAAGCGTGCCGCCGGGCACATCGACCTGTGCAACATCCCGCTGCCGGTACGCGTGGGTGCGGCGGTGAAGTAAGCGGTCGACCCGGGCGGCAAGGCCTGCCCGAAGTGGATCACGCGGGCCAGCCCCCCCCCCCCTGCCCGGTCCTGCCATTTGCTCCGCAAAGGAGAGGACCGGGCACAAGGCGCCCCCGCCGCCCTGCATCCACGCTTGACAGCACGGCGCGCCCGTGCAATTAATTAATTAACGAATTAGTTAAGTGATTACCCATGGCTGCCGACCAGATCTTTGAAGCCTTGGCCTCGCGTCCACGCCGCGAGATCCTGGCCTACCTGTCCGCACAGGAACTCACCGCCGGCGAGATCGGCCAGCGCTTCGACATGAGCGCACCGGCCATCTCCCGCCACCTGTCGGTGCTGGCTGCCGCCGGGTTGGTCACCAGCGAGCGCCGCGGCCAGTTCGTCTATTACCGGCTGACCCCGGACAACATGGTCAACACCCTCAGCAGGTTCGCCTTCGAGGTCTGCCCCACGGCCGGCCCGCTGCAACGCGAATCGCGCCGCAAGGCCAAGGCCAAACCCGCTACCTGATCGCCATCGAGGCACGCCATGGAACGCACCCGCACGACCCGCGACCGCAGTTTTCCCCGTGTCTCGATTGCCGCCGCCGATGGAAGGCGGGCGGTGGAAGTCACCCTGCTCAGCCAGCTTGATCCTGGTGCCGGCGATGCGCTGGCCCTGCGTGCCGGCCAGCGCCAGCAGCATCACCCGCAGTTCAACGATGCGCTCGATGAGCCATCGGTACGCCTGTCCGCACCTGACTTCGCGGCACACGATCCCGCCTCGCTGTACACCTTTTCGGTCGGCAGCGCCGGCCATCCGTTCCATCGGCACGCCGGCCCGCGCCTGTTCACCGCGGTCAGCGGCAGCGGCGGCGCACGGCTGCGATTCATCCCGGCCACGTCATCGGCCGAGGCCGGTGCGCTGGAAGGCCTGCGCCACGTCGAGATCCCTGCCGACTGCCTGTTCACCGTACGCATGGCGGCACGCACCTGGCACCAGTTCCAGCCCCTGCACGGCAACGGGCAGCACCCGGCCTTGTTCGCGGTGTCGTGCCACCCTGACGAAACCGCCGGTGAGCTGGACCCGGCCACCCGCGCACAGGTCGATCGCGGCGAAGCGGATCTGGCCAGCCTGACCGAACTGCTGCCGCCGGCGCTGCTGCAGGCGCTGTCGCAGCTCGACCCGGCCAAGGCGCCGGTCCCGACCACCACGCTGGGCTTCATCCACGCGATGGACACGTCCTGGTGCATCGGCCTGTGTGCGCACCTGCGTCGGCATGTCGGCAGGGCGCGCCAGACGCTCGCCCGCCTGTGCCGGCTGCACGGGGTTGTCGGCCAGGACCTGCCCGCGCTGCGCACGTGCACACTGCCTGCCCTGCCCGCACGCTCCCTGCTCGCCGCGCAATTGCACGGTCATCACCACCAGGACAGCGTGCAGATCCGCATCGACACCCGCTGGCTCGGGCGGCAGTCGCCGGAACACCTGCTGGTACGCCTGCTGGAGGCCTTCATCGAACAGCCGGCCGCGCCGGTCAGCGGCCTGATGCGGTTCCGCAACCTGCTGGTCAAGCCGCTGGGGTTGCGCACGTCCACGCTGGGCTGCCCGGTGTCGTCGCTGCTCAACGATTCGGCGGCACAGCGCTTCGCGCAACGCTTCCCGGTGCTGGACGCCCAGGTCGACGCCGAGCACGCGCAGGTGCTGCTGGGGGCCGACGATCGCCACCTTGGGTTCCGCAGCGGTGTCTCGGTGCAGCGCGACGGCGATGACATGCTGTTCACGCTGTCCACGCGGGTGCGCTGCCGCAACCTGTTCGGCCGCGCCTACATGGGGGTGGTGGACCCGGTGCATCGGCACTACATCGCGCCGCGGATGCTGCAATCGGCGGTGGCTGCGCTGGTACGCGCGGAAGAACGGGAGATGGCGCCGGCCGGCGCAGCCTGAGCCGCCGCATCGTTCAGGCGATGGAACGATCTGGCCACCGGCCCGACCTACCGGCCGGTACCTCCAGCAGCTAACGTAAGCCCATCCCTACTACCGGAGCGGCTGCCATGGCGCACGTCACCATCGAATCCACCGATACCGATTACGCGCATGCCATCAGCAACGGCAAGCACCAGTTGATCGCCGATGAACCGCCAAGCCTGGGCGGACAGGGGGCCGGCATGGCGCCGTTCGACCTGTACCTGGCCTCGTTGGCCTCATGCACGGCGATTACCTTGCGCATGTATGCACAGAAGAAAGGCTGGGACCTGGGCAAGTTCAGCGCCGAGCTGACCTCCAGCCGCGACGAAGCCGGTAAGCTGCAGGTGCATCGCGTGCTGTCGGCCACCGGCCCGCTGAGCGATGCGCAATGGGAACGCCTGCTGGACGTGGTCCAGCGCACGCCGGTGACCCTGGTGATGCGCGAAGGCGCCACCATCACCAGCGAACGCCGCAGCTGAAGAGGAACTACACGCATGTATACGATCGTCGTGCTCTGGGACAACGACAACGCCGAAGTCACCCAATGGGAAGACGCCCCGATGGTGACCACCTGGAAGGACCGCGAGATCTCGCTGCGTGCAGGCCCGCGTGAGCGGGTGGACGAACACGGCACGGTCAGCCAGGTGGCGGTCTACCTGCCCGACGAGCTGAACGAGGAAGAGTTCCAGGAGCTGTTCGCGGTGCACGAGAAGCAGGTACCGGAACTGCACCTGCACGGCTGACCGCCTCCTACGGCTGAACGACAACGGCGCCTTTCGGCGCCGTTGTCGTTCAGCCCTTCTTCGCGCGGCGCCGGCGCAGCCACATGCGCAGGCACCACAACAGGAAGCCGCCGACGATCAGCATCGGCAACAGGCCCGCCGCCACGCGGATCATGTAGGCCAGGCTGGTGGTGAAGATCTCGCCGGAATCGCCGAATGCACGGCCGATCTCGCTGCGATTGCGTTGGCTGTTGGTCGACTCGAAATCCAGGGTGACCAACTGGGTGTCGATGCGTCGGTGCTGTTGCGCGGCGTCGCGGTCGGCCTGCTGCAACCCGGCCTCGATCTCGGACAGCCGCTGCGAGAGGGTCAACAGGTCGGCCACCGCCAGGTCACTGCGCTGCTGGTACTCGACCAGGCGCGCATGCTCATTCTTCAGGCGATCCTGCATCAACCGGGTATCGGCCACCTGCTGGGCCAGGTCCTCGGCCTCGGTGTTGCGGTTGGTGACCTCGCCCTTGTCGGCGGCCAGGGCGATCAGTGGCTCCACGCCCTTGGGGGCGATGCGCACCTTGATCGTTCCGCGCGGCGCGTCGCCGGCCTGCTGCGAGACATTCAACACGGCGCAGTCGCCGAACGTCGCGCTCTGGCAGGCCTCGGCCACCGCCTTCACCCGCGGCGCGATCTCCTTGCCCGGCAGTTGCAGCTGCACGGTGTGTTCATAGGCCAGGAAGGCCCCTTCCGGCGATTGCACCGCCTCGGCCGCCACCGCGCCGGCACTGGCCATTTCATGCTTGCCGCAGCCGGCCAATGCCAGCAATGCGCCCAACCCGACCGCCCAGCCCGTTCCCTGCAGATACTTCATGCGTCCTTGTTCCCGTGAATTGATCGTGCCGCGCAAGCATAACCACCTGCCTGAATACGAACGCTAAGGAAATGTGCAGGCGCGGTGGCGCCTGCCTCTGCCCGATCCGGCACGGCCCGCCCAACCAACGGCAGGTGCGCCCCGCCCCGCACCCGGCCTATGCTCGGGGTTTCCCAACGCTCCAGGATCAACGATGCGCAAGCACCTGCTCGCCGCCGCCCTGCTCGCCGGCCTGGCCGGTTGCCAGGATGGCCAAGCCCCCACCGCTCCGACCGCCAGCACCGAGCAGGCCGGCCAGAGCCAGGCCGACGCCCAGTTCGCCGAACTGTCGAAGAAGGCGCTGGATACCTGGATGCAGCTGTCCCCGGTCAGCGCCACCCAGATCGGCGACCACCGCTACGACGGCGAGCTCGACGACCTCAGCGCCGACGGCCAGAAGAAGAGCCTGGAAGCCAGCAAGGCCCTGCTCGCCGACCTGGACAAGGTCGACGTCAGCAAGCTCGGCCGCGAGAACCAGGTCGACGCCGCGATCCTGCGCAACCAGTTGCAGTCCGATATCTGGAACAACGAAACCCTGCAGTCCTGGCAGTGGGATCCGCAGGTCTACAACGGCCTGGCCGGCAGTGCCATCTATGGCCTGATGGCCCGCGAGTTCGCGCCGCTGCCCGAGCGCCTGAAGTCGGCCACCGCGCGCATCGAGAAGATCCCGCAGATCTTCGCCGCCGCCCGTGCCAACCTGGACCCGGCCCGCGTGCCGAAGATCCACGCCGAGACCGTTGCCAAGCAGAACAAGGGCATCCTCAGCCTGGTCGAGACCTTCATCACGCCCAACATCGGCCAGCTCGAGGCCGCCGACCAGCAACGCCTGACCGCTGCCATCGACGCCCTCAACAAGGCCGTGGCCGAGCAGCAGGAATGGCTGGACAAGACCCTGGTGCCGAACGCCAAGGGCGATTTCCGCATCGGTGCGGAGAAGTACGACCAGAAGCTGAAGTTCTCGCTCAACTCCTCGCTCTCGCGCGCCGAGATCGGCGAGCGTGCCCGCGCCGAGCTGACCCGCGTGCGCGCGGACATGTACGGCATCGCCCAACAGGTGCTGAAGGACAAGCCGGGCGCACCGGAAATGCCGGCCAACCCGACCGACGACCAGCAACAGAAGGCCATCGAGGCTGCGCTGGAACTGGCCTATGCCGACAAGCCGGCGCGCGACAAGGTGGTCGACGACGCCAAGGCCTCCCTGGCCCAGTCCACCGAGTTCGTGCGCACGCATGACCTGATGACCCTGCCCGATGCACCGGTGGACATCATCCTGATGCCGGAGTTCCAGCGCGGCGTGGCCGTGGCCTACTGCGACTCGCCCGGCCCGCTGGACAAGAACCTGAAGACCTTCTACGCCGTCTCGCCGATCCCGGACGACTGGAACGACAAGCAGGTTGACTCGTTCCTGCGCGAGTACAACAGCCGCATGATCCACCTGCTGTCGATCCACGAAGGCACGCCGGGCCATTACCTGGAAGGCTGGCACTCGGGCAAGTTCCCGTCCACGTTGCGCGCCGTGCTGCGTTCGGGCCTGTTCGCCGAAGGCTGGGCGGTCTACACCGAGCGCATGATGCAGGAGCAGGGCTACCTGGATAACGACCCGCTGTTCCACCTGGTGCAGCTGAAGTTCTACCTGCGCACGATCTCCAACGCCATCCTCGACCAGGGCGTGCACGTGGACAACTGGAGCCGCGAGCAGGCCATGCGCCTGATGACCCACGACGCCTTCCAGCAGGAAAGCGAAGCGGCCGGCAAGTGGGTGCGCGCGCAGCTGACCTCGGCACAGCTGCCGACCTACTTCGTCGGTGCACAGGAACACTTCGACACCCGCAAGGCGGTGCAGGACAAGCAGGGGGCCAACTTCAACCTGAAGGCCTACCACGACCAGATCCTGTCCTACGGCGCACCGCCGGTGCGCTTCGCCCGCCAGCTGATGCTGGACCAGCCGATCCAGTAAGCACGCGGCCGGCTGTACGTCCCATGCCAACGCCCGGGTTCTCCCGGGCATTGGCTTTTCCGCCGTGGGACATCCGCGACTTCACGCGGGTCGATCCTGTCGGCGTGCTGTGGCGCATCTGGCACAACCTCTGAGCCATCACCGGCCATTGCCGATGCACTGGATGGACGAGCATCACGCGCGTAGCATCGCTGCGTCATGACCACGCTCGACACCCGCCTTCCGCCACCGATCGTGCTGTTGCTGTGCGGCCTGCTCGCCTGGCTGTGTGCCCACCAACTGCCGGGCTTCGCCTTTTCCCTGCCGGTGCGGATCACCATCGTCACCGTGACGGCGAGCGCCGGGGTGCTGCTCAACCTGGTACCCAAGCTGCTGTTCCAGCGCGCCGGCACCACGGTCAACCCACTACGCCCGCAGCGTACGACGCAACTGGTGACGCACGGCGTCTACCGCTTCACCCGCAACCCCATGTACCTGGGCCAGGCGCTGGTCCTGCTGGCCGCCTGCCTGTGGCTGCGCAATGCCGTCGCGCTGGGGGTGGTCCCTGTCTTCATCGCCTACATCACACGCTTCCAGATCCTCCCGGAGGAACGTCATCTGGCACAGCGTTTCGGCCCTGCCTTCGACGCCTTCCGTGCCCGCACGCGACGCTGGCTGTAAGGCCCTCACCCCTGAAGGAATGCTGCATGCCCCTCGACCGTGAACAACTGCTGCGCCAGGCCAACGCCGTCCTCGACTGGAACCGCCGGCATCTGAATGCCACCTCGGTGCTGAGCGAAGCGCAGGTTGGCGAATGCTTCGCCGAGCACTTCGTGGTCGAGCCGAATGGGCGCCACTACGCCGCCAGCCGTGCAGACTACCTGGCCTTCCTCAACGACATGAAGGCCGGCATGGCGGGCATCGACTACGACGTCGACCACGCGCTGGCCGATGGCGATGCCGTCACCCTGTCGATGCGGGCGCACATCGCCTACGGCGACGGCCGCCGCGAACACTTCCGCGCGATGCTGCTGATGCGCTTCGACGCGGATGGCAAGGTCGTGCTCTGGCACGAGGTCTACGTCCCGCTGCCGGCAACCACCTGACGTCGGCAGTACCGCACAACCCGCATCGCCGTGGTGGCCTCATCCACCACCGCAGGATGAGCCACAACCACCGAGGCACCATGGAAACGATCGATTGGAAGGACTTCACCAAGGTCGAACTGCGCGTCGGCCGCATCATTGCCGCCGAGCCGTTCGCCGAAGCCCGCAAGCCTGCCTACAAGCTGCAGGTCGATTTCGGCCCGGAACTGGGCGTGCGCAAGTCCAGCGCCCAGATCACCGCCCTGTACGATCCCGCCACGCTGGTTGGCAAGCAGGTGGTGGCGGTGGTCAATTTCCCGCCCAAGCAGATCGGCCCGATCATGTCCGAATGCCTGGTCACCGGCTTCCACGATGCCGAAGGCCGGGTCAGCCTGTGCGTGCCCGAGCACGACGTCCCGCTGGGCACACGACTGCTGTGAGGCCGCCGGTGGATCCCGACGGCGCCCTCACGCCGTCGGCCGATACTGTGCGGCAACCACGTACCCACCACTGACCGGCAGAAACCACACATGGGCAAGGGCAGGCTTGAAGCATTCAGTGATGGGGTCATGGCCATCATCATCACCATCATGGTGCTGGAGGTGAAAACGCCGGAGGGCGGCACCCTGCAGGCCTTGCGCCCGCTGATCCCCACCCTGCTGGCCTACCTGCTCAGCTTCATCTACGTGGGCATCTACTGGAACAACCATCACCACCTGCTGCAGGCCTGCAAGCGCATCTCCGGCAGCGTGCTGTGGGCCAACCTGCACCTGCTGTTCTGGTTGTCGCTGCTGCCGTTCGCCACGCGCTGGATGGATGACTACTACCTGCTGCCGCTGCCTACCGCCGCCTACGGCTGTGTACTGCTGGCCGCGGCCATCGCCTACGCATTCCTGCAACAACGCATCGTTGTCGCCGAAGGCCGGGAGTCGACCCTGCGCGAGGTACTCGGCCGGGACTGGAAGGGAAAGCTGTCGCCGCTGCTCTACCTCACCGGCATCGGCGTCAGTTTCGTGCAGGTGCATGTCGCGCAGGCGATCTACGTCGGCGTGGCACTGATGTGGCTGATCCCCGACCGTCGCATCGAGCGCGGGCTGGCCGTCGACCCTCCCGCCCCCTGATCCTGGCCGGCAGGCCCGTGCGATCATGCGCCGACCTGGACACTGGCAGCGGCATGAACGACACCCCCGATGAACTGGAGCAGATCCATCACCGCGCCTATGCCGCGGTGGATGATGGCGCGCTGGAAGACGCCGCACGCGATTTCGGTACCCTGCTCCAGCATCACCCGGACAACCGCTACTACCACTACATGCAGGGGCTGGTGCACAAGTACCTGCTGGACTGGCCCACCTCGCTGCGGCACAACCTGCAGGCCATCGCCCTGAACGAGGAACACGGCCAGGCCGAGCATTGGAACGCGGCCATCGCCGCCACCGCGCTCGGCCGCTGGGACACCGTGCGTGAACTATGGACCGCCTGCGGCATCGCCCTGCCCGGCACCGAAGGCCCGATCGATGGCGACTTCGGCGTGGCCGTGGTTCTCCTGAATCCCTGGCAGGGTGGCGAGACCGTCTTCGTGCGCCGCGTTGATCCGGTGCGCGCACGCGTGCTCAACGTACCGCTGCCGGAAAGTGGCCACCGCTTCGGCGACATCGTGCTGCACGATGGTGCATCGACCGGCAGCCGCTTCGACGGCGAGCGCGAGGTGCATGTGTTCAACCAGTTGGGTCGGCTGGTGCCGTCGGCGTTCCAGACCTTCGTGGTGTTCGTTCGCGCCGATGGCCAGGACGACCTGGATGCGCTGCTGCGGGCGACCGTGCCCGGCATCGGCCACGCCGAGGACTGGACGCGCAGCATCCGCCACTACTGCCTGCGTTGCAGTTACGGTGCGCCGCATCAGCACGCCGCGCAGGAAGACGCCGCGTGGCAGGCCGAGCGCAACCTCGGCGTCGCCGCGCAGAGCCGCAGGTCGGTTGAGAAGCTGCTCAGGGATTGGGCCGATGGCCATGCCGGGCGTCACGTCGACGCCATCGAAACACGCGAATGCGCGCCCCCGGCCCCGGTGGCCGGCAGCGCCTGGTGGCAGTCCCCCGAGGACGAGGGTGAAGAAGACGACGCGGACGAGGAAGAATGAGTCAACCGGCGCAGCGCTGATCGCTGCGTCCGTTGCCACTCACGCGCCGGAGAACACCGGCTCCAGCAGGCGGAAGGTGCCGGCATCGGCGTCCATCGCCACCTTGCCGCCGACCGGCACGATGAACTGCTCGCGGATGTGGCCGATCATCGCACCGCGATAGGCCGGGATCTTCAGCGGCAGGATGTAGTCGTCGAAGATCTGGTCCAGCGTCAGCGAGCCGTAACCGTCGCCCGGCGTGCAATCGGTGCATTCGCCGAAGATGAAGCCGGCGACCTTGTCCAGCGCGCCCATCAGCTTCAACGTGCTGAACATGCGGTCGATGCGGTAAGGCGCCTCTTCCACGTCCTCCAGGAACAGGATCTTGCCGGTGAAGTCCGGCAGGTACGGCGACCCGGCCAAGGCGGTCAGCACGGTGAGGTTGCCGCCGACCAACTCGCCCTGGGCCGTGCCACCGCGCAGGGTCAGCGTGCGGTTGCGGCGCGGCACCAGCTCGTCGTCGGCATCCACCACCGTGTTCTGGTAGTGCATCAGCTCGCGCTTGAAGAACAGGCGCTCGAACTGGTCGGCGTTGAAGCGGTTCCAGGTGCCCGAGCCGATCTGCCCATGGAACGTCACCAACCCGGTCCGGGCCTGGATGGCGCTGTGCAGGGCGGTGATGTCCGAGTACCCCAGCAGGATCTTGGGGTTGGCGCGGATGCGGGCGTAGTCCAGCAACGGCAGCAGCCGCGCGGCACCGGAGCCACCCCGCACGCAGACGATCGCCTTGACCTGCATGTCGGCGAACATCGCGTTGATGTCAGCGGCGCGCTCGGCATCGGTACCGGCCAGGTGGCCATGGCGCGCGTCGTAGTGTGCGCCAGTCTTCACCTTCAGGCCGAACGCTTCCATCGCTTCGCGCGCCAGCTGCAGGCTCAATCGATCGCTGCTGGCCGAGGACGGGCTGACCAGCCCGACGGTGTCGCCCTTGTTCAGGGCCGGCGGCAGCAGACGCCCACGCGGCGCTGCCATCGCGCCCTGCAGGCCGAGCAGCGGCAGCGTGGCTGCCAAGGCGGTACCACCGATGAAACGCCGTCTATCCATGTTGCTGCCTGCTACCGGGAGTCAGCACAAGAGTAACAGCGCGCCGCGGTAGAGCGGAGCCACGCTCCGCTGCGGCCCTGCCGATACTGCCGGCTTCGTGCCGAGCATGGCTCGGCACTACCCGCTTCGATTACATGTTGCGGCGGTACTCGCCACCCACGTCGTACAGGGCATGGCTGATCTGGCCCAGGCTGTGGGTCTTGACCGCCTCGATCAACGCTTCGAACACATTGCGGCGATCACGCGCGGTCTTCTGCAGATACGCCAGGCCATGGCCGTCATGCACATCGCTTTCATCAGCCGCCACGCCTTCAACCTCATGCGAATGCGAGGTCTCGCCGGCCGGCGCCAGCGCATTGCGGTTGCGCTGCCAGTTGTGCACGTTCTCGATCTGCTGGCCCTTCTCTTCCTCGGTCGAGCGGATCAGCTCGATCTCGGTGGCCACCTCGCCGGCATGCTCCTTGGACAGGAACATGTTGACGCCGACCAGCGGCAGGCTGCCGTCGTGCTTCTTGTGCTCGTAGTACAGCGACTCTTCCTGGATCTTGCCGCGCTGGTACATGGTGTCCATCGCGCCCAGCACGCCACCGCGCTCGCTGATCGCCTCGAACTCCTTGTACACGGCCTCCTCGACGATGTCGGTCAGCTTGTCGACGATGAAACTGCCCTGCCACGGGTTCTCGCAGAAGTTCAGCCCCAGCTCCTTGTTGATGATCATCTGGATCGCCACCGCGCGGCGCACGCTCTCCTCGGTCGGCGTGGTGATGGCCTCGTCGTAGGCGTTGGTGTGCAGGCTGTTGCAGTTGTCGAACAGCGCATACAGCGCCTGCAACGTGGTGCGGATGTCGTTGAACTGGATCTCCTGCGCGTGCAGCGAGCGGCCGGAGGTCTGGATGTGGTACTTCATCATCTGGCTGCGCTCGTTGGCGCCATAACGCTCGCGCATCGCCCGTGCCCAGATGCGGCGCGCCACGCGGCCGATCACGGTGTACTCCGGGTCCATGCCGTTGGAGAAGAAGAACGACAGGTTGGGCGCGAAGTCATCGATCTTCATGCCACGCGCCAGGTAGTACTCGACGATGGTGAAACCGTTGGACAAGGTGAAGGCCAACTGGCTGATCGGGTTCGCGCCGGCTTCGGCGATGTGATAGCCGGAGATCGACACCGAGTAGAAGTTGCGCACCTTGTGGTCGACGAAGTACTGCTGGATGTCGCCCATCATCCGCAGCGCGAACTCGGTGGAGAAGATGCAGGTGTTCTGCGCCTGATCCTCCTTGAGGATGTCCGCCTGCACGGTGCCACGCACGGTGGACAACGTCTCGGCCTTGATGCGCGCGTAGGTGTCGGCATCGACCAGCTGGTCACCGGTGACACCCAGCAGCGCCAGGCCCAGGCCGTTGTTGGTCGGCGGCAGCTCGCCGTGGTACTGCGGTCGGGTGCGGCCTTCGAAGATCCTCGCGATCTTCGCCTCGGCCTCGGCCCAGCGCACCGGGTCTTCCTGCAGGTACTTCTCGACCTGCTGGTCGATGGCGGTGTTCATGAACATCGCCAGGATCATCGGCGCCGGGCCATTGATGGTCATCGACACCGAGGTGGTCGGCGCGCACAAGTCGAAGCCGGAGTACAGCTTCTTCATGTCGTCCAGCGTGGGGATGTTGACGCCGGAGTTGCCGATCTTGCCGTAGATATCCGGGCGCGGCGCCGGGTCCTCGCCATACAGCGTCACGCTGTCGAAGGCGGTGGACAGGCGCGCGGCCGGCTGGCCGACGCTGAGGTAATGGAAGCGGCGGTTGGTGCGCTCCGGCGTGCCTTCGCCGGCGAACATGCGGATCGGGTCCTCGCCGGTGCGGCGGTACGGGTAGACGCCGCCGGTGTACGGGTACGAGCCCGGCAGGTTCTCCTTCTGCAGGAACACCAGCAGCTCGCCCCAGCTGCGGTAGGTGGGCGCGGCGATCTTGGGGATCTGCTGGTGGCTGAGCGACTCGCGGTAGTTCTCCACGCGGATGGTCTTGCCGCGCACCTGGTACTCATTGACCGGCTCGGTGATCGATTTCAGGCGTGCGGGCCACTCGCGCAACAGGCGCAGTGCTTCGGAGTCGAGCGACTGCACCGCGTCGTTGTAACGTTGGCGCAGGGTGCGGATGCTGTTGTCGGCAGCGGCGTCGGTCAGGGCATCGGCCGGGTACAGATCCAGCGCGCCCGGCAATGCCGCATCACCCAGTTCCTTCAGCGCCTGCCACAGGCTCTGCGCACGCTCGGCCACCTCGGCCTGCGAGTCGATACGGGCGTTGATGCCACGGCCCTGCTCGGCGATCTCGGCCAGGTAACGCACGCGGCTGCCCGGGATCAGCACGGTGGCGCGCGGCTCCTTGAGCGTCGTATCGATGCGCGGCTGCAGCCCGGCACCGGCCTTGGCCTTCTCGCGCAGCAGGCGGCACAGGTTGGCGAACATCCAGCTGATGCCCGGGTCGTTGAACTGGCTGGCGATGGTCGGGTAGACCGGCACGTCTTCGTCCTTCATCGTGAAGGCGGTGCGGTTGCGCTTCCACTGCTTGCGCACGTCGCGCAGCGCATCCTCGGCGCCGCGCTTGTCGAACTTGTTGAGCACCACCAGCTCGGCGTAGTCGAGCATGTCGATCTTTTCCAGCTGGCTCGGCGCGCCGAAGTCGCTGGTCATCACGTACATCGGGAAGTCGACCAGGTCCACGATCTCCGAATCGCTCTGGCCGATACCGGCGGTCTCGACGATCACCAGGTCGAACTGCAGCGACTTCAGGAAGCCGATGCAGTCGCGCAGCACGGTGTTGATCGCCGCATGCTGGCGGCGGGTGGCCATCGAGCGCATGTACACGCGCTTGGAGCGCAGCGAGTTCATGCGGATGCGGTCGCCCAGCAGCGCGCCACCGGTGCGGCGGCGGGTCGGGTCCACCGAGATCACCGCGATGCGCATCTGCGGGAAGCTGGCCAGGAAGCGGTTGAGCAGCTCGTCGGTCACCGAGGACTTGCCGGCGCCGCCGGTGCCGGTGATGCCCACCACCGGCGTTCTGCCGGAGGCCAGCTGCCACTGCTTGCGCAGGTGCGCCAGCTCCGCCTCGGAATGGTCGCCGTCCTCCAGCTGCGACAGCACCCGGCCGATGCCGATCTCGTCCTCGATCGCCGGGGCGGTGTCGCCGGACTCCGCCGCGCGGGCGTCGCGCGCCTTGCCCGCGCGCGCCACCACGTCCTCGATCATCTCCACCAGCCCCATCTTCATGCCGTCATTGGGGTGGTAGATGCGCTCCACGCCGTAAGCCTGCAGCTCGCGGATCTCCTCGGGGGTGATGGTGCCGCCGCCACCGCCGAACACCTTGATATGGCCGGCCCCACGCTCCCTGAGCATGTCGACCATGTACTTGAAGTACTCCACGTGGCCGCCCTGGTAGGAGGACAGCGCGATCGCGTCGGCGTCCTCCTGCAGCGCCGCCCGCACCACGTCCTCGACGCTGCGGTTGTGGCCCAGGTGGATGACCTCCGCGCCCTGCGCCTGGATCAGGCGGCGCATGATGTTGATCGCCGCGTCGTGGCCATCGAACAGGCTGGCGGCGGTGACGAAGCGCAGCGGGGTGGACTCCGGCTGGACTTGCGGGAGCTGGGAGGCGGGAGTACTCATGGGCCGTGCAACATCCGGTTTCTGTTGAAACCGATGATAGAACCGCGCGCGCGGCAGGTCAGGTTGCAGCGCAGCGTGACCTTTTCGCCGTTTGCGCTATCGGGTGATGGCGACGCGCCCTGTCTGGGCAAAGCCAAGCGCCCAGTCAGGTACTACCGTCCTGAACATTCCCATACCGGGAATGGATTAGAATGGCGGCCCGCGACCCCCGTCCTGCACACGAGGAAGTCGCATTTTTTGTTTTCCGGCCTGCTGTTTGCCTGCAGGATCACTGACGTTGTGGCAACAAACGCCATCGGAGCTTCCATGCTTTTCGAAACCCTCGAGACTTCCGGCCACGAACAGGTCGTGTTCTGCCAGAACCGCGAAGCCGGCCTGAAGGCAATCATCGCCATCCACAACACCACGCTGGGCCCTGCCCTGGGCGGCGTGCGCATGCGCCCCTACGCCAACACCGACGACGCCCTGCGCGACGTGCTGCGGCTCAGCCGGACCATGACCTACAAGAACGCGCTGGCCGGGCTGAACGTCGGCGGCGGCAAGGCGGTGATCATCGGCGACCCGCGCACCGACAAGAGCGAGGTGCTGTTCCGCGCCTTCGGCCGCCAGGTCGAGGCCCTGGGCGGGCGCTACATCACCGCCGAGGACGTCGGCACCGACGTCAACGACATGGAGAACATCTACCTGGAGACCGGCTACGTCACCGGCGTCCACCAGGTCCATGGCGGCTCCGGCGATCCGGCCCCGTTCACCGCCTATGGCGCCCTGCAGGCGCTGATGGCCTCGGTCAAGCGCCAGTTCGGGCACGAGGAGATCGGCAAGCTGAGCATCGCCGTGCAGGGCCTGGGCCATATCGGCATGGAGCTGGTGAAGCTGCTGCGCGAGCGCGGCGCCAAGCTGTACGTGACCGACCTGGACCCGGTGCTGGTGCAGCGCGCGGTCAGCGAGTACGGCTGCGAGGCGGTCAAGCCCGACGCCATCTACGATGTCGCCGCCGACGTGCTGGCGCCCTGCGCGATGGAAGGCGCGATCGACATGGCCACGCTGGACCGGCTCAAGGTCAAGGTCATCTGCGGCACCGCCAACAACCAGCTGGCCAGCCATGCGGTGGGCGACGAGCTGTACAAGCGCGGCGTGCTGTGGGCCCCGGATTACGCGGTCAACGCCGGCGGCGTGATGAATGTGTCGCTGGAGATCGACGGCTACAACCGCGAACGCGCGATGCGCCTGATCCGCAGCATCTACCACAACCTCGGCAGGATCTTCGACCAGTCCAAGCGTGAGAATGTCTCCCCGC
Source organism: Stenotrophomonas capsici (assembly GCF_034961085.1). Taxonomy (NCBI): domain Bacteria; kingdom Pseudomonadati; phylum Pseudomonadota; class Gammaproteobacteria; order Lysobacterales; family Lysobacteraceae; genus Stenotrophomonas; species Stenotrophomonas capsici. The sequence goes on along the minus strand of NZ_JAYFUH010000249.1, from coordinate 440,851 downwards.
AGCGCGCGGCCGACCGCATCGCCGAAGCCCGGCTGGAAGCCATCGGCAAGCTGAAGATGCCGATGGGCCGTTCCACCCCGCGGATGAACCGCCTGCGCGGCGAGTAAGGCGGACGCGGATGAGGGCCGCCGTCACCCGCGCGCCCTCACTTCCGCCCCGATTCCTCAGAATTCCCGGGCAAGCCGCAGCGACACCTGGCGGTTTTCAGCACGCGGCCCAAACCGCTGGTCATAGCCCAGCGACAACCGCGCCTGTGCACTCATCCATGCCTCAAGCGACGTCCCGAACAGGCCACCCGAACGCCACGGCTGCACGCCATCCAACGGTGCCCAGGCATCGATGCCGACGAAACGGGCATCCAGGGCCAGGCCGCTCTGCTGCAGGGCCTGCTGCCATTCGGCGTACCCGTTGAGGGCAACGCGTTTCCAGCGGTAGCTACCGCGCATGCCTGCCAAGGCCTGCAGGCGGCGGCTGCTCCAGGCCTCACTGCGCAGGCCGAAGCCCTGGCCGCCCTGCTCATGGAAAGCGTCGTTGTCGATGCGCGCGTACTCCACGCCGAGGTAGGGCATCCATTGCCTCGCCGCCGTCCCGAAGCGGTAGCCACTCTCGATGCTGCCGCTCAGGAACCGGCCGCCGTACCGCGACTGCACGCCAGCGCGCTCACTGCCCAGCAACAGGCCCCGGTCCAGCTCCCGCTGGAACCGGCCGAACCCGGCCTGGCCCAGCAGATAGGCCTGCCCGAACCCCCAGCCGGCATACACCTGCGATTGTGTCTGGCGGTCACGGCTCCGCTCCAGTGACGTGCCGCCGGCATCGTTGGCGCGTGTCTGGCCGAAGGCGAAGCCCAGTACCCCGTTGCCGGCGATGGCGACATCACGGCCCATCATCCAGCCACCGACGTTGTAGTCGCTGCCCAGGTACCCGCCCTGCCCTCCGCCGCCCAGCGCGCGCATCCAGGTCCCGTCAGCTGCCGGGGCTGCGCCCTTGCCAGCGAACTGGCTGGACAGCGCACGCCGCTGCATGTCGATGCTGTCGAAGGTCATTGTCGTTGCAGCGGCATGAGCACGTCCGGACAGGCTCTCCAGGCTCCGCTCCAACCCCGCGAAACCGCCATCCACCCGCTGCAACGCTGCTGCCGCCGTCGCGAACGGGGATGCCTGCGCCGTCGCGTCGGCATCCAGCAGTTCGAACGCCTGCTCCACGCGCTGTGCGGACGATCGCGCCGCGCTCCCTGCTCCGGCTGCCGCTGCAGCACGGGTCACGCTGACCCGGTCCAGCACCAGCCAGGCGTGGTTGGCGTCGTATCCGTAATGGCTTTCCAGCAGGCTAAGGCCCGTGTTGCCGGTCACCACCGGTGCCGGGGTGAATTCGCCGCTCACGCCCCCACCCGCCTGGACCAGGTCCTGGCGCTTGCCGTCCTGCGCCACATAACCACCGACCATCCCGTTGATCTGCACGCCGCCGGCCAGGGTCGCCGTGCCGGTGACCTGCAACGCCTGCGTGCCCAGCGCCACCATCAACAGGGCATTGGAGCGCTGCACGTAGTTGCCTTCGATCGTGCCCGTGCCGTCCCCGGCCAGCAGGATCACGCTGCCGCCGTTGTCCACGTTGCCCGTCACCCGGTTGTCACCGGACATGAACTGCAACGCAGCGGCGGACGGAGTGGATTGCGCGGTGATGGTGACCGCTGAACGGATCGAGCCGCCATCGCGCAGGGCCAGCGTGCCGCGCTCGATGCGGGTTGTGCCGGCATAGCTGTTGGTGCCGGTCAGCACCAACGCACCGACGCCGGTCTTGACCAGCCCGCCAGCCCCACTGATCGGGTTGCGCCATGTCGAATCGAGCCCGGTCTGATCGACGTTGACGGTCACATCGCCCCAGTCGAACCTGCCCGGCCCTAGGACGGCCTTGCCGACGTTGAGCAGGCCGTAGCCGAACACCGCGTCGGGGCCCGGCGCGCCAAGGTCGGTGGCCGTACCCAGCAGGGTCTGTCGCACCAGGTCGTTGTTGAAGTACGGGAACGCCTCCCAGACCAGCGCGGCGGCACCGGACACCAACGGCGCCGCATACGAGGTGCCGCTGCCGTAGAAGTACTGCAGGTTGCCGGCGGTACTCCCGTGACCGACGAAGGCCGCCGTCCCCGGCGCCACCAGGCAGTAGCTCTTCGCCACGCCGCAGGCATTGGAATAGCTGGCCAGCTGGGTCGGCTTGGCGGTATCCAGCGCCGCCACCGCCAGCCACCCGCGTTCCAGGTCCGCTGCCGGCAGGCTTCCGTCCACACCGGCCTTGCTTGGCAATGCGGCGGTGTCGGACGGGTTGCCACGCGACTCGTTGCCGGTGGCGAACACCACCAGCCCGTCGTGGTCGACGACGAAGGGGCGGTACTCGGCGGCGATCGCGGCGGTCGCGCTGGCGCGGGTCCAGTACAACCCGCCCCAGGAGTTGTTCATGATGCGCACGCCGGCATTGATCAGGTCCTGGTGCACCGATGCCATGCCCAGGGCCCCGGTGACTTCATTGCCCTGGCCGGAACCATCATCGCGGGGCCTCTCGTCGGCGATGATCCGCGCCGACACGATTTCCGCCCCTGGCGCCACGCCTCCGGGCCAGCTGCCGGCGGCCGCACCCGCGGCCAGTTGCGCCACCGTGGTGCCGTGCCCCACCACGTCATCGACGGTCAGGTTGTTGGGCGGCGAATCCAGGTAGGTGTAGTTGGCGACCACCCGCCCAGCCAGCGTCGGGTGATTGCGCATCACCCCCGAATCAACCACACCGATGCGCAGGCCCTTGCCGGTCAGGCTACGGGCCTGTGCGGCACGCGTGTTGGTCAAAGCCAGGTGCGCATCGAACGCCGGCTGGGGCGTGGTCGGCGGATCGGGCGTGGGCGGCGGCGGGGTCGCCGGTGGCGGGCTGGACTTGCTGCCACCTCCGCCGCCGCATGCCCCCAACGCCAGCACCAAGGCCACCGACAGCCCGTGGCGGATCGTCTTCGTCGTCATCGCCCTCTCCCGGCGCACGCAGCGCCTTACGATGCAATTGCCAATTCAGGTAATACCGGCAATCGGCCCGGTCATCCCCACCTTCTATACTGCAACGACAGTCCGTCCCCCTGATGGATGTGCCGATGGTCCAATGGGCCTGCCACCGGGGACGTTCGATAATTGCCGCAAGATATAACCGAGATTGCCCATGTCCGACATCGTCATCGCCGCCGCCAAGCGCACCGCCATTGGCTCCTTCCTTGGCCAGTTCAACGGCGTCCCCACCCCGACCCTGGGTTCGGCCGCGATCAGCGCCGCCCTCGCCCAGTCCGGCGTTGCCGCTGGCGACGTTTCCGAAGTGATCATGGGCTGCGTGCTGCCCGCCAACCTGGGCCAGGCCCCGGCCCGCCAGGCCGCACTGGCCGCCGGCCTGCCGATCAGCACCGGCGCCACCACCCTCAACAAGGTCTGCGGTTCGGGCATGAAGGCCATCATGCTGGGCCATGACCTGATCAAGGCCGGCTCGGCCAGCATCGTGGTGGCCGGCGGCATGGAGTCCATGTCCAACGCCCCGCACATGCTGCCCAACTCGCGCACCGGCAACCGCTACGGCAACTTCCAGGCCGTGGACCACATGGCATGGGATGGCCTGACCAACCCGTACGACGGCCAGGCCATGGGCGTGTTCGCCGAAGCCACCGTCAGCAAGTTCGGCTTCACCCGCGAGGAGCAGGACGCCTACGCCATCGAGTCGGTCAAGCGCGCCCAGGCCGCCCAGGCCAACGGTGCCTTCAACGACGAGATCGTTGCGGTGAAGGTCGCCACCCGCAAGGGCGAGGTCGAGGTGGACCAGGACGAGCAGCCCGGCAAGTCGGACATCGCCAAGATCCCGACCCTGCGCCCGGCCTTCAAGAAGGACGGCAGCGTCACCGCCGCCAGCTCGTCCAGCATTTCCGACGGCGCCGCCGCGGTGGTCCTGCTCTCGGCCGACGATGCCGCCAAGCGTGGCGTGCAGCCGTTGGCCCGCATCGTGGCCCATGCCACCTTCTCGCAGGAGCCGGAATGGTTCACCACCGCCCCGCTCGGCGCGATCGGCAAGGTGCTGGAAAAGGCCGGCTGGAGTGTGGCCGACGTGGACCTGTTCGAGATCAATGAAGCCTTCGCCGTCGTGGCCATGGCGCCGATCCGCGAAATGGGCATTCCGCACGGCAAGGTCAACGTCAATGGCGGTGCCTGCGCACTGGGCCACCCGATCGGCGCCTCGGGCGCGCGCCTGGTGGTTACGCTGGTAAATGCCTTGCGCACGCGCGGCCTCAAGCGCGGTGTCGCATCGTTGTGCATCGGCGGCGGCGAAGCAACCGCAATTGCCATCGAATTGATCTGATTGGAATTTCTCAGATTTTCTCAAACCTGAATGCGTACCCGCTTGACACCCCAAATGGGCTTGTCATCATGTTCCCGGCGCGCAATGGCGCGTTGCCAAATTTCACGACGAGGATTCACAAATGAGCATCAACAAGCTGCTGATCGCGATGACCCTGGGTCTGGCCCTGGCTGCCTGCTCGAAGCAGGAACAGGCTGCTGACGCTGCCGCCGACGCCAACCAGGCCGCCACCGAAGCCCAGGCTGCTGCTGACCAGGCTGCCACCGCTGGCGCCGCCACCGCTGACGCCGCTCAGGCTGCTGCCGACACCGCCGCCACCGCTGCTGACGCCGCTGGCGACGCTGCCCAGGCTGCTGCTGGCGCCGCCACCGACGCCGCTGCCGGCGCCGCTGCCGACGCTGCCGACGCCGCCAAGGACGTCGCTGCTGAAGCCAAGGACGCTGCTGAAGAAGCCAAGAAGTAATAACTTCTGCTTCCACGCTTGTCTTGAAAAGCCGCTGGTTCGCCAGCGGCTTTTTTTATTGCCGGCGTCCGGCGCGTTGACAAGATCTGAATACGTGTCGCCCTAGATTGTGGCCGGGTTCCCACACAAGGAGAGACACGATGAAGCTGCTCACCCCGCTGCTGGCCACCAGCCTGGTACTGGCCCTGGCTGCCTGCAACAACCCCGATGCCGAGCAGGCCAAGCGTGATGCCGCCGCCGCTGCCGACAATGCCGCCGCCGCGGCACGCAACGCGGCGGACTCGGCTGCCGATGCAACCCGCGATGCCGCGCACGAAGCCGCCCAGGCCACCCGTGATGCCGCCGCCGAATCACAGCAGGCGCTGGACAAGGCGGCCGATGCCACCGCCCAGGCTGCCCGCGACGCTGGCAGTGCCGCCAAGGAAGCCGCCGCCGATGCCGACGCTGCAGCCAAGCAGGCCGCCGCCGACGCCAGCGCGGCAACCGCCAACGCCGCGCAGAAGGCCGCCGACCATGCGCATGACGTCGCCCAGGATGCGCGCGCCAAGGCTGACGAAGCCAAGCATTGACGTGAACCGCCACGCGGCCGCCTGAGCGCGGCTGCGTGGCGTTCTTCCCGCAGGCCCGAAGCTTTGCCGCCGAAGCGGCCTCATGCGGCAGCTTCGCCGCTGCGGCAACGACGAACGGTTCAGGCCGGCAACGCGCGCGCCAGGATCCCTGCGAAGGGCAGGTCGGCGGGCAGTTGCCCGTAGACGCCACCACTGCGCGCAACCCGCGACTGCACGAACGCCTCCGCCAGCGGGCTGCCGGCTTTCCGCAGCACCGCGGCCTGCAGCAGCACCGCCAACCGTGCCACCAGCGAGCGCGCATCGGCCTCGGCCACCTCGCCGGCGGCCAGTTGCACGCGCAGCGCCTCCAGCGCAGCGTCATACGCCCCGCCCTGCCCTTCGGCCTGCTGCAGTTCATCCAGCAACGCCTGCAGTGCGCGCGGCTCGCGCGCCAATGCACGCAGCACGTCCAGGCACTGCACGTTGCCGCTGCCTTCCCAGATCGAGTTCAACGGTGCCTGCCGGTACAACCGCGGCAACATCGACTCCTCGACATAGCCCGCGCCGCCCAGGCATTCCTGGGCCTCATTGACGAACGCGGGAACGCGCTTGCAGACCCAGAATTTGCCGATCGCGGTGGCGATGCGCGCGAACGCGGCCTCGGCCGGCTGGGTCGGGGCGGCGTCCACCGCCCGTGCCACCCGCATCGCCAATGACGTGGCCGCTTCCGATTCGATGGCCAGGTCCGTCAGCACGTTGGCCATCAGCGTGTGTTCGACCAGCCGCTTGCCGAACGTGCGCCGGTGCCGGGCATGGTGCAGCGCCTGTGCCAGCGCCATGCGCATCTCCGCCGCCGCACCGAGCATGCAATCCAGGCGGGTGAGCATGACCATCTCGATGATGGTGGCCACGCCCCGCCCTTCCTCGCCCACCCGCCGCGCCCACGCCCCGCAGAACTCCACTTCGCTGGAGGCGTTGGCCCAATCACCCAGCTTGTCCTTCAGCCGCATCAGGTGGAAGGCATTGCGACGGCCGCACGGCAACCGTCGCGGCATCAGCAGGCAGGTCAGGCCACCGGGGGCCTGCGCCAGCACCAGCCAGCCATCGGACATCGGTGCCGAGAAGAACCACTTGTGGCCGACCAGGCTGTATTCCCCGTCGGCGGCCAGTGGCGTGGCCGTGGTGGTATGGCCGCGCACGTCCGAACCGCCCTGCTTTTCGGTCATGCCCATGCCCAGCGTGATGCCGACCTTGTCGCCGATCGGCAGGTCGCGCGGGTCGTAGAAGGGCGCGGCGGCCTTGTCGGCCCAGTCGGCCAGCGCCGGCTCCTGCCGCAGCACCGGCACCGCGGCATGGGTCATGGTCAACGGGCAACTGGTCCCGGCCTCGGCCTGGTGGTGCAGGTAGCTCAGCGCCGCCCGCGCCACATGCCCGCCCGGACGCGGGCGATGCCATGACAGGCCAGCGACGCCGTGGGTTTTGGCGGTGGCCATCAGCTGGTGGTATGCCGGATGGAAATCCACCGTATCGATGCGATGCCCCTGCGCATCGTGGGTGCGCAACTGCGGGCGCTGGCGGTTGGCCTCGAAACCGGCGCGGTACAGGTCGCCGCCGGCCAGCGCGCCGTAGTGGCGCAGTTCGGCACTGAAGAACGCCGCACCCTCGCGCACCACCGCCTGCTGCAGGGCCAGGTCGTCCTGCCACAGGTCCCGCCCGCCGAAGGGGGGCACCTGGTTGTCGACGACGTGGGTTTCGAACGGTGGCGGCTGCGATGACATGGCGTCGGCTCCCTGGGTCTGACGCCCGATTCTGCCGCATGCCCGCCAAGGGCGTGCTAACGGCCGTGGTGTTCCTGCAACGCGGCGATGAAGGCCTCCTCCAGCGGCAACCTGCCAAACAGGCCGTGCTGGGTGCCGCTGAGCACGCGCAGCATGTGTCCGCGGCCGCCCGGCATGCGCCCCATCGGCTTGAACAACAGGTCGCGTGCGCGCGCCACCCAGTCGCGGTCGGACTGGAACACCGGCGTCAGCCAGCGGCTCCAGAACTGGTACATGCCCACGTGCGCCTTGCGCTGCGCCTGGTAGCGGGCCAGCGCCACATCGACGTCGTCCTCGGCGCGCAGCACGTCGCGCAGCGCCAGCGCATCCAGCAGCGCCATGTTCACGCCCTGGCCCAGCTGCGGGCTCATCGAATGGGCCGCGTCGCCGGCCAGCACCAGCCGCCCCCGGTACCAGCGGTCCATCACCGCGTCGCGGTAGCTGGCCCGCGCCAGCTGGGACTGCACGGTGACACCGTGCAGACGCGCGCGTGCTTCGGGCCACAGTTGCGCGATCTCTTCCAGCCACGGCGCCAGCCCGGCCTGCTCCCAGGCCGCAAAGCCATCACGCGGCAGGCTCCAGAAGAAGCTCAGGCGCGGCGTGTCGTCGCCCGGGCGGGTCCCCACCGGCAGCAGCCCGATCATCTTGCGCGCGGCCACGTAGCGCTGCCGCAGTTCGTCGGCGAATGCCCAGTCATCGGCCGGCAACAGGCACCACAGGGCGCCCCACGGATAGACGCGGTCCAGCCGCGTACCCCGCACCTGCGCACGCAGGCCCGACGCCGAACCGTCGGTGGCGATCACCAGGTCGAACGGGCCATGCCAGTGGCCATGCTGGTCCTGCACGCGCCGGGTACTGTCATCGATGGCGGTAATGCGGCTGTCCACATGCAGCGCCGCGGATGCATCCCAGGCCTGGTCCAGCAGCGCGAACAGGGCGCCGCGCTGCATGCCCACGCCGTACAGGCGCCGGTCCAGCCCGGCGTAGGTCATGTCCATCACCGCCCGCCCGCAGGGCGTCTCGCCATACAGGCGGCGCACCACTGCGCCATGCGCGAACACCTGCGGCAGCAGTTGCATCTGCCACAGCACCTGCAGCCCGGTCGGCTGTAGCAGGAAGCCCGCGCCCACCGGCCCCGGCCGCGGCACCTGCTCGAACACCTGCACCCGGTGCCCGTCCCGGCTCAGCAGCACCGCCAGCGACTGGCCGGCCGTGCCGTAACCGACGATGGCGATATCCAACGACTTGCGCATTCCCAGTTCTCCCTGGCCCGGCCACGGCCACTAAAAAAAAACCCCGCCTCAGCGGGGTTTTTTCGGCACAACCGAGTGGATTACTCGGCCGGCGTGATATTGGAAGCCTGGGCACCCTTCGGGCCCTGGGTCACGTCATACGTGACGCGCTGGCCTTCCTGCAGGCTGCGGAAGCCCTTGGAATTGATCGCGGAGAAGTGCGCGAAGACATCGGCGCTGCCGTCCTCCGGTGAGATGAAGCCAAATCCCTTGGCGTCGTTGAACCACTTGACGGTACCGTTCGGCATGGTGATGCGAGACCTTGTTCGATGAATGGATTGATGCACGCTGAATGAAGCGCACGGACGGAGTATGCAAAGCTTGGGCCGGGAAGACAATCACCCCCGGGCCAGTTCTCCGACCAAAGTCGGCAAACCCGCAGAGGCGGCGTCCACGTTGGCCAGCACCTCGGCCATGGTGATCTCCCCGGCGTCGCCGCAGCCGGCGGCCCAGTTGGCGATGATCGCCAGGCAGGCGTATTCCAGCCCCAGTTCACGCGCAAGGCCCGCCTCCGGCATGCCGGTCATGCCCACCAGGTCACAGCCATCACGGCGCATCCGCGCGATTTCCGCGTTGGTCTCCAGGCGCGGCCCCTGGGTGGCGCCGTAGCAGCCACCGTCCTGCACCACCACGCCCCTGGCCTGCGCGGCGGCCAGCACCTTGGCACGGAAAGACGGCGTGTACGGATGGCCGAAGTCCACGTGCAGCACCTCGCTGCCTTCCTCCTCGCTGAGCGTGGAGATACGGCCCCAGGTGTAGTCGATCAACTGGTCCGGGCAGGCCAGCACGCGCGGGCCGAACTGCTCGGTGATGCCACCGACGGTGTTCAGTGCCAGCACCCGGGTCGCGCCCAGCTGCTGCAGCGCGGCCAGGTTGGCGCGGTAGTTGATCTTGTGCGGCGGGATCGAATGGCCCTCGCCGTGGCGGGCCAGGAAGGCCACGCGCTGGCCGTTGAGCAGGCCGACCCGGACCGGGCCGGACGGAGCGCCGTAGCGGGTTTCCACCTCATGGGCCTGGACATCGTCCAGGGCGGCGAGCTTGTAGACACCGGTGCCGCCGATCACGGCCAGGGCGATGGGTTCCATGTTTGTTTCCTGAAGGTACGGGTACGCAATGGGGCCGGGCCGCGCCTGCGCACGACCGGCCCCACGTTTGGACAGCACGCACCCGGACCCGTCCGGTCCGGGTGCGGCTTCGTGCTTGTTACTGCTTCATCGCGTAGATGGCCGGCAGCGAACGCAGCGACTCGTCCACGTCCATGCCGAAGCCGAACACGAAACGATCCGGCAGGTTCACACCGGCGTAGTCGGCCTTGACGCCCGCCAGGCAGCGGTCGTGCTGCTTGACCGTCAGCACCGCGATGCGCACGTCGGTGGCACCCTGCTCCATGCACCAGTCACGCACGCCCTGCAGGGTGAAGCCCTCGTCCAGAATGTCGTCGACCAGGATCACGCGACGGCCGAACAGCGCCGACACCGGGCGGTGCTTCCAGACCAGCTCGCCGCCGGTCTCGCCGTGGTAGCGCGAGGCCTGCATGTAATCGAACTGCGCGTCCTGGCCACGTGCGCCCAGTTCCAGCGCGAGCTGGCCGGCGAACGGCAGCGCGCCATTCATGATCGACAGGAACACCGGAACCTCGCCCTTGTAATCGCGCGCGATGGCGTCGGCGATACCGGCAATGGCCTTGTCGATGGTGGGACGGTCGACCAGCAGGTCGGCCTGGGCCACCGCTTGTTCAAGAGTGAGTTTGGACATCAGACAGTTCTTCCAAGGTTTTCAAGCAGACGGTTACGGGTATCGCCATGGCGGGTATCGGCGAGCAGGCCGCCCCAACCCATCGCGCCACGGCCGATCAGGCCGAGCAGCGCGGCGGTATTCAAGCTGCGGCCGGCCACGGCCTGCAGCGATTCTTCGACCAGTTCCGGGTGGCAGACCAGCACCACGTCGCAACCGGCATCTAGGTGGGCATCGACCCGGGCCTTGACGCCACCGGCGGCGAACGAGGCCGCCATGCCGATGTCGTCGGAGAACACCACGCCGCGGAAGCCCATGTCCTGGCGCAGAATCTGGTTGATCCAGCGCGGCGAATAGCCAGCCGGCTCGGGCGCGACCTGCGGGTAGATGACATGGGCCATCATCACCGCATCGGCGCCCGCGGCGATGCCTGCGCGGAACGGTACCAGATCATGCGTTTCCATTGCCTGCAGCGGACGCGGGTCCACGGCGGTATCGACGTGGGTGTCCTCGCGCACCGTGCCGTGCCCGGGGAAATGCTTGAGCGTGGCGGCCATGCCGACCGAGTGCATGCCGCGCACGTACGCCGCGGTCAGCGCGGCCACGGCCTGCGGGTCCTCGCTGAAGGCGCGGTTGCCGATGGCCAGGTTGCCGTGGCCGACATCGACCACCGGCGCGAAGCTCAGGTCCAGCCCGCTGGCGCGGATCTCGCTGGCCATCAGCCAGGCGTGCTGCTCGGCCAGGGCCAGCGCCGCTTCCGGGTCGGTGGCGAACAACTTGCCGAAGCCGTCCAGCGGCGGCAGATCGGCGTAGCCCTCGCGGAAACGCTGCACCCGTCCGCCTTCCTGGTCCACCGCCACCAGCAACGGACGCGCGGCGGCGGCACGGATCGCCGAGGTCAGCTCGACCACCTGCGCACGCGAGGCGAAATTGCGCTTGAACAGCACCACCCCGGCCACGGCATCGTGCTGCAGCCAGTCACGTTCCTGGGCGGTCAGTTCGGTTCCGGCGACGCCGATCAACAGCATGCAAAGACTCCTGGTCGCCGCAGGCGGCGGCGAAGCCGTGCATTGTCGCAGATGGCGCCAGCGCCGTCAGATGCTGCAGCCGTCCGGACCGCAGGCCTGTTCATCCTGTGCCGGGGCCGGCGCCAGCTCGGCGGCAACCTTGGCCAGTACCTCGGCGAACACTTCCGGCGGCTGCGCGCCCTGAACGGCATAGCGGCCGTTGATGACGAAGGTCGGCACCGACTGGATGCCCAGCGCCTGCGCCTGGCCCAGCCCGGCACGGACCTCGTCCATGCCCTCGTCCGAGGCCAGCAACGCCTGCACACGCTCGGCCGGGATGCCGCCGGCCGCCGCCGCGTCGGCCAGCACCTGCGGGTCGGCCAGGTTGCGGCCCTGGGCGAAATGGGCCCGGAACAGCGCCTCCCCCACGGGTGCCTGCACGCCTTCACGCCCGGCCAGCCACAGCAGCCGGTGCGCCGGCAGCGTGGTCACCTTGACCTGGCCCTGGTCGAAGTCCATCGGCAGGCCCTCGGCCTGGGCGGTGGACTGGGTCTGGGCCAGCATCTGGTTGGTGCGCTCCACGCCACCGAACTTGGCGGCATAGGCCTCGCGCAGCGGCACCGGGGTTTCATCGGCATCGGGGGCCAGCAGGAACGGATGCCAATGCACCTCGATCTCCGGGGCCTTGTCGCCCAGCAGCGCCAGGCCGCGTTCGAAACGGTGCTTGCCGATCCAGCACCAGGGGCAGACCACGTCGGACCAGATGTCGATGCGCATGGGGATTCTTCTTTTCGCAAAGGGGATGGATCAGCCTAGCGGAGTCTGCGCCGTCGGCGTTGCGGCCTGATGGATTGGATCGTGCCGTGGATGGGATGGTCGAGCGTCACCCCTCCCCAGCCCTCCCCTTGCCAGCGGCAAAGGGAGGGGGCGGTTCGTGCAGCGCGCTCAGATCACAGCGAAGCCCGCTCTGGGCCCTGCCCTTTGCCCATCGGCAAGGGGAGGGTTGGGGAGGGGTCTGCCGTTCCGCCGTTCAGCCCTTCCCGCTTCGCGGCCGAGGCCGCCCCTACCAGCGGGTGTAGGGGTGCGAAGCCAACGCCAGGTTGTAATAACGCAGCTCGTCGGTCACTTCGGCACCCGCCCAGCCCGGCCTGTCGAACGCCTGGTCAGCGCTCTGCAGCTCCACTTCGGCCACCACCAGCCCGGCGTTGTCGCCGAGGAATTCATCCACTTCCCACAGCAGGCCGCCGTGGTGGACCAGGTGGCGGCGCTTGTCGATCAGCCCACCCACGCACAGCGCCAGCAGATCGCGCGCGTCACCCACCGGGATCGGGTAGTCGAACTCCTGGCGGGTGTGGCCCAGCTCGCGCGACTTGATGTTCAGGTAGGCCGCGTCGCCCTGGATGCGCACCCGCACCGAAGCCTTCTGCGCACCGCTGTCCATCGCCGCGGTGTCGTTGATGTAGCCCTGCGCCATCGGGATGACCGCATGCGCGGCGGCACGCCAGTCGTCGTTGGTGACCAGGAACTTGCGCTCGATCTCGATGCCCATGGCTTACTTCTTCTCGAAGACGGCGATGCTTTCCACGTGCGCGGTGTGCGGGAACATGTCCATCGCGCCGGCACTGACCAGGGTGAAGCCCTGCTCGTTGACCAGGTAGCCGGCATCGCGTGCCAGCGAGCCCGGATGGCAGCTGACGTAGACGATGCGCTTGAATTGTTTCAGCGGCAGCTGCTGCAGCACGTCGATCGCGCCCGAGCGCGGCGGGTCCAGCAGCAGCTTGTCGAAGCCCTGCTTCATCCACGGCGTGTTGCCCTGGTCCTGGGTCAGGTCGGCGGCGAAGAACTGCGCGTTGTCCAGGCCATTGCGCTGCGCGTTCTCACGCGCACGCGCCACCAGCCCGGCCTCGCCCTCCACGCCCACCACTTCGCGCACGGTGCGTGCCAGCGGCAGGGTGAAGTTGCCCAGGCCGCAGAACAGGTCGAGCACGCGCTCGTCCGGCTGCGCGTCGAGCAGGGTCAGCGCATGCGCGATCATCTGCTGGTTGAGCTTGGCATTGACCTGGATGAAGTCCAGCGGACGGAACGCCAGCTCCACGTCCCATTGCGGCAACGCGAACGACAGCGGTACGCCTTCGGCCGGCCACAGCGGGTGCACCGACTCCAGCCCACCGGGCTGCAGATAAATCGCGAAGCCGTGCTCCTGGCCGAATGCGGCCCATGCCCGCGTGTCGGCATCGGACAACGGCTGCAGGTGGCGCACGGTCAGCGCGATGGCGGCATCGCCACCAATGAACTCGATCTGCGGGATGTCGCGCTTGCCGTCCAGTGTCTCGATGAAGGCAGACAGCGCCGACACCTTGGTGCCGATCTCCGGGATCACGGTCAGGCACTGGCCCAGGTCGGCGACGAAGCGCGGGTCCTGCTCGCGGAAACCGACCAGCGTCTTGTCCTTCTTCTCGACGCGGCGCACCGAGAACCGCCCCTTGCGACGGTAGCCCCAGGCCTCGCCCGACAACGGCGGCAGCACGGTGCCCGGCGTGACGTGACCGATGCGCTCCAGGTTGTCCATCAGCACGCGCTGCTTGGCGATGATCTGCTGCGGCTCGTCAAGGTGCTGCAGCACGCAGCCGGCGCAGACGCCGAAATGCGGGCAACGCGGCGCGACCCGGTGCGGCGAGGCGGTGATCACCTCGACGGTGCGTGCCTCATCGAAATGGCGACTCTTGCCGGTCTGCTCGGCCATCACCGTTTCCTGCGGCAGCGCGCCGCTGATGAAGGTCACCTTGCCGCCCTCGCCTTCACGGCGGGCAACGCCGCGGCCGTCGTGGCTCAGGTCGAGGATGTCGGTCTGGAACGGGGTCTTGTCTATGCGGGATCTGGATCGGGCCACGTGGCGAACGGCTGCGGGCAAAAGGGGGCGTATTGTCGCAGAAGCGGGCCGGGAGGAACCCGGCCGCTTGCGCCTGACGATCCTGCGGCTAATATGCAAAAGGACGCTGGCATGGAGGCAGCAGATGAATACGCAACGACAGGGAACCATCCCGCACCTGCTGCTGGTCGAGGACGACATGACCAGCCAAGGTTTTTTCCAGTTCGCCCTTGAATCGCTGCCAGCGACGGTGGACATCGCCGACTCGTTCGCCAGCGCGCTGCGTCGCGCCGAATCCGCGCATTACGACCTGCTGCTGATCGACGTGAACCTGCCCGACGGCGATGGCCCGAGCCTGCTGCAGCACCTGCGTGCCCGCGATCCGCAGGTGACGGCGCTGGCCCATACCGCCGATGCCAGCAGCGAAATGCAGCAGAACCTGCAGCGCGCGGGCTTCAGCGAAACGCTGATCAAGCCGATGAGCCGCGAAACGCTGCTCAAGGCGATCCGCCGCACGCTGGCCAAGTCCGCGGCCAACAGCAACGAAGTGGACGACAACCAGGAAGTCCCGGACTGGGACGAGACCGTGGCGTTGAGCGCGCTGAATGGGCAGCAGGCACACCTGCGCGCCCTGCGCGAGCTGTTCCTGTCCGAACTGCCCAACGCGCGCGATGCGGTGCGCCGCGCCCTGGAGCACCAGGACGAGGACGAGGCCCGCAGCCAATTGCACCGGCTCAAGGCCAGCTGCGGCTTCGTCGGCGCGCTGCGCCTGGCCCGGGCCGTGCGCCAGTTGCATGCCCATCCGGGCTCGGCACCGGCACGCCAGCAGTTCGAGCTGGCCGTCGGCACGCTGCTCCGCTGAGCGCGGGCCCTACTCCGCCGGGCGGCTCAGGTCGCCCAGCATCTCCCAGGACTTCAACCCACGCCCGCCCAGGTGATGCAGCAGCACCGCGCGCATCTGCGGGCGCAGGCTGGCCAGGTCGGCGGCCCCGGGGCAACGGTCCTCGGCCAGGGCCAGCAACGCGGCACCGGTGGCCAGCGCGCGCCGCTCCTGACTGCTGCGCTCGCTGAGCTGCCGCAATGGCCCCTCCTGCGGATCCAGCCGGTACCGGGCCGCCGGGTCGATCGGCTCACCGTCGGCCGCGCTGCTCCAGTCAAACCCCACCCCCAGCGCCTCCAGCAAGTCCCGCTCGAACCGCCGCAGCGACCAGGCCAGGGGGCCGGCCTGTTCCAGCCGCGCGCGCAGTTGGCCGTAAGCGGCATGCAGTTCCGGCAGCGGATCCTGGCGGGGCGCCAGCCGCATCACCAGTTCATTGACATAGAAGCCGGCCAGCATGGCGTGGCCGTGCAGGCGCGGCGCCACGTCACAACTTTCGGCACGGCGCAGCTGGGCCAGCTCACCGCCCATCACCGCATCGAAACGGATCGACTGCAGCGGCTGCAGGGCAGCCCGCAGGGCCTGCTTCTTCGGCCCCTGCACGCCGCGCGCCAGCAGGCCCAGACGGCCATGCTCCAGGCTCAACACCTCGACCAGCAGGCTGGTCTCGCGCCAGGGGCGCGCATGCAGTACGTAGGCCGGCTGGTCTTCGATACGCATCGGGGGGAACCGGGACAGTAGTCAGGGGGCAATGGCCAGCCTGTGACGGCGTGCGGCCATGCCGGGTCGGGCAGGCGGGGAACGGCCAGCGCCCCCGCCCGCACTCACGGCTTACTCGCCGTAGCCGAAAGCCTTCAGGGCGGCTTCGTCGTCGGACCAGCCTTCGCGCACGCGCACCCAGGTTTCCAGGAACACCTTGGCTCCGAACAGGCGCTCCATCTGCAGGCGGGCCTTGGCACCGATCTCCTTCAGGCGGGTACCGCCCTTGCCGATCACGATGGCCTTCTGGCCTTCGCGCTCGACCCAGATCACTGCGCCGATGCGCAGCAGCCCGCCATCCTCGGCGAAGCGCTCGATCTCCACGGTGGTGGCATATGGCAGTTCCTCGCCCAATTGGCGCATCAACTGCTCACGGACAAGCTCGCCGGCCAGGAAGCGCTGGCTGCGGTCGGTGATTTCATCCTCGCCGAACATCGGCGGCGCTTCCGGCACCAGCCCGATCAGGTCGCGCACCAGCGCTTCCAGGCCGTTGCGCTTGAGCGCGGAAATCGGGTGCACGGCGGCGAACTCGCGGCCGACGGTGATTTCCTGCAGGAACGGCAGCAGCGCGCCCTTCTCCTTCAGGCGGTCCA
This sequence comes from Stenotrophomonas capsici, assembly GCF_034961085.1. Taxonomy (NCBI): domain Bacteria; kingdom Pseudomonadati; phylum Pseudomonadota; class Gammaproteobacteria; order Lysobacterales; family Lysobacteraceae; genus Stenotrophomonas; species Stenotrophomonas capsici. The sequence continues at coordinate 424,527 of NZ_JAYFUH010000249.1, read as the reverse complement.
CCTTGTTGACCACCAGCACCACCGGGATGCCGGCGTCACGCAGCACGTTGAAGGCCAGCGTGTCCTCCTCGTCCCAGCGCCCGGCCTCGATCACCAGCAGGCCGGCGTCCACGCCTTCCAGCGAGCTGCGCGCGGCGCGGTTCATCACCCGGTTCATCGCCCGCTTCTGCTGGCGGTGCAACCCAGGCGTATCGACCAGCACCAGCTGGCCTTCCGGGAAGGTGGCGATGCCCAGCAGGCGATGGCGCGTGGTCTGCGGGCGGTTGGAAACGATGCTGATCTTGGCGCCGACCAGGGCATTGGTCAGGGTCGATTTGCCGACATTCGGGCGGCCGATGACCGCGACGCTGCCACAGCGATGGGAAGTGGTGTCGTTCACTTGGGATCCAGTTGTTCGATCGCGGCAGCCGCCGCCTGTTGTTCGGCCAGTCGTCGCGAAGTGCCTTCGCCTTCGGTGGTCACGGCCGGGTCAGCCACGCTGCAGCGCACATGGAAGTGCTTGGCGTGGTCGTCGCCGGTCTCCGATACCAGCTCGTATACCGGCAGGGGCTTCTGCCGGGCCTGCAGCCATTCCTGCAGGCGGGTCTTGGGGTCCTTCTCCGGCTTGCCGGCCGGCACCGCGGCCAGCGAGGCCTCGAACCACGGCAGCACGCGCGCGCGGCAGACTTCGAAGCCGGCATCCAGGTAGATCGCGGCGACCACCGCCTCGACGGTGTCGGCCAGGATCGAATCACGGCGGTGGCCACCGGACTTCATCTCGCCCGGCCCCAGCGTCAGGCGCTCGCCGAGGTTCAGGGTCCGCGCGATCACCGCCAACGCGCTCTCGCATACCAGCGAGGCGCGGGCGCGGGTCAACGCGCCCTCGTCGGCCTTGGGCCAACGGCTGAAAAGCGCTTCGGCGATCAGCAGGTTGACGATGCTGTCGCCGAGGAACTCCAGGCGCTCGTTGTGCGGAGCGCCGGCACTACGGTGGGTCAGGGCCTGCTTGAGCAGGTCCTGATCCTTGAATGGATGACCGATCAGGTCATTCCGTTGGAACGTCTTAGTCAACACTGCTTCCGGTCAGGTCCTGGGAATGTTCGAAGTGGGCAACGATGTCCAGGTTGCCGACCAGCGGGCGGCGGACCTCGTAATCCACGGTCATGCGCATGCCGCCACCGGCACGGTCGAACTTGAGGTCACCCGGCTTCACGCTCTCCGAGTAGTTCAGGTCCATGCGCTTGAAGAACATCTCGCGCGCCCGGGTCGGGTCACCGCTGCCCGGCTCCTTGGCCAACGCGGCCATCGACGTCTTGACCGCATAGAACTCCTGGTACATCGGGAACAGCTTCATGCCGATGAACAGCGCGAAGCCGACCACGGCCAGCACCATCACGAACGACAGCAGCGTCATACCACCTTGCTTGTGCTTCATAGCGATCTCCCCAGATACGCGTTGATGGATCATTGGATGCCCGTCCCGATCCGGGACGGTTCAAAACTCGCCTTGCAGAACCAGCCCGAGCAGTTGAGCCAGATCATGAAGGCCTTGCCGCGCAGGTTCTCTTCCGGCAGGAAGTGGGTCTGCGTCCAGAAACGGCTGTCTTCGCTGTTGTCGCGGTTGTCGCCCATCACGAAGTACTGCCCTTCCGGCACCACCCAGTCCCCCTGCCCGCGCGGATCGGCGCGGCCCAGCAGTTCCAGCACGGTATGGGTACGCCCCGGCAGATCCTCGGTCAACAGGCTGGCGCCGGTCATCTCCGCGCCCGGGCCCTTGCCGATGTACTCGCCCTTCTCCTGGTAGCCCAGCGGCTGGCCATTGATGGACAGGGTGTCGCCGTGGAAGCCGATGCGGTCGCCCGGCAGGCCGACCACGCGCTTGATCCAGTTCTGGTCCGGCGCGTGCGGCGGCTTGAACACCACCACGTCGCCGCGCTTGGGCTCGCCGACCGGGATGATCTTGGTGTTGGTGATCGGCAGGCGGAAGCCGTAGGAGAACTTGTTGACCAGGATGAAATCGCCGATCAGCAGGTTCGGCATCATCGAGCTGGACGGGATCTTGTACGGCTCGGCGACGAAGCTGCGCAGGATCAGCACCACCGCCAGCACCGGGAAGAACGCCCGGGAGTAATCGACGACGGCCGGCTCGTCGCCGTCCAGCAGGCCGGCCTTGGCCGCCCGGCGCTTGGCCAGGAACAGCTTGTCGGCCAGCAGGATCAGGCCGGAGCCCAGGGTCAGCACGACCAGGAGGATCTCAAACAGTTTCATTCACGGTCCTTTGCAGCGTTGGCCGGTGCATCGCACCGGCCCCAGAGGCTTGCTTACTTGTCCATCTGCAGCACGGCCAGGAAGGCTTCCTGCGGGATCTCCACGCGGCCCACCTGCTTCATGCGCTTCTTGCCTTCCTTCTGCTTCTCCAGCAGCTTCTTCTTGCGCGAAACGTCGCCACCATAGCACTTGGCCAACACGTTCTTGCGCATGGCCTTGACCGTGGTACGGGCGATGATCTGCGCACCGATCGCGGCCTGGATGGCCACGTCGAACATCTGCCGGGGAATGAGGTCCTTCATCTTCTCGCACAGTTCGCGGCCACGGCGATCGGCGTGGCTGCGGTGGGCGATCAGCGACAACGCGTCGACCTTGTCGCCGTTGATCAGCACGTCCACGCGCACGAACGGGCCGGCCTCGAAACGGACGAAGTGGTAGTCCAGCGAGGCATAGCCGCGGCTGACCGACTTGAGCTTGTCGAAGAAGTCCAGCACCACTTCGGCCATCGGCAGCTCGTAGCTGATCTGCACCTGGCTGCCCATGTAGGTGATGCTGATCTGGTTGCCGCGCTTTTCCTCGCACAGCTTGATGATGCTGCCGATGTACTCCTCGGGGGTGAGGATGTTGGCGCGGATGATCGGCTCGCGGATTTCCTCGACCGTGTTGATCGGCGGCAGCTTGGCCGGGTTGTCCATCATCACGATGGTCCCGTCGCTCTTGAGCACCTCATAGATCACCGTCGGCGCGGTGCTGATCAGGTCGAGGTTGTACTCGCGCTCCAGGCGCTCCTGCACGATTTCCATGTGCAGCATGCCCAGGAAGCCGCAGCGGAAGCCGAAGCCCATCGCCTCGGAGCTCTCCGGCTCGAAGCGCAGCGCGGCGTCGTTCAGGCGCAGCTTGTCCAGCGCCTCGCGCAGGTCCGGGTAGTCCTCGGCATCGACCGGGAACAGGCCGGCGAACACGCGCGGCTGCATTTCCTGGAAGCCCGGCAGCGGTTCCGGCGCCGGGTCGGCCAGCAGGGTCAGCGTATCGCCGACCGGCGCGCCGTGGACATCCTTGATGCTGGCGTTGATCCAGCCCACCTCGCCGGCGCGCAGGGACGGCATTTCCTTGCGCTTGGGGGTGAACACGCCGACCTTGTCGACCTGGTGCCAGCGGCCGGTGGACATGACCTGGATCTTGTCGCCGGCCTTGATCTCGCCCTGCATCACGCGCACCAGCGACACCACGCCCAGGTAGTTGTCGAACCAGGAGTCGATGATCAGCGCCTGCAGCTTGTTGCTGCCACGGTCGGCCGGGGCCGGGATGCGGTGCACGATGGCTTCCAGCACCTCCTCGATGTTCAGGCCGGTCTTGGCGCTGACCGCCACCGCGTCGGAGGCGTCGATGCCGATCACGGCCTCGATCTCGGCCTTGGCACGGTCGATGTCGGCGGTCGGCAGGTCGATCTTGTTGAGGATCGGCACCACCTCCAGGCCCTGCTCGATGGCCGTGTAGCAGTTGGCCACCGACTGCGCCTCCACGCCCTGGGCGGCATCGACCACCAGCAGCGCGCCCTCGCACGCGGCCAGCGAGCGACTGACCTCGTAGGAGAAGTCGACGTGCCCGGGGGTGTCGATGAAGTTCAGGAAATAGGTCTGGCCGTTGCGGGCGGTATACGGCACCGACACCGACTGCGACTTGATGGTGATGCCACGCTCGCGCTCGATCGGGTTGTTGTCGAGCACCTGCGCTTCCATTTCACGCGCGCTCAGGCCGCCACACAACTGGATGATGCGATCGGCCAGGGTGGACTTGCCGTGGTCGACGTGGGCGATGATGGAGAAGTTGCGGATCATCCGCATTGAATCGTGGGACATAGGTAGCGGCGGCGCGCGGCGTCGTCAGGATAACGGGGCATTATCGCATGCCCGGAAGCAGCCCAGCACCAAGGCCTGAACGGACTGAACGAAAGGAGCCGCCCGAAGGCGGCTCCCCTTGCAACGGCTGGGCCTGCGGGCTCAGTCGCCGGCGCGGATGGCCACGAAGGCACTGTTGGCACCGGCCCGGACCAGCAGCATGACTACGTCACCCTTCTTGTAGCCGGCCAGCTCCCGGTTAAGCGCCGCGACGCTGCCCACCGGGGTACGCCCCACCTGCAGCACCACCATGCCCGGGGCCAGCTGGGCCTCGCGGCCTGCCTGGCTGTTGACCCGGGTGATCCGGACGCCCTCGTTGGCCCCCAGCCCCAGCTGGCGGCGCTCGGGCGCGGTCAGGTCGGCCACGTCCAGGCCCAGCAGGGCGTTGGCGCCCACCTGCGGCTTGGCCTCGTCGGCTGAACCGGCAGCCGGGGTGGCCCCCTGCGCGTCCTCGGCCAGCTCGCTCAGGGTGACCGTGATGTCACGGGCCCGGCCATCGCGCAGGATCCCCATCCGCACCTTGCTGCCTGGCGCCATCGCGCCGATCAGCGGCGGCAGGTCGCTGGAGGAATTGATCTCGGTGCCATTGACCGAACGGATCACGTCGCCCACCTCGATGCCCGCCTTGGCGGCGGCACTGTCCGGCACCAGCTGGTTGACCAGCGCGCCGCGGCCGTCCGGCAGCTTCAGGCCCTCGGCCGCGTCGGCGTTGATCGCCCCGACCATCACGCCCAGCTGGCCACGGCTGACCTTGCCGGTCTTCTTGATCTGGTCCACCGCATTCATCGCCAGGTCGATCGGGATGGCAAAGCTGATGCCCATGTAGCCGCCGGAGGCGGAGAAGATCTGGGAGTTGATGCCCACCACTTCGCCGCGCGTATTCAGCAACGGGCCGCCGGAATTGCCCTGGTTGATCGCCACGTCGGTCTGGATGAACGGCACGTAGCGCTGCTCCTGCCCACCGGTACTGCGACCCAGCGCACTGACGATGCCGGCGGTGACCGAATGGTCCAGGCCGAACGGCGAGCCGATGGCCACCACCCACTGGCCCGGCTTGAGGGTATTGGAATCACCCACGCGCACGGTCGGCAGGTTCCGGCCTTCGATCTTGAGCAGGGCCACGTCGTACTGGGCATCGCTGCCGACCACCTTGGCGGTGAACTCGCGGCGGTCGCTGAGCTTGACCTTGACCGACTCCGCGCCGTCGATGACGTGGTGGTTGGTCAGCACGTAGCCGTCATTGGAAATGATGAAGCCCGAGCCCATGCCCCGGCCACGCGGCCCGCTGTCCGGCGCCTGCTGGCCCGGCCCCGGCATCTGGAAATCCGGGCCGAAGAAGCGGCGGAAGAACTCCGGCATGTCGTCCATGCCCGGGCCATTGACCATGCGGGGGTTTCGGCGCGCGCCGATGATGGTCTCCACGTTGACCACGCCCGGACCCACCTGGTCCACCAACTGGGTGAAGTCCGGCAGGCCGCTGACCAGCGGTGCCGCAGGGGCCTGCGGGCGCGCCGCGGCGACCTGCTCGGTCGGGGCGGACGGAGCAGTGGTCTGTGCGCAAGCGGCCAGCGGCAGGGTCATCGCCAGCAGGCCCAGCATCTGGGCATGGATACGGTTGGACATCAGCGTCGAGCCTCCGATTCAGGAATTGGGGTCAAGGAGATCCGTCAGGGCAGGCGTGCAGCATGCCATCCGGGATCAAGGGGGAAGATCCGGCCAGCGCCTGTGGCCAGCCGGGAAGTACTCAGCGATGCGAGGGCAAGCGCGGCAGGTCGGCCTGTTCGGCATCCTGCGCCGGCAGACGCGGCTCGAACGGATAGAAGGTCGCACCGCCCTGCTGGGCCGGGAAACTGGCATTGAACGCCCCGCCCTGCGACAGCGCCGAGCGCGGCCATGGACGTGCCTGCAGGCTGCCGGCCGCGGCGAACGGATCGGCCGCCTGCAGCGGGTCATGGACGACGCGAGCGGCCGGCAGCACCGGCGCCGCGACGGCGATTGCACGTTGCGGCTCGCTGGCCCGTGCCACGGCCGAGGCACGGGCGGCCTGTTGGGTCCGGGTGGCACTGCCACGCCGCGGCGCGGACTCACGGCGGGCCACGGCGGCTGCCACGGCCGGTGCCGCCGCAGCCAGGCCGGCGGCGTCATTGAGCACCGCGCCCTGCTGCGGTGCCGGGGCCGACGGCGCGGCCGGTGTCGCCACCTGTGCCGCCGAGGCGATCACCGGTTCCGGCGCACTGTTATCAGGCAGTTGCTCGCGGGCCATGAACAGGGCCACGGCCGCCACCGACGCCGCCAGCGCGGCCCCGCCGCCCCAACGCCGCCAGCCACCGCGTGGCTTGGCCCGCGTGACCTGCACCGGCCCCTGCGCCTGGAGGTCGGCGGCCACGGCCGCCTGCACCCGCGCACTGAAATCCAGCGGTGCCGGGGCCACGGCGCGCCCGCGCAGCACGTCACCCACCAGCTGCCAGCGCTCCTGGCAGCTGGCCAGTTCGGTGTCGTGTTCGATCCGGCGCAACAGGAAGCGCGCTTCGTCAGCGGCCAGCTCGCCATCCACCAGACAGGACAACTGCAGGCGGTTGTGGAGGTCCAGCTTGTCGGGGATGTCGGTCATTTCCGGGGTACGGCCTGTGGGGTTCATACGCGGCTCCGCTCACGGGTGGCACTGGCGGTGTCCAGCAAGGGGCGCAACTGGGCGTCGATGGCTTCGCGCGCACGGAAGATCCGCGAACGCACCGTGCCGATCGGGCAGCCCATCTTCTGTGCGATTTCCTCGTAGCTCATGCCTTCCACCTCTCGCAACGTAATGGCCGAGCGCAGCTCTTCGGGCAACGCGTCGACCGCCTTCATCACGGTCTGTTCCAGCTCCTGGCGCATCAACTCGCGCTCGGGCGTATCGGTATCCCGCAACCGGGTACCGCTGTCGAACTGTTCGGCGTCGCCGATTTCCACGTCATCGGTCGGCGGTCGCCGGTTGTGTGCAGCCAGGTAGTTCTTTGCGGTATTCACTGCGATTCGATGCAACCAGGTATAGAACTGGGCGTCGCCACGGAAATTCCCGATCGCGCGGTAGGCGCGGACGAAAGTGTCCTGGGCCACGTCCTGACATTCACTCCAGTCGGCGATGTAGCGCCCGATCAGCGCGATGATCCGATGCTGGTACTTGCGCACCAGGACATCGAACGCCGCGCTCTCGCCGCGCTGCACGCGCCGGACCAGCTCCAGATCCAGCTCCTGCGGTGTTTCAACCTCGGCCATAACGGGCCGCACTCCTGTCAGCCCAACCGACGTCGGGCGTTATGACCGCTGCTCGCGGAAAAAGTTCAGTCCCCTCGCCAGAGGGGGGCGAACCCGCTTTTAACTTCCGTTCGGATAGCCTGCCCTGAACCGGCGGCGGTGCGAACGCATCACATCCCCAAGCATTGGGATTTGACGCCGAGGAAACAACCTCTGGATCATAGCGATCTTCTCCATACACAACCGGATGGAACGTCCCATGCTTTCAGGCTTCGATGGGCTCCGCTTCAATCATTGGCACACCGAGCTGCGGCAGGACGGCATCGCCGTGCTCAGCCTCGACCGCAAGGACAGCCCCGTCAACGCGATGTCGCAGGACGTGCTGCTGGAACTGAGTGACATCATCGAGCGCCTGGCGATCGATCCGCCCAAGGGCGTGGTGGTGCGCTCGACCAAGCCGGCCGGCTTCATCGCCGGCGCCGACCTGAAGGAATTCCAGGAATTCGACCGCCGCGGCACCGTCAATGACGCGATCCGGCGTGGCCAGACCGTCTACCAGAAGCTGTCCGAACTGCCCTGCCCGACCGTGGCCGCCATCCACGGCCACTGCCTGGGCGGCGGCACCGAGCTGGCGCTGGCCTGCCGCTACCGGGTGGCCTCCAACGACGCCTCCACCCGCATCGGCCTGCCGGAAACCCAGTTGGGCATCTTCCCGGGCTGGGGCGGCAGCGCACGCCTGCCGCAGTTGGTCGGCGCCCCGGCGGCGATGGACATGATGCTGACCGGACGCACCCTGTCGGCCTCGGCCGCGCGCGCGATCGGGCTGGTCGACAAGGTTGCCGCACCTGCGGTGCTGGTGGATGCGGCGGTGTCGCTGGCGCAGTCGGGCACCACCCGGCCGTTCAAGCAACGCGCCACCGCGTGGGCCACCAATACCTGGCTGGCGCGCAAGATCCTGGCCCCGCAGATGGCCAACCAGGTCGCCCGCAAGGCCAAGAAGGACCAGTACCCGGCGCCGTACGCGCTGATCAGCACCTGGGAGCGCACCGGTGGCAGCCCGATCCAGAAGCGCCTGGACGCCGAGCGCCGCGCGGTGGTCAAGCTGGCCAGCAGCCCGACCGCACGCAACCTGATCCGCATCTTCTTCCTGACCGAACGGCTCAAGGGCCTGGGCGGCAAGGATTCGGGCATCCAGCACGTGCATGTGGTCGGTGCCGGCGTGATGGGCGGCGACATCGCCGCATGGGCGGCCTACAAGGGCTTCACCGTGACCCTGCAGGACCGCGAACAGCGCTTCATCGACCCGGCCATGACCCGCGCTCAGGCGCTGTTCGAGAAGAAGGTGAAGGACCCGGCCAAGCGCCCGGAGGTCGCCGCGCGCCTGAAGGCCGACCTGGCCGGCGACGGCGTGGCCCAGGCCGACCTGGTGATCGAGGCCATCATCGAGAACCCGGAGGCCAAGCGTGCGCTGTACCAGTCGCTGGAACCGAAGATGAAGGCCGATGCGCTGCTGACCACCAACACCTCGTCGATCCCGCTGGTGGAGCTGCGCGACCACATCCAGCGCCCGGCGCAGTTCGCCGGCCTGCACTACTTCAACCCGGTCGCGCAGATGCCGCTGGTGGAGATCATCCACCACGACGGCATGGCCCCGGAAACCGAGAAGCGGCTGGCCGCGTTCTGCAAGGCGCTGGGCAAGTTCCCGGTGCCGGTGGCCGGCACCCCGGGCTTCCTGGTCAACCGCGTGCTGTTCCCGTACATGCTGGAAGCGGCCACCGCCTATGCCGAAGGCATCCCCGGCCCGGTGATCGACAGGGCGGCGGTGAAGTTCGGCATGCCGATGGGTCCGATCGAGCTGCTCGACACCGTGGGCCTGGACGTGGCCGCCGGCGTGGGCAAGGAGCTGGCACCGTTCCTGGGCCTGCAGATCCCGGCGGCGCTGGCGACCGTCGAGCAGGACAAGCGTGGCAAGAAGGACGGCCAGGGCATCTACAAGTGGGAAAACGGCCGTGCGGTGAAGCCGGAAGTGGCCAAGGACTACCAAGCCCCGGGTGACCTGGAAGACCGCCTGATCCTGCCCCTGCTCAACGAAGCGGTGGCCTGCCTGCACGACGGCGTGGTTGCCGATGCCGACCTGCTCGACGCGGGCGTGATCTTCGGCACCGGCTTCGCCCCGTTCCGCGGCGGCCCGATCCAGTACATCCGGTCGGCCGGGGCTGATGGCCTGGTCGAGAAACTCAAGGTCCTGCAGGCCCGCCATGGCGACCGCTTCGCGCCGCGCCCGGGCTGGGACCTGCCGGTGCTGCGCGAACCGGTGGCCTGACGGTTCACCCGCCCACCGTGTGGATACGAAAACGGAGCCTGCGAGGGCTCCGTTTTTTTTCGTGGCCGGTGAGGCCGTCGGCTTCGCGCCGGCAGGTGCTCAGCGATGGACGTGGCCGTGATGGCCCTGCGCGTCCGGGCCGTGATCGTGATCGTGATCGTGATCGTGATCGTGATCAGCCTGCGGCTTCGGCACGGCGCAGTCATCACCGCAATGGTCGATTTCCATCTGCAACGTCACATGGTCGATCGCGAAGCGCTCGTGCAGCAGGTCAGCCAGCTGGCGACGCAGGTTGTCCTGCTCGCGGCCGTCGGTGATCACCACGTGCGCGGTCAACGCCGGCGTGCTGGATGCCAGTGCCCACACATGCAGGTCGTGGATTCCGGCCACGCCGTCGTGGCTACGCAGCGCCTGTTCGATGTCGCCCAGCACCACGCCCTTCGGCACGCCTTCGAGCAGCACGTTGATCGCATCACGCAGCAGCACCCAGGTGCGCGGGATCACCCACAGGCCGATCAACACCGCCAGGATCGGGTCGACCAGGGTCCAGCCGGTGAAGTGGATGATCAGGCCGCCGGCGATCACCGCCACCGAACCGAGCATGTCGCTCCACACTTCCAGGTAGGCCCCCTTGATGTTCAGGCTCTCGCCGCTGCCGGCGCTGAGCAGGCGCATGGCGATCAGGTTGACCACCAGGCCGAACGCGGCCACCCACATCATGCCGGTCGAGGCGATCGCCTGCGGTTCGCGGAAGCGGTCGATGGCTTCCCACAGGATGTACAGGCCCACGCCGAACAGCAGCAGGCCATTGACCACCGCTCCCAGCGCCTCCAGGCGGGCGTAGCCATAGGTGCGGCGGGCGTCGGGGGGGCGTCGGCTCAGGCGAACGGCGGTCAGCGCGATCACCAGGCCGATGGCGTCGGTGGCCATGTGCGCCGCATCGGACAGCAGCGCAAGGCTGTTGGTCCAGAACGCGCCCACCACTTCGACGATCAGGTAGGACGTGGTCAGGCCCAGCGCCCACCACAAGGGCTTCTCGTGGCGGATCTCGCTGGGCAGGTGGTTGTGGTCGTGGCTCATGGCAGGCTCCAGGAAACGGGGCCAGCTTAGTCAGGCGCGTGCGGCGGAGACTATTACATCGCCGCACGCGCCCATGCGCGGGTTCAGCGCGGGCCGAGCACGGTCTGCAGGTCGGCCCCCTGCGGCAGGCCCGAGCGCATCTGCACCGCGCCATCAGCGTCCTTGAACACGATGCCCGGCGTTCCCTGGAACCCCAGTTCCATCATCAACATCTCGTTGGCGCGCAGCTGGGCCTGCACCTCGGCCGGCACGGTCGCCAACGGCTTGATGCCGCCCTTGGCGAAGTTGCGCTCGTTCTCCAGCAGCGCCTGCTCCGGCGATGCCGCTGCCAGGATGGCGGCAGCCTTGTTGGCGCTGTCCTGGCGGATCACGCCGACCAGGATCTCGCGGATCTGCACCTTGCCCGCCTCCACCCACGGCCGCGCGGCTTCCCAGAAATGGTTGCAGTACGGGCAGTTCGGGTCGCTGAAGGCATAGATCACGCGCGGGGCGTCGGCCTTGCCGTCGGCCACCCAATGGCTGGCTTCCACCTTGCTCCATGCCTGCGCGCCCATCGGGCCGGACACCAGTTCCTTCAACTTGCCGGCACCGATGTCCTCGCCCTTGGCGTTGACCAGCGTGCCGACCACCGCGTACTGGCCATCCTTGGACACGTAGACCGCCAGCGGCTGCTGGCCGGCCGCACCGGCGTAGCCGGTCAGGCCCAGCGGCGTTTCGAAGGTACCCATGAACTCCACGCCCTGCGTGCGCAGCGTCCGGATCACTTCCGGCTCATTGGCCTGGCCCGGCGTGGCGGCGGACGCAGCAGCAGGTGCCTGCGCCTTGGCCGGCTCGGCATCACGCGCACAGGCTGCCGGCACGAGCGCGGCGGTGGCCAACAGGAACAACATCGAACGGGGGCGGATCATCATCAACCTCGTCATCAGGATTTGGAATTCATTGCAGCTCACGCAGGCGCGTTTCCAGCGTTGCCCGCGACAGTTCGCCCATGTGCACGTCGCGCAGGCGGCCATCGGCGCCAAAGAACAGGGTCGTCGGCAATGCGCGTGCACCGGTCTGCTGCATCACCGCCGAGTCCGCGTCGAGCAGTACGTTCTCCAGCCCGAGCTGGCCCGACTGCAGGAAGTCGATGACCTCCTCCGCTGTTTCGCCCTGGTTGGCGAACACGAAATCGACCGATGCGTGTGCCTTCTGCGCGGCAGCCAGCACCGGCATCTCGCGCCGGCACGGGCCGCACCAGGTCGCCCACAGGTTGATCACCACCGGCTTTCCGGCGAAGGCCGTGAGCGGCGCCGGTTGCCCCTGCAGGTCCTGCAGCACCGTTTCGGGCAAGGGAATGGAAGCACGCTGCAACGCGAACAGGCTCATGCCACCAATGGCCCAGAACGCCGCACCCGCGGCCAACCCCAGCAGCACCGGCTTGCGTGGCACCACCGCACGCGTCTTCCACAACGCATACGCGGCAGCCACCAGCACGCCGGCCCAGATCGACCAGCCGCCATCGCCGAGGCGGATGATCGACAGTGGCTGGGACAGATAGTCCGGCGCATGCAGGAGCACGTGCACCAGGCGCGCGCCCAGCAGTGCCAGCAGCAGCGCATCGAGCACGACCGCGCCGGTGCGGGTACGCAGGCCGTCGCCGGCCGGGACCAATGCACGCGCGAAAAACCACGCAATGGCAAACGCCACCAGCGCGATCACTGCCATCATCGGGAACGGCCCGGCGCTGATCACAGCGCACTCCGCATATCAGGAAAAGCCATGCAAACAGATTGGACGGCAGTTGGAGACTTCCGCACACTACTTCCTAAAGTTACCGTTGAATTTGCCGATACAGGGCACCTGCCTGCCGGCGGTTGCCTATCCTACGCATGAAACCTGCATCTCCCCACTCCTGCGATCCCGAGGCTTGCCCGCTGGTTGCTGGCTGGCAACAAAGCCTGGCCACCGCAGGCCCCGCCGCCCATGCACTGCTGGCCGCGATCGCCAGCGACCACGCCCCGGCATTGGCGGCCCATTTCTACAAGGTCATGCTGAACGACAGCCGTGCATCACGCTCGATGTCGCACGACCAGGTGCGGGTGCGATTGCAGCCGGCCATGCAGCGCTGGCTGACCGGACTGCTGGGCGCAACGCCCGACGACGTCGAGCAGTTGCTGGCCGCGCAACGCGTGATCGGCGACGTGCATGCACGCGTGGGCATCCCGGTGGACCTGGTCACGCGTGGCACGCGCGTACTGAAGCAACGCATCTTCAGCCTGATCGTGGAGCAGGCCGGGCACGGCGAAACCGCGCACGCGGCAATCGCCAGCCTGACCGCATCCTTCGACATCGCGCTGGAAGGCATGACCCTGGCCTACTCCAACGCCCGCGAGCGTTCCTCGCGCACGGATGCCGCCTACCGGCTGTTCTCGCTGGTGCAGAACGTCAGCACCGAGCGCGAGCGCCAGCGTGCACTGCTGCTGGACTGGGAGAACACCCTGCTCTATGCCCTGGCAAGCACGGGCCGGATGCCCGGCTTCCAGTCATTGGCGAGTTCGGAGTTCGGCCTGTGGTTCACCCACAAGGGCATTCCCAGCTTTGGCGAGAGCACCGAGACCAACCAGGTCCTCCACCTGATCGCGGAAGTGGACCAGCTGCTGGAGCACACGCTCTCCAGCCACGAGGACGCCACCCTGCGCGCCGCGCAGCTGCAGGACGTACGCATGAAGGTGGGCCAGGTGCGCAACCTGCTCGGCATGCTGTTCGAGCGCATCGGCGAACTGGATGCCGGCTGCGATGCGCTGACCAACCTGCTCAACCGCCGCTTCCTGCCCACCGTGCTGCGCAGGGAGATCGAACTGGCCGAGAAATCGGCAGGCAGCTTCGCCGTGCTGCTGCTGGACCTGGACCACTTCAAGCACATCAACGACGCGCACGGCCACGAATCCGGCGACCGCGCGCTGCAGCATGTAGCCGGCATCCTGACCCAGTTCACCCGCGGCAGCGACTACGTGTTCCGCTACGGCGGCGAGGAGTTCGTCGTGGTGCTGGTCGCGGTCGACCAGCGCCAGGCGCTGGTGATCGCCGAAGGGCTGTGCCGTCGCATCGCCGATTCACCGGTGGCCCTGGCCGACGGGCAGTTGCTGGACGTCAGCTCCAGCATCGGCGTGGCGATGTACGACGGCCACCCCGACTACGAGCGGGTGATGGCGCGCGCCGACGCGGCGATGTACCAGGCCAAGAAGCAGGGCCGCAACCGCGTCGTACTCGGCGATGAAGGACTGCCGACCGCCCCGGGCCGGGCCGCGTTGCAGCGCGGCTGAGGCCGACCATCGGCACATGCCTGGCGTCATGGCGGCGGCATATGCTCGGAGTCGATGCCGCCCACCTCCGTCACCCGCTCCCTGCCGATGTCCCTGCTCCGCGCCGTCACCCTGCTGCTGTGCCTGTTCCCGATGATCGCGGCAGCCGCCGAACCGGTGGCGCCTGCCGAACACGTCGATGCCGACGGGCCCTATGTGTTCCGCAACGGAAAGCGGCTGCAGGCGCGCTGGATCTGCGATGACCAGGTGGTCTCGCGCACGCTGCGGCAGCGCCTGCGCGGCGCGCGGCTGCCACCGCGCTGCGGCTATCCCCATCCCCTGCGCCTGGCCGCACCGGTTGCATCGGCGGCTGCCGTACTGCCCGCGGTGCCGCGCATCGTGGCGGTCTCCGACATCCATGGCCAGTACGATCTGCTGGTCCGCCTGCTGCGCGCACACCATGTGATCGACGCACGGGATCGCTGGTCGCTGGGCCGCGACACCCTGGTGGTGGCCGGCGATGTGTTCGACCGGGGCCCGCAGGTGACCGAAGCCTTCTGGCTGCTCTACAGCCTGCAGCAGCAGGCCGCCGACGCCGGTGGCGCGGTGCATTTCGTCCTTGGCAACCACGAAACGATGGTGCTCTACGACGACCTGCGCTACGTCAACCCCAAGTACCTGCGCAGTGCGCAGCGGTTGGGGCGCAGCTACCCGGACCTGTACGGTGCCGACTCGGTGATCGGGCAATGGCTGCGCACCCGCCCGGTGTTGCTGCGCATCGGCGACACGCTGTTCCTGCACGGCGGCATTGCACCGGAAGCGGTGCAGATGGCACTGGCGCCGGAATCGACCAACGCGGCCTACCGCGCGTCGCTGGGCAGGCCCAAGGCCGAGGTGAAGGCGGACCCGGCCACTGCACCGCTGTACGACGGCAAGACCAGCCCGATCTGGTACCGCGGCTACTTCGATGGCCGCCTGGATGCCGATGGGGTGCAACAGGTGCTCGACCAGCTCGATCTGCGCCGCATCGTGGTCGGTCACACCTCGATGCCGCATGTCAGCCAGTTCCACGATGGGCGCGTGATCGCCATCGACAGCAGCATCAAGGACGGCCAAAGCGGGGAACTGCTGTTCATCGAGAACGACCAGCTCAGCCGCGGGCTGCTGGATGGCAGCCGTGTGCCGCTGGCCGAAGGCACCCTCGACGCGGACGACTGACGCCCAGCCCACGCCGAAGTGTTGCAATCCGCAACACCGGCGGGCCACGCCCGGCCGGTTTCCGGTGCTGCGCACGCTCACGGATTCTCACCCGCACGGAAGCCGGTCACGCCTTGCCCGCATCACGAGGGGCGTGTGCGGCTGCCCATCGCCGGATTTCGACTTTTTTCGGTTTGTTTCACATTCCTGTTATGAAATCTGGGCCAACGTGACCGAGGGGGAACGTCGCCGGACATCGGGAACTGCCAGGCGACCACACTGAGAACAGAAGCCGCGCACGGGCCAGCGCCTGTCGCGACGTGGTGTTTTGCATAGCTTGGGACAGGCGATGAAACCACGAAAACTTGCGATGCTGCCGTTGCTCCTGGCCCCGGGAGCCGCTCTCGCCCAGGACTCCGTCGGTGCCCTGAGGCAGGAGATCACCCAGGTGCAGGCACGCCTGCAAGCGCTGACCGCGCGCCTGGACGCGCTGGAACGCGAACAGGGCAAGGATCCACCGCCATACACGCCAACAAGCCCGTCGCCCGCGCAAGCACCTGATACGCAGGCGACGGCGCCTCTGGCGCAGGCTGAAACCGCAGCGTCCCCCACCCATGGCGCGGCCGCCGCACCGTCCATCCTGCCGCCACGCGACTCGGTCGCCGACCCGTCCACGGCGGCATCGCGCCCGGACAACGCGCCCTCGCCCACCGATCCGGAACTGAAGGGCTTCTTCGCCATCCCCGGCACCGAGACCCTGATCCGCCTGGGCGGCTACGCCAAGCTCGATGCCATCGCCGACAGCCGCGCGGCCGGTGACAACCAGCAGTTCGTCACCTCGTCCATCCCGGTCGGCGGCCCGCATCGCGATGTCTCGCATTTCGACATGCATGCCAAGCAGACGCGCTTCAGCTTCGAGGCGCGCCGCCCAACCACCCACGGCAACCTGCGCTTCTACCTGGAGAACGACTTCTTCGGCAGCAGCGACAGCTATGAATTCCGCCTGCGCCATGCCTACGGGCAGCTGGGCAACACCTACGCCGGCTACGGCTATTCCACGTTCATGGATGCCGACTCGCTGCCGGACACCCTGGATTTCGCCGGACCCGGTGCGGCCGGCTACCTGTTGGTGGCCGGCATCCACCACAGCTTCGCGCTGGGCAAGGGCAACACCCTGACTCTCGCTGCCGAAGACCCCGATTCACAGCTGGCCAACCCCGGCGACGCCGACATCAGCACCGAGCGGCTACCCGACATCAGCCTGGTCGCACGCATGGAGCGCGACTGGGGCCACCTGCAGCTTGGCGCGGTCGCGCGCAGCCTCGGCTATGACGGCGACGGGCGCAGCGACCGTACCTTCGGCGGTGGCCTGCAGTTGAGCGGCTCGTTTGCCATCGCCGAACGCGACCTGCTGTTGTTCGGCGTGGTCGGCGGCAAGGGCATCAGCCGCTACACCGCCGACCTCACCGGCTCGGGGCTGGATGCGGCGATCAACGCCAACGGCCAGCTCAAGGCGCTGCCGCTGTATGGCGGCTTCTTCGGCTACACCCACTACTGGTCGGACATGTGGCGCTCGAACCTGATCTACGGCCAACTGCATCTGGACGACGCCGACGCGCTGGCCCGCGATGCCTTCCGCCGCAGCCAGTACGGCGCGCTCAACCTGATCTGGAGCCCTGCCCCATCGTGGACGATGGGCATGGAGGTGCTTTACGGCCAGCAGCGCCTGCAGGACGGCCGCAGCGCGGACACCCTGCGCGTGCAGGGCAGCCTGCAGTACAGCTTCATCAAGTAGCCAGCCCGCACGCCGGCAGCAGCGCGACCGGCCGCCAGCTATCGAGAACGTCCACCGCCTTTCCCTGTAATCACACCGGCAACCCGGTGAAAGGAGACACCCATGGCAGGTCAGAAGAAAATCGGCGTGGTCGGTGCAACCTTCCTGGTCGCCGGCAACATGATGGGCTCGGGCGTGTTCCTGCTGCCCTCCAGCCTGGCCAAGATCGGCACCGCCTCGATCTGGGGCTGGCTGATCACCACCGCCGGCGCACTGCTGCTGGCGTTCGTGTTCGCCAAGCTCGGCAAGCTCGCCCCGCAGGCCGGTGGCCCCTATGCCTACGCACGTGACTGGTTCGGCCCGTACATGGGCTTCCAGACCAACACCATCTACTGGTTCGCCAACTGGATCGGCAACGTGGCCATCCCGATCGCGGCGGTGGGCTACTTCAGCTACTTCTTCCCGATCCTGTCCCAACCGCTGCCGCGCTGCATCGCGGTGCTGCTGCTGGTGTGGGCGCTGAGCTTCGCCAACGTGATCGGCCCGACCTTCGTCAGCCGCGTGCAGACGGTGACCACCAGCTTCGCGCTGGTGCCGATCCTGGGCATCGCGATCTTCGGCTGGTTCTTCTTTGACCCGACCATCTTCAAGGGCGCCTACAACGTCTCCGGCGAGTCCAACTTCGGCGCGGTGTCCAGCGCCGCGGCGCTGACGCTGTGGGCCTTCATCGGCGTGGAATCGGCCTCGGTCACCGCCGGCGTGGTCGAGAACCCGGAGAAGAACGTCGCCCGTGCCACGCTGGCCGGGGTATTCCTCGCGGCGATCGCCTACATCGCCAGCTCCTCGGTGATCATGGGCATGGTGCCGAACGCGGACCTGCAGGTCTCCGACGCGCCGTTCGCCCTGGCCGCGGCCAATGCGGTCGGTGGCTGGGGCGGTGCGCTGGTCAGCCTGTGCGCCTTCATCGGTGCGGCCGGCTCGCTCGGCGGCTGGATCCTGCTGACCGCGCAAAGCGCCAAGGCGGCCTCGGACGACGGGCTGTTCCCCAGCATCTTCAGCAAGATCAACAAGGACGAAGTGCCGGTCAAGGGCGTGCTGATCGTGGCGGTGCTGATGACCCTGGCGGTGCTGATCACCTCCACCTCGGAAACCGCGTCGGCGCAGTTCGACGTCATCACATCCGCGGCGGTGGTGCTGACCCTGCTGCCCTACATCTACTCCTGCGTGGCCTGCTACTTCGTGGTGGAGCGCTCGCACACGCTGGTGCATACCGGCGCGTTCTGGGTGCTGACCAGCATCACGGTGGTGTATTGCCTGTGGGCCATCTTCGGCTCGTCCGGCACGATCGTGCAGTACGCGTTCCTGTTCGTGCTGTTCATCACCGTCTTCTATCCCTTCTTCAGCGAAGAACGCCGCAAGCAACGGCTTGCCCGCTTCTCGCCCGCCGGCACGCCGCGTGCCGCTTCGAACTGAATCCCCCGCTCGGTAGAAAAGGAAACCACCATGTACTTCAAGTCCCTGGACTATCCCATCGTCATCATCGACGCGGACTACGAGTCGCCGCGCATCAACGGTATCCTGATCCGCGCCCTGGCCGACGAGCTGCGCCACAACGACCAGCGCGTGCTGTGCGGCCTGACCCTGGATGACGCGCGCGCCGGCGCACGCACCTACGTGGCCGCCTCGGCGGTGCTGATCTCCATCGACGGCACCGAGGAGAACGACGACCAGTTCCAGCAGTTGCTCGCCTTCCTGCGCGAGCAGAGCAAGCGCCGCGCCGACCTGCCGGTGTTCCTGTACGGCGACCGCCGCACCATCGAGAAGGTGCCGAGCAAGCTGCTCAAGTACGTGCACGGCTACATCTTCCTGTTCGAGGACACCAAGAGCTTCATCGCCCGCCAGGTGATGCGCGCGGCCGAAGACTACATGGCCACGCTGCTGCCGCCGTTCTTCAAGGCGCTGATCCACCACGCCGCGGAGTCCAACTATTCCTGGCATACCCCCGGCCACGCCGGTGGCGTGGCGTTCACCAAGTCGCCGGTGGGCCGTGCGCTGCACCAGTTCTACGGCGAGAACACGCTGCGCAGCGACCTGTCGATCTCGGTACCGGAACTCGGCTCCCTGCTCGACCACACCGGCCCGATCCGCGACGCCGAAGCCGAGGCCGCGCGCAACTTCGGCGCCGACCACACCTTCTTCGTCACCAACGGCACCTCCACCGCCAACAAGATCGTGTGGCACGGCACCGTGGCGCGCGGCGACATCGTGTTCGTGGACCGCAACTGCCACAAGTCGCTGCTGCACTCGCTGATCATGACCGGCGGCATCCCGGTGTACTTCACCCCCAGCCGCAACGCGCACGGCATCATCGGCCCGATCAGCCTGGACCAATTCTCCGGCGAGGCGCTGCAGCGGATGATCCAGGCCAATCCGCTGGCCAGCAAGGCGGCCAAGCCGGGGGCCAAACCCCGCATCGCGGTGGTCACCAACTCCACCTATGACGGGCTTTGCTACAACGCCGAGAAGATCGCCGACAACCTCGGCACCGCGGTGGACTTCCTGCACTTCGACGAAGCCTGGTACGGCTACGCCGCGTTCCACCCGTTCTACGAGAACCACTACGGCATGGCCAAGGGCAAGCCGCGCGAACAGGACGCGATCATCTTCACCACCCAGTCCACGCACAAGCTGCTGGCCGCGTTCTCGCAGGCCTCGATGATCCACGTGCGCAATGCCGCCACCCGCGAGCTGGATGCCGAGCGGTTCAACGAATCGTTCATGATGCACACCTCCACCAGCCCGCACTACGGCATCATCGCCTCCTGCGATGTCGCCTCGAAGATGATGGAGGGCGAGGCCGGCCGGTCGCTGGTGCAGGAGATGCACGACGAGGCGGTGGCGTTCCGGCGGGCGATGCTGCATGTCAGCGAGGACCTGGGCCGGGACGAATGGTGGTTCAAGGTCTGGCAGCCCGATGGCGTGGAGCGCACGCTGGCGCGCGAGGACAGCAGCAAGCCGATGGTCACCTCGCGACCGGACTGGTACCTGCGCCCGGATGCACGCTGGCACGGCTTCGACAACCTGGCCGATGACTACGTGCTGATCGACCCGGTCAAGGTCACCCTGCTCACGCCGGGCCTGTCGATGGACGGGGAAATGGGCAAGCTGGGCATCCCGGCCGCGGTGCTGAGCAAGTTCCTGTGGACCCGCGGCATCACCGTGGAGAAGACCAACCTGTACTCGGTGCTGTTCCTGTTCTCGATGGGCATCACCAAGGGCAAGTGGAGCACGCTGGTCACCGAGCTGATGGCGTTCAAGGACCTCTACGACGCCAACGCCCCCTTGAGCCAATCGCTGCCCAGCCTGATCCAGGACCACCCGGCCGCCTACGCCAACTGGGGCCTGCGCGACCTGTGCGAGGCGCTGCACGCCTTCAACCGGGAGTTCCGCGTGGCCGAGGTCATGCGCGAGATGTACGTGGACCTGCCCGAACCGGTGATGACGCCGGCCGAGGCCTACAACCACCTGGTGCGCGGCGAGATCGAGCGCGTGGACATCGACCAGATCAGCGGCCGGGTGGCCGGCACGATGCTGGTACCGTATCCGCCGGGCATCCCGACCATCATGCCGGGCGAGCGTTTCGGCGCGCAGGATGAACCGATCATCCAGTCGCTGCGCATCGCCCGCGAGCAGAACGCCCGCTTCCCGGGCTTCGAGTCGGACGTGCATGGGTTGATCATCGACGACAGCGGCGCGCAGCCCAGCTACAAGGTGGAAGTCCTGAAGCTGTAACCGCCGAAGCGGCGCGGGGGATATGGCAAACGCCCTCACCCCAACCCCTCTCCCGCCTGCGGGAGAGGGGCTCTGGCACGGCAGACGCGCGTTCCTACTTCGGTGGGTTGCAAGGCGTGGCAGCGCTGCTTCGGCCGGCAGGTACGGCGATGGCGGCGATGCCCGGGCCGCTCCCTTCTCCCGCCCTGGCGGGAGAAGGTGCCCGCCAGGGCGGATGAGGGTGCTTTGTGCTTTCCCTTCAGCCCGGCCGCACCCTGCCGCCGGCCGGAGAAGCAGCTACGATGCGGGCGACACCCGCCGCCCGCGCGATGACGGGAACCAACGGATGCACCACGGCACGCCTTGATGACCAGCACCGGCCAGGAACAACGCGTACTGCAACTGTCGATCGCGGCGACCGTCCTGGTCGCGGCGATCGGTTTCTTCGGGGGCCTGCTGGCACGGTCGCAGGCGATCCTGTTCGATGGCATCTACAGCCTGGTCGATGTCGCGCTGACCCTGGTCGCGCTGGCGGTACTGCGGTTGATGGCCAACGAACAGAGCCCGCGCTTCCAGTACGGGTTCTGGCACCTGGAACCGATGGTCGAGGCATTGGGCGGCGCAATCCTGAGCCTGGCCTGCATCTACGCGCTGGCCAATGCCGTCATCGGCTTCAGCGATGGCGGGCACGAGACACGGCTCGGCCCCGGCCTGGCCTGGGCGGCATTGCTGGCGGTGGTCGACCTGGTCATGGCGGTCTGGATCGGCCGCCATGCCCGTCGCCTGCAATCCGGTTTGCTGGCCCTGGATGCGCGTGCGTGGCTGCTGACCGGGCTGATGAGCCTGGCGGTGGTGCTGTCCTTCCTCATCGCCTTTGCCCTGCGCGGTGGCGCACACGCGCATTGGATCCCCTACATCGACCCGCTGGTGCTGGCCGCGATCAGCGTGGTGGCATTGCCGGTGCCGCTGCGCGCGGCATGGAAGGCCGCCCGCGAGGTGCTGCAGGTGGCCCCGGACGACCTGGACCGACGGGTGCGCGAGGTCATGCAGCAGTTCGTCGCCGAGCATGGCTTCGACGGCTTCACCAGCCACGTCGCCAAGATCGGCCGCATGCAGTTCATCGAGATCCACGTGCTGACCCGGCCGGACGCCCGGCTTGGCAGCATCGGCGACGTCGACCGCCTGCGCGACGGCATCGCCAACCGCCTGGATGCCCGCTCGGGCCGGTTCTGGCTGACCATCGACTTCACCTCCGACCCGGCCTGGACATGAGCACCTCCGCCCCGCGCAAGATGGGCCTGACCATGGCCACCATGCTGGTCGCCGGCAACATGATCGGCACCGGCGTGTTCCTGCTGCCAGCCAACCTGGCCACGGTCGGCAGCATTTCCTCCTTCGGCTGGATGATCGCCACCGCCGGGGCGATCGCGCTGGGCCTGGTGTTTGCCCGCCTGTCGCAGCTCAACCCGCAGTCGGGCGGACCCTATGCCTATGCGCGTGACACGTTCGGCAACTACATCGGCTTCGTCAGCAACTACGCGTACTGGTTCGGCAACTGGATCGGCAACGTCGCCATCGCGCTGGTGGTCACTGGCTACCTGAGCCAGCTGTGGCCCTGGCTGGAAGGCATCTACCCGCGGCTGGGCTTCACCCTGGCGGTGATCTGGCTGCTGAGCCTGGCCAACGCACGCGGCGCCCGCTGGATCGGCGCGCTGGAGACCGGCACCCTGCTGCTGGCGTTGGTCCCGATCCTGGGCATCGCCATCGCCGGCTGGTGGTGGTTCGACCCGGACCTGTTCCGCGCCGGCTGGAACGTCAGCGGCATGAGCGACAGTGCCGCGATCTCGCGCAGCGCGTCGATCGCGCTGTGGGCATTCATGGGCGTGGAGAGCGCGGCGGTCTCGGCCGACGTCATCGACGACCCGCGCCGCAACATCCCGCTGGCCACCCTGTTCGGGTTGGCCTTGGCAGCGGTGGTCTACGTCAGCTGCTCGCTGGTGATCATGGGCATGCTGCCGATGGAACAGCTGCGCGACTCCTCGGCGCCGTTCGCCGAGGTGGCCAGGCTGATGATCGGCCCCTGGGGCGTGGTGGTGATCGCGCTATGCGCCATCTTCAAGTCCGTGGGCGCGCTGGGCGGCTGGATGCTGCTGGTCGGGCAGTCGGCCAAGGCGGCCGCCGAGGATGGCCTGTTCCCGCGCGTGTTCTGCCGGCTCAACCGGCATGGCATGCCCGGCACCGGCCTGATGATCGTGGCGGTGCTGATGAGCGGGCTGCTGCTGGTCACCTCTTCGCCCACCCTGGCCCGCCAGTTCGACCAGCTCACCAACATCGCGGTGCTGCTGACCATCATCCCCTACCTGTTCTCGGCCGGCGCGCTGGTCGCGACCACGCTGGAGCGCAACGAGCAAGGCGCGCTGCGCGCCGGCTGCCTGCTCATCGCCGCCACCGCCGTGGCCTATTGCCTGTATGCGCTGGTTGGCGCCGACGCTCAGTTGCTGGCCTACGCCACCGTCGCCCTGCTGTTCAGCGCGGCGTTGTACCCGTTCTTCCGCCAGCACATGCACACGCAGGGTAACCGGGACTGACCCCGGCCGGCTCGCCCGGCCTCCCGCTTCGTCCTGCCCGCGCCCAGCCACTACAATGCCCCCTTTGTGGCAGCCCCCTGCCCGGCTATCGAAGTGGAATGCGCGTGACCGAGAAAAAGCCCGAACACACCCCGTTGATGAAGCAGTTCTTCGCAGCCAAGGCCGACTACCCGGACCTGCTGCTGTTCTTCCGGATGGGCGATTTCTACGAACTGTTCTACGACGACGCGCGCAAGGCCGCGCGCCTGCTGGACATCACCCTGACCCAGCGCGGCAGCTCGGGCGGTGCGCCGATCCCGATGGCCGGCGTGCCGGTGCATGCCTACGAGGGCTACCTGGCACGGCTGGTGGCGCTGGGCGAATCGGTGGCGATCTGCGAACAGATCGGTGACCCGGCGCTGGCCAAGGGGCTGGTCGAGCGCAAGGTGGTGCGCATCGTCACCCCCGGCACCGTCACCGACGAAGCCCTGCTCGATGAACGCCGCGACACCCTGCTGATGGCGCTGTCGCGGACCAAGGCCGGCTACGGGCTGGCCTGGGCCGACCTGGCCGGTGGCCGCTTCCTGGTCAACGAAGTGGAGACCGACGACGCCCTGGAAGCCGAACTGGCCCGTTTGGAACCGGCCGAGCTGCTGGTGCCCGACGAGGAGGACTGGCCCGAGTTCCTGCGCCAGCGCAGCGGCGTGCGCCGGCGGGCACCGTGGCTGTTCGATGCCGACAGCGGCCGCCGACAGTTGCTGAACTTCTTCAAGCTGCACGACCTCACCGGTTTCGGCATCGACGACAAGCCGCGTGCCACCGCCGCGGCCGGTGCGCTGCTCGGCTACGTCGAGGAAACCCAGAAGCAGCGCCTGCCGCACCTGACCTCGATCGCGATGGAGAACGCCGGCGAGGCGATCGCGATGAATGCCGCCACCCGCCGCCACCTCGAGTTGGACACGCGCGTGGATGGCGACACCCGCAACACCCTGCTCGGCGTGCTGGACAGCACCGTCTCGCCGATGGGCGGGCGCCTGCTACGGCGCTGGTTGCACCGTCCGCTGCGCCTGCGCAACGTGCTGCAGCAGCGCCACCACGCCGTCGCCACGCTGATCGACCGCGGCACCGATGCCGACCTGCGCGAGAGCTTCCGTGCGCTGGGCGACATCGAACGCATCCTCACCCGCATGGCGCTGCGCTCGGCACGCCCGCGTGACTTCTCCACCCTGCGCGACGGCCTGGGCCTGCTGCCGGCCATCAACGACCATCTCCAGGGCCTGGACTCCCCGCGTCTGCAACAACTGCGCGCCGAACTGGGCTCGCACGACGAAAGCGCGCAGCTGCTGGCCAGCGCCATCGCCGAACAACCGCCATTGAAGCTGTCCGACGGCGGCGTGATCGCCGAGGGCTATGACGCCGAGCTGGACGAACTGCGCCGGCTGTCCACCCACGCCGACCAGTTCCTGATCGACCTGGAACTGCGCGAGCGCGAGGCCAGCGGCATCGCCACGCTGAAGGTCGGCTACAACCGCGTGCACGGCTACTACATCGAGATCAGCAAGGGCCAGGCCGACAAGGCGCCGGTGCACTACACCCGCCGCCAGACCCTGACCAACGCCGAGCGCTACATCACCGAGGAGCTGAAGAGCTTCGAGGACAAGGTGCTGTCCGCGCGCGAGCGTTCGCTCAGCCGCGAGAAGCTGCTGTACGAAGGCCTGCTCGACACCGTCGGCGAACACCTGGAGCCGCTCAAGCGCTGCGCGGCCGCACTCAGCGAGCTGGACGTACTGGCCGCCTTCGCCGAACGCGCGCAGGCGCTGGACTGGGCGCAGCCCGAACTGCAGGACGAACCCTGCCTGCGCATCGAGCGCGGCCGTCACCCGGTGGTCGAGGCGGTGCGCGATGCACCGTTCGAGCCGAACGACATCGACCTGTACCCGGACCGCCGCATGCTGGTCATCACCGGCCCGAACATGGGCGGCAAGTCGACCTACATGCGCCAGAACGCGCTGATCGTGCTGTTGGCGCATATCGGCAGCTTCGTGCCGGCCAGCCGTGCGCTGATCGGCCCGATCGACCGCATCCTGACCCGCATCGGCGCTGGCGACGACCTGGCCAAGGGCCAGTCCACCTTCATGGTGGAAATGGCCGAGACCAGCTACATCCTGCACCACGCCACCGCGCATTCGCTGGTGCTGATGGACGAGATCGGCCGCGGCACCTCCACCTACGACGGCCTGGCGCTGGCCGATGCGGTGGCCCGCCACCTGGCCTACCAGAACCGCTGCTACACCCTGTTCGCCACGCATTACTTCGAATTGACCGCATTGGCCGACGAGAGCCACGAAGGCGGCGCCAGCGGCATCGCCAACGTGCACCTGGACGCGGTGGAGCACACCGACAAGAACGGTGGCGAACGGCTGGTGTTCATGCATGCGATGAAGGACGGCCCGGCCAACCGCAGCTTCGGCCTGCAGGTGGCGGCGTTGGCCGGCCTGCCGCGTGCGACGGTGGCGCAGGCGCGGCGTCGCCTAGCCGAACTGGAGCAACGCGGCGGCGAGACCCAGTCCGCCGCGATGGCACCACAGGCACTGGATGCACCGCAGCAGTTCGGGCTGTTCGCCGCCCCGAGCTCGGCCGCGCTGGATGCCCTGCAGGCGATCGATCCGGACGAGCTGACGCCCAAGCAGGCGCTGGAAGCGCTGTACCGCGTGAAGTCGTTGTTGTAACGAAATACCGAGGGCCGCGAAAGCGGCCCTCGATGTATCCAGACGCGGTTCGCGACCGAGGCCGCTCCTGCGATGACGGGCTCAGGCTGCGCTGGCGGTCACCAGCGCATCATCCAGCTCACCCGCACGCACCGACGCCGGTCGCTGCAGATGGACTGCGCAGTAATCCGTGAACACCGGCTTGGCCTCCAGCTCGCCGACACGCATGTAGTAGCTCAGGAAGGAGGCCATATACAGATCGGCGACGGTGAAGCTATCCCCGACCAGATAGCGCTTGCCGGCCACCGCCGTTTCCAATGTGTGCATCAGGTCCTCGGCGGTGCCATAACCCGCTTCCATTGGCGGTGCCAGCGAGCCATGGCGACGATCGGTGACGAAAGCCTCCAGCGGCCCGGCCGCAAATAGCACCCAGCGGTAGCAGGCACCACGCTCGGCGCTGCCCACCGGCGGCAACAATCCCTTCCAGGGTGCCAGATCCGCAAGATGCAGGCAGATCGCTGCGTTCTCGGTAATGACCGTACTGCCCTGCAGCAACGCCGGGACCTTGCCCATGGGATTGAGCGCCAGGTACTGCGCGGACTTCATGCTGGTGCCGTACTCCAGTATCACCGCGTCGTAGCGCAAACCCGTTTCCTCCAGCATCCAACGGGTGATGCGCCCGCGCGATTGCGGATGGGTATGGAACGTGAGCGTGTCGGACATGTCAGGCGCCTGCCTTGTAAGGAGCCTGCAGTGTGCGCAGGGCCTGCTGACAGCGGTTGTCAGCAGTCAACGCGGACCGCGCTGCAAGCACTCCTGGTTCCAGCGCCGCAACAAGCGATGACGCTGCTCCGGATAACGCTGGCCGGTGTCCTCCAGCCAGACCATGCGGTCGGCGCGGAAGTGGCGGAAATCACCGCGCATTTCGCACCATGCGACCAGCAGGCGGATCTCGGCCAGGAAGGCCATGGCGAAGGGCCAGATCACCCGCTCGCTGGCGCGTCCCTCCCCATCGCGGTAATGGATGCGCACCGCGTTGCCGGCACGGATCGCACGGCGCAACGCCGGCAGCCACGGCTCCGGTTCGGCGGCATGCCATTGCGGTGCGAACAGGCCGCTGGTCTCCACCTGCAGGCGCAGCCCTTCCGGCAACACGCCCGTCATCCGCTCCAGCGCCGCGCCTGCGGCTACCGCCAGCTCCGGGTCGGCGTGCGACGCCACCCAGCGCGCGCCGAGCACCAGTGCTTCCAGTTCCTCGGCCGAGAACATCATCGGCGGCAGCAGGAAGCCGGCACGCAGCTGGTAACCGATGCCCGGGTCACCGACGATGTCGGCCCCCTGCCCGCGCAGTGCGTCGATATCGCGGTACACCGTGCGCAGGCTGACGCCGAGCCGGTCGGCCAGTTGCGCACCGCGCACCGGCTTGCGGCGTCGGCGCAGTTCATCAAGCAGGTGCAGCAGGCGGGTGGCGCGTTGGCTCATGCCGGTGACCGGGAAACGGGGGCGCACAGCATAGCCGCCACACCCGCCCCTGCACCGCGCCATGTTGCGGTGCGATGACCGAGGCGAGGCAGCGGAAAGACAACAGCCGGCACAGATGCATTTCCGGGCGGTGATAGATGAATGCTATCAATGCGAACGGATCATTTGATTGTCCATTTCACCTGCCCGTGGCTACAGTCGGTCCAAGATGTCCCACTAGCCAGCAGGAGCCAGCGATGAGCAGCAACGACACCAAGCCGACCTGTCCGTACCACAGTGCCCCGACACCGGAGCAGGCCGCCCAATCGCAGCGCGATACCAGCACCACGCCCACGCAGAAGCACGGCGACGCGCCGGTGACGCCGATGACCACCGCCTTCGGTGCGCCGGTGGTGGACAACCAGAACAGCAAGACCGCCGGCCCGCGTGGCCCGCTGTTGATGGAAGACGTGTGGCTGCTGGAGAAGCTGGCCAACCTCAACCGCGAGATCATTCCCGAGCGGCGCATGCACGCCAAGGGCTCCGGCGCGTTCGGTACTTTCACCGTGACCCACGACATCAGCAAGTACACCCGCGCCAAGCTGTTCTCGGCGGTGGGCAAGCAGACCGAGATGTTCGCCCGCTTCACCACCGTGGCCGGCGAGCGCGGCGCGGCCGATGCCGAGCGCGACATTCGCGGCTTCGCGCTGAAGTTCTACACCGAGGAAGGCAACTGGGACCTGGTCGGCAACAACACCCCGGTGTTCTTCCTGCGTGACCCGCGCAAGTTCGCCGACCTCAACAAGGCGGTCAAGCGCGACCCGCACACCAACCTGCGCAGCGCGCGCAACAACTGGGATTTCTGGACGCTGCTGCCCGAGGCACTGATGCAGGTGACGGTGGTGATGAGCGACCGCGGCATCCCGCGCAGCTTCCGCCACATGCACGGCTTCGGCTCGCACACCTACAGCTTCACCAACAACGACGGCGAGCGCTTCTGGGTGAAGTTCCACTTCCACAGCCAGCAGGGCATCCAGGCCCTGACCGACGCGCAGGCCGAAGTACTGGTGGGCAAGGACCGCGAGAGCCACGGCCGCGACCTGTTCCAGGCGATCGAGCGCGGTGAGTTCCCGAAGTGGAAGCTGTTCGTGCAGGTCATGCCGGAGCTGGAGGCGGAGACCTACCGCATCCACCCGTTCGACCTGACCAAGGTGTGGCCCAAGAGTGACTATCCGCTGATCGAGGTGGGCGAGTTCGAGCTCAACCGCAACCCGGACAACTGGTACCAGGACGTGGAGCAGTCGGCGTTCGCACCGAGCAACCTGGTGCCGGGCATCGGCCCGTCGCCGGACAAGATGCTGCAGGCCCGCCTGTTCGCCTACAGCGATGCACAGCGCTACCGCCTGGGCGTGAACCACCACCAGATCCCGGTGAACGCGGCACGCTGCCCGGTGCACAGCAACCACCGCGACGGCGCCATGCGCGTGGACGGCAACTACGGCGGCCTGCCGCATTACGAGCCGAACAGCTATGGCCAGTGGCAGGAACAGCCGCAGTACCGCGAGCCGCCGCTGAAGATCCGTGGCGATGCCGACTTCTGGAACTTCCGCGAGGACGACAACGACTACTTCAGCCAGCCCGGCGCGCTGTTCCGCAGCTACAACGCCGAGCAGAAGCAGCGCCTGTTCGACAACACCGCGCGTGCCCTGGGTGATGCGCCGGACTTCATCAAGCAGCGCCACATCGACAACTGCAACAAGGCCGACCCGGCGTATGGCGCCGGTATCGCCGAGGCCTTGAAGAAGCTGGCGGCGAACCCGTCCGACCCGTTCCAGCCCGCCCATCCGGGCAGCGATTTCCCCAGCGCCACCCCGGGTGCGGAGGACATCACGCTGTGACACCGCACCCGTCCGGTTGAACGGGCGGGTCACCCGCACCACCCCGACGCCCGGGATGCCTGGATGGCATTCCGGGCGTTGCCGTCTGCCACACCGGCCACCCCGCGCGGGGTTACCATCCCGGCTTGGCCACCCACCGCAAAGGAAACCACCGATGAGCCTGACCGACGACCTTCTTTCCCAGCTGCAGGGTGCACCCCTGCAACAGGTTTCCCAGCAACTGGGCATCGACAGCCAGCAGGCTTCCGGCGCGATCAGTGCCGCCCTGCCGCTGCTGATGGGCGCCCTGGGCAACAACGCCGCCAAGCCTCAGGGCGCCGAAGCCCTGCTCGGCGCGCTGCAGAACAATCACAGCGGCCTGGACATCGGCGGCGTGCTGGGCTCGGTGCTGGGCGGCGGCAGCAGCCCGGCCACCAACGGTGCCGGCATCCTCGGCCACATCTTCGGCGGCAACCAAGGCCGCGCGGAAACCGGCCTGGCCCAGGCCACCGGCCTGAGCCAGGGCAATTCCAGCCAGCTGCTCAAGATCCTCGCCCCGATCGTGATGGCCTACCTGGCCCAGCGCATGGCCGGGGGGGGCAACCAGGCCAGTGCCGGTGGGCTGGCGCAGATCCTGGGCCAGGAGAAGCAGCAGGTCACTCAGGCCGGCGGCATCGGCGGCGGCCTGTTGGGCAGCGTGCTGGACCAGGACGGCGACGGCCAGTTCGGCGTGTCCGACCTGATCAAGCTGGGCAGCGGCCTGCTGGGCTCGGGCAAGCGCTGACCTGTTCGGGCTGCGCCCGAAACAATAACGCCACCCTCGCGGTGGCGTTTTTTTTCCCTCGTGGGAGCGCCTTCGGGCGCGAGGCTGGGGCTTCTGCAATTGCAATCATTCCCTGCAGCGGACGAATCCCGGCTTCGCGGCCGAGGCCGCTCCTACAGGGCGTCGATGTCGCCCAGGGCGCGGATCAGGCGGCGGGCGCGCTTGTCGGGCTTGTGCTCCGGGGCCTGGTAGCCGGTGCGTTCGGCGGCACGACGCAGGCGCATCTCCTGGCGGGCCTTTCGTGACGCATCACTCTCCTCGTACAACCCTTGCGCCACCGGTGCGGGGCCACGCATGTCGCTCAGCCCGCGCACGCTGATCTCGAACACCTCCTCACCGCGCTGTACCCGCAACGCATCGCCGATGCGGATCGCGCGCGAGGACTTGGGCCGCTGGCCACCCACCTCGACCTTGCCGGTGTCCACCGCCTGCTTGGCCAGGCTGCGGGTCTTGTAGAAACGTGCCGCCCACAACCACACGTCGAGGCGGATACTGGGGACCACGGGAAGGGCTTCGGGATTCATCAGGCTCCACTGGGTTGCAACAGGTCTGCCCTGCCTACATGGGGCCGGCATCGTCACCGTCAAGATGCTAACGTGCCGGACCTCGAGCCTGACCAGCGCATTCATGTCGAAAGCAAGCCAAGCCCGCAACCTGACCGAGGGCCCGATCGGCCGCAGCCTGCTGCTGTTCTCGCTGCCGATCCTGGCCGGCAACATCGCCCAATCGCTCAATGGCTCGGTCAACGCGATCTGGGTGGGCAAGTTCCTGGGCGAGGCGGCGCTGACCGCCACGGCCAATGCCAACAACATCATGTTCTTCCTGATCGGCTCGGTGTTCGGCATCGGCATGGCCGCCACCATCCTGATCGGCCAATCGATCGGCGCGAACGACCTGCCGCAGGCGCGCCGGGTCATGGGCACCAGCGCGACCTTCTTCATCGGGCTGTCGGCGGTGATCGCGGTGGCCGGCTGGTTCCTGTCGCACCGGCTGCTGGTGGCCATGGGCACGCCGGCCGAATCGATGCCGCTGGCCGATGCCTACCTGAAGGTGATCTTCCTCGGCATGCCGCTGATCTATGCGTTCGCCTTCCTCACCGCGGCCCTGCGCGGCGCCGGCGATTCACGCACGCCGTTCCGCTTCCTGCTGCTGTCGGTGCTGCTGGACATCGGTTTCAACCCGCTGCTGATCTTCGGCATCGGCCCATTCCCGGAACTGGGCGTGGCCGGTGCGGCGTGGGCCACCTTCTTCGCCCAGGGCCTGTCGCTGGCGGCGATGCTGCTGTACCTGCGCAACAAGCGCCACATGCTGTGGCTGGGCCGCAAGGATGCCGCGCTGCTGAAGATCGACCTGGACATCCTCAAGGCACTGGTGCTCAAGGGCGTGCCGATGGGCCTGCAGATGGTGCTGATCTCGCTGGCGATGATCATGATGATCTCCATGGTCAACGGCTACGGCGTGGAGACCGCCTCGGCCTATGGTGCGGCACTGCAGTTGTGGACCTACGTGCAGATGCCGGCGATGGCCATCGGCGCGGCCTGCTCGTCGATGGCCGCGCAGAACGTGGGTGCCGGGCGCTGGGACCGCGTGGATGCAACCGCGCGCACCGGCGTGCTGTTCAACTTCCTGCTGACCGGTGCGCTGATCGCGCCGATCCTCCTGTTCGACCGCAGCACCCTGGCGCTGTTCCTGCCCGAGGCCAGCCCGGCGCTGGAGATCGGCCGCCACCTCAACCACATCGCGGTGTGGTCGTTCCTGTTCTTCGGCGTGAACTTCGTGGTGTCCGGCGTGGTGCGTTCCACCGGCGCGGTGGTGCCACCGCTGGTGATCCTGGCGATCGGCATGTGGGGCATCCGCGTGCCGATGGCCAAGCTGCTGCAGCCGGCGCTGGGGGCCGACGCGATCTGGTGGAGCTTCCCGACCAGTGCGTTCTGTTCGATGCTGATGGTGATGGCGTACTACCGCTGGGGCAACTGGCGCAAGGCCAAGATGCTGGACAAGCATGCGCCGGACACCCTGGCCACGCCGGCCGAGGTGGCGTCCACGCCGCCGTCGCCGGTGGCCGATGCCAACCCCGAGGTCGAGGTCGAGGAACCGGCGGCGCGCTGAAGGGCGTGGCCGGTGCGGATGACGGGCTTCTTTGCCCTCTCCGCCCCTTCGCTGTGCGGAAGGGACGGGTGACGCCGGGCCATGCCCGGCGCCGGCGTTGACAAGACCTGCCGCCGAGCGTGGCTCGGCACTACCGCTGTACGGCCTTCAGTAACTGGCGTCAAACGCGAAGATCGGCTTGCGCTGCTGCCACAGGCCGTTGGTGAAGTCCGGGAATTCCAGCGTCTGGAAGCCATTGGCGATGGACTGCTCGGACAACGGCGTGATCGCGCTCCAGGTCACCGCGTCGAAGATGTCGATCGGCATCGGCGCCTGCGCCTTCAATGACTCGACGAAGGCATGGATCACGAACCAGTCCATGCCACCGTGCCCTGCCCCGGCGGCGGTCTCGGCGTGCTTCTTCCACAGCGGGTGCTCGTACTGGTCCTGGTAGACCTGGAACTCCTCCCACTGGTGCGGCGGGCTGCGCCCTTCGATATGGATGCCGTGGTTGAGGTCCATCCACAGGCCCTTGGTGCCCTGCACGCGGAACCCGAGCGAGTACGGGCGCGGCAGCGAGGTGTCGTGCTGCAGCAGGATGGTCTCGCCGTTGGCGCAGGCCAGCGTGGTGGTGACGATGTCGCCCAGCTTGAACTGCACCTGCGTGCTGGGATGCGTGGTGCCACCGCTCTTGGCCACGGTGTACTCGTGCAGGCCGCGCGCCTTGCTGGCGAAGGCATTGATGTGGGTGAAGCGATTGCCACGGTTGATGCCGGTGTACATCGCGCACGGGCCAATGCCGTGGCTGGGATACAACTCGCCGTTGCGCGTGACCGAATGCTCGGTGCGCCAGCGCGCCTCGGACCAGCCCTTGGCACCAAACTCCACGCCGCTGCCATAGGGGTGCTCCGGATTGCCGTCGTTGAACTTCACCCCGCGCAGGTCATGCTGGTAGCCACCCTGCAGGTGCACCAGTTCGCCGAACAGGCCGGCGCGGACCATCTGCAGCGCGGCCATCACGTCGCGGCGGTAGCACACGTTCTCCAGCAGCATGTACGGCGTGCCGGTGTCCAGTTGGGCGCGCAGCACGTCCCAGTGATCCTGCAGGGTGATGCCGGCGACCACTTCGCAACCCACCGCCACCTTGGCCTGCATCGCTGCGATGGCCATCGGCGCATGCCACTCCCACGGCGTGGCGATGATCACGCCATCCAGGCCGCGCTGCTCCAGCAGCCGCTTCCAGGCATTGACGTCGCCGTCCTGGCCGTAGGCGGTGGGCGCCGGTTTGCCGGCCTTGGCGACCATGTCCATCGCCCGGCCCAGCATGATCGGCTCGATGTCGCACAGCGCCACCACCTCCACGTCCTCACGCCGCACCAGCTCCTTGAGCAGCACCTGGCCGCGCATGCCGGTGCCGATCATGCCCAGCCGCACCTTGCGGTTGCGCGCCCAGGCCGGCATCTGCGGCAACAGGGTGGTGGCGGCCAGGGCCGCGCTGGCCAGGATGAATTCCCTGCGTTTCATTGCATGTCCTCTTTCGTGAAATCGTGCCGTTGCCGGCAGGCGTATCGGCCCCGCACTGACGGTGCCATCACCCTCCCGCGCATGCAACGCATGCGAGGGAGGGTGCCGGGGCGTGGCAGGCTCAGAACTTGTAGGTCGCCGTCACGCTGTAGATGCGACCGAAGTTGTTGGCGTAGCCGGCGAAGTTCATCCAGTCGTTCGGGTCGTAGAACGGCAGGCGGTTGAACAGGTTCTTCACGGTCACGCCCACGCTAAGCTTCTCGATCGGACGCCAGTTCACGCTCAGGTTGGCCGTCCACCACGCCGGTGCGCCACCGCAATGGCCGGGCGCCAGGTCCAGGTAGCTGCCGGTGCAGGTCTGGGCGTTGTTGTCCTGCGCGTCGATGCGGTCATACGCCCACTTGGTGCCACCGACATAGTTGACGTAGAAGCCGGTGTCCCACTTGCCGTAGGTCCAGTTGGTGTTGAAGGTGGCGCGCACCTTCGGGTTGTTGTAGTAGCCGACCACGTTGCCGTAGTACCAGCCGTCGCCGTTGTCGGAGTTGTACATGTTGCGGTTGGCGATGGTCGCGGCGACACCGATGTTCAGGCGGCCCCATTCACCCAGGTCGAAGCGGCTGCGCAGGTCCACGTCGAAGCCGTCGATCAGGGTGCGGCCGCGGTTGCTGTACTGGCCGATCACGCTGGCCACGTTGCCGGTGCTGTAGCCGGGCAAGGTGGACGGGCAGCTCACGCCGCTGGCCGGGTCGTTGCACATGTTGGCCAGCGCGGCCAGGTTGGACAGGTCGGTCTCGGTGATCGGGAAGCGGGTCATCGAGTCGATGTCCTCTTCCTTGCTGTAGTCCGGTGCGACGATCTCGTCGCGGCGGTACACAAACCAGTAGTCGGCCGACACCGACAGCCAGTCGGTGGGTTCAAACACGACGCCCAGCGTCGCGATCTTGGCCTTCTCCGGCTTCAGGTCCTGGTTGGGCTGGGTCATGCGTGCCACGTTGCGGCTGCAGTCGCTGTTCCACAGGCTGTTGCCCAGGTCCTGGTCGACGACGCGGTTGGACTGCCGCAGCAGGCCGGCGATGGCATTGGTCTCGTTGCAGCGGATCTCATCGCGGTAGCCACCGATCTGCGCATACACGCCGCCGCTGCCGGCCTCGGCCAGGCTGGGGGCGCGGAAGCCTTCGGAGTAGGTACCGCGCAGCATCAGCTGCGGCAATGCCTGGTACTTCAGGCCGATCTTCGGCGCGGCGTTGGCGCTGAAGCCCGGGTACTTGTCCAGGCGCAACGCCAGGTCCATCTCCAGCTTCTCGGTGAGCGGCGCAACGGCTTCGGCGAACAGCGCGTAGGTGTTGCGCTTGCCGTCGAACCACGAACCGCCCTGCTGGGTGATCAGGCCGTTGGCGGCATCCGGATTGCCCGGGGTGTAGAAGGTCTCACGGGTGGCGTTGAAGCCGAACGCCGCGCGCACCTCGCCGGCCGGCATCTTGAACAGCGGGCCCTCGATCTTGCCGTCCAGGGTATGCAGGCGGGTCCACGACTCGATGTCGAAGGTCGGGAAGGCTTCGCGGATCAGCGCCGCGTTGGCTTCACTGATCTCGCCGAACTTGTAGGCCGGGTGATCGGAAATGATGACGCGGCCGGTACCCGGATCGATGGTGTACGGGCCGAATGCCTTCTCGAACCCCTTCAGGTTGACGTTGGTGGTCTGGTAGGTGACCGAGTGCGAGCCGGCCGTGGCGAACGCGGTTTCCCAGTTCCAGTCGCCGGCGCTGCCGCGCAGGCCGGCCACCGCACGGTAGCTCTCGTCGGTGTTGCGCTGGCCGAAATGGCCGCCGCCCACGTCCTGCAGCAGGTAGCCCAGGCCGACCACGCCGCCCATCAGTGCCTTCATCTCGGGGCTGGCGTGGTTGTATTCGTTGTTCGGGCCGAGCCACGGGGTCAGGAACTGGTTGACCGTGTTGCCGGTGTTGCGCGAGAACCAGCTCTGCGGGTTGCCGGTGGTGGTGCCATAGGCGCGCGGCGTGCCGCCGTTGGCATGCAGGTCGATGTCGGTGTAGGTGACCTCGGCGAACGCTTCGGTGGCATCGTTGAGCTGGAAGTGGCCGTTGACGTAGGCGGTCACGCGCTTGGAATCGGCGCCGCCGTTGATCTGGCGGTTCATCCAGGTCTGCCAGATGCAGCGCGTGCCGCTGGCCACCTGCAGCACGTTGTTGCAGCCCGGCGCGGCCTCGTCCATCCGCGCCCCGGTGACCGGGTCGATGGCGTAGTAGTAGCCGGGGTTGAACACGCCGGGCGCGCTGCCGGTGTCCAGCCGCAGGTTCTTGATGTAGTCCGGGTTGTTGACGTAGAACTGCGCCGGGTTCTTGAGGTACCACTCGCTGTCCGGGATACCGTCGCGCTTGTACATGTTGACGCTGGCATAGACGTTGTAGCGGTCTTCGGACAGGTCACCGAAGCCACCGGTGATGCTGGCCTGGGTTTCACCGAACGAATCGAAGCGCGAGGCGGTGTCCCAGGTACCGCTGACCTCCAGGCCCTGGTAGCTGCTCTTGGTGATGACGTTGATGACGCCGGCCACCGCGTCGGTGCCATAAACGGCCGAGGCGCCATCGGTCAGCACTTCCATGCGCTCGATGACCGCGGCGGGAATGGCGTCGATGTTGACGAACTGGGTCTGGAAGCCTGCCGGTGCGCCGTAGTACGACAGGCGGCGGCCATTCAACAGCACCAGCGTGCCCTGTGCGCCGAGACCGCGCAGGTTGGCCTGCGAGGCACCATCGGAACCGGTGAACAACGACTTGGAATCCACCTGGCCCGGCCGCGCGGCAGGCAGGTTGTCGAGCACCTGCAGCAGCGTGCGCGCACCCATGTTCTGGATGTCCTGCTTGCTGATGACCTGCACCGGCGAGGCGGTTTCCACGTCGGTGCGGCGGATGTTGGAACCGGTGACCTCGATGCGGGCCAGTTCGGTGGCCTTGTCCTTGTCCTTGCCGTCGGGGTCCTGCGCGAAGGCAGGTGCGGCGATGGCGAACAGGGTGCTGGCGATGGCCAGCGACAACGGGGCGAATGTACAGCGATGGGGATTGCGGCGGGCTGGCAACATCGGGTTCTCTCCTGGAAAGGTCACGCAAGAACAGCAGTTGGCGGGCAAAGCGATCCCGGGCCACGGCCTTGCGGCCGTGGTCGGCGTGGTACGGGGGAGCAGCGGTGTTACGTGGTGGTGGTGGTCAGGGGGCGACGTAGTCGACGGTGTCGCCCTCCTCGCCGATCAGCACGGCGTTGGCCCAGTTGCCACACACCCGGGCCGAGTCATCCCCCTGCGCACCCAGCGTGCGCAGGCTCAGGCGGGAAAGCCCGCGCACATCCAGTTCCGGCTTGACCACGCCGGGTGCCTTGACCAGGCCGCTGTCGTACAGCAGGCGATCCTCGCCCCACACCTGGAACTGCATGCCACCGGCCTTGCGGCACTGGTCGTCGATGCCCAGGTCGGCGCGCAGCAGCTTCCAGTTGCCCTTCAACGCGATATCGATGCGGCTGCTGGCCGACACGCCCAGGCCGCGGCGGAACTGCAGGCCGTTCATGCGCATCGGCACGTCGGCGCTGAACGCGCGGTCGGCATGGACCGACGCGGCCAGTGCGGCCGGCAGCGGCAGCTGGGAGAGGTACTGCTGCCGGGCCGGCCGCTCGGCCGCCTGTTGCTCGAGGATATGGAAGGTGGACAGCGCGATCGGGCCGACGTCGCGCGGCTGCAGTGCATCCACCGCACGTGCGCTGCTGCCCTGCGCTGCGCTCACCATCGGATCGGCACCGCTTGCGCCATCTCCCTCCGGGTTCTGCACGCTGAGCACGCGAAAGCGCAGCAGGCGGCCGGCGTGGGCCGGGAAGTCGATACGCTGCAGTTCCTGCTTCAGCTGCAGATGACCGCTGGCGATCGGCTTGCCCCACTCGCCATTGCTGTCGGCCATGTAGATTTCGTAATCACGCACCTGGCCATGCTTCCAGTGCTGGTCACTGCGCGGTGCCAGCTCGATGCCGTCGATCAGCTTGCGCTCGCCAAAGCCCACCACCCATTCGTGGGCGCCGGTGCGGATGGCCTGGTTGCGCACGCTGCGGAACCAAGTTGCCGGATCGTCGTCGAAGGCATTTTCCAGCGGATGGCCGGGCTCTTCGGCCGGGCGGTTGACCACCAGCAGGCTGTCGGACGGCAGCGCGCGGCCCAGTTCGGGCGCGTTCGGGAACGCGTCGTCGGCCAGCGCGGCGGCGACCGGGAAATCCAGCTGCAGTTTCAGCGAGGTGCGGATGTCCTGGCTGGCGGTACGCACATGCAGCGTGCCCTTGCGCTCCTTGCCATCGAAGTACCAGCCCTCGCTGGCGGCCTGCAGCGCGGCCGCGTCGGCCAGCTGGGGCAGCGCGCGGCCATCCAGCTGCACGGCGGTCGGTGCGCTGCGATTCAGTACACGCAAGCCATAACGGCGCTGCGCCAACTGGCCTTGATACTCGCCCTGCACCGGCGCGATCTCCACCTGCACCGGGCCACTGCCCTGCGCCGGTGCCTGCACGCGGATCTGCTGCGTGCTTGACTCGCCCTTCTGGTAACGGCGGGTGCTGCCATCGTCTTCGTACAGGGTGTAGCTGGATGTACCCTGCGGATACAGATCGAAGGTCACCTCATCCAACGGCTCTTCGCCGTCGAACAGCATCTCCGGGTACATCGGCAGGATCGCACCGGCGCGCACGAATACCGGTAGCGTCGCCAGCTCGACCGCACGGTCCAACTGTTTGCCTGCGGCACCTGCCTGCAGGTGGCGGCCATCCCAATAGTCGTACCAGCCACCGGCCGGCAGATGGATGTCGCGGCGCCAGCCACGGCTCGCCGCCTGGCTGCGGTAGACCGGCGCGACCAGCAGGTCGCGGCCGAGCAGGAACTGGTACTTGTAGGTTTCATCCTGCGCGTGCGGGTCCTGCGGGTAGTCCCACATCAGCCCGCGCACCGGCGGCGCACCGCTTTGTGCAGCGTCGTGCACCAGCCCGTACATGTACGGGGTCAGGCGCATTTTCAGCTTGAGATAGTCGCGGTTGATCGAGCGATATGGCTCGTCGAAGGCCCAGGGGTGCTTGCGCGCATTGGACGACCAACCGGACATGCCCATCAGCACGGGAGTGAAGGTCTTCCACTGCAGGTCGCGGGTGAAGGTCTCGGCGCTGCCGCCGAAGATCGCATCGACGTCGCCGCTGGCGTAGGCCATGCCCGACAGGCCCGAGCCCACCAAGGTCGGCACGTGCCAGCGGATGTAATCCCAGCTGCTGCTCTGGTCACCGGTCCATGCCACCGCATAACGCTGGATGCCGGCCCAACCCATCACCGTCCACAGGAACGGGCGCGAGTCGGAATTGTCGAGGATGCCATTGAAGGCCTGCTGGTTGGCGTCCATCGCGAACTGGTAGCCCTGCCCGGTCCAGGCCACGTCCAGCTTCTGCACGCGGCTGCCGGCCTTGCCGACTTCCCAGGCAATCTTGTCCACGCCGTTCTCGGTCCACAGGCCGGTCTTGAAGCCGTACCTGGCCAGCCCCTGCACGGTTTCCGGCAGCTGCTTGTAGCCGCAGCCGTAGCCGTCGTTGGGCAGGATCCAGCCGCCGGGCATGTCGTTCTCGCGGTACTTGGCGGCGACGCTCTGGACCACGTCGGGCGTGGTGCCGGTGGGGCCATCGCTCCAGCCTTCGGGCACGCTGCCGGGCTTCTTGATGTTGTCGCCGTCGTTGTAGCAATCGGCATCGCCGTAGGACAGCGCCCAGCGCGCGACCATGTTCGGGCGGCCGGTCAGCTGGGTGTAGCGTTCGAGCAGGCGCTGCAGGTCGGCACCCACGAAGTAGTACGCGTCGAAGCGGTCCTCGCGGTGCAGCAACGTGGACTGGTCGGGCTGGCGCAGGTCGTAGCTGCCGTCGCTCCACGTATTGCGCAGCATGCCCCAGCCCCGCGAGCTGAGCAGCATCGGCGCCGGGCTGGGGCGGTCGCCCTCTTCCCAGCCACCGGAATAGGACACCTCCAGCTCGCGGCCCTTGAACTGGAAACGGCCGTTCTGCTGGCCACCGCCATAGAACGCCTCATCGGCCTGCGAGGACAGCACCTGCACGCTCTGCGCCGCATCCAGGTCCAGTGGCTGCAGCTCCTGCCACATCGGTACGCCGCGCGCGCCGTCCAGCCGTTCCAGGCGCAGTTGCAGGGGCTGGCGCTGCACGTGCAGCACCAGGGCCGGCGTGCGTACGCGGATCTCGCTGGCATCCTCCTCCAGCTGTGCCTGCACCGGCTGCACCGGCTGCGGCAGCACGATCGGCGCGGCCTTGTTGCCGGCGTCGGTCAGCTTGCCGTTGCGCCCGGCCTGCACGTGCACGATGTCATTGGCCAGCACTTCGATGCGCAGCTTGCTGCCGTTGTCGGTGAGCAGTTCCCAGCCGCGCACGCCATCGCGCCCGTCCGAAGCACTCACCGAGCGCAGGTTGCCCACCGGCTCGGCCTGCGCCGGAAGCGCCGGCAACAACAGCGCCGAAAGCAGGGCCACCAGCAGCGGCGATTGACGGAAGCGGTTGTGCATCGTGTCCCCAGGCCCGTTCATCGGACGTTTCGAAATGCGGTTGTGGCCGACTCTAGGGCAGCAAATCGAAAGATGTCAACAAAATGAAAGCAAAAAGTAAGTGGAATTTCTTGCAATCGAAAGATGGTGCAAAGCACCACTTTCTGTTGCCCCTGGATTCGCGCATTCACCCGGTACGAAAGGGTTTTCATGGAAACCTTTCGTTCGTGACGCCGATCGCGACGGGTACATGACCGCCGGCATCTTCTTTTCATTTGCTTTCGATATTTGACATTTCGAAAGAAAACGAAGATGGTTCGCCTGCACAACAGGAACCAAGAATGGACCTCACCCTGCTTTCCGATCTGTCCAACTGGCAGCGCCTGGGCGGTGCCGATACCGCCGCCGAAATCGCCCAACAGCCCTTGCTGTGGGAGGCGCTGGCCCACGATCTGTCCGAACATGCGCCGCGCCTGCAGGCCTTCCTCGGCGAACGCCTGGACGACCCGCGGCAACGCGTGCTGTTCACCGGTGCTGGCAGTTCCGGCTTCATCGCCGAGATGGTGGCCGACACCCTCAACGCGCAGTGGCCGGCCGAAATCCGCGCCGTGCATACCACCAGCCTGCTCACCCATCCGGCGCTGTACCTGCAGCGTGACCGCCCGACCCTGCTGGTGTCGTTCGGCCGCAGCGGCTCCAGCCCGGAAAGCGTCGCCGCGGTAGAACGCGTGCGCGCCGACGTGGACGACGCGCGCTTCCTGGACATCACCTGCAATGCCGACGGCGAACTGGCCCGCCGCGGCGCCGGCCGTGCCGATACCTTCACGCTGCTGATGCCACCGGCGTCCTGCGACCGCGCCTTCGCCATGACCAGCAGCCTGAGCTGCATGCTGCTGGCGGCATTGGCCAGCTTCGACCGTGCGCCGTGGAACGCGCGCATCCAGCGTTTGGCGCAGGTGGCCGCGCTCGCGCGCCAGGGCATCGCCGACTGGGATGCAGCCGTCACCACGCTCGCGCAACAACCGTTCTCGCGCGTGATCTACCTCGGCAGCGGCCCGCACGAAGCACTGGCCCGCGAAGCCGCGCTGAAGGTGCTCGAGCTCACCGCCGGACGGGTGCTTGCCCTGGCCAACACGCCGCTGGGTTTCCGCCATGGCCCCAAGTCCACCCTCAACGGCGAGACGCTGGTGGTCGTGTTCCGCAGCGTGCAGCCGCTGGCGCGTCGCTACGAACAGGACCTGCTGGAAGAGCTGCGCGCCGATGGCGTGGCCGGCAAGGTGCTGTCGATCGGCCCGCAGGTGGACGCCGGCGACGACTACACGCTGCCGGTACCGGCCCTGCCGGACAGCTGGCTGGCGCCGGTGTGGCTGCCGTTCGCGCAGCTGTACGCGCTGCAGCGCTCGGCCGCGCTCGGCCTGACCCCAGACAATCCCTTCCCCGATGGCACGGTCAACCGCGTCGTCAAGGGCGTGACCATCCACCATGATTGACGCCACCCGCACCTGCTACGGCATCGACATCGGCGGCACCAAGATCGAATTGGTGGCCTGCGACGCCACCCTGCAGGTG
This sequence comes from Stenotrophomonas capsici, assembly GCF_034961085.1. NCBI lineage: Bacteria > Pseudomonadati > Pseudomonadota > Gammaproteobacteria > Lysobacterales > Lysobacteraceae > Stenotrophomonas > Stenotrophomonas capsici. The sequence continues at coordinate 382,539 of NZ_JAYFUH010000249.1, read as the reverse complement.
ACGTGGCGCAAACGCGTTGCGACCCCGCAGGGGGACTATCCGGCCTTCCTGCAGGCGGTGAAGCACCTGGTCCACGATGCCGACCAGGCGCGCGGCAATCCGGCCGTCGCCATCGGCATCGCGCTGCCCGGCGTGCGTGACCGTCGCAGTGGCCGCCAGCTCAGCGCCAACGTGCCGGCCCTCACCGGCCAGGCCGTGGCCCAGGACCTGCGCGACCTGCTGCAGCGCCCGCTGCACTTCGGCAACGACCTGCAGTGCTTCGCCCTGTCCGAAGCGCATGGCGGCGCCGCCGATGGCTACGCCAGCATGTTCGGCGCCATCCTCGGCACCGGTGCCGGCGGCGGTTACTGCGTGCAGGGGCGGCTGGTCAGCGGCTTCAACGGGCTGGCGGGCGAATGGGGGCACTGGAGTGTCCCGGCCGGCCTGCTGCAACGCCATCAACTGCCACTGCTGGAGTGCGGCTGTGGCCTGCGCGGCTGCGTCGAGCGCTATGTCTCCGGCAGCGGCGTGGCGATGATCGAGCGCCACCTCGGCGGCGTCGCCCGCAACGCCAGCGACGTGATCACCCTGGCCGACGCCGGCGATGCGCGTGCACGCCAGGCGCTGGACATCCACCGCGACCTGCTCGGCCACAGCTTCGCCGCGCTGGTGCTGGCGCTGGACCCGCACGTGATCGTGCTCGGCGGCGGCCTTTCGCAGTACGCGCCGCTGTATGAGCAACTGCCGGCCGCCATCGCCGCGCACCTGTTCGACGGCGTGGAGGTGCCACCGATCGTGCCACCGCGCTTCGGCGATGCCGGCGGTGCCCGTGGTGCCGCACTGCTCGTCAGCCAACCCGTCTTTTCCTGATTCCCCGGGAGTCCGTCCATGTCACCGCTGCAGTCCCTGCTCCTCTCCCATCGCCAAGGCCACAACGTGGGCCTGTACAGCGTCTGCTGCAGCAACGAGCAGGTGCTGCGCGCGGCCATGCACGTGGCATTGGCGCACGACACGCTGCTGCTGATCGAGGCTACCTCCAACCAGGTGGACCAGTTCGGCGGCTACACCGGCATGACCCCACCGCAGTACCGCGACTACGTGTGGCAGCTGGCCGACGCCGAAGGCTTCCCGCGCGAGCGCCTGGTGCTCGGAGGCGACCACCTCGGCCCCAACGCCTGGCAGAAGCTGCCGGCCGCCGAAGCGATGGCCAACGCCCGCGTGCTGATCGAAGCCTATGTCGCCGCCGGCTTCCACAAGATCCACCTGGACTGCAGCATGTCCTGTGCCGACGACCCCACGCCGCTGCCCGACGCCGTCGTCGCCGCGCGCTCGGCCGAGCTGGCCGTCATCGCCGAACGCACCGCCGTTGAAAACGGGCTGCCGTTGCCGGTCTACGTGATCGGCACCGAAGTGCCGGTCCCCGGCGGCGAAGCCTCGCTCGAAGGCGGGCTGGCCGTCACCACGCCGGCCGCCGCCGCGCAGACCCTGGCCATCCATCAGCAGGCCTTCGACACGCCGCCGCTGCGCGATGCCTGGCAGCGCGTGATCGCCATGGTGGTGCAGCCGGGCGTGGACTTCGACCACAGCAGCGTGCACGACTACGACCCTGCCGACGCCGGCGAGCTGGCCGACTTCCTTGAGCAGCAGCCGCGCATCGTGTTCGAGGCGCACTCCACCGATTACCAGCGCGAATCCGGCCTGCATGCCTTGGTGCGCGACCACTTCGCCATCCTCAAGGTCGGCCCGGCCGCGACCTTCGCCTACCGCGAGGCCCTGTTCGCGCTGGCCGCGATCGAAGCACAGCTGTTGCCCGCCGGGCAATGCTCGCAGCTGCCGCAGGTGCTGGAGCAGGTGATGCTGGCGCAGCCGAAGTACTGGCAGGCGCATTACCACGGCGACGAGGCCACGCTGCGCCTGCTGCGCGCGTTCGCCTTCAGCGACCGCTGCCGCTACTACTGGGGCGAGCCGGCGCTGGTGCAGGCCGTGGCCACCCTGTTCGCCAACCTGGAAGCCCATGCGCCGCCGCTGGTGCTGCTCAGCCAGTACTTGCCCGAGCAGTTCCGCGCCGTGCGCGCCGGTGCGCTGTCCAACACGCCGGCCGAGCTGGTGCAGTTCCACGTCGGCCTGTGCCTGGCCGAATACGCGCGCGCCTGCAGCGACAACCAGGCCGGCACACGCCGGGAAAACGAAAGCACGCAAACTTCCGTTCTTGCGAAAGGGTAATCTCCCCCTTTCCTTCCCACCAGAACGAGACCCGACATGCGCAACACCCGCCCGCGACGCCAGCAGATCCTGCAGCTCCTGATCGAGCAGGGTTCGGTGCAGGTATCGGACCTGGTGGAGCAGTTCGGTGTCTCGGCGGTCACCATCCGCACCGACCTGGGGCAGATCGAGTCGCAGGGGTTGGCCACGCGCACCCACGGCGGCGCCACGCTGGTGCGGGTGCCGCCGATGGAACAGGACATCCACGAGAAGGACGTGCTGAACCTGTCGCTGAAGGAATCCATCGGCGCGCGTGCAGCGCAACTGGTGCAGCCCGGTGACAACATCATCATCGACTCCGGCTCCACCACCATGACCCTGGCCCGCCACCTGCACGACCAGCGCGACGTCACGGTGATGACCAACGGCCTGAACATCGCCTGGGAGCTGGCCAACGCACCGAACATCAACGTCCTGCTGACCGGCGGCGTGCTGCGCAAGCAGTCGCTGTCGCTGCAGGGCAGCCAGGCCGAGTCCAGCCTCACCACCTACAGTTTCGACACGTTGTTCCTCGGCGTGGATGGCCTGGACCTGCAGTTCGGCCTGACCACCCACGACGAGGGCGAAGCCCGCCTCAACCACCGCATGGTCGAACGCGCGCGGCGCATCGTGGTGCTCACCGACGCCTCCAAGTTCGGGCGCGTCAGCCTGCACCGCATCGTCCGCCTCGACCAGGTCCACGCCATCATCACCGACCCCGGCATCGACGACGCCACCCGCGACGGCCTGCTGCAGCAGGGGATCGAAGTGATCATCGCCGAGCCCTCTTCATGACCGACACCCGCTCCCTGCACGGCCGCGTGCTCACCCCGCTGGGCTGGCGCCGCGGCAGCGTGCACTTCGACCAGCGGATCCGCACGCTGCAGGTGGAGGACCACGCAGGTGATGCCGGCGACCTGCCGATCCTCCTGCCAGGCTTCATCGACCTGCACGTGCACGGCGGTGCCGGCGTGGACCTGATGCAGGGCGGCGACGTCGCCCGCACCATCGCCCGCACCCATGCACGCCACGGCACCACCACCCTGCTCGGCACCACCATGACCGCCGCGTTCGAGGAAATCGAGAATGCGCTGCGCGGGCTGGCCCAGGTCATCGCCACCCCCGATGCCGACGCCGCGCAGATCATCGGCGTGCACCTGGAAGGCCCGTTCATCAGCCCGCAACGGCTCGGCGCACAACCGCCGCGCACCCTCGAGGCCACGCTGGAATCGGTGCAGCACCTGCACGCGCTGGCGCCCATCAAGGTGCTGACCCTCGCGCCGGAGATCGGCCAGCACACCGCGCTCATTCCCGCGCTGGCGGCAATGGGCATCCGCGTGCAGGTCGGCCACAGCGCCGGCACCTACGAGGACGCGGTGGCCGCGCTGCAGGCCGGCGCGGTCGGCTTCACCCATCTGTTCAACGGCATGACCGGCGTGGACCACCGCAATCCCGGCATCGCCGCGGCCGCCCTGGCCCACGCCGAGTACGCCGAACTCATCCCCGACCTGGAACACGTCCATCGTGGCGTGATCCGCATGGCCACGCGCGCCATCCCGCGCCTGTACGCGGTCACCGATGCCACCGCCGCCACCGGCATGCCCGACGGCGAGTACGCGCTGGGCGAACAACGCGTGCACAAGTGCATGGGCTGCGTGCGCCTGGCCAGCGGTTCGCTGGCAGGCAGCGCGCTGACCATGGACCAGGCGCTGCGCAACCTGGTCGACGTCGGCCTGGAGCTGGCCGATGCCTCGCAGCGCGTGTCCACCATCCCCGCCGACTACCTCGGCCTGGACGACCGCGGTCGCATCGCCCCGGGCCTGCGCGCGGACATGGTCGTACTGGGCCCGGACCTGCAGCTGCAGCAGGTCTGGGTCAACGGCCAACCGATCGACCCACGCCCGGCCCTGCACTGACCCCTGTTCCGGTGCGTGCAACGCGCACCGGCATCCAACGCGCAGCCGCGCACCTGCCACCGCTCCCGGAGCGCTCCCGATGACCGATACCGCCTTCGCCGTACCCGCCACCGAGGCCGCCCCGCGCTGGCCGGTGCGCTACCTGCTCTTCATCGCCGGGCTGGGTGGGCTGTTGTACGGCATCGACATCGGCATCATCGCCGGCGCCCTGCCCTACCTGGAGGCCACCGCCAGCCACGCCTGGCAGTTGAGCAGCCAGCAATTGGGCTTCGTGGTCGCCGCGGTACTGCTGGGCAGCGTGCTGTCCTCGCTGTTCGCCGGGCTGGTGGCCGACCTGATCGGCCGCCGCGGCGCGATGCTGCTGGCCGGCGTGCTGTTCACCGCCAGCATCCCGATCATGGCGCTGGCCTCGGGCTACACGCCGCTGCTGCTCGGCCGCCTGTTGCAGGGCATCAGCGGCGGCCTGATCGGCGTGGTGATCCCGCTGTACCTGGCCGAAGTGCTGGCACCGGAACGGCGCGGCCGTGGCGCGGCGATGTTCCAGCTGCTGCTGACCATCGGCCTGGTGCTGGCCGCCTTGATCGGCCTGTACCAGGCGCACGCGGTGGACGATGCCACGCGTGCGGTCGGCCACCTGCCGCTGGCGCAGCAGGCGCAGGAACTGTTCGCGGTGAAGGACCACGCCTGGCGCACCATCTTCTGGAGCTGTCTGCTGCCGGGCGTGGTGTTCTGCGCCGGCGTGCTGTGGCTGTCCGAATCGCCGCGCTGGCTGGTACGCCGCGGCCGCCTCGACGCCGCCCGCCGCAGCCTGCAGCGCACGCTGCCGGCCAGCCAGGTCGAGCGCACCCTGGCCGACATCCAGGCACCGGTGGCCGCACGTGCCGACGGCCAGCGCGACCGCCTGCTCAGCAGGCGCTACATGGTGCCGTTCCTGCTCGCCTGCGTGGTGCTGGCCTGCACCCAGGCCACCGGCATCAACTCGGTGCTGGCCTACGCCGTCAACATCCTCAACCAGGCCGGCCTGCCCGGCGCGGCGGCCAACGGTGCCGACGTGGCGATCAAGCTGCTCAACGCGGTGATGACCGTGGTCGCGCTGCTGCTGGTCGACCGCAAGGGCCGCAAGTTCCTGCTGATGCTTGGCAGCGGTGGCATCTGCGTGGCCCTGCTGGGCGCGGCGATGCTGTTCTTCAAGGCCGAGCAGGGGCGGCTGGACGTGCAACCGCGCATCCAGCAGATGGTTCTCGCCGACGGCCTGCAGCTGGAGCTGGATCCCTCGCAATGGCGGCAACTGGCCGGCACCCACATGCGCGGCGACCAACCGATGCAGTTGACGGTGTCCTATGCCTACGGCGGCTTCAGCGACGTGCGCTCACTGCGCAGTGACAACCCCAGCGACCACCTGCTGGGCATCCAGCGCGACGCCACCGTGCGCGCGGACAGCGTGATCGGCAGCTTCTTCCGCCGCCTGCATCTCAATCCCTTCCCGGACCCGGCCGCCGCGGCCGACGCCCCGCTGCACATCGACCAGGCCTGGATCGGCCCGGTGCCGTCGGCGCAGCATGGCTGGATGGTCGCCACCTGCATCCTGGTGTTCGTCGCCTTCTTCGCGGTCGGTCCCGGCGTCTGCGTCTGGCTGGCGCTGTCCGAGCTGATGCCCAACCGCATCCGTTCCAACGGGATGAGCATCGCCCTGCTCATCAACCAGTTCGTCTCCACCAGCATCGCCGCGATCTTCCTGCCCACCGTCGGCCAGCACGGCTACGCCAGCATGTTCCTGTTCTGGGCCGGCTGCACGTTCGTGTTCTTCCTGGTCGCCACGTTCTGGCTGCCGGAAACCAAGGGCAAGACGCTGGAGCAGATCGAGGCGCATTTCCGCTGATAAAGCGAAGCGGCCCTCATCCGCCCCTTTGGGGCACCTTCTCCCGCGCGCGGGAGAAGGGATGGGGTTACCGCGATCCGGCCGTTGGCCGGTGACCCCGAAACCTCGCGCAGACCTCCCTTCTCCCGTTTACGGGAGAAGGTGCCCCAAAGGGGGCGGATGAGGGCAACGCAACACATCCATACCGCACAAACGCAAACGGCCACCCGAAGGTGGCCGTTTGTGCATGCAGGCGGACCTGCGCGCGGGTATTACTCGGCGGCGGCAGCCTTGGCAGCCAGGCGGGCAGCCTTGGCCTGCTGGGCAGCAGCCAGATCTTCCTTGATGCGAGCAGCCTTGCCTTCCAGGCCACGCAGGTAGTACAGCTTACCGGCGCGAACCTTGCCGCGGCGCTTCACTTCAACCGAGTCGATCAGGGCGCTGTGGGTCTGGAACACGCGCTCGACGCCGTAGCCGTGCGAGATCTTGCGCACGGTGAACGAGGAGTTCAGGCCGGCGTTCTTGGTGCCGATCACGACGCCTTCGTAAGCCTGCACGCGCTCACGGTTGCCTTCCTTCACCTTCACGTTCACCACGACGATGTCGCCCTGGCTGAACTTCGGCAGTTCGCGGGTGATCTGGGCGGATTCAAACTCCGCGACGATGGACTTGTTCAGCTTGCTCATTGGATTACACCGATTATTCGGGGTGGGCGTGTCGGTATCCGACAACGTGGGCTTATGCAGTCGCCGAATTGCGCTGCACGTTTGTTGTTCTGGCGCCCCATGCCAGCCTGAATGGCTGGTGGGAACTCGCAATTCTAACCTACTGATTACCCTCGGCGCCAGTGGTTGGCTGCAGGCCAGCGGCCTGCGCCTCCCGGGCCTCGGCCAGCAGCTTCCGGTCGGTCTTGTTCAGCCCCGCCTCGTCGAGCAGGTCCGGCCGACGCAACGCGGTGCGCAGCAGCGACTGCTGCCGGCGCCAGCGCGCGATGGCCGCGTGGTTGCCCGAGCGCAGCACGTCCGGCACGTCACCCAGCGCGTGGCTGGACGGGTGGCTGTAATGCGGGCAGTCGAGCAGGCCGTCGCCCTCGAAGCTGTCCTGCACCGCCGACTCGGCGTCATTCAGGGCACCGTCCTGCAGGCGGGTGACCGCATCGATGATCACCGCCGCACCCAGCTCGCCGCCGGACAGCACGTAATCCCCGATGGAGATCTCCTCGTCCACCTCCGACGCCAGGAAACGCTCGTCCACGCCCTCGTAGCGCCCGCACAGCAGGATCATGCGCGGCAGCGCCGCCAGCTCCCGGACCTTGGCCTGGGTCAGCGGGCGGCCCTGCGGGCTCAGATAGATCAGCGGCGCCGGCTGCGGGTCGGCCGCGCGGGCGGCCGCCAGCGCGGCACGCAGCGGCTCGATCAGCATCACCATGCCCGGGCCACCCCCGAACGGTCGGTCGTCCACCCGCCGGTAGTTGCCCTCGGCGTAGTCACGCGGGTTCCAGCCATGCAGCTCCAGCAACCCGCGCTCCTGCGCACGGCCTACCACGCCCAGCGCGGCGGATTGCGCCAGGAATTCGGGGAACAGGCTGATGACGTCGACGCGCACGCGGGCTAGAACTCCGGATCCCAGTCGACCACGACCAGGTTGGCCTCGAAGTCCACCGACTTGATGAAGTCGTCCATCACGAACGGCACCATGCGCTCGCGGTCGCCGCGCACCACCAGCACGTCATTGGAGCCGGTGTTGAACAGGTGCGAGACCTGGCCCAGCTTCACGCCCTCCACGGTCTGCACGTCCAGGCCTTCCAGGTCGACCCAGTAGTACTCGTCCGGCTTGGGCGGTGGCAGCGCGCTGCGCAGGATGTAGATCTCGGTGCCGCGCATGGCCTCGACCACGTTGCGGTCGTCCACGCCCGGGAAGGTGGCGATCAGGGCCTTGCCCGACTCGCGGCCACGCACGCCGGTCAGCTCCGATTCCTGCCCCGAGGGGGAGCGCAGGATCCACGGCTGGTACTTGAAGATGGCGGAACGGGGCTCGGTCCAGGACTCGAGCTTCAGCTCGCCGCGCACACCAAAAGCGCCGGCAACCCTGCCCAGCAGGATCCGGCGCTCGGAATCTTTATTCATATGAAGCAGTCGGGCCGCGTTTGCGCGGGCCCCGCCAGGATCAGGCCGCGACGGCCTGGGCCTTGGTCGCTTCCTTGTACAGGTTGCGAACCTTGTCGGTCAGCTGGGCGCCGTTGGCAACCCACTTGTCGACGGCGGCGATGTCCAGGACAACGCGCTGCTCGGCGCCCTGGGCGACCGGGTTGTAGTAGCCGACGCGTTCGATGTTGCGGCCGTCACGGGCGCTACGGACGTCGGTCACGATGATGTGGTAGAACGGACGCTTCTTGGCGCCGCCGCGGGTCAGTCGAATCTTGACCATGGTGGTGTTTTCCTATGTTGCCCAGTCGCCAGGATGGCGCGGTAAGCCGGCGATTATAGCGATGGGTCCGGGGCATTCCAAGTCTTGGGCCTCCGCCGAAGCTGAACAGACGTTCAAGCCTTCACGCCCCAACCGCCCTAAAGCACCGCCCACGGCGCCTCGCCCAGCGCCCGCTGCAGCAGCTCCAGCAGCAGGTCTGACTGCTCGAACACCTGCTCCCCGATCCGCGCCAGTGGCCACAGGCCGGTGGAATTGCAGGCCACCGCGCCGCTCATCCCCGCCAGCATCGGCACGTGCACCTCGCGCCGCACCTGCCCCTGGCCCAACGCCGCCAGCCCATCCATCAACAGCAGCTCGCTGACCCCGCGCAGCGCCGTTGCCTGCGGCCAGATCACCCGGCCACCATCCCAGAACGCCACGTTCCAGGTGCTGCCCTCGCTGATGCAGCCCGCCGCATCGACGAACAAGGCATCGTCATACCCGGCCGCCATCGCCTGCCGCCGGTAATGGAACAACGGGAAGGTCCCCACATGCTTCACATGCGCCAGCTCGCGCTGGTAGGACACCGGCAGCACTGCGCGTCCGGCCACCGGCATCGTCGCCGGCACGCCGATCCCGATCAGGACATCGATGGGCACGGCCTGCTGCGGCTGCCGGAAGTCGAAGGCACGCGAGAACACGGTGATCCGCACCGATGCATCGCCCACCTCGCAGGCCTCCAGGGCGCGCTTGAGCCAGCGCTGCAGGCTGGCCGCGTCCAGGTCGGCATCGAACAGTTCACGCGTGCCCTGCCGCAACCGCTGCACGTGCAGCGCCCAGCCCTGCACCGCCCCACCGCGTACCTGCAACGAGGTGAAGTGGCCATAGTTGACCAGCGCCGGGGCGAGCACGTCCACGTCCACCGGCCGGCCATTGCAGAACAATCGCATCACAGCAGCACCTGCGCCCGTGCCCACATCGACTGCAGGATACGTGCCGCCGGTTCGCGTCGCGCCATCCACGCCGACTGCCCGGCCCAGGCCTGCATCGCGTCGATCCGGCCATCGGCACCGGCCTGCCGGCGCATGGCGGCGGTCAGCCCCCGCTGCACCGGGTAAGGACGCGGCGCAGGTGCATCGGGAGCGGCCGCGGCGCGCACATACGCGGTATCCAATGCGCGCCCCAGCCGGCCGCTGAAGGCACGGGTAGTGCGCGTGCCTTCCGGCTCGGCGTCCTGCAGGGCCTGCTTCCAGGCATCGGGGACATCGGATTCATCCGCTGCAAGAAAGGCCGTGCCGACCATCACCGCACTGGCACCGAGCACCAACGCGGCGGCTACGCCACGTCCATCGGCGATGCCTCCGGCGGCGATCACCGGCACCTCCAGCCGGTCGGCCAGACGCGGCAGCAGCGCGAACAACCCGACCAGCTGTTGCTCGGCCTGGTCAGCCTCGAATGCGCCGCGATGGCCACCGGCCTCGGCACCCTGCGCGATCACCGCATCGGCTCCGGCGGCCTGCGCCTGCAGGGCTTCGGCCAGCGTGGTGGCACCAGCCAGCCAAGCGATGCCAGCGTCCTTCAGGCGCTGCACCTGTGCCGGCGAGAACACTCCCATGATGCTGGATGCCACCGCCGGTCGCGCCTGGACCAGGGCCTCGAACTGCGCATCGAAATCCGCCGGGCCGGCATCACCGGCACTGGCCGGCACCTCCGGCCCCCACTGCGCAAGGAACGTCCGGGTCGCGGCCTCACCGGCCACGTCGCGGGCAGGCGCTGGATCGGGAATCCAGACATTGACCTGCGCCGGCCCCGCGGACTGCGCGCGGAAGGCCTCCATCCATTCCCCGACCTGCCCCGGCGTGGACAGCACCGCGCCCATCGCCCCCATGCTGCCGGCGTTGGCCAGCGCCACCGACAACGGCACCGGGCAGGCGCCGGCCATCGGCGCCAGCAGGATGGGGACATCAACGCCGAAGCGTTGGCAGAAGGTAGCAACACGCGCGGCGATTGCAGGGTTGTGCATGGCGATCACGACACCAGCGGCCCCCCGGATCAGCGCACCGAAAGGGCGTAGCTCCGCACCCGCTGGCTGTCCATCTCTTCGCTGAAGGTGAAGTCCACATATTGAGCGTCATCGGCAGCCATTGCCACCTCGACCAAGGCCCGGCCGATCTCGCGGCCCTCGGCATCCAGCGCCCTGGCCACCAAGGTGCCAGTGAACGAATGGGACGCGATCACGTAGATGGACGCGTCCCTGGCCCCCATCCCGCGGCTCTTGCCCAGGGTGACCGTCAGCCCGCGCGCGGCCATCGCCGGCGCGACCTCGAGCGTGAGCGACGTGCGCCTGTCCACACCCTCGCCAGGGCCGGCCACGAAATCCATGGCACTTCCGTCAACGGCACTTCCCATGCGCTGGGACGGCGAGCGGTCATCGCCGCACGCCGCCAAGCCCAAGGCCATTGCAAGCAGCCAGATTCCCTTCTTCATGCATGTACTCCTGATCGTTCGGATGACGGCGAAACATCGTGGCTTCCCACGCGCCGCAAGCCTTGTATCGGGAGCATTCCGGCGCCTCCAGCGCCGGCTTCACATTTCAGCGGAAAGGCAAGCCGCCCTTGCCACCGCCCATCGCGCCGAGCATGCCCTTCATGTTGCGCAGCATGCCCTTCATGCCGCCGCCGGCGAGCTTGCCCATCATCTTTTCCATCTGCATGTACTGCTTCATCAGCTTGTTGACGTCGGCCGGCTGGGTGCCGGAGCCGCGCGCGATGCGGGCACGACGCGAACCATTGAGCAGGCCCGGGTTGCGGCGCTCCTTCTTGGTCATCGAGTTGATGATGGCGATCATGCGCGGCACTTCCTTGCTCTGCGTGACCTGCTGCTTGAGGTGGTCCGGGATCTGGCCCAGGCCCGGCAGCTTGTCCATCAGGCCGCCGATGCCGCCCATGTTCTGCATCTGCTCGAGCTGGTCGCGCATGTCGTTCAGGTCGAACTTCTTGCCCTTGGCGACCTTCTCGGCCAGCTTCTGCGCCTTGTCCTTGTCGACCTGCTGCTCGACCTGCTCCACCAGCGACAGCACGTCGCCCATGTCCAGGATGCGGCTGGCCACGCGCTCGGGGTGGAACACGTCCAGGCCATCGACCTTTTCACCGGTACCGGTGAACTTGATCGGCTTGCCGGTGATGTAGCGCACGCTCAGCGCGGCACCGCCACGGGCGTCGCCGTCGGTCTTGGTCAGCACCACGCCGGTCAGCGGCAGTGCCTCGCCGAAGGCCTTGGCGGTGTTGGCCGCGTCCTGGCCAGTCATCGAGTCGACCACGAACAGGGTCTCGACCGGGTTGATCGCCGCGTGCAGGGCCTTGATCTCGGCCATCATCGCTTCGTCGATGGCCAGGCGGCCGGCGGTGTCCACCAGCAGCACGTCGACGAACGACTTGCGCGCGTCATCGATGGCAGCGCGCACGATGTCCACCGGCTTCTGGTCCGGGGCCGACGGGAAGAACAGCACATCCACCTGCTGGGCCAGCGTCTTGAGCTGCTCGATCGCGGCCGGGCGGTAGACGTCGGCCGAGACCACCATCACCTTCTTCTTGCGCTTTTCCTTCAGGTGCTTGGCCAGCTTGCCGACCGTGGTGGTCTTGCCGGCGCCCTGCAGGCCCGCCATCAGGATGATGGCCGGCGCGGGGACATTGAGGTTCAGGTCGGTGGCCTGGGAGCCCATCACCGCGGTCAGCTCGTCGCGCACGACCTTGATCAGCGCCTGGCCGGGGGTCAGCGACTTGAGCACTTCCTGGCCGACCGCGCGCACCTTGATCTTCTCGACCAGGGCCTGCACCACCGGCAGGGCCACGTCGGCCTCCAGCAGCGCGATGCGGACTTCACGGGTGGCCTCGCGGATGTTCTCCTCGGTCAGGCGGCCGCGCCCACGCAGGCGCTCGATGGTGCCGGAAAGGCGCTGGGTCAGTGACTCGAACATGCGGTGCAACCTGCGGGAATCGTGGATACAGAGCCGCCAAGTATAGCGACCCGCCCGCGAGCCCGCCGGTTCACGTCGCCAGCGGCGGGCCCGTGTGCGAAACTGTGCCGATGACAATCGTTCTCATCGCCGCCGTCCTCTACCTGTTGGCAACGGCCCTGCTCGTGCGCGGACTGGCGATGGATCGCAACGCCCTGCCGCGCACCTGGCTGCTGCCGGCGGTCAGCGCCGTCGTCCTGCATGCCGGCTACCACCTGATGGTGGCGATGCAGACCAGCGGCGGTCCGGACATGCACTTCTTCGCGGCGCTGTCCCTGGTCGGGCTGGGCATGGCGGTGCTGACCACCCTGGTCGGCGCGCGCGGGCGCATGGCCGCACTGGGTGTGGTGGTGTTCCCGCTGGCCGCCATCGGCCTGCTCGCCTACCACGGCTACGGCCACGAACCGAGCAAGGTACTGGGCTGGCGCCTGGCCACCCACGCCTGGCTGGCACTGCTGGCCTACGCCACGTTGAGCGTGGCCGCGCTGCTGGCGATCATGCTGTGGCTGCAGGAGCGTGCCCTGCGCCGTCGCGATTTCCGTCCCTGGCTGCGCGCCCTGCCGCCGCTGGCGGACCTGGAAACCCTGCTGTTCCGCACGATCGCGGTGGGCTTCAGCCTGCTGACCCTGACCCTGGTCACCGGCGTGCTGTTCGTCGATGACCTGCTGGCGCAGAAGCTGGTGCACAAGACCGTGCTCAGCGTGCTGTCGTGGATCGTGTTCGGCACCCTGCTGATCGGCCGCCGCCGTTACGGCTGGCGCGGCAGCAAGGCCGTCCACTGGACCCTGAGCGCGATGGCGCTGCTGCTGCTGGCGTTCTTCGGCAGCCGCTTCGTGATCGAGCTGGTGTTGGGAAAGAACTAAACACGCCCGGTACTGCCGCGCCAGGCGCGGCAGCGGGATTGGGGCATCAGCAGGAATCGTCGGCAAGGCCCCAACGGAGCATGGCTCCGCTCTACAGAGCGCTACGGATCATTCCGATGCCGCCTCCAGCGCCTCGGACAGCCGCTCCACCGCAATCACTTCCATGCCCTTCACCGAGCCGGTCTTGGGGGCATTGGCCTTGGGCACGATGGCGCGCTTGAAGCCGTGCGTGGCCGCCTCGCGCAGGCGGTCCTCGCCGTTCGGCACCGGCCGGATCTCGCCGGACAGGCCGACCTCGCCGAAGGCGATGGTCTTCTCCGCCAGCGGCCGGTCCTGCAGCGAGGACAACACCGCCAGCAGCACCGGCAGGTCGACCGCGGTTTCCTGCACGCGGATGCCACCGACCACGTTGACGAACACGTCCTGGTCGCCGACCAGCACCCCGCCGTGCCGGTGCAGCACGGCCAGCAGCATCGCCAGGCGGTTCTGCTCCAGGCCCACCGCGACCCGGCGCGGGTTGGACAGCGGCGAGGAATCCACCAGCGCCTGTACTTCCACCAGCAGAGGCCGCGTGCCCTCCCGTGTAACCATCACGCAGCTGCCCGGCTGCCGGGTGCTGCCACCGGACAGGAAGATCGCCGACGGGTTGGGCACTTCCTTCAGGCCCTTCTCGCCCATCGCGAACACGCCCAGTTCGTTGACCGCGCCAAAGCGGTTCTTGAACGCGCGCAGCACGCGGAAGCGGCTGCCACTCTCGCCTTCGAAGTACAGCACCGCATCGACCATGTGCTCCAGCACGCGCGGTCCGGCGATGCCGCCTTCCTTGGTGACGTGCCCGACCAGGAACACCGCCGTGCCGGTTTCCTTGGCAAAGCGCACCAGCCGCGCCGCGCTTTCGCGCACCTGGCTGACCGAGCCGGGGGCGGCGGTCAGGGTTTCGGTCCACAGCGTCTGCACCGAATCGGCCACGATCAGCTTGGGCCGCGCCGAGGCCGCGTGCTGCAGGATGTTCTCCACGCCGGTCTCGGACAGCCCGTTGAGGCCCTCCAGCGGCAGCTCCAGCCGCACCGCACGGCCCGCCACCTGGGCCAGCGATTCCTCGCCGGTCACGTACAGCACCGGTAGCGTGCTGGCCATCCTGGCCACCGCCTGCAACAACAGCGTGGACTTGCCGATGCCGGGATCGCCGCCGACCAGGATCACCGCACCTTCCACCAGCCCGCCGCCGAGCACCCGGTCGAACTCGCCGATGCCGGTGGACACGCGCTGGTGCTCGGTCTGCTGCACGTCCTTCAGCGCGGTGATCTTCGGCGCCTCGACCTTGCCGGCCCAGCCACTGCGGCGCGCGGCCGGTGACTTGGCGGCGGCCGCGCTCTCCAGCACGACCTCGCTCAGGACGTTCCATGCCCCGCATTCGGTGCACTGGCCCTGCCATTTGCTGTACTCGGCACCGCATTCGGTGCAGACGTAGGCGCTGTTACGGGGCTTGGCCATGGAGGTTCCTGCGACGGGGAACCGCAGGATAGCCGAGGGTGGTCGCAGTGGCTGCGACCAGCACCGCCCCGGACTCAGTTCAGCAGCGCGCGCGCGGCGATCATCGCCCGGTACTGGCGCGGCGCCATGCCCACTTCGGCCTTGAACTTGCGGGTGAACGCGCTCTGGTCGCTGAAACCACAGGCCTGCCCGATGCTGGCCACGCTGTCCTCGCCATGCAGCAGGTGCAACGCGATCTGGATGCGCAGCCGGGTCAGCACCTGCTGCGGGGTCATCTGGAACACCTTGCGGAACGAGCGCTCCAGCTTGGACAGCGAGAACCCGGTGATGTCCAGCAGGGTCTGCATGCGCACGTTCTCGGCGTAGTGCGTGTTGAGGTAATCCAGCGCCAGCCGCAACGGCTCGTACTGCGACTCCAGCCCGCCACGCTGGCCCAGGTCGCGCGAGATGCCGATCAGGCCGACCACCCTGCCGTCCTCGATGATCGGCCGCTTGCAGGTCAGGCACCAGCCGGGCTGCTGGTTGGCGAACAACTGCAGCTCCATCACGTTCTCGATCACCTCCCCCCCCAGCACGCGCTGGTCCTGGGCCACGTAGGCCTCGCTCATGCCCACCGGGTACAGCTCATCGGCGCGCCGCCCGATCACCTCGCTGCGCGACTTCACGCCGAGCCGCTGCATCATCGTCATGTTGACGTGCGTGTAGCGCCCGTCGGTGTCCTTGGCGAAGAACAGCACGCTGGGAATGGCGTCGAACAGGGCTTCGATTTCGGCAGGGTCAATACGCATCGGGACGACATGTGGCGTCGGCGAAAAGCCGACCGGGCATCCGATGATGCCTGATCCGGCATGGAATCCGCAGGGCCAAAAGACATTCCCGGCGGCGGGCGGACAGACGGGCCGCCTCAGACCACCCGTGCGGTCCCTGCAGGCAGGATCCAGCTCCAGGCGCATCGCGCCTTGATGGCATGAATTATCCCGAATGCCGGAACCGGCACAATCCAGGCGCCCGAACTGGACTGGCCCTGCGGGAAGCACCGGCCGCGGCACTGCCCAGTTCCCAGGCCCATGCCCGCGGACGGCGACGCCCCTTCCCATGACCATCCACCGCAAGGCTGCAAACACAAGGCCCCGCTTTCGCGGGGCCTTGGTTCACGCATCAAACGCGGTGACGGGCGATCAGCCCCACGGATCCTGCAGGACCATGGTGTGGTCGCGGTCCGGACCGGTCGACACGATCGAGATCGGGCAGCCTGCCAGTTCCTCCAGCGCGCGCAGGTAAGCGCGGGCGGCCGGCGGCAGCTTGTCCCACTCGGTGACGCCGTGGGTGTTCTCGCTCCAGCCCGGGAATTCCAGGTACACCGGGGTGCACTCTTCCCAGCCCTGCGCATCCAGCGGGGCGTACTCGGTACGCTTGCCACGGTATTCGTAGGCGATGCAGATCTTGAGCTTTTCCATGCCGTCGAGCACGTCCAGCTTGGTGATGCACAGGCCCGAGATGCCGTTGATGGCCACGGCGCGCTTGAGCGCGACGATGTCCATCCAGCCGCAGCGACGCGGACGGCCGGTCGAGGCGCCGTACTCGGCGCCACGGTCGCGGATGCCCTGGCCGATCTCGTCGTCCAGCTCGGTCGGGAACGGACCGCCACCCACGCGCGTGGCGTAGGCCTTGGCGATGCCCAGCACGTAATCGATCGCATCGGCGCCCACACCGGCACCGGCCAGCGCGCCGCCGACGGTGGTGTTGGAGCTGGTGACGTACGGGTAGGTGCCGTGGTCGATGTCCAGCAGCGCGCCCTGCGCGCCTTCGAACAGCACGCGCTTGCCCTGCTTGCGCAGGTCATGGCAGATGCCGGCCACGTCGGACTTCATCGGCTCGACGTACTCGCCGAAGGCCAGCGCTTCCTGGTAGACGGTGTCGAAATCCACCGGTTCCACGCCCAGGTACTGGGTCAGCACGAAGTTGTGGTAATCCAGCGCCGAACGCAGCTTCTCGGCCAGCTGTTCCGGGTAGTGCAGGTCGGCAACGCGGATGCCGCGGCGCGCCACCTTGTCTTCATAGGCCGGGCCGATGCCACGGCCGGTGGTGCCGATCGCCTTGCCGCCGGCGGCCTTTTCGCGGGCCTGATCCAGCGCGATGTGGTACGGCATGATCAGCGGCGCGGCCGGGGAAATCTTCAGGCGCGAACGCACTTCCACGCCGGCCGTTTCCAGCTCCTCGATTTCCTTGCGCAGGGCGGCCGGGGAAATCACCACGCCATTGCCGATCAGGCACAGCGCGTCATCGCGCAGGATGCCGGACGGAATCAGGTGCAGGACGGTCTTCTTGCCGTTGATGACCAGGGTGTGGCCGGCATTGTGGCCGCCCTGGAAACGGACCACTGCACCGATCTCCTCGGTCAGCAGATCGACGATCTTGCCCTTGCCTTCATCGCCCCACTGGGCGCCGAGAACAACAACTGATTGACCCATGACGGGTAACTCCTGAATTTGCTGCGGCCATCGGGGCCGCGGACGGGGCCGTGCGGAGCCAATGGTCAGCCACAGTGGTGCCCCATCGGGGAGCGCCGGCAAACGTCAAGGCCATACACGGAAAAAGCCGAACGGGACGCTCTGTGAGGAGCAGGCCCGACCGGCTTTTCTGGATTATCCGGGTTTTGCCTGACGGCTACCACCCCTGACGGTGCATCCCATCGGCGGCAGTGGCCGGTCGTTCAGACCCGGCCCCGTGAACGCAGCCAACCTGCGCCACGTTGCTGCCGGGCATGGCCCGGCGCTACCGGCAGCTGGCAGCACCGGGCCGAGCCTGGTGCTGCCGCAAGGGTCAGCGGTCGTTCTTCAGGTACTGCAGGAACGGGTCGTTCTTGTCGAGCACGATCACGCCATTGCCGTCGGTCATCGAGCCGCGGTAGGCCTCCAGGCTGCGGTAGAACGAGTAGAACGCCGGGTCGGCCGAGCCGGCCTTGCCGTAGATGGCGGCGGCCTGGGCATCGCCCTCACCACGCAGCTGCTGCGCATCGCGCTCGGCCTCGGCCACGATCACGGTGCTCTCGCGGTCGGCCTGGGCGCGGATGGTCAGCGACTGCTCCTCGCCCTCGGCGCGCAGCTTGGCGGCCTCCTGCTTGCGCTGGGCGCGCATGCGCTCGTACACGTCGGTGATCACCTGGCTGTCCGTCGGCAGGTCGATCTGCTTGATGCGCAGGTCGATGATCTGCATGCCGAGCGGCTTGACCGCCTCGTTGATCGCCTTCAGCTGGCCGGCGATCAGCTCGCCGCGGTCACCGGACACCAGTGCCTGCAGGGTGCGCGAGTTGATCTGGTTGCGCAGCGAGTCGGTGATGATCGGCGCAAGGCGGGCATTGGCCACCTTGCCGTCACCGCCGGTGGAGCGGTAGTACGAACGCACGTCGGAGATGTAGCCGATGGCGAAGAAGTCGACGCTGACGTCCTTCTGCTCGGCGGTGAAGTAACGCGCCGGAGCGGTGTCCAGCACCTGGAAGCGGCGGTCGAACACGCGCACGGTTTCCACCAGCGGCACCTTGAAGTGCAGGCCCGGCTTGATGTCCGAACGCACCACCTTGCCCAGGTTCAGCACCATCGCGGTCTGGTCCTCGCGGACCACGTACACCGAGCCCAGCAGGCCCAGCAGCACCACGACCAGCAGGCCGATCACAAATGAATTCTTCATCGGCTGGCCTCCTCACGACTTGCCGAGCGCGAGACCGAGCGGTCCGCGTTGCGAATGCTGTCGGTGGCCGACGGCAGGGCCGGCACGACCATGTCCGGGGTCAGCTGCGGGGCGTTGCCGGCGCCCTTGGCCGCATCGGCGGGCATCGGCACGTAGATCAGCTGGCGGCCATCGCCACCGATGACCTTGCGGTTCTCGGCCAGCACCTGCTGCACGGTTTCCAGCCACAGGCGCTTGCGGGTGACTTCCGGCGCGTTCTTGTACTCGGCCTGCAGCAGGGTGAAGCGGCGCGCGTCACCTTCGGCCTTGGCCACGGCGGCCTGCTTGTAGCCTTCGGCGGTGGTGCGGGCACGCGAGGCCTGGCCACGCGCTTCGGGCACGACCTTGGCCGCGTAGGCCTGGGCTTCGTTGATCAGGCGTTCCTTGACCTGCTGGGCACCGTTGACCTCGTCGAAGGCCGGCTTCACTTCTTCCGGCGGACGGGCGTCGGGCAGGGTCAGGCCGGTCACGCTCAGGCCGGTGTTGTAGGCCTTGAGCGAGGCCTGCAGGCGCTGCTCGGCCACCGAGGCCAGCGGGCCGCGGTTGTTGAGCACGGTGTTCAGGTCGGCACGGCCCACCTGTTCGCGCACCGCGCTCTGCGCGGACTGCTCCAGCATCTGGTCGGCATCGACCGTACCGAACAGGTACTGGCGCGGGTCGTCCACGCGGTACTGCACGTTGACCGCCACGTTGACGATGTTCTCGTCGCGGGTGAGCACCGGCACGTTGCTGCTGAAGGTCTTGATCTGGGTGGCATTGACCTTGACCACCGACTCGATCGGCCACGGCAGCTTGAAGTTAGGGCCCGGTTGCAGGATCCGCGAGTACTCGCCGAAACGCAGCACCACGCCGCGCTGCTGCTCGCCGATCAGCTGGAAGCTGGAGAACAGCACCAGCAAGGCCACCACGATCAATACCCAGCGCCAGATGCCGCCATCAAACAGGTCGCGCAACGGCCCGGGGATGTTGCCGCCCCATCCGTTGCCATTTCCGCCACGTGGCTTGCGCGGGCCGCGGTCGTCCGCGCCCCCACCATTGCCGCCGGGTGTATTCCAGGCCATGCATGCTCCATCTGTAAGGGCCGGGGTGCGGGAGTTCCCGCCGGACCCGGCCATCAATCGAATCCCGATTCTACTAGATGCGGCTGACCTGCCGTTTCGCAACCGCTATCTTGGACATCCCCCGTTCCAGTGCAGGCCGCCATGTCCGTTTCCGCCCCGTTTTCCGCCTTCCGCATCCACAACGACGAGGCGGGCTACCGCAGCGGCCTGGAGCCGCTGGCGCTGGACCAGCTCAGCCCCGGCGAGGTGGTGATCCGTGCCCGCTGGTCCTCGGTGAACTACAAGGATGCCCTGGCCGGCACCGGCAAGGGCAAGATCCTGCGCCGCTTCCCGCTGGTCGGCGGCATCGACGTGGCCGGCGAGGTGGTGGCCTCGACCGACCCGGCCTTCCGCGAGGGCGACAAGGTGCTGACCACCGGCTGCGGCCTGAGCGAGACCCGCGACGGCGGCTACAGCCAGTACGTGCGACTGGAGTCCCGATGGATGATCCCGCTGCCTGCCGGGCTGGACCTGCGTGAAGCCATGGTGCTGGGCACGGCCGGCTTCACCGCCGCGCTGGCGCTGTTCCGGATGACCGAGAACCGCCAGTCCCCGGCGCTCGGCCCGCTGGCGGTGACCGGCGCCACCGGCGGGGTCGGCTCGCTGGCGGTGGACATCTTCAGCCGGGCCGGCTTCGAGGTGCATGCCGTCAGCGGCAAGGCCGAGGCGGCCGACTACCTGACCGCGATCGGTGCCAGCCAGGTACTGGGCCGCGATGCCTTGGCCACCACCCGGCCGATGGAATCGGCCCGCTTCGGCGGCGGGCTGGACAACGTCGGCGGGGCGATGCTGACCAGCCTGCTGGCCCAGACCAGCCCCTACGGCAACGTGGCCTCGGCCGGCCTGGCGGCCACCGCGGAGCTGGACATGACCGTGATGCCCTTCATCATCCGCGGCGTATCCCTGCTGGGCGTGGCCTCGGCCGGCACCGCCCGGGACATCCGCGAGCAGGTCTGGGCACTGCTGGGCGGGGACTGGAAGCCGCGCCACCTGGGCACCATCTGTACCCGTGAAGTGGGGCTTGGCGAACTGCCGGGCGTGTTCGATACGATGCTCGCCGGCAAGTCCTTCGGGCGCACGGTCGTAAGAATCGACTGACCGCCGTCCTGACCCGGCCCAGACCCGGCGCTGGCGGCTTCACGCCGGGCCCGGGCCGGCACTACACTCGTCGCTGACTCTTGGGGAAGAACATGGCGCGCATCCTGATCGTTGACGATTCGCCGTCTCAGTTGATGGGCATCCAGCGCATCGTAGAGAAGCTGGGGCATGAGACCTTTACCGCCACCGATGGCGCTTCCGGGGTGGAAGCGGCCAAGTCGGTGCTGCCGGACCTGGTGCTGATGGACGTGGTGATGCCGAACCTCAACGGGTTCCAGGCCACCCGCACGCTCAAGCGCGAGGCCACCACCCAGCACATCCCGGTGATCCTGGTGACCACCAAGGACCAGGACACCGACCGGCTGTGGGGCATGCGCCAGGGCGCCAAGGCCTACATCACCAAGCCGTTCTCGGAAGAGGACCTGTCCGCGGTGATCGCGCAGGTGTTCAGCGCCGAGGCCCCGCCGGCCGGCTGACGCCGGAGGGCCGGAACGAAAAAGGCGAGCCGGGGAGCTCGCCTTTTTCGTGCTCGGGGACCGGGCGCACCGGCCTCAACTGTCACCGAAGGCCTTGGCCAGTTCCTGATAGGCCTTGCGCTGGGCCTCGGTCGTCGCCACCGGGGCCACCACCTCCAGTTCCACGATCTGGTCGCCATCGGGCTTGCCCGGCAGGCCACGGCCGCGCAGGCGCAGCTTGCGGCCACTGTCCGAATCGGCCGGCACCTTCAGTTCCACCGCCCCGCCCAGGGTCGGCACGCTGATGCTGGTGCCCAGCGCCGCCTGCCACGGCGTGACCTGCAGGGTGTACAGGATGTTGCGCCCGTCCACCTCGAACTGCGGGTGCGAGGCGTATTCCACCTCCAGCATCAGGTTGCCGCCCCCGCTGCCCTGCCCGCCCAGCCGGATCACCTGGCCCGGGCGGATGCCTTTGGGCACGCGCACGTCGAGCTGGCGACCATCGACGGTGATGCGCAGGCTGTCACCGCTGTACGCCGCCTCCAGCGGCACCGACAGCTTGGCGCGGGTGTCGCGCATCGGTTGCGGCCCGGCGCCGCCAAACCCGGGACGACCACGCGCCCCTGCCCCGCCGGCACCGCGCTGGCGCGCGAACAGGCTTTCGAAGAAATCACTGAAGCCGCCGCCGGCACCGCCGCCGCCGAACACCTCCTCGAAATCAAACCCCTGGCCGCCGCCGAAGTTGGGCGGTGCCTGGAATTCCTCGCCCGGGCGGTAACCCTGCGCGCGCAGCTGGTCATAGGCCTGGCGCTTCTGCGGATCGCGCAGCGCCTCGTAGGCCTCATTGACCGCCTTGAACTTCTCCTCCGCACCGGCTTCCTTGCTGACGTCGGGGTGGTACTTGCGCGCCAGACGCCGGTAGGCGGTCTTGATCTCGGCATCGCCGGCGGTGGGCTCCACGCCCAGCGTTGCGTAGTAATCCTTGAATTCCATCCATACACCTCTGCAAAAAAGTCAGGCCCGCCACCTTTCGGCAACGGGCCGTCATGCAACCGGCGACCGCCGTGGCCGCCATTCTACCGGGCCACGGCGCTCGTGCTGGTGGAGGCGCACTCACACGGCCGGGGAAGCGGCCTGGACCTGGATGCGGCGCGGTGCCGGTTCCTCGCGCTTGGGGATGCGGATCTCCAGCACACCGTTCTGGCTGCGGGCGGCGATGCCCTCGGCGTTGGCGCTGTCCGGCAGGGCGAAGCGGCGATTGAACGTGCCATGGCGTCGCTCGCTGCGCGAGAAGCGGCCTTCCCCGGCGGCGGCCGGTGCGCTGCGCTCACCACGGATCTCCAGCACGCCCTTGTCCATCTGCACCTCGATGCTGGACGGCTCCACGCCGGGGAGATCGGCCAACAGCACGAACTGCGTCGGCTCCTCGCGGATGTCCACCGCCGGCGCCCAGCCCTGCGGCGAGGTGGCGGGGGCTTCCAGCAACGGGCCCAGCAGATTGCGGATTTCGGACTGCGTCGGCCACTGGCGGTAACGTACGATGCTCATCATGTCCTCCTGAAATGTGGGGGCCCGGACTGCCGGAATGGCGATGCCGTTCCCATGCCCACGAGGTGTTGCGTGAAAGCCGTGTTTTCAAGCTTTTGACGCGGCACTTCCAATCGATCACTAAACTGACATTCAGCACAGGAGTTACTGATGTCCATCCAAGTCGGCGACCGCATTCCCGAAGTCATCCTCAAGCGCCTGCGCGAGGGCCTGGAAACGGTGGATACCCACACCCTGTTCGACGGCCGCAAGGTGGTGCTGTTCGCCGTCCCCGGCGCGTTCACCCCGACCTGCTCGGCTCGTCACCTGCCCGGTTACGTGGAGCACTTCGATGATTTCCGCAGCCGCGGCATCGAGGTGTTCTGCATGGCGGTCAATGATCCGTTCGTGATGCAGGCCTGGGCCCGAAGCCAATCGGTGCCCGATGGCCTGCAGATGCTGTCCGACGGCAACGGCGAGTTCACCCGTGCGCTGGGGCTGGAGATGGACGCAAGCAGTTCCGGCATGGGCATGCGCTCGCGTCGGTTCGCGTTGTACGTGGAAGATGGCGTGGTACGCGGCAGCTATGTCGAGGAACCCGGCCAGTTCGAGGTGTCCTCCGCCGAATACGTGCTCGCCCATCTGCCGGAGTAGTTTCCCCAACAGAAGGAAAGGCCAGCCATGAGCAAGCAGCCAGCCGCGAAGCCGAGCAAACCCACCGCCCCGACGCCCGGCTTCACCGACCGCAAGACCCTGCGGGCCAACGCGCGCAAACGCATGGAAGACGGTGCGGTGACGCCCAGCTACAGCGCCGACCGCACCACGGTGATCAAGCTGCTCAACGATGCGCTGGCCACCGAATGGGTCTGCGTGCTGCGCTACTACCGGCATTACTACATGGCCAAGGGGATGCTGGCCGACACGGTGAAGGCCGAGTTCCTGGAACACGCCCAGCAGGAGCAGGCGCATGCGGACCTGCTGTCCAACCGCATCGTGCAGCTGGGCGGTGCACCGGACCTCAACCCGGACACCCTCACCGCGCGCTCCCACGCCGAGTACAAGGAAGGCGGCAACCTGCGCGACATGGTCCGCGAGAACCTCATCGCCGAGCGCATCGCCATCGACAGCTATCGCGAGATGATCAACTTCATCGGCGACAAGGACACCACCACCAAGCGCATCCTGGAGCAGATCCTGGCGCAGGAGGAGGACCATGCCGATGACTTCGCCGACATGCTGGACGGCTGGATCGGCGAATAACCTCGGCGGCAGCGGCCTCGCTTGCGACGCCATGACCGCCTGGCGGTCCGGGACTTCGCGGGCAAGGTCGCTCCTGCCGGCTAGTGGACGACGCGGAAGCGCACGCGTGCCCAGCTGCCGTCGTCCGACAGGGCGGTGAGCGTGTGTTCGCCGGCGTCCTCGAAGTCGCGCATGAACACCCGCGCGCCCTGGGTCTGGGCAATCCAGCGGCCGTCGAGCAGCCATTGGACGGTGGCATCGCTTCCCAGTGCGCGCAGTTGCAGGCGCGGACCATGCGTTGCACCCGGTGGCCGGGCCAGCGTGGACTGGTCATTCAGGCCGTCGATATGCAGTACGCCACGCGATTGGCGGCCATCGTCCGGGCAATCGGCCGCAAGCACCGGCAACTGCTGTGCCTGACGTTGCGCGGCCGACAACCACGGTGAAGCCAGTGCCGGCCAACGGGCGATCTCGCGTTGCTCACGGGCCGGATGGCCATTGCAGTCCACCGATACCCGCTGCCCGGTCACTGCATCCACCTCGAAGCGCAGGCGACCGGATTGCCACAGGCGGGCATCGCGTTCGGCGAAGGTGGGCGGCACCACGCCGTCGAGCACCATCGCCGGGAACCGCCGGTGACACATCGACGGCGGGGTCTGCTCGGCGGCGATGCCCAGCGGCCAGCAGATGTCCATTTCAGTGACGCTGGCCGGTGCCGTCCGGGTGGCGTTGTCGCCCGGTTGGCGCGGCAGGCTGTCGATGACCTCGAACATCAGCGGCAGCGCGGTGACCGCACCGTACTGGCCGGGCAGCGGCGTGCCGTCGGGCCGGCCGACCCACACGCCCACGGTGTATTGGCGGGTACCGCCGATGGCCCAGGCATCGCGGTAACCAAAGCTGGTGCCGGTCTTCCATGCCACGCGCGGGCGGCCGCCGGTGTCGAAGGTGCCCACGCCGTACCCCGGGCGCGGGTTGGATTCGAGGATGTCACGCACGATCCACGCCGCGCCTTCGGACATCATCCGCCGCTCGAGCCGGGGATCGTCCGGCGTGTAACGCACGCGACCGGCGATGCCACCACGGTTGAACGCCGAGAAGGCACCGACCAGCCCCTCCAGCTGGGCACCGGTGCCGCCCAGGATCACGGCCAGATTCGGCTTGGCCCCATGCGGGAAGCGCAGCGTGACCCCGCCGTTGGCGAGCCGGGCGGTGAAGCGCGCCGGGCCGACACGGTCGAGCAGGTCCACCGAGGGCACGTTCAACGACAGGCGCAATGCACTGGCCGCGCCAATGGGGCCATTGAACGCGGCATCGAAGTTGCCCGGGCGATAGCCGCCGAAACTCTGCGGCGCATCCACCAGCAGGCTCTCGGAGTGGATAAGGCCATCGTCCAGCGCCATGCCGTACAGGAACGGCTTGAGCGTGGAGCCGGGGGAGCGCCAGGCCTGCACCATGTCCACGTGCCCCAGCCGCGCCTTGTCACCGAACGCGACCGAGCCCACGTAGGCACGGGCCTCCAGCGTGGTGTTGTCCATCACAAGCAGCGCGGCGGAGGTGCGCTCGGGCAGTTGCGAGAAGTACGCCGCCACGCGCTCCTCCAGCGTGCGCTGCAGGCCCGCATCGAGCGTGGTCTGGATATGCGCGGCGCGCGGTTGCGCCGCATGCAGGCGCTGGGCCAGCAGCGCCGCGTACAGCGGCTGCTTCAGCGAGCGCGCAACGACCGGCTCGATGCGCGCATCGGCGACCTCGTCGGCCGACCACGCGCCGAGTTCGGCCATGCGCGCCAGCACCTTGTCGCGGGCTCGTCTTGCGGCCTCGGGATGGCGGTCCGGACGCAGCCGGCTCGGTGACTGCGGCAGCACCGCCAGCAGTGCGGCCTCGGCCTGCGACAGGTGCGCGGCGGACTTGCCCAGGTAGGCCCAGCTGGCCGCCTCGACGCCTTCGATGGTGCCGCCGTAGGGCGCGCGCTCCAGGTACAGGTCGAGGATCTCGGCCTTGCTCAGGTGCACCTCCAGCTGCACCGCACGCAACAACTGCTTGAGCTTGCCCCATGGCGTGCGCGTATGTGGGTCGAGGATGCGCGCGACCTGCATGGTCAGCGTCGAACCGCCGGAGACGATACGCCGCTCCAGCACCATCTGCCTGGCCGCACGCAGCAGCGCCCAGGGGTTGATGCCCGGATGTCGCCAGAACCAGCGGTCCTCGTAGGTCAGCAACGCCTGCAGGTAGAGCGGCGAAACCGTCTTCGCGTCGGCCGGATAGCGCCAGACGCCTTCGGCATCGGCGAAGGCACGCAGCGGCGTGCCATCGGCGGCGACGACCAGCGTACTGGTCTCCCGCGACCGCGGCAGTGGTGGCGGGAAGGCCAGGTCCAGCACCAGCAGCAACGCCAACAATGTGGCAGTGCCCCAGCGCAGCAGGCGCAGGGTGCGGGGAGAGCACAGGCGCTTGCCAAGCTGCTTCAGGCGCGGGAAGCGCGTGTTCACTGGTGCGTGTTCTTCAATCGTGACCTTGGGGAGCAGGAGCGACCCCGGGCGCGAAGCCGGGCATTCCCGGCCTCGCGGCCGAAGCCGCTCCTACCTTGCTGCACAGGCGCGGCGGGGTCAGGGCTGTACCACCGTGATCGTGGTCGGGGTGGAGCGACCCACGCCGCGCAGGTCGGGGCGATACATGTCCTCGGCCAGCGGCGGCGGCACGGTATAGGTACCCGGGCTGACCGCACGGACGAGGTAGAACACGTTCGCGGTCCGGCCGCGCGACAGGTTCACCGCCGCCACGTAACGGTCGTCACGGAACTCCTCGTGCTTGATGTCGGCGGCGCTGCCACGGTCGCTGATCTCCACGCCATCCACCACCACGTCGGCCCATTGCTTGGCATCACCGAGGTTGAAGTTCTCGATCTCCAGGCCTGCCGGCAACAGGTCGGTCACCAATGCCTCGGGCATCGCGGTATTGGCGGTCACGCTCAGGCGCACGATCAAGGCCTCGCCTTCCTTCAACGGACGCGGCGTCCACGGCTTGCCGTCGGTGCCGTACCAGGTGCGCTCGATGCCGATATGGCGGTTGTCCGGCGCCGGTGCCTGCCGCGGGATGCCGGCCACGTCCAGGCTGGCGAACATCGGGGCCTCGCCCTGCGGCGAGAAACGCACGCCTTGCGCCAGCTGGGCTGCATCGAACACCCGGCCGAACGCCTTGCGCGCGTCGATCGTCTCGCGGCGCTCACCCACGGCCAGCTCGCCGGACACCAGCTTCTTCTGGTTGACCATCAAGGCCTTGCCCAGGCGTGCCAACGCCACCTGCTCCTGCGTGCTCAGCCACAGCCAGCCGCTGTTGCGACGGGCCTCCAGCTCGCGGCCCATGGACACTGCACGTGCGTCGTACTCGGGCTTGGCCAGGCCGCGCTCGTGGGTCAGTGCGATCATCAGCGCATCGTCACGCAGCACGCTGCCGTAATCGCCGAAGTAGGACGGACGGTCATTCGTAGCCTTGGCGAAGCCGGCGGAAATCGCGGCCTGGCCGCGCTTGCCATCGCCCTGCAGCGACAGCGCCACACCCAGGTGCACCAGCGACAAGCCGGACACCGCCTTGCTGCGCTCGTTGTCCCACAGCGTGCGCAGGGTTCCCAGCGGCGCGCGGTTGACCCGCGCCAGCACATAGCCCGAATAGGCCTGGTTGGCGAACTTCAGTGCCTCCCGGCTGTCCTGCCCGTAGAACTGGTTGCCACCGCTGAGCAGGTCTTCGCTGATCCGGTCCAGCGCTTTCTGCAGCACGTTCTCCGGCACCGCGAAGCCGGCGTCCTTGGCATCGAGCAGGAACTCGGCAATGTACGGGGTCAGCGCCGGGTTGATGTAGTCGTCGTTGCCCCACATCGAGAAGTTGCCGTTGGCCACCTGCATCGATGCCAATCGGCCGAACGCACCTTCCATGCGCTCGCGGCGCGCCTTGGCATCCAGCCCATCGGCGCCGAGCATGGCCGAGGTGGCCTGGTCGAGCATCAACGCGGCGTAGCCCTTGCTGGTGGTCTGCTCGGCGCACCCATACGGATAGTTGAGCGCCCCTTGCAGCGCGGAGGCGAACGGGATCGGCGGCAGCGCGCTGACCAGCATGCGGGCGCTGACCGAGTTGCTCATCAGGCCATCGATGAAGCTGCTGTCCAGGGTGACCGCTGCCAACGGATCGAGCGTGCGGGTCTGCGAGCGCAGCACCTGCGGCCAGGCCGCGCGCACCGGCAGGTCATAACGCCGGTCGACCTTGAAACCGTTGCCGTCCACGCGCACCCGCACCTTGGCCACGCTGTAGCCTTCCTGCGCGGTCAACGGGAAGCTCAGGGTGCTCTTGGCATCCGCGCCCAACTGCACCGAGCGCGAGGACTCGGCGATGCCCAGCGGGCCTTCGCCGTCCACCCGTACCGTGAACTGGCCGGGCTTGCCGGTGAAGTTCTGCACGTCGAGGGTGACCATGCTGCGGTCGCCCGGCGCCATCACCCGCGGCATGCTGGCCTCGGCCAGGATGGGCGCGCGCACCAGCGTCTCCACGTCACGGTTGCCGTAGCGCTGGTCCGAGTAGACCAGTGCCGAGACCCGCAGCGTGCCGTTGAAGTCCGGCACGTTCAGCTGCACCCGGGCGTTGCCCTTGGCATCGAGCGCCACCGGGCCGGAGAACAGGTCCACGGTCTGCACCCGCGCGGTCGGGCGCTTGGCCTGCGGCAATGCCGCCAGCGCCATGTCGCCACCGAACTTCAGCTTGCCGGTGTTGCCGTCGAAGCTCTCGATCACGCGCCCGTAGATGTCATACGCATCCACGCCCAGGCGTCGCTGCGCGAAGAAATGCGCCGGGGCATCCGGCACCGGGAAACGGGTGATGTTGAGGATGCCCACGTCCACCGCCGAGACGGTGACATGGGCCGGCTTGCCGGCCAGCTCCGGCGCACTGACGGTGACCGTCATCGGCTGTTCGGGACGCATCTGCCTGGGCGCCACCAGGCCCACGGCGACGCGGCGGTCGCTGCGGTTCATCGGCACGTGGGCCACGCCCACGGCGCGCGCCGGGGTGATCTTGCTCGGCGCGCTGCCGCCGCGGAACACCAGCGCGGTGACGTAGACGTCGTGGCGCTCCCAGTCGGCGGTCACCGGGATTTCGAAGGTGCTGCCCGGTTTGGCGTCGATGTCCTGGACGTAGATCATCTTGTCGCTTTCGACCATCAACAGGCCACGGCCGGCATGCGGCGGCGTCACCGTCACCTTCAGCGTGTCACCGGCGCGGTAGCTGGTCTTGTCCAGCGCCAGCTTGACCTTGTCGGGGCGTGCGTCCATGCCGCGGTTCTCGTCCTCCCAGCTCCAGCCGGCACTGAACGGATAGCGCGTGGTCAGGCCGGTGGCGGGATCGAACACGTCCACCCGGTAATCACCCCATTCCACCGGGAAGTCGAAGCGGGCCGCGGTGGTGCCGGCATCGAGGGTGCGAGTTTCCTTGTTCTCGAAGCGACGGGTGAAGTCGTAGTCCCAACGGTTGTCGGTGTAGGTCCAGTGGTAATCGCGCAGCTCGCGTACCAGCGTGACCTTCAGGCCCTTGCCCGGCTGCGGATTGCCCTCGGCATCCACGCGCATCAGCTCGAAGCGCGCATTGGCGTTGGCGTCGGCACCGTCCTTGTCGTCGAACAACGGGCGCACCGCCACCAGTGCCGGGGCCGGCCACAGCACGCGCTTGAGCGTGCGGGTGACGGTGCGGCCGCCGGTCTCGTAGACGCTGCCCGACACCACCGCCGCCACCGTCGTCCCCTTACCGACCTCGGCCGGCAGCGGGATGTCCTGGCGCAGCTTGCCATCGCCGGGAAGGGTGGTGTCGATCACGTCGTTGGCCTGCCGCGGCAGCTCAACGGTGGGATCGCCGAAGAACCAGCCCGGCATCGCCTCGACCGGATGCTGTTCCACCGCCACCGCCAGGCGCGCGGTGAAGCGGTTGCCGTCGGCCGGAGCCCCGTACAGGTAGGCCGCGTCGGCCTGCAGCTTGAGCGGCTCGCCCGGCTTGAGCGTCTTCTGCGCGCTGTCCAGGTCCAGCTTCATGCGTTCGGGCAGGAACTCCTCGATGCGCAGGGTCATGCCCTGCACCGCTTCCTTGCTGGCCGGGTCGGTGCGGAACTCCACCTGCCAGCGGCCGGTGGGCGCCTCGACCGGGATCACCTGCTCGAAGGAGAAATAGCCCTGCTCGCCCGCCTGCAGGCGGGTTTCGCGGAAGGTCTTGCCATCGGGTTGCTTGAGCCGCAGGAACACCGGCAACCCGCCATTGGCCGGGGCCGGCAGCGGCTTGCCGTCGTTGTCACGCAGCAGCGCGGACACGCGCACCGTCTCGCCGGGGCGGTACAGGTCACGCCCGGACCAGGCGAATACATCGAAGTTGGCATTCTGGCGGCCGGCCACCGCGAACTCACTCAGGTCCAGCGCCGGCTGGTTGAACGGCAGCATCGTGGTATCGCTGCCGCTGGAAGCCACCAGCACCTGGGTGGCATCGAGCGTGTAGTTGAGCAACGCGTTGCCGTTACCGTCGGTCTGCCCCCTCAGGATCACCTCGCCCTTGGCGTTGATGACCTTCAGGTCGACCTTCCTGGCCGGCGTGCCGTCGGCCAGCGACGCGGTGTGGACGAACAGCGTGTCCTTGTAGGCGCGGGTGTGCAGGCCGATGTCGCTGACGGAGAAGAACGCGGTGTCGTACTCGCCACCGAAGCTGCCGGTGCGCTTCATCACCGCGAAATACAGGCCCGGCTGCTGCAGTTCCTTCACTTCCTGGATCGGCAGGTAGGTCAGTACCCGCTCGTTCTGCTTGCCACCCAGCACGAAGCGGTTCATGTAGACCGGCTCGGCCAGCTGCGACAGCGGCGTATTGTCGCTGTACTCGCTGTCCAGCTCCCAGCTGCCACGACGGCCGCCACGCTGGTACTGGGCAAAGAAGCTGGGCAGCTCGGATTCGCGCACGCGCAGGAATTCGACGTCCACCTCCGGCACGTTCACCGACACCACCGGCAGGCCGCGGCTCTCCTTGGCCGGCAGCACGCTGCCCTGCGAGGCGAAACCGACCGCCGGCTCCATCTCGCCGCTGAACACCTTCTGCTTCACCTCCGTGCCCAGCCGGCTGCCATCGGCGGCCAGCAGGTCCGGCGAAATGATCAGGGTGTATTCCTTGGCCGGCTCCACGTAGGGATAGCGCAGGGTCTTGCCGTCATCGGACAGCGACCAGCTGCTTTCCTCGGTGCCGACCTTCTCCTCGAAGCGCAGCAGCTTGTCGAAGTCCTGGGTGCCGACCAGCGGCCGCGAGAACTCCACCGCCAACGCCATCCCGTCACCGCGCTGCTGGTCCGGATAGGCCCGCAGCATGACGAAGCCCTTGACCTCTTCGCGCTTGGCCTGGATGGCCTCGCCACTGGTGCCGGGCAGCTGCCCGGTCTCGTTGCGCTTGCATCCTGCAATCAAGGCAATCGCCGCCAGAACCAGCGCTGCCCCCCGCAATCCCCACGACTTCCTGTTGCCCATGGCGTCCTCCTGCAGATGGCCGGAGTATACCCAGCCATCGGCATGGACCTTGTGTACAGGTCAGCCCAATCGCCGCCCAACAGGCACAGGCAACGAGGGTGATGGGGCCGCCGCCCTCAGAACATATCGCCCGGCACCCGCACCCAGCCTTCCATCAGGATGCGCGCGCTACGGCTCATCACCGCCTTGGTCACGGTCCACTGGCCATCGACCTGCGCCACCTCGGCGCCGACCCGCAGCGTGCCGGACGGGTGGCCGAAGCGCACCGCGTTGCGCTGGCCGCCGCCGGCGGCCGCGTTGACCAGCGTGCCCGGCACCGATGCCGCGGTGGCGATGGCCACCGAAGCGGTGCCCATCATCGCGTGGTGCAGCTTGCCCATCGACAGGGCGCGGGCGTTGAGGTCGATGTCACCGGCCCTGATCGGCTTGTTGCCGCTGGACACGTAGTCCTGTGGCGGCGCGACGAACACGATCTTCGGCGTGTGCTGGCGCTTGAGTGCTTCCTCCGGCGAGGCGATCAGCCCCATGCGCAGCGCACCGGCGACGCGGATGGCTTCCAGCCGGGCCAGCGCCGCCTTGTCCTCGTTGATGGCCGGCTGCAGCTCGGTGCCGGTGTAGCCGATGTCGGCCGCGTTGACGAACACGGTGGGGATACCGGCGGTGATCATCGTAGCCTTCAGCGTACCGACACCCGGCACCTCCAGGTCATCGACCAGGTTGCCGGTCGGGAACATCGCACCGCCGCCCTCGCCTTCGCCCTCATCGGCCGGATCGATGAACTCCAGCACGATCTCCGCCGCCGGGAAGGTCACCCCATCCAGTTCGAAGTCACCGGTTTCCTGCACCTGGCCGTTGCTGACCGGCACATGCGCGATGATGGTTTTGTTGATGTTGGCCTGCCAGATTCGCACCGCGCAGACGCCGTTTTCCGGAACACGGGCCGGATCGACGTAGCCGGCATGCAGCGCGAACGCGCCGGCCCCGGTGGACAGGTTGCCGCAATTACCCGACCAGTCGACGAAGTCGGTGTCGATCGAGACCTGGCCATAGAGGTAGTCCACGTCGTGGTCGGGCCTGCT
The DNA here is from genome assembly GCF_034961085.1 of Stenotrophomonas capsici. Taxonomy (NCBI): domain Bacteria; kingdom Pseudomonadati; phylum Pseudomonadota; class Gammaproteobacteria; order Lysobacterales; family Lysobacteraceae; genus Stenotrophomonas; species Stenotrophomonas capsici. Next base: position 350,020 of record NZ_JAYFUH010000249.1, on the reverse strand, counting down.
GCTTGGCGACAGGATCACGCACTTGCTGGTGCTGGAGGTCGCCCCGCCCATGCCATCGATCTGCTTGGCGAACGGATCGGGCGAGCCGATCACCCGCTGGAACAGGCGGTCGCGTGCCGCGCCGGGCACCTGCGCGCTGGCCGGCAGGTCTTCCAGGCGGAAGAACACGCCCTTGGAGGTGCCGCCGCGCAGGTAGGTGGCGGGGATTCTGATCTGCGGAACATGGGACATGACTGGGTTTCCTGACGTGCATCAACGACAAGGGCAGAAGCGGCTGCCCTCACCCCAACCCCTCTCCCGCCGGCGGGAGAGGGGCTTCAAGCAAAGCCCCGTCCAGGGGCTGGCGCATCAGTTGGCGGAAGCTTCCAGGAAGTCCTGCGCGAAGCGTTGCAGCACGCCGCCGGCTTCGTAGATGGCCACTTCCTCGTCCGAATCCAGACGGCAGGTGACCGGCACGTTCACCGTGCTGCCGTCCTTGCGGTGAATCACCAGCGTCAGATCGGTGCGCGGCTGCCGCGCGCCGATGACATCGAAGGTTTCGGTACCATCGATGCCCAGCGTGTTGCGGTCGGTGCCCGGCTTGAACTCCAGCGGCAGCACGCCCATGCCGATCAGGTTGGTGCGGTGGATGCGCTCGAAGCCTTCGGCGGCGATGGCCTCCACGCCGGCCAGGCGCACGCCCTTGGCGGCCCAGTCGCGCGAGCTGCCCTGGCCGTAGTCGGCACCGGCGATGATGATCAACGGCTGCTTGCGCTCCATGTAGGTTTCAATGGCTTCCCACATGCGCATGACCTTGCCTTCCGGCTCCACGCGCGCCAGCGAACCCTGCTTCACGCTGCCATCGTCGTTGCGCACCATCTCGTTGAACAGCTTCGGGTTGGCGAAGGTGGCGCGCTGCGCGGTGAGGTGGTCGCCGCGGTGGGTGGCATAGGAATTGAAGTCTTCTTCCGGCAGGCCCATCTTGGCCAGGTACTCACCAGCCGCGCTGGAGCGCAGGATCGCGTTGGACGGCGACAAGTGGTCGGTGGTGATGTTGTCCGGCAGCACCGCCAGCGGGCGCATGCCCTGCAGCGTACGCTCACCGGCCAGCGCGCCCTCCCAGTACGGCGGGCGGCGGATGTAGGTGCTCTGCGGGCGCCAATCATACAGCGGGCTGACCGGCGCGCCGTGCTCGACGCGCACGTTGAACATCGGGTTGTAGACGCTGCGGAACTGCTCCGGCTTGACGGCCGCCTTCACCACCGCGTCGATCTCGGCATCGCTCGGCCAGATGTCCTTCAGGCGCACGTCGTTGCCATCGGCATCCACGCCCAGCACGTCCTTCTCGATGTCGAAGCGCACCGTGCCGGCGATCGCATAGGCGATGACCAGCGGCGGCGAGGCCAGGAAGGCCTGCTTGGCGTACGGATGGATGCGGCCATCGAAGTTGCGGTTGCCCGATAGCACCGCGGTCGAGTACAGGTCGCGGTCGATGATTTCCTGCTGGATCTTCGGGTCCAGCGCGCCGCTCATGCCGTTGCAGGTGGTACAGGCGAAGGCGACGATGCCGAAGCCCAGCTTCTCCAGCTCCGGCAGCAGGCCGGCTTCCTCCAGATACAGCTGCACTGCCTTGGAACCCGGTGCCAGCGACGACTTCACCCACGGCTTGCGCAGCAGGCCGCGCGCATTGGCGTTGCGCGCCAGCAGGCCGGCGGCGATCACGTTGCGCGGGTTGGAGGTGTTGGTGCAGCTGGTGATGGCGGCGATGATCACCGCGCCATCGGGCATCAGCCCCTGGGCTTCCTCGTTCCTGCCGCTTTCCAGCTTGGCTTCGTCGGCAATGCCGCGCTCTGCCAGGTCCGACACCGGCAGGCGCCGATGCGGGTTGCTCGGGCCGGCCATGTTGCGGACCACGCTGGACAGGTCGAACTCCAGCACGCGCTCGTACTGGGCGGTGGCCAGTGCATCGGCCCACAGGCCGGCGGTCCTTGCGTAATTCTCGACCAGCGCCACCTGGGCTTCCTCGCGGCCGGTCAGGCGCAGGTAGTCCAGGGTCTGCTGGTCGATGTAGAACATCGCCGCGGTTGCGCCGTACTCCGGGCACATGTTGGAGATGGTGGCGCGGTCGCCGATGGTCAGCGCCGCCGCACCTTCACCGAAGAACTCCAGCCACGCACCGACCACGCGCTCCTTGCGCAGGAACTCGGTCAGCGCCAGCACCACGTCGGTGGCGGTGATGTTGGGCTGCGGCTTGCCGGTCAGCTTGACGCCGATGATGTCGGGCAGGCGCATCCACGACGCACGGCCGAGCATCACGTTCTCTGCTTCCAGGCCACCCACGCCGATGGCGATCACGCCCAGCGCATCCACATGCGGGGTGTGGCTATCGGTACCCACGCAGGTATCCGGGAACGCCACGCCGCCCTGCTGGTAGATCACCGGCGACATCTTCTCCAGGTTGATCTGGTGCATGATGCCGTTGCCCGGCGGGATCACGTCCACGTTCTCGAAGGCCAGCTTGGTCCAGTCGATGAAGTGGAAGCGGTCCTCGTTGCGACGGTCCTCGATGGCGCGGTTCTTCTCGAACGCCTGCGGGTCGAAGCCGCCGCATTCCACCGCCAGCGAGTGGTCCACGATCAGCTGCACCGGCACCACCGGGTTTACCTTGGCCGGGTCGCCGCCCTTGTCGGCGATGGCATCGCGCAGGCCGGCCAGGTCGACCAGCGCGGTCTGGCCGAGGATGTCGTGGCAGACCACGCGGGCCGGGAACCACGGGAAATCGAGGTCGCGCTTGCGCTCGATCAGCTGCGTGAGCGAATCAGTGAGCGTGGCCGGGTCGCAGCGGCGCACCAGGTTCTCGGCCAGCACGCGCGCGGTGTACGGCAGCGTGGCATAGGCACCGGGCGTGATCGCATCCACAGCGGCCTGTGCGTCGAAGTAGTCCAGCGTGCTGCCGGGGAGATGCTTGCGGTAATCGGTGTTCATGGCTGGCCTGTGAGGGTCTGGGCTTGCTGGTGTGCTTTGGGTTGTGCGCGAATGCAGCAAACCCACAGCAGCACTTGGAATCTGAGGTATCCCTTCTCCCGTGTGCGGGGGAAGGTGCCCGAAGGGCGGATGGGGGGAGCTTTGCTCTTGCTCTTGCTTGAGCTCCAGCTTTGCTTCGCTTTTTTTTACGGGCTTGAAGCTTGCTCCTCGTGCCAGGAGCCTCCCCTCACCCCAACCCCTCTCCCGCAAGCGGGAGAGGGGCTAATTTTTCCGCGAGCGGGAGAGGAGCTTTGTCTTCCGCGCGGGAGACTGGATGCGCGCCTTACGCGCGCTTTTCCAGCGGCACGAAGGTCTGGTCTTCCGGGCCGGTGTAGTTCGCGCTCGGGCGGATGATCTTGCCGTCGATGCGCTGCTCGATGATGTGCGCGCTCCAGCCGGCGGTGCGGGCGATCACGAACAGCGGGGTGAACATGGCGGTCGGCACGCCCATCATGTGGTAGCTGACGGCGCTGAACCAGTCCAGGTTCGGGAACATCTTCTTGATGTCCCACATCACCGATTCCAGGCGCTCGGCGATGTCGTACATCTTCATGTTCTCCTGCTCGGCCGACAGCTCGCGCGAGACCTCCTTGATCACCTTGTTGCGCGGATCGGACACGGTGTAGACCGGGTGGCCGAAGCCGATGACCACTTCCTTGCGCTCCACGCGTGCCTTGATGTCGGCCTCGGCCTCGTCCGGCGTCTCGTAGCGCTTCTGCACCTCGAAGGCGACTTCATTCGCGCCACCGTGCTTGGGCCCGCGCAGGGCGCCGATGCCGCCGGTGATGGCGCTGTACATGTCGCTGCCGGTGCCGGCGATGACGCGGCAGGCAAACGTGGAGGCATTGAACTCATGCTCGGCGTACAGGATCAGGCTGGTGTGCATCGCCTTGACCCACGATTCGCGCGGCGGCTCGCCGTGCAGCAGGTGCAGGAAGTGGCCGCCGATGGAGTCGTCGTCGGTCTCCACGTCGATGACCTTGCCGTTGTGGCTCCAGTGGTACCAATACAGCAGCATCGAGCCCAGCGAAGCCATCAGCTTGTCGGCGATGTCACGCGCGCCCGGGTGGTTGTGGTCATCCTTCTCCGGCGACACGCAACCCATCACCGACACGCCGGTACGCATCACGTCCATCGGGTGGGCCGACGGCGGCAGCTCTTCCAGCGCGGCCTTGACCGCCGCCGGGATGCCACGCAGCGCCTTCAGCTTGGCCTTGTAGGCGCGCAGCTCGGCCTTGTTCGGCAGCTTGCCGTGCACCAGCAGGTGGGCGATTTCCTCGAACTCGCTGGTGTTGGCCAGGTCCAGGATGTCGTAGCCGCGGTAGTGCAGGTCGTTGCCGCTGCGGCCAACCGTACACAGCGCGGTGTTGCCGGCGGCGGTGCCGGACAGGGCGACGGACTTCTTCGGCTTGAACGCCGGGGCGGCGGTGGATTCAGACATGGTGTGAACCTCGATCAGATGCGGATGTGGAAGCCCCTCTCCCACCGGGAGAGGGGTTGGGGAGAGGGTACGAATGCGAGGAATCGCACCCTCATCCGGCGCTACGCGCCACCTTCTCCCAACGGGAGAAGGGGCCAGGGACTACTTCTTCGCAGCAAACGTCCTGTCCAGGCTGCGCTCGAATTCGTGGTAACCAATCCGGTCGTACAGCTCCTCGCGGGTCTGCATCGTGTCCACCACATTACGCTGGTGGCCATCACGGCGGATGGCTTCGTAGACGTTCTCGGCCGCCTTGTTGGCCGCGCGGAACGCCGACAGCGGGAACAGCTGGATCGCAACGCCCGAAGCAGCCAGCTCATCGCGGCTGAACAGCGGCGTGGCCCCGAATTCAGTGATATTGGCCAGCAGCGGCACCTTCACCGCGTCGGCGAAGCGCTTGTAGGTTTCCAGGTCATAGGCAGCCTCGGCGAAGATGCCATCGGCGCCGGCCTCGACGCAGGCGATGGCACGCTCGATGGCCGCGTCCACGCCTTCCATCTGGATCGCGTCGGTGCGGGCGATCAGGAAGAAATCCGGGTCGGTCTTGGCATCGGCCGCCGCCTTCACGCGGTCCACCATTTCACCCTGCGACACGATTTCCTTGCCCGGGCGGTGGCCGCAACGCTTGGCCCCCACCTGGTCCTCGATGTGGCAGGCCGCGGCACCGGCCTTGATCAGCGACTTCACCGTGCGCGCGATGTTGAACGCACTCGGGCCGAAGCCGGTGTCGATGTCCACCATCAGCGGCAGGTCGCACACATCGGTGATGCGGCGCACGTCGATCAGCACGTCTTCCAAGGTGTTGATGCCCAGGTCCGGCAGGCCCAGCGAGCCGGCCGCGACGCCGCCGCCGGACAGGTAGATGGCCCGGTAGCCGGCGCGCTTGGCCAGCAGGGCGTGGTTGGCGTTGATCGCGCCGATCACCTGCAGCGGCGATTCGGCAGCCAGTGCGGCGCGGAAGGCGGCGCCGGCGGAAGAAAGACTCATGGCATGGCTCCTTGCGTGGCGGAGGCGACGATGCCATTCCGCTATGACAAACAATCTGTCACTATCGGACCCGTTGATCAATCTTGATTCAATAAATCAACCTATTGAATGCGCATGACCGATAACGCCGAGAACGAGCTGCTGTCCGCCAGCGATGTCTGCACCCTGCTAGGGATCAGCCCGGCCACGCTGTACGCCTATGTCAGCCGTGGCCAGCTCAGCTCGCGACCGGGCGCGGACCAGCGCAGCCGGGTGTACCTGCGCGCCGAGGTCGAGCGGCTGGCTCAGCGCAAGCGAGCCGGCCGTGGCGCGGCGCGGGGGGCTGCGCAGAGCCTGGACCGTGGCCTGCCGGTACTGGAAACCGGCATCTCGCTGATCCAGCCGGATTCGCCCTATTACCGCGGCCGCTCGGCGGTCGCGGCGGCGCAGGACGGGGCGACCCTGGAAGACACCGCGCGGCTGCTGTGGGACTGCGAGGAACTGGACCCCTTCACGCCCCAGCCGCCGCCGCATTGGCCGGAGCGGATTGCCCCGCTGGCGCTGGACGGATCACTTCCACCGCTGGAGCGGGCCATGGCCTGCCTGCCGCTGCTGGCATTGGGACAGCGTCAGTCGCTCAACGCCGCCGCGCCGGTGCGCCGCGAGGTAGCCGCGGCACTGTTGCGCCAGAACGCCGCGCTGCTGGTCGGCGTGCAACCGGATGCGCGCCCGGTGCATCGCCTGCTGGCCGACAGCTGGTGCGCCGGGGACGAGGGTTTTGCCGAGGTGGTACGCACCGCATTGGTGGTGTGCGCCGACCATGAGCTCAATGTGTCGGCGTTCGCCGCGCGCGTGGTGGCCTCCACCGGCGCGCACCTGCACGCCACCGTGTGCGCCGGCCTGGCCGCGATGTCCGGCCCGCGCCATGGCGGTGCCACCGCACGTGCGCATGCGCTGTTGCTGGATGCACAGGCCAGCGGCGCGGCGGCGGAGTTCATCGCCGGTCGCTGGCGGCGCGGCGACGACCTGCCGGGGTTCAACCATGTGCTGTACCCGCAGGGCGACCCGCGCGGTGCCGAAGTCCTGCGCGTGCTGCGTGGATTACGCGGTGGCACGCCGGCGATGCAGCACATCGAGAGTGTGCTGGCGGCCACCGAGGAGCACAGTGGCCAGCACCCCAACATCGACGGCCTGCTGGCGGCGATCTGCTACGCCTATGGCCTGCCCGGCGCGCACGCGCTGGTGATGTTCGCCACCGCCCGGCTGGCCGGCTGGCTGGCGCACGCCCTGGAGCAGCAGGCGCTGGGTACGCTGATCCGGCCACGCGCGCGTTACACCGGCGTGGTCCCCGGCAAGCCCGCGTAGGCGCGGCCGAGGCTGCTCCTACCGACGACTCCAGGCCTGGATGATCGCCGCGATGGCCTGCACGCCATCGGTCAACGCTGCAGGGCCCGGCTGCAGGATCAGCGGCGACTTGATTTCGTGCAGCTGGCCATCACGCACGGCGTTGATTGCTGCCCAGCCCGGACGTGCGGCGACCCGCTCGGGGCGGAACTTCTTGCCGCACCACGAGCCGATGATGATGTCCGGGTTGCGCGCGATCACCGGATCACCGTTGGCCAGGATCCGCGCCTTGGCCAGCGGCTCGCGCGACAACTCGGGGAACACATCGTCGCCGCCGGCGATGGTCACCAGTTCGGCACCCCACTGGATGCCGGTGATGATCGGCTCATCCCATTCTTCCACGCACACGCGCGGCCGCTGCGGCAACCGCGCGGCCTGCGCGGCGATGTCATCCAGCCCGCGCTGCAGGCTGTCGGCATAGGCATTGGCACGCGCGGCCACGCCCACCAGCCCGCCGAGCCGACGGATGTAATCGAGGATGCCGGCCACGCTGCGATGGTTGGCGATCCATACCTCCACGCCATGCCGGATCAATTCGGCGGCGATATCGGCCTGGATGTCGGAGAAGCCGATCGCCAGGTCCGGTTTGAGTTTGAGGATCTCCCCCACCTTGGCGCTGGTGAAGGCACTGACCTTGGGCTTGTCGCGCCGTGCTTGCGGTGGCCGCACGGTGAAGCCGCTGATGCCGACGATGCGCTCCTGCTCACCGAGCGCGTACAGGGTTTCGGTCGGCTCCTCGGTGAGGCAGACGATGCGACGCGGGCCAATCATGGGCTTGCGAACTCCGTGCTGTCGACGAACACCGCCGGGGTGTTCCAAGGATGATGGGCGGCAATGCCCTGCGTCAGGAGGTGTTGCAGGCGCCCGGGATCGCGCGGGATGCAGAACTCCAGCCGTACGCTGGGCTCGCGCACCAGTTCGCCGGACCGGCCGGACGCGCTGGCCGTGCCGTCCAGCACGCGGAACTGTTCCCGGCCCGGCGCCGATTCCCACATGCCGGCCGCGTAGCCGCCGGCGGCCAACGGGTCCACGGACAGGATGCCGGCCTTCAACGCCTCCAGGTGCGCGGGCGGCACGAACACGGTGATGCGGTAGACCGGATGCAGCTTCATCATTGCCCCGCCATCGTCAGCCACCGCAACTCAAGGGAACAGCATCCGCTTGCTCCATTGCCCGGCCGCATCGGCCTCGTAGCACCAGCGCTCATGCAGGCGGAAGTCGGCGCCGTACCAGAACTCGATGCGCTGCGGCACCACGCGGATGCCACTCCAGCCGTCCGGGCGCGGCACGTCCCGCCCTTCGAACTGGGCCTCGAACCGGGCCAGGCGTTGCTCGAACGCCTCGCGCGAGGCCAGCGGCTGCGACTGCACCGAGGCCCACGCGCCGATCTGGCTCATGCGCGGGCGCGAGGCGAAGTACGCGTCGGCCTCGGCCGGCGCGACCAGCTGCGCGTCGCCTTCGATCCGCACCTGGATGCCGGCCTCGCGCAGGCTGCGCCACAGGAACAGCAACGCCAGCGCGCGGTTCTCGTGCAGCTCGCGGCCCTTGCGGCTGTCCAGGTGCGTGTAGAACACGAAGCCGCGCTCGTCGAAGGCCTTCAGCAGCACCGTGCGTGCCGAGGGACGGCCGTTGATGTCGGCGGTGGCCACCGTCATCGCGGTGGCATCGATTTCGGCACCGGCTTTTGCCTCGTCAAACAATGCGGCGAAAGTCGTAAGTGCTTCGGCGTAAAGATCGGTCATGAGCGGCTTCGTACGGCAGGGGTTTGAGCTATTGTGGCGGCATGTCCCCCGTTCCGCACAGTTTTTCCCCACGACGCTTCGCGCAGGCGCTGGTCGAACAGGCGCTCGACGATGCATTGGCCAGTGGCGCGCGCACGCCGGTGCTGGCCATCAGTGGCGTGCAGGGCAGCGGCAAGTCCACCCTGGCCGCGCAGGTGGTCGAGCTGGCCCGTGCGCGTGGGCTGCAGGCCGCGGCATTGTCCATCGACGACACCTACCTCACCCGCGCCCAGCGCCAGCGCCTGGCCGACCGCATCCACCCGTTGCTGGCCACGCGCGGCCCGCCGGGCACGCATGACCTGCCGCTGGCGCTGTCCACCCTGGATGCCGCCAAGGCAGGCCGGGCTTTCGCCCTGCCCCGCTTCGACAAGCTGGCCGACGAACGGGTGCCCGAAGCGCAATGGCAGATGCAGGACACCCCACTGGACCTGCTGGTGTTCGAGGGCTGGTTCCTGGGCACGCCGGCCGAGCAGGACGCCGCGCTGCAGGCACCGTTGAACGCGCTCGAGCGCGAGGCCGATGGCGACGGTATCTGGCGGCGCTGGTGCAACCAGGCGCTGGCGAACGACTACCCCGCGCTGTGGCAGCGCTTTGACCGGCTGTGGTTCCTGCAGCCGCCGGGCTTTTCGGTGGTCCCGCACTGGCGCTGGCAGCAGGAGCAGGCACTGCAACAGGCCTCGCCGGGGCGCACCAGCATGAGCCGGGCGCAGGTGGAACGTTTCGTGCAGTTCTACGAGCGCATCAGCCGGCAGGCGCTGCGCACCCTGCCGACGCTCGCCGACCGGGTCATCCCGCTGGATGCGCAACGCCGTCCGTTGTAGGGGGGCGGCTTACTGCACCAGGAAGGTCACCCGCAGGTTGACCCGCCATTCGGTGATGTTGCCCTGGCCGTCGGTGACCACCTTGGTTTCGTTGATCCACGCGCCCTGGATGCCCTTGACGGTCTCGGCCACCTTCTTCAATCCGGTGCGCACGGCGTCCTCGACGCTGGTCTTGGACGACGCGCTGACTTCGATGATCTTCGCCACACTCATGTCCGACTCCTTGGTTGCACCACGAACCATTCGTGGAGTCCGCGAGCTTGGCTGCTACCGTGTTAAGGCACTGACACGAGGTGCTAGCATCGCCCTACGATGAATCCCGCCCCCAATCTCATCCTGATCGGCCCCATGGGCGCCGGAAAAACCTGCATCGGCCGCCGCGTGGCCGAGCGCTTCGGGCTGGCCTTCATCGATGCCGACCAGGCCATCGTCGATGACGTGGGCACCAGCATCCCGGCCATCTTCGAGAACCTCGGCGAGGCCGGCTTCCGTGCCCACGAGAAGCGGGTACTGAACGACCTGCTGCAGGGCAACGGCCAATTGGTGTCCACCGGCGGGGGCTCGGTGCTGGATGCCGACAACCGCCAGCGCATCCGCCAACGCGGCTTCGTGGTCTACCTGCGGGTCAGCGTGCAGTCGCAGCTGCAGCGCCTGCAGAAGGACAAGACCCGCCCGCTGCTGCAACGTCCCGACCGCGAACAGGTGCTGGCCGACATGGCCGCGTTGCGCGACCCGCTGTACCGCGACCTGGCCGACCTGATCATCGACACCGACCTCTACACCTCCGCCGAAGCCACCGCCCAACTGGTGGTACGGCTTGCCAGCCAATGGCAGATCTCGGAACCCACCGCATGACCGCTTCCCCCCGTACCGTCGCCGTTGGCGGCGAACTCCCGTACCAGATCCACATCGGCCCCGGCCTGCTGTCCGACGCCAGCCTGCTGGGCGCGGCCATCCGCGGACGCCACGTGTTGCTGGCCAGCGACGACACCGTGGCCCCGCTGTACCTGGCACGCGTCCGCGATGCCCTGCAGGCGGCCCGCCCCGAGCTGAAGATCGGCCAGTACGTGATCCCGGCCGGCGAGGCGTCCAAGACCCTGGACAACTTCGCCGGTGCGATCGCCGCGCTGGCGGCGCTGGGCGCCACCCGCGATGCCTGCGTGCTGGCACTGGGCGGTGGCGTGGTCGGCGACCTGGCCGGCTTCGCCGCGGCGTGCTGGATGCGGGGCGTGGACTGCGTGCAGCTGCCCACCACGCTGCTGGCGATGGTGGACTCCTCGGTCGGTGGCAAGACCGCCGTGGACATCCCGCAGGGCAAGAACCTGGTCGGTGCCTTCCACCCGCCGCGCGCGGTCATCGCCGACACCGCCGCCCTGCGCAGCCTGCCGGTGCGCGAGCTGCGCGCCGGGCTGGCCGAGGTAATCAAGTACGGCGCCATCCGTGACCCGCTGTTCTTCCAGTGGCTGCAGGCCGAACGTGCCGCGCTGCTGGCCGGCGACGATGCCGCGCTGGCCCAGGCCATCGCCCGCAGTTGCGAGCACAAGGCCGAGATCGTCGAATGCGACCCGCTGGAGAAGGGCGAACGTGCGCTGCTCAACCTGGGCCACACCTTCGGCCATGCCATCGAGACGGCGCAGGGTTACGGCGCACCGGGCAATGACAACCTCAACCACGGCGAGGCCGTGGCGGTGGGCATGGTGCTGGCCGCGCGCCTGTCCGCCGCGCTGGGCATGGCCGATGCGGCCGACACCGACACCCTGCGCGAGCTGCTGCTGGCCTATGGCCTGCCGGTGCGGATCCCGGCCGGGCTGGAACCGGAGGGCCTGCTCGCGCACATGCGCCTGGACAAGAAGAACATCGCCGGGCGCCTGCGCCTGGTGTTGTGGCGTGGCATCGGCAAGGCCGAGGTCGTGGCCGACGTGGACGAGGCCGCGGTGCTGGCGGTGTTGCGCCAGGGCTGAGGCACCCGCGCCTTCCCCGTCCCCTTGGCCTGCGGCCACGGGGACGGAGGACCAGCACACGCCGTGGCGATGCCGGGGCATGCCGCCGGAAAGCGGCCCAAATCCCGCGCAACGGCTACAATCGCCGCCATGCGCGTCCTACTGCAACAGCCGCCCAGCGGCAAAGAAGCCCCCCGTTACGTACAGCTCACCCTGGTGCCGGACCTGCTCGGCGGCTGGGAGCTGCTGCGCGAGAGCGGCCAGACCGGAGGCCGCGTGCAGCTTCGCCGCGAACTGTTCCTGCAGCACGACGAAGCCCGCGACGCCTTCGAGAAGGCACGCGACGCACAGATCAAGCGCGGCTTCCAGGTGATGTTCACCAGCGGCCTGCCACAACCCTGAGCGGACCCTGCAGGGCGCGATGCGCCCGCGCCGCCCACTGCCAAGGAGCTCCACCGTGACCAGCCCCCTCCGCAACGACCGCTTCCTGCGCGCCCTGCGCCGCGAACCGGTGGATTGCACCCCCGTCTGGCTGATGCGCCAGGCCGGCCGCTACCTGCCGGAGTACCGCGCCACCCGCGCCCGCGCCGGCAGCTTCCTGGGCATGGCCAAGAACCCCGAAGTCGCCTGCGAAGTCACCCTGCAGCCGCTGGAGCGCTTCGACCTGGACGCGGCCATCCTGTTCTCGGACATCCTCACCGTGCCCGACGCGATGGGCCTGGGCCTGTACTTCGCCGATGGCGAAGGCCCCAAGTTCAAGGACCCGGTGCGTGACGCCGCCGCCATCGCCAGGCTGGCGGTGCCGGACATGGAGACCGAGCTGGGCTACGTGATGGACGCGGTGCGCCTGATCCGCCGCGAGCTGGACGGCAAGGTGCCGTTGATCGGCTTCTCCGGCAGCCCGTGGACGCTGGCCTGCTACATGATCGAGGGCGGCGGCAGCAAGGACTACGCGCGCATCAAGGCGATGGCGCTGAACGAGCCCAGGGCCCTGCACCAGTTGCTGGGCGTGGTGACCGACGCGGTCATCGCCTACCTGTCGGCGCAGCGCGCGGCCGGCGCGCAGGCACTGCAGGTGTTCGACACCTGGGGCGGCGTGCTCGGCCCGGCCATGTACCGTGAGTTCTCGCTGCGCTACCTCTCGCGCATCGCCGCCGAACTGCCGCGTGGCGAAGGCGCCGAGCGCACCCCGCTGATCCTGTTCGGCAAGGGCACCGGCCAGTACGTGGCCGAACTGGCCGCCACCGGCACCGACGGCGTCGGCGTGGACTGGACCATCAGCCTGGAGGACGCGGTGCGTGCGGCCGGCGGCAAGGTCGCGCTGCAGGGCAACCTGGACCCGGCCACCCTGTACGGCTCGTCCGAGGCGATCACCCGGGAAGTGGGCAAGGTGCTGGACAGCTACGCCGCCGGCAACGGCGGCTCGCGCGAGGGCCATGTGTTCAACCTCGGCCATGGCATGTCGCCGGACATGAACCCGGACCACGTCGCGGTGCTGGTGGACGCCGTGCACCGGTTGAGCCGCCGCTGATCCCGGCGGCCGGCCTGGCCGGCCCCGGACCGTTTCAAGGAGGAACGCCATGCCCCTGCCCCGCCCGATCCTGTGGTGCGCCCCGCTGTCGTGCGCATTGGCCGCCTGTACGGCCGATGTCACGCCGGCACCGGCACCGGCTGCCACGCCGGCCGCCGCCGGCGCAGCGGTGCTGGCCACCGACGCGGCCAGCAGCACATTGAAGATCCAGCCCGAGGATTTCCCGAGCCTGGCCTCGAACGAAGCGCTGGCCCAGCTGGCGATCTTCAGCACCGGGATGGGCGACTTCCCGCAACGCTGCGACCAGCTCCGGCTGGTCAAGCAGGACGAGCTGTCCCCACGCTGGTCGGCGGTGATCGCCAAGCTCTCGCTCACCTCGTGCACGCGCGAGGCCTACGACGACGGCAGCGGCTACCTGTCCTATGCGGCCAGCGCGACCTTCAAGCCGGGTGCGGTGACGCTGCTGGACCTGCCGGTGCTGCGCTACGACGAGGATGCCGGCGAGATGCATATCCTGCGGACCTACGTCATCGACGCCTCGCTGCAACAGCTGCTGCAGACCCTGCGCCCGCGGATCGAAAAGGACTGCGAGCCCACCCACAGGGTCAATCCCAGCGCGGTGCCGACATGCACCATGGAAGCGGATGACGGCACCTGGAGGCTGACCCTGGGCGAGCTCAACACCACCGCCACCCTGGCCGCCGACCCGGACAACCCGGCCCATTCGCTGTACAGCTACGGCGGCGGTGATTGAGGGCCAGGCGCGATCTGCGCGTGACCTGCACGCGCCAGGAGCGACAATGACGGCCTGCCCCTGCGAGCCGTCCTGATGTCCAACGCCGTTTCCAGCCCGCTGCCCACCGGCAACGCCCACAAGCCGCTGTTGTGGCTGGTGTCACTGGCCATCTTCATGCAGATGCTGGACTCGACCATCGTCAACACCGCATTGCCGGCGATGGCCCGCAGCCTTGGCGAAAGCCCGCTGCAGATGCAGTCGGTGGTGTTCAGCTACGCGCTGGCGGTGGCCACGTTCATCCCGGCCTCGGGCTGGATCGCCGACCGCTTCGGCACCCGCCGCACCTTCATGACGGCGATCATCCTGTTCACCCTGGGCTCGCTGGCCTGCGCGTTGTCACCCAGCCTGCAATGGCTGGTGGCCGCGCGCGTGCTGCAGGGCATCGGCGGGGCGATGCTGCTGCCGGTCGGGCGGCTGGCGGTGATGCGTACCGTACCGCGCGAACAATTCCTGTCGGCGATGAGCTTCATCGCCATCCCCGCGCTGATCGGCCCGCTACTGGGCCCGACGCTGGGCGGCTGGATGGTGGAAGTGGCGTCGTGGCACTGGATCTTCCTGATCAACCTGCCGATCGGCCTGATCGGGCTGGTCGCCGCGCTGCGGATCATGCCCGACCATTACGGACAGCAGAAGCACCGCTTCGACCTGGCCGGCTACCTGATGCTGGCCTTCGGCATGGTCGCCTTGTCGCTGGCGCTGGACGGCGTCTCCGGGCTGGGCTCGGCGCATGCACTGGTGATCCTGCTGGCGGTGATCGGCATCGCCGCACTGGCGGGCTACTGGCTGCATGCGGCCAACAGCCGTGATGCATTGTTCCCGTTGACGCTGTTCCATGTGACCAGCTTCCGCATCGGCATCCTCGGCAACCTGTTCTCACGGATCGGCAGCGGGGCGATGCCGCTGTTGATCCCGTTGCTGCTGCAGGTCGGCCTGGGCATGAGCCCGATGCGGGCGGGCATGATGATGATCCCGGTAGCGCTGGCCGGCATGGCTGCCAAGCGCGCGGCGGTGTCGCTGGTGCAGCGCTTCGGTTATCGCCGCATCCTGATGATCAACACCGTCTGCGTGGGCGTGGCGATGGCCGGCTTCGCGCTGATCGACGGGGGCCAGCCGGTGTGGGTGCAGCTGGTGCTGCTGACCGCCTTCGGCGCGGTGAACTCGATGCAGTTCACCGTGATGAACACCGTGACCCTGCGCGACCTGGACATGGAGCAGGCCAGCAGCGGCAACAGCCTGCTGTCGATGGTGATGATGCTGGCCACCGGCTTCGGCGCGGCCACCGCCGGCAGCCTGCTGGCCACCTTCGGCACGCACCTGGTGGGCCACGGCGCGACCGCCGCGCTGCACGCCACCTTCATCTGCGTCGGCGCGATCACGCTCAGCTCCACGCTGGTGTTCTGGCAGTTGCCGGAAAACCGCCCGCATCCCAAGGCGGTCGAGGAAGTCGCCGAGTAACCGCGCACGCCAGCGCGCCGCATGCAGTGGCACATCCCCGGGAGCAGCATGCGTGGCCCCGCGCACGATCCCGGTCCCGGCTTGCCGGAGCTCAGCCGCGCGGGGCCAGTCCCTGCGCACGGCGCTGGTGTGCGTCCAGCACCCCGGCGATGGCTTCCAGCAGCATCTGCGCGGTCACCGGCTTGCGCAGGAAGTCATCGAAACCGGACTTGCGTGCCTGCGGCTCGGCTTCGGCATCCGAACGCGCGGTCACCGCGATCAACGGCATCTCGTAGCCCATCGTGCGCAGCTGCAAGGCCAGCCCGAAGCCGTCGATGCCGGGCAGGTCCAGGTCCAGCAGGGCCACGTCGAAGCGCGCATTGGACACCTCGGCCAGCGCGGCCAGCCCGTGCGCGGCATGCACCACGCCGTGCCCATGCACTTCGAGCAGGCCACGGATCACCGCGGCGATGGTGGGGTCGTCCTCCACCAGCAGGACATGCAACGGCGGCAGTGACTTCCACGACGACACGCCGACGCCGTCGGCCGCCGTCTCCGGCACCACCTCCCACGCCAGTGGCAGGCGCACGCTGAAGCAGCTGCCGGTCCCGGGCGTGCTTTCCACCTCGATGGTGCCGCCCATGGCCACCGCCAGTTCGTGGCAGATCGCCAGGCCCAGGCCGCTGCCACCATAACGGGCCGCGGTACGCGCGCCGTCGGCCTGCTCGAAGCGGCGGAACAGGCGCTTGCGCTGCTCCGGATTGATGCCTGGCCCGGTATCGCAGACATCGAAGCAGATGCCGCTGCCACCCTCGCCCATCTCCACCCGCAGGCGCACCTGCCCATCGCTGGTGAACTTGATCGCATTGCCCAGCAGGTTCAGCAGGATCTGGCGCAGGCGCAGCACGTCACCGGTCACCCGCGTGCGCGCACTGGCCCCGCTGTGCAGCGAGAACGCCAGCCCACGCCGCTGCGCCAGCGGCTCCATCAGCCCGCGCACGTCGTCCAGCAGTTGCTGCAGGTCCAGCGGCTGGACCTGCAGTTCCAGCCGCCCGGCCTCGATGCGCGCCAGGTCCAGCGCGTCGTTGACCAGCCGCAGCAGGTGCTCGCCGGCACGGCGGATCGACTGGGTGTAGCCGCGTTGCCGGTCGTCCAGCTCCGAGGCCAGCAGCAGTTCGCTCATGCCCAGCACGCCTGTCATCGGCGTGCGCACCTCGTGGCCAAGCGTGGCCAGGAAGCGGGTCTTGGCCAGCGAGGCCTGTTCGGCCAGTTCCTGCTTGTGCTTGGCCAGTTGCCATTCGTGGCGCCGCGCCAACCGGCGCCGGTACAACCAGGCGCCCAGCAACAGCAGCGCGACGCCCAGCACGATCAGGCCGGCCAGGCCACCGGTGCTGCGCCACCATGGCGGCTGCACCTGGAAGGACAGCGTCTGCACCGTCGACCAGACGTTGTCCGAGGTCGCCGCCTGCACCTGCAGCCGATAGCTGCCTGGCGGCAAGCGCGGGAACACCCGGTCGCCCGATGCGCCCACTTCCACCCAGTCCGGGTCATAGCCTTCCAGCCGGAAGCGGTACAGGTTGATCGCCGAATCGGCGAAGGACAGCAGCCGCGCCGACACCCGCAGGTCGCGGTCGCCGGGCAGGATCTGCAGCGGGGTCTGGTGGGTCAGGTCCTGTTCCTGCTCGGCGCGACGCACGCTCACCCGCTCGATGACCAGCGGCGATTGGCGCGCCGACAGGCGCACGCGTTGCGGGTCGAACAACACCACGCCATCCGGCGTGCCGCCGGCGATCTGCCCACCGCGCGCCTGCACCAGCGTGCGGCGCCGGAACTCCTGGCTGGGCAGGCCATCGTGCACGCCATACATGCGCACCGAGCGGCTGGCCGGGTCGATGCGGATCAGGCCGCGTGCGCTGGTCGCCCACGCCACGCCCTGGGGGTCGACCACCAACCCGTGCGCGCCGAGCATCGGGTAGCCCTGCGCCGGGCCGACCGAATCGAGCAGGGTCATGCGCCGGCCATCCCACAGGTAACGGTCCATCCGCCCCAGGCCGGCGAGCCAGGCCACGCCGCTGTCGGTCAGGTTGAAGCTGGAAATGCGGTCGGTGGGGGCGCCGGGCACCTGCACGAACTGCTGCTGCGCCGTCTGCCAGGTCAACAGGCCGGCACCGGTGGCCAGCCACAGGTCGTCGCCGGGGCCACAGTACATGTCCTCCACGATCGCCGGCGGCAACCCGTGCGTGCCCGGCTGCATCTGCAGCAGCACGTGGCCGTCCCCGTCGCGTTGCTGGATGCCGCCGTCCTCGGAATACACCCAGATCCGCCCGCCCGCGCACTGCCGCACGATGTCCGCATCACCGGTCATCGCCGCATCCGACGCATCGCCGGCCTGCCAGCGGCGCACCTCGTGGCTGGCCGGGGTATAGCGGATCAGTTCGTCCAGGCTGCCGATCCAGACCCGGCCCTTGTTGTCTTCGGTCAACGACTGCGGCCAGTTCATGCCGCTGATCTTTTCCAGGTGCTGCTCGACCTCGCCGGTGGCCGGATCCAGGCGGTCCAGCGCGCCGCGCGTGCCCACCACCCAGATGCCGCCGGAAGCCGACGGTGCCAATGCCAGCGGGTTGGGGTTGCGCAGCGAGGCCGGGTCGTCCAGGTGCCGCGACAGCACCGAGAACTGGCGCCAACTCGGCGGCAGGTGCCAGAGTCCGGCATTGGTGCTGGCGAACCACAGGCCTCCTTCGCGGTCCTCGTAGGCGCTGGACCAGTTCGGCCGCACCATGCCGCGCTCCTGCATGCTGTACAGGCCCACGTTGTGTACGCGGCCGGCGCGGAAACGCCCCAGCCCGGCCAGCGTGTCGAGCCAGTAATCGCCGTCGCTGGAGTACTGCAGCATGTTGAGCACGTCGCCGGCCTGCATGCCCGGCCAGACCGAACGCTGGAACCGTCCGTCGGCGGTGCGCACCACCAGCCCGAGGTTGGTGGCGATCCAGAGCCGGCCCTCGCGGTCCACCTTCAGGCCATTGATGCGCTCGGACGGCAGTACCGACTCCCCCACCTGCTCGAAGTCATGCCCGGTCCAGCGCGCCAGCCCGCCCTTGGTGCCGACCCACAGGGTGCCGTCCGGTGTCACCGCCATGTAGGTCACCGCCGCCGCCGGCAGGCTGTTGGGGTCACCGTCGATCGGCATGAAGCGGGTGATGTGCCCGTCCGGATCGAGCCGGTGCAGGCCGCCGGTCGCGGTACCGAACCAGGTGCTGCCGTCGGCGGTGGTGACGATCGACCAGATCGTGTTGCTGCCGATCTCCGGGTGGGTGCGCCGGTTGTAGAAGGTGAAGCTGCGGCGGTCCGCCGACAGCATCACCAGCCCGGCATTCTGCGTGCCGATCCACAGGCGGTTGGCGGCGTCGACGTGCAGGCTCCAGACCTGGTTGTCCTGCAGGCCGTCCTCGGCCCGCCACACGCGGTAGCTGCGCCCGTCATAGCGCGCCAGGCCATCGCGGCTGGCCAGCCACAGGTAACCGGTGCGGTCCTCGGCGAAGGCATTGATGGTGCTCGACGGCAGCCCGTCGGCCACGGTGAGCTGGCGCGGCTGCGGCGTGGCCGGCACCTCGGCATTGGCCGGCGCCAGCAGGCACACGGACAGCGCCAGCAGCACGGCGCGTACGCACCCTTTCATTCCCGTCATTCCTCGTGCATCGGCAACCCGGCCAGGGCCGGTCCCCCACCACGTTGGGCGCGTGAGCGTAACAACACCTGCGTGATGGTGGTCGCCAGCAGCTGGCCGGTGACCGGCTTGCGCAGGAACCCTTCCATCCCCGCCGCCGCCGCCAACTGCTCGGCCTGGCCATCCGAACGCGCGGTGACCGCGATCAACGGGAACAGGTGCCCGGACGCGCGCAACTGCCGGGCCAGCGCCATGCCATCGAGCGCGGGCAGGTCCAGGTCGAACAGGCCGATGTCGAACGCCTGCTCGGCCACTTCGCCCAGCGCGGCGAGGCCGTGCGGCGCATGCACCACGGTATGCCCGCGCGCGCGCAACAGGCCGGCGATGACCTGGGCGACGGTCGGGTCGTCCTCCACCAGCAGGATCCGCAGCGGCTCGCTGCCGGCCGCAGCCTCCGCGTCGCCCTCCTGCGGGGCCTGCACGCCCTGCACCCAGTGCAGCGGCAGCTCCACCTGGAAGCTGGCCCCTTCGCCCAGGCGGCTGCTGACACGGATGTTGCCCCCCATCGCCGCCGCCAGCTCCTGGCAGATCGCCAGCCCCAGGCCACTGCCGCCATAACGCGAGGCGGTGCGCCAGCCATCGGCCTGCTCGAAGCGCTGGAACAGGCGCGCCTGCTGCTCGTCGTTGATGCCCGGCCCGGTGTCGCTGACGGTCAGGCGCAGGCCGGTGTTGTCCGGCAGCAATGCCACCTCCAGTCGCACCTTGCCCTGCTCGGTGAACTTGATGGCGTTGCTCAGCAGGTTCATCACGATCTGGCGCAGGCGCATGGCATCGCCGGTCACCTCGACCGTGCCGTCGAAGCCCGGCGCGTACTCGAACGCCAGGCCGCGCCGCTCGGCCATCGGCGCCATCAGCGCCACCACTTCCTCCAGCACCTTGCTGAAATTGAACGGCTGGTTGTCCAGCTCGAGCTTGCCCGACTCGACGCGGGCCAGGTCCAACGCGTCGTTGAGCAGCCGCAACAGGTGCGAACCGGCCTGCTGGATGGCACCGGCATAGCGCCGCTGGCGGGGATCCAGGTCGGTGTCCAGCAGCAGCTCGCTCATGCCCAGCACGCCGGTCATCGGCGTGCGCACCTCATGGCCCAGCGTGGCCAGGAAGCGGGTCTTGGCCAGGGAGGCCTGTTCGGCCAACTCCTGCTTGTGCAGGGCCAGTTGCCATGCACTACGCCGGCGCACGCGGCGACGGTAGGCCAGCAGCGCCGCGCTGACCAGCAGGGCCATCACCGCCACCCAGGCGGCGATCGCCGTACCGCTGAGCCACCAGGGCGAGGCCACTTCCACCGTCAATGCCTGCACCGGCGTCCAGCCGCTGTCGCCGGCCGCGCCCTGCACCTCCAGGCGATAGTGCCCGGGCGGCAGCCGCGACAGCACCCGCTCGCCTTCGGCACTGACCTCCACCCAGTTCTGGTCGTAGCCCTCCACGCGGAAGCGGAAGCGGTGGCTGGCCAGATCGGCGAAGGACATCAGCCGTGCCTGCACGCGCAGGTCACGGTCGCCGGCCCCCAGGTGGATCACCTCCCCGCTGAGCGCCTGTTCGCTGACCGCGTCATCGCGGCGCACATGCACCGAACCGATCACCAGCTTGGAGGCTGGCAGCGGCTGCGCCACCTGGTCCGGGTTGAATACCACCAGGCCACTGGCCTGCACCGCCAGCGCTGCGTCGCAACCGCCCATCGCCGGGGGGCGTGGCGAGAACTCCGCGTCCGGCAGGCCATCGGCACCGCCGAGCAAGCGCACGCGCCGCGCCCCCGGCTGCCACAGCAGCAGGCCGCGCGGGGTGGTGGCCCATAGCTGTCCGGAGCACCCCAGTACCAGCCCGCCCATCATCACCGCCGGCACGCCCTCCGCATTGCCCAGCCGCTGCTGCAGCACGAGGCGGTCGCCTTCGCGGCGGTAGTGCTCCAGCGCGCCGTCGCGCGCCAACCAGACCGTTCCGTCCGGGACGAAGGCGATGTCATACACGCCCCCCCGCGACACGCCCTGCAACGTGATGAAGCGGGTGCCGTCGAAGTACAGCACGCCGGCCGCGCCGGTCAGCCACACCGTGCCGTTGCGGTCGATCAGCAACTGCTCGACCAGCTTGTCGGGCAGGCCCGGCGACGCGCCGGCCGGATAGGTGGCCAACAGCTCACCGTTCGCGGCACGGTGCTGCAGGCCGTATCCGATGATCGACAACCACACGCTGCCGTCGGCGGCGCGGCGCATCAGGTCGGCGCGGAACTGCGGATCGCTGCCGACGCCCAGGTCCACGACCCGGCGCCCCTGGCCTTCGGGCCGGAACAGCACCAGGCTGCCGGCCCGCCCCGCCCAGACCTGTCCATCGGCGCCACGCAGCACCGACCAGATCCCGCCCACGCCCAACCGCGCCTCGTCGGCCAGCTGCTGCAGCTGCCCGCTGCCATCGAGCCGGTAGACCCCGTGCGCGCCACCGACCAGGAAGCCGTCGCCATCGGCCGCACCGCTGCGCATGTACAGGCTTTCCAGCGGTTTGCCGTCCAGCCGCGAGACAGTGGAAAAGCGCTTCCAGTCCGGTCGCAGGTAGGCCAGGCCCTGGGTCAGCAGGGCCGTCCAGACACCGCCTTCGTGATCCTGCAGCAGGTCCAGCACGCCACTGTGCTCGGTCAGGAAGTCGCTGCCGCGCCCGCCGGCCAGCAGCGTCAACTGCTTGCCATCACCGCGGTACAGGCCGTTGGAGGTTCCCATCCAGTACCCGCCGTCGCGGTCGTGCAGCAGCACCGCTGCCCGCGACTGCTGGGCCTGCGGCCACGGCGCGGGGAACACCAGTCCATTGTCCAGCACGCGGAACAGCCCGCTCTCGGTGCCGGCCCAGAACCCGCCGTCACGGTCGGCGCTCATGCGGATGATGGTCTTGCCGGCCAGCAGCGGCGCGACGATGCGGGTGAACTGCTCGCTACCCGGCGCGCGGCGGGCCAGGCCATCGGCGGTGCCGATCCACAACGCGCCGTCCTTGCCGAGCAGCAGCGAATAGATGGTGTCGTCGGGCAGGCTGTGCGGGTCACCGGGAACATGCCGGTACTGGGTCACGCGGCCATCGGCATGCAGCCGGCAGATGCCGGTGCCGGAGCTGCCCACCCACATCTCGCCCTCCACCGAGGCCAGTGCCCAGACCTGTTCGGTGCAGCGTTCCTCGACGGCCTGGAAACGCTGGAACGCCTTGCGCTGGGCATCGAGCATGATCAGCCCGGCGCCGTTGGCACCCAGCCAGACCCGATCCTGCGGGTCGATCAGCAGGGTCTCCAGCACGTTGCCGGGCAGCGAGTCCGGATCGTCGGGGTCCTGGCGCCAGACCCGCAGCTGGTGGCCGTCGTAGCGGGCCAGGCCATCATCGGTGGCCGCCCAGACGTATCCCTGGCGGTCCTGCGCCAGGGCCAGCACCATCCGCGATGGCAGGCCTTCGGCGACCCCCAGCCGGCGCATGTTCGGCGTCTCGGCCAGTACCGCGGCCATCGCCGGCGCGACGGCCAGCCACAGCAGCAGTGCCAGCCCGGTAATTCCCAGGAACCGCTTCATCACACGTCCGTTGCTCCTCGCCTGTCCATTTGCGCCCCTGCAACGGCCACTCCCCGCCGTCCCAGCCCCGCGCAAGGCTGCGACTTTAGCGTCCATGCGGAGGCGGAGCAAAAAAGTTCCCCTCCCGTCACCGCCGGAACCACAGACAGCTGTAACAAACCGTTGCAGCGTGTACGCACAAACCTCCGCCCAACTGTGCCTAGAATCATGCCCATTCCGAAACCGGGGAGCCGGGACCTTGTTGCGACCCATCCTGATGCTGGCACTGGGGCTGCTGCCGCTGGCGGCCGCTGCGGCACCCGAGCCGTACCGGCTGGACCCGGTGCATACGCGGGTGCTGTTCGCGATCGAGCACGCCGGGTTCTCGCAGGCGCTGGGCACGGTCTCGGGCAGCGAGGGCGTGCTGCACTTCGACCCGCAGGACTGGAGCAGCGCCCGGCTGGACGTCACCGTGCCACTCACCCGGGTCGACCTGGGGGATGCGAAATGGAACCAGGCCACGCTGGCGCGCAACCTGCTCGACGGCGAGCGCTTCCCGCGGGCGCGCTTCGTCTCCGACCGCGTGGAGGCCGTTGACGCCACCCATGCGCGCGTCCATGGCCAGCTCACCCTGCACGGCGTCACCCGCGCGGTGGTGCTGGAGGTCACCCTCAATGCGGTGAAGCGTCACCCGCTGCCGCCATTCCGCCGCACCGCCGGGTTCTCCGCCACCACCGCGCTGAGCCGCGCCGACTTCGGCATCGACGCATGGAAGTCGGTCATCGGCGACCGCGTGGAGCTGCGCATCGAGGCCGAAGCGGTGCGTGACGACAACGCCTCCGCGCCCGCGCCGGACACCGACACCCCTGCCGACGCGCAGGACACTTCCCTCCAGGACGCGGCCGATGCCGCGCTGAAACACGCCACACAGACGGAACCACGCCATGACCACTAAGAACACCGCCCAGCAATGGGGAAGCGTCAGCAAATCCCTGCACTGGCTGATCGCCCTGCTGATCCTGGCGCTGGGCATCGTTGGCCTGGTCATGGGCGAGTTTCCCAAGACCCCGAAGTACTTCTGGATCTACACGATGCACAAGTCGATCGGCATCACCGTGCTGGTGCTGGTCGCCGCACGCCTGGGCTGGCGCCTGTACGCCGGCGCACCCGAACCGGTGCCGGGCACGCCGGGCTGGCAGGAGCGTGTGGCCAGCCTCACCCACTGGCTGCTGTACGTGATGATGTTCGCCATCCCGCTGTCGGGCTGGCTGTACGACTCGGCCAGCGGCCTGCGCCCGTTCAAGCTGTTCGGGCTGGTCGAGATGCCCAAGCTGGTCGCGCCGAGCGAATCGGCCGCGCAGGTCTCGCACCTGATCCATGAATGGGGCTTCTGGGCCTTGATCCTGTTGGTGCTTGGCCATGCCGGCGCCGCCGTTTTCCATCACGTTCACCAGCGTGACGCCACCCTCACCCGCATGCTGCCGCAAGGCTGGCTCAGCACCCCGCAAAAGGAATCCGCATGAACATCAAACTCACCTCCCCGGCCGCCGTCGCCGCCGCCCTGGCCGGCATGCTGGCCGTCGCCCCGGCCATGGCCGCCGACTACGTGCAGGCACCGGGGACCGGCTCGATCCTGGTATTCGCCACCAAGTACGACGGCGAAGTCTTCACCGGCACCTTCCCGGGCTTCCAGACCCAGGTCAGCTTCGATCCGGCCAACCCGGCCGCCGGCAAGCTCGATGTCAGCATCCCGCTGGCCGGCGCCCGCAGCGGCAACACCGACCGCGACTCCACCCTGCAGGGGGCGGATTTCTTCAACGTGGCCCAGTTCGCCCAGGCCCGTTACACCGCCAACGGCTTCCGCGCCCTGGGCAACAACCAGTTCGCCGCCGATGGCACGCTGGAACTGCGGGGCGTCAGCAAGCCGGTCACGCTGACCTTCACCTGGGCGCCGGGCGCGCAGCCGGTGCTGACCGGCAAGGCCACCGTCAAGCGCCTGGACTTCGGCGTGGGCGGCGGCGACTGGACCGATACCAAGACCATCCCCAACGAAACGGCGATCAGCACCATCGTCAAGCTCAACGCCAGGTAAGCCACGCCCCTGCGTGGTGCCGGTGCAGCGGAGCGTGGCTCCGCGCTGCCGGCCATCGCGCCGCTGTTGTCCGTGCCGAGCCACGCCCGGCACGGGCCTCATCGGCCCGGCTGCGCGCTACTGCTTCAGCCAACGCTGCACGCTGGCCGCGTCGAACGGCCATTCCAGTTCGCGCCCGGCGCCATCGCGCAGCACCGGCACACGCGTCCCGTAGCGCGCCTCCAGCGGCGCGTCGTCATCGATGAACACGCTTTCGAACGCCGGTGCGCGTGCCTGCGCCAGCACCGCCAGCGCCTGGTCGCACAGATGACAATCATCGCGCTGGAACAACACCAATCCGCTCATGCCGCTGCCCTGTGGTTGGAATGCTGCGCTGCAGGCATGGCCCGCCGCCGCCAGCACGTAGAATAGCGGCCCTCTCCACGCAGTACGCAGAAGCACGCATGTCCGTCAGCACGTTCGACCTGTTCAAGATCGGCATCGGCCCGAGTTCGTCACACACCGTGGGCCCGATGCGCGCGGCCGAGCGTTTCGTGCACCGCTGGCTGCTCGACCCGGGCCGCCTGCAGGACACCGTGCGCATCCGCGCCGAGGTGTTCGGCTCGCTGGCGTTGACCGGCAAGGGGCACGGCACCGACAAGGCGGTACTGCTCGGCCTGGAAGGCCACCGTCCCAACCTGATCGACCCGGACATCATCCCGGCCGCGCTCGAGCGCATCCGCACCACCAAGCGCATCCACCTGATGGGCCAGCACGAAATCGCCTTCGACGAGAAGCGCGACCTGCCCATGAACAAGCGCCAGAAGCTGCCGTACCACACCAACGGCATGCGCTTCACCGCCTACGACGCCGACGACCAGATCATCGCCACCCGCGATTATTACTCCGTCGGCGGTGGCTTCGTGGTCAACGAGGACGATGCGGCCGATGACCGCATCGTCCCCGACCAGACGCCCATCCCCTACCCGTTCAAGAGCGGCGACGAGCTGCTGGCGCAGGCCGCGCGCAGCGGCCTGAGCATCGCGCAGATGATGTTCGAGAACGAGAAGTGCTGGCGCAGCGAGGACGAGATCCGCGCCGGCCTGCGCGAGATCTGGGACGCCATGCAGTCCTGCGTGACGCGCGGCATCCGCTCCGAGGGCACCCTGCCCGGCGGCCTGCACGTCAGCCGCCGCGCCCCCACGCTGTACCGCGAGCTGTCCGCGCGCCCGGAAGCAGCCATGCGCGACCCGCTGACCACGCTGGACTGGGTCAACCTGTACGCGCTGGCGGTCAACGAGGAAAACGCCGCCGGTGGCCGCGTGGTCACCGCGCCCACCAACGGCGCGGCCGGCATCATCCCCTCGGTGCTGCATTACTACGACCGCTTCTGCCCCGGCAGCACCGAGCAGGGCGTGTTCGACTTCCTGCTCACCGCCGCGGCGATCGGCATCCTCTACAAGGAGAACGCCTCCATCTCCGGCGCCGAGGTCGGTTGCCAGGGCGAAGTGGGCGTGGCCTGCTCGATGGCGGCCGGCGGGCTGATGGCCGCGCTGGGCGGCAACCCGGGCCAGATCGAGAATGCCGCCGAGATCGGCATGGAGCACAACCTCGGCCTGACTTGCGACCCGATCGGCGGGCTGGTGCAGATCCCCTGCATCGAGCGCAACGCGATGGGCGCGGTCAAGGCGATCAATGCCAGCCGCATGGCCATGCGTGGCGACGGCAAG
Organism: Stenotrophomonas capsici; assembly: GCF_034961085.1. Classification (NCBI taxonomy): domain Bacteria; kingdom Pseudomonadati; phylum Pseudomonadota; class Gammaproteobacteria; order Lysobacterales; family Lysobacteraceae; genus Stenotrophomonas; species Stenotrophomonas capsici. Next base: position 323,827 of record NZ_JAYFUH010000249.1, on the reverse strand, counting down.
CACAAGGTGTCGCTGGACAAGGTCATCAAGACCATGCGCGACACCGGCCGCGACATGCAGGACAAGTACAAGGAAACCAGCCGCGGCGGCCTGGCCGTCAACGTCATCGAGTGCTGACCGGCCACCGGTCCGGCACGCGCGGTACCCCGCGGCGTCATCGCCGCCTCCGGCGACCGGCCTGCCGCGGTCGCCGACCGGGTCGCTTACAAAAGCCCCGGTGACTGCAGTAGGCTGGCGCGACGGTCAACGATCACGCCCCCACTTGAACGACAGAACCACGCCCACGCCCGTCCTTCCGGAACCACCGCTGAAGGTCGCGGTCACGGAGGACGACGCGCTGCTGCGTGATCGCGTCCTGCTTCCCGGCCTGCGCGACCATGGGTTCAACGTCCAGGGGTATGGCGATGCCACGGAACTGTATCGGGGCCTGCTGGCCGAGGCATTCGATGTGGTCATCCTGGACATCGCCCTGCCGGGCGAGGACGGCCTGAGCATCGCCTCGCACCTGCGCCGCATCCAGCCCGGGCTGGGCATCGTCATGCTGACTGGCACCGGGAGCCGCGAGAACCACCTGCGCGCCCTGCGCGACGGGGCGGACATCTATCTGGCCAAGCCCGTGGACGTCGAGATCATCGCCGTCACCCTGCACAGCCTGTCGCGCCGCCTGCCGCGCACGGCAACCGGCACGGTGCCAACGGAAACGCCCGGCACGTGGCGGCTGCTCTCCGATGGCTGGTGCCTGGAAACGCCCGCCGGCAGGATCATCGCCCTGACCACCCCGGAGCGTTCACTGCTGGCCCTGCTGGCCCGTCATCGCGGCCAGACCGTGGAGCGGGAGCGGCTGATCGACGCATTGACCGATGACGCTTCGGACTTCGACCCGCATCGCCTGGAAGCCCTGGTGCACCGCGTCCGCCGCAAGGCCGCCGCCGCCGCGCCCGATGCCCCGCCATTGCCGTTGCTCTCGGTCCGCGGAAAGGGCTACGTGCTCGCCAGCTGAGCGGTCTCCCCATCCACGGCCAGCGGCAGCAGGATCCGCACCGTCGTGCCCTGCGCCGGCGGGCCAACGAGGTCGATCTTTCCGCCTGCCTCCAGCAGCATGTCGCGCACCACGGACAAGCCCAGGCCAGTCCCCATCCCGCTCGGCTTGGTGGTGAAGAAGGGTTCGAAGGCCTGCGTGCGCACGTCTTCCGGCATGCCCTTGCCGTCATCGGTCAGGTCCAGGCATACCCAGGCCCCGTCCAGCCTGCCTGCCTGGATGTGGAACGTGCCGGTATCGGTGATGGCATCCCTCGCGTTGGCGGCGATGTTGATGATCACCAGACCGAAGCGATCGATGTCCATCCGCACCGGCAACGCGCCATCGGCGCACTCCAGCTGCAGGCGGACCCGCGCCCCGAACAGCTGCTTCAGCATCGGCATCAGTTCGCGCAGTGACGCCGCCGCATCGAACACCTCCGGCCGTGCCACTTCCTGCCGGCTGAAGCTCAACAGCTTCCGGCTGATGGTCAACGCCCGCCTGGCGGCCAGGTCCACGTCGCCCAGCGCCTCATAGAGTGCCGGCGCCCCCCTGTCGGCCAACCGTTCCCGCTGCGCGGCATAACTCAGGATGATGCCCAGCACGTTGTTGAAGTCGTGGGCCACGCCACTGGCCAGGCGGCCCACCGCCTCCATCTTCTGCGCGTGGACGAGCTGGTCGCGCGTGCGTTCGCGCTCGCGGACTTCTTCCTGGAGCCGTTCGTAGGCCAGCGCCAGCGCCTGCCCGCGGGCGTTGGATTCCTCCAGGCTGTTGCGCAGTGCGGCCACGGTGCGGTCCAGCGCGATGGCGATGAGCAACCAGATACCGGCCAGCGACACGGCCTTGCCCAGACCCGTGACCGAGACCGCCCCGCCGCCGAGCGCCGCGCGCACGAGGTCGGCGACCAGGGTCGCCGCGATGACCCCCAGCAACGTGGCCAGCGTGATCCACAGTGTCCGGCGCCCCAGGATCAGGCCTGCCAACGCCAGCAGGATCATCGGCATGGGATCGAACCCCACGCCCGCCATGCCGGTGGTGATGTAGATGATCGCCATCGACAGCATCACCACGCCGAGGAACAGGTGCACGCCCTGGCGGAAACGACCCCGCCGGATCAACCACACGCCTGTCCATGCGGCGGAGGTCATCAACACGTCCGTGGCCAGGTCGGCTGCCAGCGCCGTTGCATCCGGCACGACCCGCGTCCAGCGACCGCTCAGCACGGCATACAGGAACAGCGACTTGTTGAGCGGGATGAACACCCCGAGGAACAGCAGGAGCACCTGCACGAAGGGGGCATTGCGACGATCAACCGGATCGTCGACAGGGATGTTCGACAACCAGCGCCGGACCCGACCGAGGAAAAAATCGTACTTGATGGGAGTCTCCTGGCATCCACCGGCCTGGCGCGGCGCCGGTCATCGCCGCGCGCTCCCCAGGCACCGAAACAGAACAGACACAAAGGCCATTCCTCACCGTTTATCACCCCCGCGGTGACAAACGATGCGTGTATTCAATGACCCGCTTTTGTAGCTTAAAGCCGCCCCAGTTCCCGCCAGGAGCGATATCCCCGAAACCCTGACACACCCGCGTCCGCGCATGATCCGGCGGTGGTATCCGGAGCGTCAAGCACAGCGTGCCCGACCACCGGTCTCACGCGATGTAGGCCACCCAACGCCGCCCCAGTGCACCGACGATTCTCTCGAGCAGGTCGATGTTCAACGGCTGCGAGATGTCCAGGCCGGCCCTGATGAAATCCACGGGCATGCACAGGGTCTGCGCCAGGGAATGACAGGAGGCACCGCTTCTCACCATTTCATTGAGGACCAGCACCTTCATCGACTCAGCTGCCGACAGGCGCGCGTCGATACCGTCCCGTGGCCGACTCCGTGGCAGCGGGATGAGCTTTCCGACCCGCATGTGCTCGCGTACGGCCGCCCTCAGCGCCGCGTTGAGCTTCTCCCTGGAGTACTCCGAACCCGGCAGGCAGACCTCGGGCCAGTCCGTCAGATGCAATTTGTAGCTGCTGACCGCACCGACGGACTTCACGGGATAGACAAGCATGGAATTGAGCACGCCAACCGTTTTCAGCACGTCAACCTGATCCCCGCAACGTCCTGACAGATCACTTCACCCCGGACGAAGCCCAGCAGGGCGCCGCAGGGGCCCGACACACCAACGCGAAGAACACACAGCCGTGACACACCCAAGCATCGAACAGATCCACGCCCTGATCGAGTCACTGGGCAACGCCTCGCTCAGCACCCAACAACGTGTCCAGGCCCTGCAGGAAATACGCCGCATGTCTGCCAGCCTCTACCTGAACCGTGCAACGCAGGACACAGGCGAGCAATGTCATCAGATCGATGCCCTGGCCCTGAAGGCGTGCGGCATTGCGTTGACGTCGCAGCAAGCATGACCCCGCCATCCCGTACCTGTTGGCAACGGAAGATAAGGGCTATTGACATGATGTTCACGCATGTTTTCTCACCCCGTCGGTGATAAACGATGAGGAAACACCCTCCCCGTCACGCATCGCCGCGTCGCGCGCCTTCGCCTCCCGCCGACACGCCACGTACAGGCCACGCCTCGTCGGATGAAACACGTTCCGCGATGACAGGCACCGCGCCCGCGCCGCCCAACCCGCGAATCCCGAGCTTCGGGGAACTGCAGGCATTGACGCATCCGCACCTTCCCCAGGACCTCTCGACGTTCGATCTGCACGAACGGGTCGCACAGCGTTCGGCCCAGATCAGCCAGACGGACCCGTTGAGCGCCGCGCTGCTGGCCGCCGCTGCCGTGCAGTTGCGGCGCCAGGCGCATAACGAGCGCAGCACCCCGGCGCTGCGGGTGAGGACGCTGCGTGAACTGCAACCGATCCTCACCGCGCTGCGGCAGGCCTGCATCCAGGAAGCGGCCTTGGCCGCACTTGGCCCGTCCGCGCCCGGCTGGCTGCGTGGCACCGATGCCAGGACCGGCGCAAGCCGCCTGGCAGCTTCCCGGGAGAGTCGCTCCGAACTCACCCGGCTGCTCGATGCCCTGCGCCAGGAGAACGCTCCACAGCGGGACGAACCCCGCAGCAACTGAGCTGCAAGCACCTCCTCCTGCGCCGCAGCGAGGCCACACGGCGACCACCGGCGTGCCGGAAGCGCCATCACCACCGCCCCACCATCAGGAACATGCAGATGAACGACCATTCCCTGAAGAACAAAGTCGCCGTGATCGCAGGCGGCGGCAAGAACCTCGGCGCGCTGATCGCCCACCAGTTCGTCGATGCCGGCGCGCGCGGCATCGCCCTCCACTACAACAGTGACGCCTCCCGCGCCGACGCCGAGAAGACCGCCGCCGAACTGAAGGCCAAGGGGGCCGATGCCACCCTGTTCCAGGGAAACCTGGCGGTGGTCGACAACAACGTGAAGCTGTTCGACCAGGCCAAGGCCCACTTCGGCCAGGTCGACATCGCCATCAACACCGCCGGCGTGGTCATCAAGAAGCCCATCGCCGACATCACCGAGGCCGACTACGACAAGAGCTTCGACGCCAATGCCAAGGCCGCGTTCTTCTTCATCCAGCAGGCCGGGCGTGTCCTCGCCGACGGCGGGAACATCGTGACGATCGTCAGCTCCCTGCTGGCCGCCTACACGCCGTTCTATGCGATCTACCCGGGCAGCAAGGCCGCCGTGGAGCACTACACGCGCGCCGCGTCCAAGGAGTTCGGCGAGCGTGGCATTTCGGTCAACGCCATCGGCCCGGGCCCGATGGATACGCCGTTCTTCTACGGGCAGGAACAGCCGGACGCGGTGGCCTACCACAAGTCCGCCGCGGCACTGAGCAAGTACAGCAGGACCGGGCTGACCGACATCCAGGACATCTCGCCGATCGTCAAGTTCCTGGTCACCGACGGCTGGTGGATCACCGGGCAGACCATCTTCGCCAATGGTGGCTATACCACCCGCTGATGCATGGCGGTGACGCGCGGAAAGCGCGTCACCCTTCCTGTTCCATGGACAGGACCTTCAGCTGCCAATCGCGTGGGGTAATCACGATGAGCAATCGTTTCCAGTCCTGCTTCGACGCGCAGAAGGCGCGGTTCGACACCGATGCCACCAAGTCCCTTGCATGGCGCCTGGAGCAACTGGACCGCATGGAACGGATGCTGCGAGAGCACCAGCAGGCGCTCTGCGCGGCGCTGCACCAGGATTTCGGCAAGCCACCGTTCGAGCAGCTGTTCGAGATCACTGTCCCGCTGGGCGTGATCCAGTATTACCGGGACAACCTGAAGGCCCTGATGGCACCGCAACCGGTGCCGATCCCGCCGGGACTGGAGGCCCGTGGCAACCGGGGCCTCGTGTTCAAGGAGCCGTACGGGGTGACCCTGGTCATCGGCCCCTTCAACGCGCCGATCCTGCTGTTGCTGGACCCCGCCATCGCCGCACTGGCCGCAGGCAACACCGTGGTCCTGAAGCCGGCCAACACCACCCCGGCGACCGCCGAACTGCTGAGCCGCTGCATCACCAACCACTTCAACCCCGAGGATGTCGCCATCGTCACCGGCGGCCGCGAGGAGATCGCGGCGCTGCTGGAACTGCCGTTCGACTTCATCTTCTTCACCGGCAGCTCGGCGGTCGGCAAGGTGGTGCTGCGCGCCGCCGCCGAGCACCTGACCCCGGTCGTGCTGGAACTGGGCGGGCAGAACCCGACCGTCGTCGATGCCAGCGCCAACCTGGACGTCGCGGTGGACCGGATCGCCTGGGGCCACAACGCCATCGCCGGCCAGTGGTGCGTGGCCCCGGGCTACGTCTGCGTGCACCGCTCGATCGCCGATGCGTTCATCACGCGCCTGAGACGGTCGTTGATCCATATGTACGGCGAAGACCCCCGCCACAGCCCGGATTTCGCGCGGATGATCAGCGAGCATGATGCCGAACGCGTGGCCTCGTACATCCTCCCGGACAAGGTCGTGCATGGCGGTCGCTTCGACGTCCCCGGCCGGTACGTCGAGCCGACGGTGCTGTATCCCTCCGCGTGGACCGACCCGGCCATGCAGCAGGAGGTATTCGGCCCGGTCCTGCCCGTCATCCCCTATGACGACCTGCGCGAAGTGGTCGGCCTCATCAAGCGCAGGCCCAGGCCGCTGGCGGCCTATATCTTCAGCAAGGACCCGGCGGCCATCGACTACTTCCTGGGGAGCGTGTCCTTCGGCGGCGGCTGCGTGAACCAGACCAACCTGCACTGCTGGATCGACAGCCTTCCCTTCGGCGGCGTCGGCTACTCGGGGATGGGCAAGTACTACGGCAAGGCCGGCTTCGACACGCTCAGCAACACCAAGGCCATGTTGATCGGCAACCCCGACGAGGTGCTGGACGTCTTCCCGCCCTACGCCGGCAAGGACATCGCCGGCAGCCTGGGGCTGTTCGCGTGGACGGAACCGCCCGCGCCCGGGGATGACGCCTCACCGATGCCGGATACGAACACCCACCCCAACGCGACGGACTGAACCATGCGCACAACCCTGCTGATCGTTGCTGGACTTCTCCTGGCCGCCCTGGCGTCGTGGCTGGGGGGCCCCTCACGACGCGTGATGGCGGCCGTGCTCTTCGCCGCGGCGTGGCTGGCCGTCGTCGGCTGGAACCTGCGCACGGGCCTGTCGCATGGCTACACGCTGCGCGAGGAGTTGCCGATCCAGGCCGCGATCTACCTGGTGCCACTGGCGCTGGCGGTGTGGCTGGCGTGGAAGCACGCGGCCAAGTGACCCTGAACCCCTCTCCACGGATGCCCCGGTGAACACCCGAATCCATTCCATGCTGCGCGTGCGCGACGGCCATGAGGCCAAGGTCGGTTACGCGGAACTGTTCTTCGACCTGGTCTATGTCTTTGCGGTCACCCAGGTATCGCACTTCCTGCTGGGCAACCTGACCCCGCTCGGCGCCGCCCAGGCGCTGCTGCTGTGGTTCGCGGTCTGGCTGGGTTGGCAGTACACCTGCTGGATCACCAACTGGTTCGACCCCGAGTCCCCGCGCATCCGCCGCATGCTGTTCGGGCTCATGTTCGTCTCGCTGGGGATGGCGGCGGCCCTGCCGGACGCCTTTGGCCAGCGCGGTCTCCTCTTCGCCGGCTGCTATGCGCTGATGCAGGTGGGGCGCGCCCTGTATATCCGCCTCAGCCTGGGCAACGCGCCGCTGGCCTCCAACTACACGCGCATCCTCGGTTGGGCCTGCATCAGCGCGGTGTTCTGGATCGCCGGCGGCCTGCAGCAAGGCACGCCACGGATGCTCCTGTGGGCGGTGGCCGTGGCCTGCGAGTACCTGTCCCCGATGTTCGGCTTCCCGCTGCCGGGCCTGGGCCGTTCGAACAGCGAGCGCGACTGGACGGTGGAAGGCGGGCACATCGTCGAGCGCTGTGCCTTGTTCATGATCGTCGCGCTGGGCGAGTCGGTCCTGGTCGCGGGCGCAACGCTGGGCCACGCCCACCACTGGGACATGCCGATGCTGCTCGCGTTCACGGCCGCGTTCGCCGGCAGCGTGGCGATGTGGCGTGTCTACTTCGGCGTCGCGGTGAAGGAAGCGACCGAGGTCATCGTCCACGCACCGGATCCGGGCCGATACGCCGCGTTGTTCCACTACCTGCACGTGCTCATCCTGGCGGGCGTCATCGTCACCGCGGTCGGCAATGACCTGGTCATCGCGCACCCCACCGCCCGCATGGACGGAACGTCCCTGCTGGTGCTGGTGGTGGGACCAGCGCTGTTCCTGCTCGGCAGCGGCCTGTACAAGCGGGTGATCCACGGGCACTACCCCGTCTCGCACCTGGTCGGCCTGGGACTTCTTGCGATCACCGCGATCGTCGGCTGGCGTTTCAACCTGCTTGTGGCCAATGCGTGGACCACCGCGGTCCTGTTCGTGGTGACCGGATGGGAGCAGCATTCCAGCGCCAATCGCGGCTGAGTCTGCGGGACGGTGCCCTCCGGCCGTGGTGTCCAATCCTGGTCTTGAAGTGCCCTGCCGGGCAGATCAGAATCCGGCCACCCCACGATCTGCCCAGGGAACAGGATGCACAGCGAACAGGACCCCGCCCGCCCGGCACCGATGCGCCCGGCACCCCGCAGGCGGCCCGAGCCCAGGAAGGGCGGATTGACCCTCACCCGGGTCATGCTGGGCGCCTGCGTGCTGGTGGTGCTGGCCTGGTACATCGGAAGGCGCGACGCACCCGACGCCGGCGCGACGGCGCAGGCCGATGCGACGCCCGGCCCCGCAGCCGCGTCTTCGCGCGGCGCGGCACGCTCGGAGGCGCACGTCGTGCAGGGTGAGAAGTCCACCACGCTGGCCACCCTGGACGAAGCGCGCATGACGGTGGGCGAACAGGGCCGCGTGCTGCGCATCACGGGCAGCGTCGGCCGCAACTTCGCCCAGGACCTGCAGGCGGCGCTGGACGCCAACCCTTCGCTGCAACGCATCGACATCACCAGTGGCGGCGGTTACGCCAAGCCTGGCCTGGAAGCGGCGCGGATGATCCGCCGCCGCAACCTGATCGTGCGGGTCAGCTCGCACTGCGCCAGCATGTGCGTTGCCCTCTGGGCCGCCGCTGCGCAGCGCCAGCTGGAGCCGGACGCGGTGATCGGCCTGCATGCCTGGGATGCACAGTGCGACGCACGCCCGTCGCCGGACCGCGAGCAGTGCCATTACCAGATGCAGTTCGCCACCGATCACGACGCCAGCTACGACTCCTGGCTGCGCGAGGCCGGCTTCAATGCTTACCTGCTGGGGCTGCAGGAACGCACCGCCTCGGAGAACATCGCCGTGGTCAACGCGCTCCAGCTCTGGGAGAACGGCGTGGACTTCAGCGCCGTCAGCCACGACGGCACGCCGATGACGCGTGCCGATGTCCAGCGCTATCTCAGGGACCGCTACAGCCGCCGTTGAGCCGGCGGCGGCGCAGTTTCATGCCGCCTTCCAGCGCCAGCAGGGCCACCGCGATCCAGATCGCGATGTAGGTCGGCCACTGGCCCTGCCCGACGCTCTCGCCGAGCAACAGTGCGGCCAGCATCAACAGCACCGGCTCGACGTAGGTCAGCAGCCCGAACAGGCTGAAGGACAGCATCTTCGCCGCCAGCACGTAGCACATCAGCGCCACCGCGCTGACCACGCCCAGCAACGGGATCAATGCATACAGTGCCGGGCGTTGCGCCAGCATCTGCAGCAGCGCCTGGCCGTCCCCGATCGCGGCCCACCCCGCCACCGGCAGCAACAGCACCAACTCCACCCAGAAGCCGCCCAGGTGGGCGATGTCCAGGTGCCGGCGCACCAGGAAGTACGCCGGGTAGCCCAGTGCCACCAGCAGCATCTCCCACGACAGGCCGTGGTTGCGCAGCAGCGCCCAACCCACGCCGAACGCGGCGCTGGCCACCGCCAGCCGCTGCAGCGGCGACAGGCGTTCGCCATAGACCACGCGCCCGACCAGCACCATCACCAGCGGCAGCAGGAAGTAGCCCATCGACACCTGCAACGCCCGCCCATGCAGCGGTGCCCACAGGAACAACCACAACTGCACCCCGACCATCGCCGCGCAGGCCGGCATCGCCAGCCAGAGCCGGCGGTCGGTGCGCAGGCGTTGCAAGGTGCCTGGTATCAACGTGCGCTCGCCGCTCACCCGCAGCATCAGCGCCACCAGCGGCACGGCGAACAGCACGCGCCAGCCGAAGATGTCCTGTCCCTGCAGCGGTGTCAGGTGCGGGCTGCCGTAATACATCACGCCGAACAGCAGCGACGCCACCAACGAAACCAGCACACCCTTGGACACGGAACCACCCGATCGACAGACAGGGCAACCCGCACCTGAGGGGGCGGCAGCCGCCGCGGGACACGCGGCATCGACGCAGGGAGCGTGCCACCGGCGCAGGGTACCGGGGCCAACGCCGATCCCCAACCCTTCGGCCGGGAGGGGAACCCCGCCTCACGCCCCCGCCGTCACCCCGCATCGCTGTACATGCCCTGCAGCCCCACATCCGCACCGAGCCGGCATGCGTCGCTCAGCGGCGCACGATCCCCAGCACATCGTCGAGCAATGCCGCGGCGGTGACTTCGGCACCCGCCCCCGGCCCCTGGATCAACAGCGGCTGGGCGCAGTACCGGTCACTGTGGATCGCCACGCGGTTGTCGGTGCCGCGCCCACCGGCCAGCGGATGATCGGCCGGCAAGGCGCGCAGGCCCACGTGGGCCCCCTGCGCGTCCACGCGCCCGACCACGCACAACTTCAGGCCCTGCGCACGGGCCTGCTGCAGGCGCTCGGCCAATGGCGCGTCCAACAGTTCCAGCGCGCCATCGACCTGGGCCGCCGGCAACGCGGCCAATGCCGACGGCACCAGCGAATCCACCTGCACCTGTTCGGCCTCCAGCGGCACGCCGGCCGCGCGCGCCAGGATCAGCAGCTTGCGCCGCACGTCTTCGCCGGACAGGTCGATGCGCGGGTCTGGTTCGGTGTACCCGGCGGCGGCGGCCTCGCGCACGCAGGCGGAGAACGGCTGGCTGCCGTCGTAACGGTCGAACAGCCAGGCCAGCGACCCGGACAGCACGCCCTCGATCGCATGCACATGGTCGCCGCCTGCCACCAGCGCGCGGATGCTGCGCAGCAGCGGCAGGCCGGCGCCGACGGTGGCGGCATCGCCGTACTGCGCGGCACCGCGATCGGCGGCGGCGCGGATGTCGCGGGCACGCACCAGCGCGGTGCCGTTGCCCAGCTTGTTGGCCGTCACCACGTGGATGCCCTGCGCCAGCCACTGCGCATGATCGGCGGCCACCGCCTCGCTGGCCGTGGCATCGACCACGATGTCGCCGGCGACCAGCCGCCCCACTTCCTGCCGGTGCACGGGCTCGCCTTCACCGCGCTGCGCATTGCGCGCCTGTGACAGCACCGCATCGGGCGCATCACCGCAGGCCAGCGCGATGCGCGAGTTGGCCACCACGTGCAACGCCGGCAGGCTCAGCTGGCGCTGCTGCAGGGCCTGGTAGCGACTGACGAACGCCGAGCCGACGGTGCCGGTGCCGAGCAGCACCAGCCGGGCCTGCGTGGTTTCCTGCGGACGCAGCTGCGCGCTCATGCATCCACCGTTTTCTTGCATTTGGAGGCATCCCGCGACTGCGCGATCACGTTGGCCGCACGGGCCAGGGCGGCCTGCAGGTCGGCCAGCAGGTCCTGGCTGGACTCGATGCCCACCGACAGGCGCAGCAGGCCGTCGCTGATGCCGGCCTTGGCGCGCGCTTCGGCGGTCATCGCCGCATGGGTCATGGTCGCCGGGTGCGCCACCAGGCTCTCCACGCCACCCAGCGATTCGGCCAGCGTGAAGTACTGCAGCCCATCGACGAAGGCGCGCACCGCTGCGTGCGGGTCCTCTCCGTCGCACGGCTCCAGTTCGAAGGACAGCATCGCGCCGAAGCCCTTCTGCTGGCGCGCCGCCACCGCATGGCCCGGGTGCGATTCCAGGCCCGGGTAATAGACGTTGGACACCGCTTCATTGCCCACCAGCAGCTCGACCAGCGCCTGGGTGTTCTCCTGGTGCACGCGCAGGCGCGCATCCAGCGTGCGCAGGCCACGCAGCGTCAGGAACGCATCGAACGGCGAACCGGTCAGGCCCAGCGCGTTGGCCCACCACACCAGCTGCTGGTGGACCTCGGCATCGGCGGCGATCACCGCGCCGCCCACCACGTCACTGTGCCCGTTGACGTACTTGGTGGTGGAATGCAGCACCACGTCGGCCCCGAACGCGATCGGGGTCTGCAGTGCCGGCGACAGGAAGGTGTTGTCGACCACCACCTTGGCACCGGCCTTGTGCGCGGCGTCGATCACGAAGCGCAGGTCGGTGATGCGCAGCAGCGGGTTGGACGGGGTTTCGATCAGCACCAGCTTCGGCTGCTGCGCCAGGGCATCGGCCAGCGAGCGCGGGTCGGTCAGGTCGGCGGTGACCAGCTCGAAATGGCCCTTGGTGGCCAGCGCGTTGAACAGGCGCCAGCTGCCGCCGTACGCGTCATGCGGCACCACCAGGCGGTCACCCGGCTGCAGCAGCGCATTGAGCACCAGGTTGATCGCGCCCATGCCGGTGGCGGTGACCACGCCGCCGGCGCCGCCTTCCAGTTCGGCCAGGGCTTCGCCCAGCAGGTCGCGGGTCGGGTTGCCGCTGCGGGTGTAGTCGTACTGCCGCTTGTTGCCGAAGCCGTCGAAGCTGAAGTTGGACGACAGCACGATCGGCGGCGTCACCGCGCCGTGGGCGGTGTCCCGGTCGATGCCGGCACGCACGGCCGCGGTGACGCGGCTACAGGACACAGCGGAAGTGTGGGACAGGCTCATGCGGTTTCTCCGGGCAGGCGAAGGGCGTTGGCGAGGATCGCGTCGATGCGATCGGTTTCTTTGAGAAAGGCGTCGTGGCCGTAGGGCGAGCGCAGCACGCGCAGGCTGCCGCGCGGGCCCAGGCCCTCGACCAGCGTGACCAGGTCCGACAGCGGCACCAGGCGGTCGCCTTCCACGGCGACCACCAGGGTCGGCACGCCGATGGCAGCCGGGTCGACGCGGTGCAGGTCGATGGATTCGGACAGGCGCAGGTAGGCATTGACGCGGGTGCGGGCCACGTACTGCACGCCGGCGGCGTCGAGGTAGTCCTCGGCGGCCACGCGCACGCGGCCATTGACCACTTCCGGCGCGGCGTCGAAGCGCTCGCCGAACTCCTCCGGCGTGCGGTAGCTGAGCATGGCGAACTGGCGGGCCAGTGCCAGCCCGTGCGTCTCGGCGCACTGCAGCTGGCCCAGCGCCACCGCGCGGCGCTGCAGCGCGCGCCAGGCCGAGGCATACGGATGCGGGCGGTGTGCGCCGCTGACCGCGATCAGCCTGGCCAGCCGCTGCGGGTGGCGCACGGCCAACTGCTGACCAACCAAGGCGCCGTAGGAATAGCCCACGAAACCGTGCAGTTGTTCGATCTTCAGCGCGTCCAGCAGCGCGGCGATCGCGTCGGCCTGGTCGGTGGTATCGATCGGCGCGTCCAGCTCGCCGTCGGCGCCGATGAAATCCACGCCGAGCAGGCGACGACGGCTGGGATCCAGCGCGCGGCCCACCCCGGCCAGCCCCTCGGCCCAGCCTTTCTCGCCGAAACCACTGTTGGCGGCGATGTGCCGATGCGCCGAGATGCCGCCGGCCACCAGCACCACCGGCGTACCGGCCGTGCCGACCAGTTCGTAGCGCAGGCGCAGCAGGCGCTGTCCTGCATGACGCATCGCCAGGCGCACCTCGACCTCGCCGCGCACGGCGGGAATGGCGCGTTCAGCGCTGTCCGGGGAAGCGGCGGGGAATTCCTGGGCGGCAATGGCAGTGGCGAAACGCATGGCGATATCCGGTAAGGAGCAGCCATCGAGCTTCGCGGGCCCGTGTTCGCCGTACGCGGGGTACGGATCGAACCATCTTTCGGCGGACACAGTGGTCACCGCAGGATTTGGCACCAAACACAGGCGCTTGCGCGTCTGCTGGTTGCCCCGGCTTCAAAGGGCCTGTCCCTCTGCCGGTCTCGATGGTGGCGCTACGATGCCAGCGCCCCGCGTCCGTGTCAATCGCTTTATTCGAATAAAGAGATGGATAGGTTTCCGACGCAACCAAGCAGGCACAATCCACTACCCCCTGCCTGCCCCCTCACCGTGCGCCCAACCACGCTGCTCCCTCTCCTCCTGCTGTTCTCCCTCGGCTGCGACGCCAGTCCCGGCGCACGCTGGCGCCAGGGCTGGAACCTCGGCGGCGCCCCGGCCATCCCGGCCACTTCCCCGGCCGACCACTTCGCCAGCCTGCGCCTGCAGGCGCGCGGCGGCGGCCATGCGGTGATCGCGCGCAACCTGCTGTCCGGTCCGGTTCAGGTGCAGCTGCGCGGACTGGACGCTCCCGTGCCGCCGCACCTGCTCGCCGCCAACGAGGAACGCCTGTTGACCTGGCTGCCCGGCAACGCCAGTGGCGCGCGCCTGATGCTGGATGCAGTCCCGGGTGATCCTGCGGCCCGGCCCGACGCCTACCGCTACCAGTTGCCCTTCCGGCAGGCGGCCATCCGCGTCAGCCAGGCGTTCGGCGGGCGCTTCAGCCATGGCGACCCGCAGAACCTGCACGCGGTCGACTTCCCGCTGCCGGAAGGCACGCCTGTGCTGGCGGCACGCGCCGGCACCGTGATGCAGGTGATCGCCGATTCGCCCGGGCAGGGCTGCCTGGTCCGGGTCCTGCACGGCGACGGCAGCATCGGCCTGTACGCCCACCTGCAGTCCGGCGGGCTGCAAGTCCGCCCGGGCCAACGGGTCCAGGTCGGCCAGGTGCTGGCCCGCTCGGGCAACACCGGCCGCAGCAGCGGCCCGCACCTGCATTTCGCGGTGCAGGCCAACACCGGGCTGGCGCTGGTATCGGTGCCGTTCCGCATGGACAGCCCAAACGGCGAACTGCGCTTCCCGCGCGAGGACCGCTAACCCGCGCCCGCTGCCGCCGAACTGAACGCGCCGCGCGCGCGGCCGCCGCTGTTGCGGCCGGCCGACAGGTATAATTGCCGGTTCATTCGTCTACTGCTGCGCCCGGGCGGGCGCCCCCGACCATGTCCGAAGTCGCCTCCGAAGCCGCGCGCCGCCGCACCTTCGCCATCATTTCCCACCCTGACGCCGGCAAGACCACGCTGACCGAAAAGCTGCTGCTGTTCGGAGGCGCGATCCAGATGGCCGGTTCGGTCAAGGGCCGCAAGGCCGCCCGCCACGCCACCTCCGACTGGATGGCGCTGGAAAAGGAGCGCGGCATCTCGGTGACCTCGTCGGTGATGCAGTTCCCGTACGAAGACAAGATCGTCAACCTGCTCGATACCCCTGGCCACGCCGACTTCGGCGAGGACACCTACCGCGTGCTCACCGCGGTGGACTCGGCGCTGATGGTCATCGACGTGGCCAAGGGCGTGGAAGAGCGCACCATCAAGCTGATGGAAGTCTGCCGGCTGCGCGACACCCCGATCATGACCTTCATCAACAAGCTCGACCGAGAGGGCAAGGACCCGATCGAGCTGCTGGATGAAGTGGAAACCGTGCTCGGCATCCAGTGCGCCCCGGTCACCTGGCCGATCGGCATGGGCCAGCGCCTGAAGGGCGTGGTCCACCTGCTCACCGGCGAAGTGCACCTGTACGAACCGGGCCGCAACTTCACCCGCCAGGACTCCACCATCTTCCCGTCCATCGATGCACCCGGCCTGGCCGGGAAGATCGGCGAGAAGATGCTGGCCGACCTGCGCGACGAACTGGAGCTGGTGCAGGGCGCCAGCCATCCGTTCGACAAGGACGCCTACCTGCGCGGCGAGCAGACCCCGGTGTTCTTCGGCTCGGGCGTGAACAACTTCGGCGTGCAGCCGTTGCTGGACTTCTTCGTCGAGCACGCGCCGGCGCCGCAGGCACGCGCCACCACCGGCCGCGACGTGGCCCCGCAGGAAGACAAGCTCAGCGGCTTCGTGTTCAAGATCCAGGCCAACATGGACCCGCAGCACCGTGACCGCGTGGCCTTCATGCGCGTGTGCTCGGGCAGGTTCAGCGCCGGCATGAAGACCTTCCACGTGCGCAGCGGCAAGGAAATGAAGCTGGCCAACGCGCTGACCTTCATGGCCAGCGACCGCGAGATCGCCGCCGAGGCCTGGCCGGGCGACGTGATCGGCATCCACAACCACGGCACCATCTCCATCGGCGATACCTTCACCGAAGGCGAAGCGGTCACCTTCACCGGCATCCCCAACTTCGCCCCGGAACTGTTCCGCCGCGCCCGCCTGAAGGACCCGCTCAAGCTCAAGCAGCTGCAGAAGGGCCTGGCGCAGCTGTCCGAGGAAGGTGCCACCCAGTTCTTCCGCCCGCTGATGAGCAACGACCTGATCCTCGGCGCGGTCGGCGTGCTGCAGTTCGACGTGGCCGCCTACCGCCTGAAGGACGAGTACGGCGTGGAAGCGGTGTTCGAGCCGGTCTCGATCACCACCGCGCGCTGGGTCACCTGCAGCAACGCCAAGAAGCTGGAGGAGTTCCGCGAGAAGAACGCCAACAACCTCAGCGTCGACGCCTCCGGCCACCTGGTGTACCTGGCCCCGACCCGGGTCAACCTGCAGCTGGCCGAGGAACGCGCGCCGGACGTGCGTTTCTCCGCTACCCGCGAAGCGGCGCATACCGTCTCGGTGGATTGAGGGCGGAAGGACCGCCCTGCGCGAAGGGGAACGGGAGCGGCTGTCCCGTTCCGGTTCCCGCTCCCGGCCCGTTCCCTGCTTTAATAGCTGCCATCGGGCTTCCCCACCGCCCGCGGCAGTCGCACATGACCACAGCTGTTTCGATCCGGGAAGAAATCGCCAGCGCCCTGACCCACGGGCTGGGCGCCGTCACCGCACTGGCCGGCGGCGCCGTGCTGATCACCCTGGCCGCCATCTACGGGGATGGCTGGGAGCTGGGCAGCGCCATCGTCTTCGGTGTCGCCCTGTTGCTGCTGTACACCGCCTCCACCCTGTACCACGCCATCCAGCATCCGGTGGCCAAGGGCCGGCTGAAGATCTTCGACCACTGCGCGATCTACCTGCTGATCGCCGGCACCTACACGCCCTTCACCCTGGTCGGCCTGCGCGGTCCGTGGGGCTGGGGCCTGTTCAGTGCGATCTGGGCACTGGCGCTGTTCGGCGTGGTGTTCAAGCTGTTCTACACCGGCCGCTTCAAGAAGCTGTCCACGGCCATCTACATCGCCATGGGCTGGCTGGTGGTGGTGGCGATCAAGCCGATGTGGGCCTCGCTGGACGGGTGGACCATCGGCTGGCTGTTCGGCGGCGGCGTGTTCTACACGCTGGGAACCTTCTTCTACCATCGCGAGCAGGTCCCGTATTCGCACGCCATCTGGCACCTGTTCGTGATCGGCGGCAGCGTCTGCCATTTCGTCGCGGTGACCGCGCTGCTGCTTTGATCGGGTGCGCCCGCCGGCCGGCGATGCCCCGCAGGTGCATACGCGCCGGCAACGGAACATGCACGCCACGACAATGAATGCTTCGCGCGCCCTGCACTGCTGAGCGGCAACCATGGGCGCGTGAACAGCCCGTCCGCCCAACCGAAGACGCGCCCCTCACGCTGGCCTGCACGCCCCGGCAAACGCCTGCTCGCCGTGTTGGTGGCCCTGCTTGGCGCACTGCTCGCCCTGTTCCTGCTATGGGACTGGAACTGGTTCAAGGCACCGCTGGAACGCGCAGTGCAGGCACGCACGGGCCGCGCCCTGCATATCGACAACCTCGACGTGACGCTGGGGCGCACCACCACCGTGCGTGGCGATGGCATCACGTTCGCCAATGCACCGTGGGCCCGCCAACCGGAAATGGCACGCGCACGGCGGGTCGAGGTCGACATCCGCCTGCTGCCGCTACTGCGTGCCAGCGTCCAGCTGCCGGAAATCCGCCTGACCCATCCGGATGTGCTGCTGCAGACCGCTCCTAGCCAAGGCCAGCCCGGCAACTGGGACGTCCTCGGCGGCAGCGGTGGCAACAGCGCGCTGCAGCTCAAGCGCCTGCGCATCGACGCCGGCAAGCTGCGCTTCGTCGACGCTGCCGGACGCACCGATGTCGCGCTCGACCTGCAGAGCGGCAAGCCTTCCCACGGTGATGCCGCCCCGCCCCTTCACGTGGAAGGCAACGGCCACTGGCGCGGTGCCGCGTTCACGATGCGCGGCACCACCGAATCGCCGCTGGAACTCACCCATAGCGACACCCCGTTCCGGATCGCGCTCGATGCCCGTGCCGGTGCCACCCGTGCGCGCGCCAGCGGCAGCCTGACCAACCCCTTCCAACTGCAGGTGTTCAACCTGCAGCTCCAGCTCAGCGGCCAGGACCTGGACGAGCTCTACCCGCTGATCGGCATCGCCATCCCGTCTTCCCCGCCGTACCGGCTGAACGGCCAGCTCGCGCGCGATCACCAGCGCTGGCGCTACACCGGCTTCACCGGCGTGGTGGGCAACAGCGACCTGGGCGGTGACGTGCAGGTGGAGACCGGCGGTGAACGACCGCGACTGCAGGCCAACCTGCTCTCGCAGCGGCTGGACTTCGACGACCTGGCCGGCTTCGTCGGTGCACCACCGAAGACCGGCGGCGAGGAGTCGGCCAACGCCCGGCAGAAGGCCGAGGCCGCGCGCCTGGCGGCCAGGCCCACCGTGCTGCCGGACAAGGCCTATGACCTCGGCAAGCTGCGCGCGATGGATGCCGATGTGCGCTGGAAGGCACGCCGCATCAATGCGCCGTCGTTGCCGCTGGATGACATGGACGCACACCTGCTGCTCGACCATGGCCTGCTGCGGCTGGAGCCGCTGGACTTCGGCGTGGCCGGCGGGCATATCCGCAGCACGTTGCGCATGGATGCCCGTCGCCCGCAGATCGCCACCGCATTGGATGCCAACCTGCGCAACGTGCAGCTGGGCCGGCTGTTCCCCGATGCCAAGCTGGCCGAACAGGCCTCCGGTGGCATCAGCGGCCGCGTCCAGCTCAGCGGGACCGGTAATTCCGTGGCCGCCATGCTCGGCAGCAGCGACGGCAACGTCGCCATCGGCATGGGCCGCGGCCACATCGGCAACCTGCTGATGGAACTGGCCGGGCTGGATATCGCCGAATCGGTGAAATTCCTGTTCACCGGTGACAAACAGATCCCGTTGCGCTGCGCCTTCGCCGACTTCGGCGTGCAGGACGGGCTGATGCAGGCGCGCGCGCTGGCCTTCGACACCACCGACACGCTGGTCGTCGGCGAGGGCACGGTCAGCCTGCGCCAGGAACACCTGGACCTGCTGCTGCGGCCGCGGCCAAAGGACATGAGCATCCTCGCCCTGCGTTCGCCGCTGCGCATCGGCGGTACATTCAAGGACCCGTCCTTCCGCCCCGACTTCAAGGCGCTGGGCATCCGCGGAGCGATCGCCCTCACGCTGGGCAGCATCGCCCCACCGGCCGCGCTGCTGGCCACCCTGGAAACCGGGCCGGGCAAGGACGCCAACTGCGGCGGGCACTACGCCCGGTAGCACCCGCCACCGGACCGCTCAGCCCTGGGTGATGTATTCCTGCAACTGGCCCAGCTCGCGGCGCTGCTGCTCGATGACCGACTTGACCAGGTCGCCGATGGAAATCACGCCGACCACCTCGCCGCCCTCCAGCACCGGCAGGTGGCGTATGCGGCGCTGGGTGACCAGCTCCAGGCACTGCTCGACGCTGACCGTCGGCGCCACGGTCACCACCTCGGCGGTCATGATCTCCTGCACCGGCGTGGTCGCCGAGGAGCGGTCCATCAGCACGATCTTGCGCGCGTAGTCACGCTCGGACAGGATGCCGACCAGCTTCGGCCCATTCATCACCAGCACCGCGCCGATGCCCTTCTGCGCCATCAGGCGGATGGCGTCGATCACGGCCGATTCGGGCCGCACCGCGTGGATCTCAGGGGACTTGCTCCCCAGCAACTGTCGAACGGTCTGCATGGCGTTCTCCTGCGCTGATCGGTGCTGCCGATACTGCCACGTTCGCCGGGCGCCATGTGTCGACCAGGTACAAAGGCCGCTGCTTGGCCTCCATGTACAGGCGCCCCAAGTATTCGCCGATCAGGCCCAGCGCGATCAGCTGCACCCCGCCCAGGAACAGGATCACCGCCATCATCGTCGGCCAGCCGGCGACCCGGTCGCCGTACAGCGCGGCCTTGCCCACCACCCAGGTACCGAACACGAATGCACTGGCCGCGGTGAACAGGCCCAGGTAGGTCGCCGCGCGCAACGGCGCGGTGGAAAAGCTGGTGATGCCTTCCAGCGCGAAATTCCACAATTTCCAGAAACCGAACTTGCTGCGCCCGGCGATGCGCTCGCCACGCCGGTACGGCAAGGCGATGCGGCGGTAACCCACCCAGCCGAACAATCCCTTCATGAAACGCTGCCGCTCCCGCAGCTGCCGCAAGCCGGCCAGCGCGCGTGGCGAGAGCAGGCGGAAGTCACCGGTATCGGCCGGAATCGGCGTCTTCGACAGGCGACCGATCAGGCGGTAGAACACCGCCGCGGTCGCCCGCTTCATCCAGCCATCGCCGTCGCGTGCCCAGCGCGTGCCGTGCACGTCGTCGTAGCCTTGCCGCCACAGCGCGACGAACTCCGGGATCAGCTCCGGCGGATCCTGGCCATCAGCATCCAGCATGATCGCCGCGCCTTCCTCCACCGCATCCAACCCGGCGGTCAGCGCGATCTCCTTGCCGAAATTGCGCGACAGCCGCAGTGCGGCCACGCGCCGGTCATCCTGCGCCAACTGCTCGATCACCGCCCAGGTGGCATCGGAACTGCCGTCGTCCACGTACAGGATGCGGCCATCCACGTCCGCCATCGCATCGAGCTGCGCGCACAGCCGCGGATGCAGCAGCGGCAGCGCGTCCTGCTCGTTGAAGGCGGTGATGACAAGGGTCAGGCGATCAGCGGGATTCATGGCCCGATTCTACGCAGGCCGCCGGCTCAATCGCCCGCCTCCAGATAGTCCGCTCCGCCCAACTGCCGGGCCTGGCGCTGGATCCAGGCTGCGCGGCGCTGCACGTAAGGACCGGGGCGGGCCGCGCTGTAGCGCCGCGGCGACGGCAGCACTGCGGCCAGGCGTGCGCTTTCGGCCGCGCTCAATTGCGAGGCGTCCTTGTTCCAGTAGCTGCGCGAGGCGGCCTGCACGCCGTAGATGCCGTCACCGAATTCGGCGACGTTGGCGTAGACCTCGATGATGCGCTGCTTGGACCACAACGCCTCGATCAGCACTGTGTACCAGACCTCCAGCCCCTTGCGCAGCCAGCTGCGCCCCTGCCACAGGAACACATTCTTGGCGGTCTGCTGGCTGATCGTGCTGGCCCCGCGCAGGCGCTTGCCCTTGGCATTGTTTGCCCGCGCCTTCTCGATGGCCTGCAGGTCGAAGCCGTTGTGCTCGGGGAACCGCTGGTCCTCGGCAGCCACCAGCGAGATCGGCACGCTGGCCGCCATCTGGTCCAGGTCCCGCCACTGGTAATGGATCCGGAACCCCCATTCGCCCTGCGCCAGGGCCTCCACCTGCCGGAACAGCATCACCGTGGAGAACGGCGGGTCGATGAAGCGCAACGCCAGCACCTGCAGCACGCTGAACAACGCCAGCGCCACCGGCACCCGCCACATCCACCACCACCAGCCGCGCCGGCGTCGGGCCGCCCCCCCCTGTTCCGGCGCGACCTTGCGCTCGTCCTGCTCCGCCCCCATTGAAGACCCACCTTGCAGATTCCATCGACCGGCGCATTATCCGGCACCGGCCCCCACCTCGCGCAGATGCCGTCCCCATGACCGATACCTCCGACCTCCTCACCCGCTTCCTCCTGCCCGACGCCGGCGTCCGTGGCGTCCATGTCCGTCTGGGTGAAAGCTGGCGCGAAATCCTGTCCCACGGCGACTACCCGCCCGCCGCCGCGCGGCTGCTCGGCGAGGCCAGCGTGGCCACGGCGCTGTTCACCGGCCACACCAAGGTCGATGGCCGGCTGTCGATCCAGCTGCGCAGCAGCTCCGCGCTGCGCGCGCTGTTCACCGAATGCACCTCCGCCGGCACCCTGCGCGGCATCGCCCAGCTGGCCGAGGGCGAGGACGCGCCGTCCAGCCTGAGCGGGCTCGGCGAAGGCACCCTGCTGGCGATCACCATCGAAAACCCGGGCCTGGACCCGCGCGAACCGCAGCGTTACCAGAGCCTGGTCAACCTCAGCGGCGACACCCTGGACGACGCCTTCGAGGACTATTTCCGCCATTCCGAGCAGTTGCCGACCCGCCTGTTGCTGGCCTGCGACGGCGAGCACGCCGCCGGCCTGCTGCTGCAGAAGCTGCCCGGCGATGCCGGCGACGAGGACGGCTGGGTACGCGTCGGCGCCTTGTTCGACACCCTGGGCCGCGAGGAACTGCTGGCCCTGCCCGGCGCCGAACTGCTGCACCGCCTGTTCCATGAGGAGCACCCCCAGCTGATGGGCGACAAGCCCCTGCGCTTCGGCTGTTCCTGCTCGCGCGAGCGGGTGGAGGCCATGCTGCAGTCCTTGGGCGAGGAGGAGGCCCGGGCCGCCGCCGAGGCCACCGGCCAGGTCGAGGTCCGCTGCGAGTTCTGTGGCCGCCAATACCACTTCCCTTTGACGGAATTCGGCGTATTGTTCGCTTCTACACCGGCCCAGCAGCCCGCCCCCGAGCGGTTGCAATAAGGGATTGCGAGTTTACGTTCTGGGGAGGACGAGGACTTGTTAAGAAACCATAAACACCATAGGATCAATGGCTCACGCGCCGGGAACTTCCCCGCGCATCCGGGGTCAGAGTGAGTCCATGAACGCCTTCCTGCGCCTGCCGCTTGCCTTGATGATCGCCCTTGGCGCGATCACGGGCGTGCATGCGCAGAGCAAGCCGCGCACCGACAGCACCGTCCTGCCGGTCTGGAACCGCGGCAGTGGCAAGGTCGAGGCCCTGCTCTACCTGGAGCCGACCGGCGAACAGCGTGCCGGTGCCCGCTGGAATTTCGGCCGCAGCTCGCTGGATGCCGCGTTTGGCCTGTCCTCCGGCGACTCGCTGGGCCTGCTATGCAACAGCAGCCGCGGCAGCAGCATCAGCGGGTTGGCCAGCCATTGCATGCTGGCAAGCTTGGGCGACGATGACGACGACAACGGCCATCACATCTCCGCCACCACCGCCTTCAACCGTCCCGGCGGCCGCATCGGCGTCACCGCCGGCACCGGCCGCGACACCCTGCCGGCCTGGCTGGCCGGTGGCAGCCGTTCCGGCGCGGCCCGGGTCGAGCAGAACGACCTGACCGTGTTCGGGCAGAAGAACATCGGCAGGGAAGGCTTCGTCTCGATCGGCGGCACCCTGGCCAAGGCCCGCCTGGTACCGCTCAGTGACGCCTCCCCGGCCATCGTCGACCAGTGGGACAGCAAGAGCCTGAGCGTGGGCGGTGGCTACGGCGCCTTCAGCGCCAACGTCATCGGCCGCGTGGTCGATGCCCCCGGCAGCAGCAAGTGGGAAGGGCTCGGCCTGGGCATCACCTGGCGCACCCCGTGGAGCGGCCAGCTGACCGTCGGTGCGGAGAACGTCATCACCCGCGGCAAGAACCCGTTCTCGCCCCGCAATGAGAGCAACGACGACGGTGCGATACCGTACGTGCGTTACGAGCAGGACTTGTAACCACAGTTACCATTTCACCTGATAACAAACGCCCCGAAAGGGGCGTTTTTGTTTTATCCATGAAATTCAAGCACTTAGCTGGCAATTGTAAATAAGCAAAAATCCTTAACCAATCTTTAATTTCTTTGCTCTCGCAAGTAGTATCGAACCAAGCCTGCGGTTTTGGATCCGCTCTTCGGATCCCCCGGGCGCACTGGCAACACCCAAGCCCACTTGGCAGAGAGAGAGACCAAATGAATTGCAAGTCGAACAAACTGCGCGATGCAGTCGTCATCGCGCTGGCTGCCAGCGTCCTGCCGGCAGGTACCGCGCTGGCACAGGAAGCGCAGTCCGGCAATGCCACCAACCTGGACCGCATCGAAGTCACCGGCTCGCGCATCAAGCGCACCGATGTGGAAGGCCCGAACCCGGTCACCGTTGTTACCCGCCAGGACATCCAGGCGGCCGGTGAAATCTCGGTGGCGGACTTCCTGCGCAACAACGTCTACAACTCGTTCGGTTCGGCACGTGAATCCTCGGGTTCGGCAACCGGCTCGCAGGCCACCATCAGCATGCGCGGCCTCGGCTCCGCCTACACCCTGGTCCTGCTGGACGGCCGTCGCATCACCCCGTCCGGCGCACTGGCCGGCGGCGCAGCCAACATCAACATGATCCCGACCTCGGCGATCGAACGCATCGAAATCCTGCGCGAAGGCGCCGGTGCGGTGTATGGCTCCGACGCTATCGGCGGTGTGGTCAACATCATCACCCGCAAGGACTACGAGGGCGCCAGCATCCAGCTGGGCTACGAAAGCCCGAAGGTTGGCCCGGCCGGCACCACCGGCAGCGCCTCGGCAGGCATCAGCTCCGACCGCGGCAACATCACTTTCGTTCTGGATCACCAGGACCGCGAGATGATGTACAACCGCGAGATCAAGGACATTGTCACCGGTGCCGGCATCGCCTGGCCCACCAGCGCATACAACTCGTCGGCAACGTTCTCCAACGCCAATGGCACGCGCAGCGTCGCCAACTGCGACACGTTCGAGAACAGCATCCGTACCAGCCCCACCACCTGCGGCTTCGACCACGGCGCTACTTCGGCCAACGAGGCGTCGCTGCGTCGTAACGCCCTGCTGGTGAACGGCAACTACAACATCACCGACAACACCACCATGTTCTTCCGCGGCCTGACCTCGGAAACCAAGAGCCTGGGTGTGTATGCATCGGCTCCGGTGGACAACAACGGCAACGGTCCGGGCAAGCTGCCGACGATTGCCGCGAACAACCCGTTCAACCCGTTCGGCGAAGCCGGCACCCTGTACTACCGCTTCACTCCGCTGGGCACCCGTGACTCGCACCGCAAGGACACCCTGCGTGACTACACCCTGGGCCTGCGCGGCACGACCGAACTGTTCGGCGGCGCCGACTGGGAAGTCGCAGCCAACTACGGCAACTCGTCGCAGTCCAGCGTTGGCCTGAACTACGGCATCGGCAGCACCTTGCAGGCACTGATCGACTCCGGCCAGTTCAACCCGTTCGATCCGACCCACCCGAGCGTGGCAGCGTCTGCCGGCAAGATCGGCCACACCGTCTACGTTGAATCGGTCAACAAGACCAAGGGCATCGACGGCAACATCTCGTTCGACCTGTTCAAGATCGGCGATCGCACCGCAGGCTTTGTGACCGGCTTCGAGTACCGCAAGGACGCCCTGAGCCAGCTGTATGACGCACAGAGTGCCGCTGGCAACGTGTTCGGCTCCGCCGGCGCAGGCACCAACGGTGATCGCAGCTACGGCGCGGTCTATTTCGAAACCCTGCTGCCGGTGCTCGACTCCCTGAATGTCACGCTGGCCGGCCGCTACGATGACTACAGCGATGTGGGCGGCAAGTTCTCCCCGCGCGTCTCGCTGGAGTTCCGTCCGCTCGACTCGCTGCTGGTGCGCGGCTCGTGGGGCAAGGGCTTCCGTGCCCCGACCCTGTCGGACCTGCACAACGCTCCGTCGTCCACCAACCTGGCCTCCGAGCCGGATGCGACCATTCCGCACGCCGGTGGTGACGAACTGGCTTGCCAGGCGCTGGCCGCCTATCGCGCGGCATCGGGCAACACCTCTTACCAGCCGTACCCGGTCAACCCCTGCAACAGCGGCCTGCAGTACACCTGGCTGCAGCTGTCCAACAAGAACCTGAAGCCCGAAGAGTCCACCAACTGGGGCCTGGGTGTGGTCTGGAGCCCGAATGACGCACTGTCGGTGGCGTTGGATTACTACGACATCGAGATCACCAACATCATCGGTACCATTCCGCGCGCACTGGCCTTCCGCTACGGCGACCAGGGTGTACCGCTGTACGGCGTTGACCGTGGCCCGGCCATCACCGCACCGGGCGGCACCGTGCTGCCGGGTCCGGCCCAGCTGATCCGCTTGCCGACCGACAACGGCGCCATGCAGACTTCGCGTGGCCTGGACTTCGAAGCCAACTACCGTTACGACACCACCAGCATCGGTGCGTTCACCACCAAGCTGGCCTGGTCGCATACCCTGGAGTTCGATTTCACTCCGGTGGGCGCAGGTACCCAGGAGCGCGCGGGCAAGTTCCGTTACCCGAAGGACCGTGCCCAGCTGGGCCTGGGCTGGAACAGCGGCGACTGGTCGGCCAACGTGATCGGCAACTACATCGGCAAGCATGACAGCGGTACCCGCGCGACCAACTTCAGCGCGCAGACCACCGTCGACGTCCAGGCCAGTGTTGCCACCCCGTGGAATGCCCGCATCACCTTGGGTGTCCGCAACGTTGCCAACAAGATGCCGCAGTTCTCCACTGCCATCGGCTTCCCGAACTACATCAACACCATCTACAACATCTGGGGCCGCACCCCGTACCTGCGTTACGAGCAGAACTTCTGATCATCTGAGCAGAAGCCTCTCACTTTGGACGGCCCGCTTCGGCGGGTCGTTCTTTTTTGGTGGCTCGCAAAGACACCTAGACCCAAAACTGCAGTCACATCCCATGCTTCCGCGGCCGGCTTGAACTGGTTGACGCTCTCACGCAAGCTGTCAAATCAATTCAACCCACTTTTTCCGATGTCCAACGCAACCGATCATCACCGCGCGGCAGCGCCATGGACACGACTCTGGCGAACCGGGGTACTGCACTCCTGCGCATCCGGCATAGACGGAAACTACGACGATGGTTTTGCCCGCTTCTGGCTACGGCAGTTCGAACCACTGCATGAAGGCGCCCGGATCATCGATGTCGGCACCGGGAACGGCGCAATTCCACTGCTGGCGCAGTCGATTTCACAAGCACGCAACCTGCACTGGCAACTGCATGGCGTCGACATCGCCGATATCGACCCTCCAGGCAGCATCGATGCCCGGTCATGTACGTACCAAGGCATCGCCTTCCATCCCAACACGTCGATGACCGAACTCCCGTTCGGGGATGGGGCGGCAGATCTGATCTGCTCGCAATTCGCCTTCGAATACGCACCACGCGATCTGGCGATCACCGAAATCCTGCGTGTGATCGGAACGCATGGCCGGGCAGCGCTTGTCATGCACAGCGAAGACTCCCTTATCCATACGATAAGTCGCAGCCAATGGGAGGCCTGCCACTGGCTCCTGCAGGAAAGCGACGTCTTCGATGCCTGTACCCGCCTGTTGTGGCATATCGCCCAGGCCACCGATGCACCCGCGCGCAGGCGCTTGTCGCTGGATCCTGCAGCAGAGTCCGCGCGCACGGCCTTCAACGCTGCGGCAACCCAGCTGATGGAACGGATTGAGCTTTCGCCCGATGCTCAAGTGCTGCAAACCACCGCACAGGCCTTGGGACGCATGCTGCAGCAGCCATGGCAATCACCTGACGATGCCACGACGGCAGTACAGGCGTTGCGCGCATGGGCACAGGATGAACAAGCACGTCTGGGTCTGATGCTGGAAGCGGTGCTGGATGGGGCAGCACTCCAGGATGTCGTGCAGCGGTTCGCTGCCAGCGGCCTTCCCTGTCGAACCGGCAAGCTGATGTACCGGGACACGATGCCAATGGGCTGGACGCTGGAGATCGGTCATGAGTGAAGCCGCGCATGCCCGAGAGCTGCATGCGGCCGGGCAGCTGGACGCCGCCGCCGACGCGTATCGAAATGCGCTGGACGCTACTCCCGATGATCGCAGGCTTCGCCGGGACTATGGCGTGCTGCTGATGCAAGGTGGAAAGCAGGCCGAGGCGATACTCCTGCTTGATCGGCCTGAAGTCATCGTGGCGGCCGACGTCGATCTACTCTGCATCCTGGCGCTGTGCCTGCGGGCAACCGGTCGGTACACGCGGGCCATCGAGGTCGCCCGGCAGATCACGTCCATGGATCCCGACAGCTCACTCGGTTGGCTACTGCTGGGAAGTGCACTGCACTCCATGGGCGCGGCAGCAGCCGCACGAGCTCCACTGCAGCAGGCGCTCACGCTGGAACCTGACTTCGGCGAAGCTTGGCACTATCTTGGAGAATCGCTGCAGGCCCTGCGCCGTTGGGATGAAGCTATCCATGCCTACCGGCAGGCAGCCAGGCAGCAACCGACCGAGGTGCTCAACATCGCCCTCTGCCATATGCTCGCCGGTCGGACGCAGGCTGCATTGCACGACTTCGAGGCAGCCGCGCGCATGATGCCCGGACGCGCCGATGTGTTGGCACAACTGGCACATTGCCAAGCGATGATGTGCCTGCATGATCGGCAACAGGACAGCGTGCATGCGCTGTCTGCATTGCTCTCGGACAAGCAGGCCATCCCCGCTGCACCGGAGCCTTTCCTGCTCTCCACCTTGGCGATCCCGGAGCCACTCAAGGCCGAGGCCATCCGACGCCATGGCCAGGCCATCGCCAGCAGCCACGCCACGACCCCGCGGTGCAGCATCGGAGTCCGGCCCGCCCAACCGATGCAGCGGATACGCATCGGTTACCTGTCCGCCGACTTTGGTGAACATGCCGTCGGCACATTGGTGAGCCGCCATTTCGCCGCGCATGACCGTTCCCGCTTCGAGGTGTTTGGTTACTCGTTGAGCAACGAGCTCCCTTCACCCGGACTGATAGAGGGATTTGACCGGTTCCTTGATGCCGCCACGCTGGACGACGCCAGCCTTGCCGCGCATATCGCCGAAGACCGGATCGATGT
Organism: Stenotrophomonas capsici; assembly: GCF_034961085.1. Lineage (NCBI taxonomy): Bacteria > Pseudomonadati > Pseudomonadota > Gammaproteobacteria > Lysobacterales > Lysobacteraceae > Stenotrophomonas > Stenotrophomonas capsici. The sequence continues at coordinate 295,477 of NZ_JAYFUH010000249.1, read as the reverse complement.
ACTCATCGACATGGCCGGCTTCACCCTGGGTGCACGCCCGGGCGTTCTATGCCGACGGCCTGCTCCCCTCCAATGGGGCTGGCTGGGCTTCGTGCACGGGCAGCACGCCACATGGCTGGATGGGGTGTTGCTGGACGCGAACATCCAGCCTGTCGACGCCGAATGGCTCTACACGGACAGGATCATCCGCCTGCAGGGCACATTGTTCCCTGCGGCTCCGGTGCGCCGCGGTATCCGTGACCGTGCACGCTTCTGCCTGCCCGAGAATGCGGTTGTACTGGCCAGCTTCAACAACACCTACAAGCTATCCGCCGCATTGATCCACAGTTGGAGCAGGATTCTCACCCAAGCCGATGAGGCGCACCTGATGGTGTACCTACCGGCCGCGGCGCGCCCGGGCTTCCTCGTGCAGTGGAGGGCATGCAATGGCCCCGAAGATCGCCTGCACCTGGTGGACAAGATCGACCTGGAAGCACAATCCGACCGCGCTGCCACCTGTGACCTCTTCCTCGACGCCTTCCAGTACCAAGCCGGCGCGACCGCGATCCATGCCATTGGCAACGACCTGCCGGTACTGAGCATCGACGGTCCGCAGCCGCTGTCCCGGCTCAGTGCCAGCCTCAATCGTTTCCTTGGCATGGACGCGCTGGTTTGTCGCGATGTCGGGGACTACATTGAACGCGCGGTCCGACTGGCTCGATCCCCGGACGCGCTGCACACCCTCCGGGACCACCTGCGTCGACAAGTGAGCAAACATGGTCTGTTCGACCCGCGTCGATCAGCCGCTGCCATCGAGACCGCCATACTCCAGCATCTGAGCCACTGAACGCCTCCCACATACCCTTATGCCCGCCCCCGCGACCAGCACAGAGCAGATACGCGCACTGATCCAACAAGGACAGATGGAAACGGCAAGGCTGCTGCTGGACCAAGCGTTGTCCCTCACGCCCCATGATCCCGAACAACGCTTCCTGCGTGGCATGCTGCATGTGATCGCCCAGCGCAACCTGCAGGCATTGGAGGATTTCGACGTAGCGCTACAGGTCGCACCGCATGTGCCTCCTCTGCTGTTCAATCGCGGTTTGGTGTTTTTCCGCATGGAGCGAATGGAACAGGCACTGGCCGACTTTGAACTGCTTAGCCACCTGGAGCCGGCCAGTGCAGACACATGGACCAACATTGGGCTGATCCATGCACGTTCCGGCCGGCCACAGGCTGCATTGGAAAACCTGCAGCGTGCCGAACGCCTGCGTCCCGGCGATCCCGTCATCCTGCGAGGCATCGCCAATGCATTGCGCGAGACCGGGCAGTTACAGGCCGCGGCCGATGTCCACCAAAGGGTGATGTCTGCCACGCCCAACGACCCGGCTGCCCTGACCGACTATGCGCTGTGCCTGTTGGCACAGGGCGATATCCAACGGGCCGACACTCTCTATCAGCGTGTACTGCAATTCGATCCCGGCGACCAGACCGCCCTTGCCGGGCTGTACATGACCGGCAAGGAGCTTGGCGACCATGCCCGCGTGGAGCAGCTGATGGACTACAACCATCTGCTGGATAGTGACGATGCGTTGGCCGATGCAATGATTGACCTGTCAGCGCTGCGCGAACTCACCCTGGCACATGAAGATCTGATCTGGGAGCCCGCCGGCCGCTCCACTTCACGCGGGCGGCAAAGCCCGATGCTCGACCTGTCGCATGATCCCGAACTGCGGCGATTCGAACAGTTGTTACTGAAGGCCGTCCAGTCACGCATGCGCGCATTGAACGCTGCCGCTCGCCTGTCCAACCACCCGTGGATGAGGGGCCATCCCCCTCGTTGGCGACTGCAATCATGGATCACGGTGCTGGACCAGGGCGGCCACCAAGCTCCGCACATCCATCCAGCCGGCTGGCTCAGTGGCGTGTTCTACGTGGATGCGGGTCAGCCGACCACGCCGGCAGCCGGCAATCTGCTGTTCGGCCACCCGCAGGAGGGGCTTCCGTTCCAGAGCCCGGACCTAGAGCACCGGCTGGTGCCGGGTTCAGGGACGCTGGTGACGTTCCCGTCGTACTTTTTCCACAATACGGTGGCCTACCAAGGGCCCTCGCCACGGATCAGCATCGCCTTCGACGTGATCCCCGTCCGCTGACAACCCGCCTATCGGCTCGCGTTGATGCCGTCAGTTGCCCGGGATCAACGTCTCGATCACGTGCTCGACGTAGGCCTCGAAGTCCTCGCGGGCCTGCTTGGGCTGCTGCAGCTGCAGCGACAGCTGCAGGAAGCCGACATAGGCGGCATAGGCCAGGCGCGCGCGATGGCGGGCATCGGTGGAACTCAGGCCGGCCTGGCGGAACGAGGCGATCAGGTATTCCATGCGCCGCTGCGACACGCGGTCGATGACCGGGCGCACCATCGGGTTGTCCAGCGCCTTGAGCAGTTCGCTGTAGATCACGTGCGGGGTGACCTCGTGCGCGACCAGCTGGAACAGCGCACGCAGGCGCGTGCGCGGGTCGGGGACTTCTTCCAGGCTGCCGAAGACCTGCTGCTGCTCGACCACTTCCCAGCGCTCCAGCGCCGCCTGCAGCAGTGCATCGCGCGAGGGGAAGTGCCAGTAGAAGCTGCCCTTGGTCACGCCCAGGCGCCGGGCCAGCGGCTCGACCGCCACCGCACCCACCCCCTGCTCTGCGATCAGGTCCAGCGCTGCCTGTGCCCAATCATCCGCACTGAGGCGGCTGTGCCGCGCGCCGCGGGCGTCCGCGGAAGAAGCTGTCGTGTCATTCATGCGCAGATTTAACCATACGGCGGGGACTGGTTGCAGTACGCACGAGGGATATATCCGCACAAAGTGCACTTACGGCCGGTCCCCGGAAAGCCCGTCACCGCGGGATAACCGGCTTCCATACCGAAGGGTATTGACAGTCATCGCACGCAATCCATACCATCGGGTATGGTCAACATGCCCTCTTCCCCGTCGCGCAGCGAAGACATCCGCCTGGATGGCGCCCACGGCGCGACCCTGGCGGCCACGCGCTGGCCCGGCAAGCGCCCGCCGATCCTGTTCGCGCATGGCTTCGGCCAGACCCGTGGCGCCTGGACCTGCACCGCCGAGGCCCTCAACGCGGCCGGCTATGCCGCGCTCAGCCACGACGCCCGCGGCCATGGCGGCTCGGACTGGAACGCCGCCGACCTGCCCTATCACGGCGAACAGTTCACCGACGACCTGATCGTGGTGGCCGGCGAGCTGAGCCGCCCGCCGGTGCTGGTCGCCGCCTCGATGGGGGGGCTGTTCGGCCTGATGGCCGAAGCCCGTTGGCCGGGGCTGTTCTCGGCAATGGTGCTGGTGGACATCACCCCCCGCTGGGAAACCCGCGGCGTGGAGCGCATCCTGGCCTTCATGAGCGCGCATCCGGAGGGCTTCGCCTCGCTGGAAGCCGCCGCCGACAGCATCGCCACCTACATGCCGCACCGCCCGCGCAAGAGCGAGGATGCACTACGCGCGCTGTTGCGCCCCACCACCGACGGCCGCTGGAGCTGGCACTGGGATCCGCGCCTGGTCCAGGAACTGGCCCGCGACAGCGAGCAGCACCAGGACGCCATCGCCGATGCGGCGCGGCGCGTGCAGTGCCCGTTGCTGCTGATCAGCGGCGGCCGCAGCGACCTGGTCTCGCCGCAGACCGTCGAGGAATTCATGACACTGGTGCCGCATGCGCAGCACGTGCATCTGCCCGAGGCCACCCACATGGTCGCCGGCGATGACAACAACGCGTTTACCGCCGCCGTGTTGAACTATCTGGACGCACTGCCTTCTGCCGCAGCGTCCGCCCGAACCGAGCACGTTACCGGAGCAAGCCAATGAGCATCGTCGTCCCCTTCCTGGCCCTGCTGCTCGCAGGCGCCTTCGTCGCCTACCACCGCATGCGGCTGGTCATCTGGACCGCCATCAGCGCGGTGCTGCTGGGCATCTGCTGGTTCGCCGGCGTCCACCAGACCGCCATCCTCGTGGCCGCCGCGATCCTGGCCCTGGTCAGCGTGCCGGTGCTGCTGCCGTTCCTGCGCAAGCCGCTGATCACCGCCCCGTTCATGGGCGTGTTCCGCAAGGTGTTGCCGCCGCTGTCCAAGACCGAGCGCATCGCGCTGGAAACCGGCTCGGTCGGCTTCGAGGGCGAGCTGTTCACCGGTGACCCGGACTGGAACATCCTGCTCAACTATCCCAAGCCGCAGCTCACCGACGAGGAACAGGCCTTCCTGGATGGCCCGGTCGAGGAACTGTGCCGGATGGTCAACGACTTCGAGATCACCCACGTCCACGCCGACCTGCCGCCGGAGCTGTGGGACTACATCAAGAAGAACCGGTTCTTCGGCATGATCATCCCGAAGGAATACGGCGGCCTGGGCTTCAGCGCGCTGGCCCACCACAAGGTGATCCAGAAGCTGGCGTCGGTTTCGAGCGTGGTCAGCTCCACCGTCGGCGTGCCCAACTCGCTGGGCCCGGGTGAACTGCTCAACCACTACGGCACCAAGGAACAGAAGGATTACTACCTGCCGCGCCTAGCGATCGGCCAGGAAGTACCGTGCTTCGGCCTGACCGGCCCGTTCGCCGGCTCCGACGCCACCTCCATCCCCGACTTCGGCATCGTCTGCAAGGGCCAGTGGAAGGGCGAGGACGTGCTGGGCGTCAAGCTGACCTTCGACAAGCGCTACATCACCCTGGCCCCGGTGGCCACGCTGATCGGCATGGCCTTCCGCATGTATGACCCGGACGGCCTGCTCGGCGACACCAAGGACATCGGCATCACCCTGGCGCTGCTGCCGCGTGACACCGCCGGCGTGGAGATCGGCCGCCGCCACTTCCCGCTGAACTCCACGTTCCAGAACGGCCCGATCCGCGGCAAGGATGTCTTCATCCCGCTGACCCAGCTGATCGGCGGCGCCGAGAAGCGCGGCCTGGGCTGGAACATGCTCAACGAGTGCCTGGCCGTGGGCCGCTCCATTACCCTGCCCTCGACCGCTTCGGGCGGCGCCAAGGCAGGCGCGGTGGTGACCGGTGCCTACGCGCGCATCCGCAAGCAGTTCGGCCTGTCGGTCGGCCGCTTCGAAGGCGTGGAAGAGGCGCTGGCGCGCATCGGCGGCAAGGCCTACAAGATCAGCGCGCTGTCGCAGGCCACCGCCGCGGCGGTTGACCGTGGCGACGTGCCGTCGGTGCCGTCGGCGATTGCCAAGTACCACTGCACCAACATGAGCCGCGAAGTCATTTCCGACGTGATGGACGTGATCGGCGGCAAGGGCATCATCCTGGGGCCGCGCAACTTCGCCGGCCGCAGCTGGCAGGCCGCGCCGATCGCCATCACGGTGGAAGGCGCCAACATCATGACCCGCTCGCTGCTGATCTTCGGCCAGGGCGCGATCCTCTGCCACCCGTGGGTGCTCAAGGAAATGAAGGCCGCCCAGGACGAGGACCGCAAGGCCGGCCTGCGCGAGTTCGACCAGGCCCTGTTCGGCCATGTCCGCTTCGGCATCTCCAACGCCGTGCGCTCGCTGTGGTTCGGCCTGACCGGCGCCCGCTTCGGCGCGGCCCCCGGTGACGCCTACACCCGCCGCTATTTCCGCAAGCTGGACCGCTACTCGGCCAACCTGGCGCTGATGGCCGACATCTCGATGATGACGCTGGGCGGCAAGCTGAAGTTCAAGGAGTCGCTGTCCGGCCGCCTGGGGGATGTGCTCAGCCACATCTACATGACCAGCGCCATGCTCAAGCGCTACCACGACGAAGGCGCACCGCAGGCCGACCAGCCGCTGCTGGCCTGGGCCTTCCACGACAGCGTGCACAAGATCGAGGAATCGCTGTCCGCTGCCCTGCGCAACTTCCCGATCCGTCCGATTGGCTGGCTGATGTGGGCCCTGATCTTCCCGTTCGGCCGCCGCGCCGAGGCACCGGGCGACCGCCTGAGCCGCCGCGTCGCCGCCACCCTGATGGCACCGGGCGAGGCCCGTGACCGCCTGGCCCACGGCGTGTTCCTGACCCCGTGCGAGAACAACCCGGGTGGCCGCATCAACAGCTACCTGTCCAAGGCGATCATGGCCGAGCCGGTGGAGCGCAAGTTCCTCAAGGCGCTCAAGACCAAGGGCATCGAGGCACTGACCTTCGCCACCCAGCTGGACGAGGCCGTGGCCGAGGGCGTGATCACCCAGGACGAGCGCAAGCTGCTGGAAGAGCTGCGCGAACTCACCATGGACACGATCACCGTGGACGACTTCGATCCGCACGAACTGCGTTCGGCCGGCTACTACGACCTGCCGGGCAAGCAGCGCCCGCAGCAGGCCGCCTAAGCCAGCGACAATGCGACAACGACGGCGGGCCTGGTGCCCGCCGTTTTCATATCAGGAAGCTCCCATGACCGCTCCGCTGCTTTCGCTGTACCGCCGCTTCACCCGCTGGCCCGCCGGGCACTGGCTGTTCACGCGCGCGGTGTGCTTCAAGGCCCCCTACTTCGCCAGCATCTCTCCCACCATCACCGCGCTGGAGCCAGGCCGCTGCGAGGGTGTGATCCGCCAGCGCCGCCGCATCAGCAACCACATCGGCACCGTGCATGCGATCGCGATGTGCAACCTGGCCGAGCTGGTCGGCGGGGTGATGGTGGACGCCAGCCTGCCGGCGGACATGCGCTGGATCCCCAAGGGCATGGAGGTGAAGTACCAGGCCAAGGCCCTGGGCGTACTGAAGGCCGTGGCGACGCCCATGCTGCCCATCGTCAGCGCCGCGGACGGCTACGACCTGCCGGTGAAGGTCAGCGTGACCGATGCGGCAGGGACCGAGGTGTTCCATGCGACCATCGCGATGTGGGTGTCGCCGCGCCCTCCTCGCACAGGCTGATCCCCCATGACGACCGCCGAACTATTGGTGCGCCTGGCAGGCGTTCACAGCCTGGGGTTTGCCGCCTTCCATCTGGCGTTCTGGCGGTTGTTCGGCTGGAAGCGCGAGCTCGCCCAGCTCAGCACCGCCAACCGCGCGATCCTGCAGATCCTCAACCTGCGCGTGATCTACGTGTTCCTGGGAATGGGGGTGATCGCGCTGGCCTTCACCTCGGACCTGGTCGACACGCGCCTGGGGGTGGTCCTGCTGTGCTTCATGGCGGTGTTCTGGCTGGGTCGGACGATTGAACAGTTCGTCTTCCTGCGCATCAACGACTGGCGCGTGCACCTGCTGACCGGCCTTTTCGTGCTGGGCGCGGTGCTGCATGCCGTGCCGATGTGGCTGGGCTTCATGCGCGCCATCAGCCACTGAGCGGCTGCGCTTGCCAGCGCGCGCTGGCGTCAGAGCGCCCGCAACACCAGTGCGAGAATCGCCGGCACGGCCTGGATAGGGAAAATGCGCGGGCTGACGCTCCACGCGCCATAGGCACCGGCCACCACCACGCAGACCAACGAGAACGTCACCAGCACCGGTTGTCCCAGTGCCAGGCCGGCGATGATCCCAGCGGCGAGGAAGCCGTTGTACAAGCCCTGGTTGGCCGCCAGCACGCGGGTCGTCTCCGCCTTCTGCGGCGTGTTGCGGAATGTCTTGAGCCCCAGCGGGCGCGTCCACAGGAACATCTCCAGCACCAGGAAGTACACGTGCAGGAGTGCGACCAGCATGGTCAGCAGCAGCGCGAGCAGGGACATGGGCGTTGTTTCCTTCAGGCCAACAAAGACAGGGGGGACACGCCGCCGCATTCAACGATCGCGCGGCAGCTTCTTTTCCTCGCGCAACACGCCCAGCGCCGACAGGGTCATCAATACTGCCACCAGCGTGCCGCCGGCGAACACCAGGTGCGAGCCGAACAGCGAAAGTCCCTTGTGGACCCAGGCGAAGGTCAGGTCGGCGCCCCGGTAGACCACCGTGTCGATCGCCGCACCGGCCTTGTAGCGCCATTGCCGGTCCACGCGCGTATAGATCGTCTCGCGCGCCGGCTTGCCCAGCGAAAACTCGCTGGCGCGGGTCATCACCTGCACCACCGCCACCATCAGTGGCAATGGTGAAGCGGCCAGCACCGAGAAACCGATGATGATGGCAAAGCCCGGGATCAGCAGCGCCGGGGCAATGCCGAAGCGCGACAGCAGCCAGCGGGTCAGGCCCAGTTGCACGATCAGGGTCAATGCGTTCACCGCCAGGTCGATGCGCGAATAGAACGCGGTGCTGGCGGCCGGGTCGGTGATCATCCGCCGCGCGATGGCCGCCTGTTCGTTGTACAGCATCGTGCCCACGCCCACGCCGAACACCACCATCAAGGCCAGCCAGCGCAGCAGCGGTTCGCGTGCGATCAGCTTCAGGCCGTCGAGTACGCTGCCGCCCATGGGCTTCTCGCCATCGACCAGGCGTTGCTCGCGCTCGCGCTGCACCGCCCAGGGCCGCAACTGCCAGATGCACAGTACGCAGACCAGCAGGAAGCCGGCCGACACCAGCATCAGGTTGGCGATGCCCACCCGCTGCACCAGCGAACTGGTGATGATCGGGCCCAGGAAGGCGCCGACCGTGCCCGCGGCGCCGATGTAGCCGTAGTAGGCGCGTGCCTGCGCGTTGGAGAACACGTCGGCCATGAAGCTCCAGAACACCGCCACCGCAAACAGGTTGAACACGGTGATCCAGAAGAAGAACGCCATCCCCCGCCCCGGCACGCCGCTGTTGAACATCACGTAGAAGCCCAGCAGCGTGGCGATGAAGAAGCCATACACCGCAGGCAGGAACACCCGTCGCGGGAAGCGACTGACCACCCAGCCATACAGCGGTTGCATCACCAGCATGATCAGGAACACGCAGGTGAACAGGAACTGCAGGGTGAAGTCCTTCAGCGGCATGCCGTGCGCGTCGAACCAGGCAATCAGCGATGCCGGGAAGATCGTCTGCAGGTCGGCCGAGGCCGCCATGGCCTCACGCACCGGGCGCAGCACGTAGTAGCCGCTGAGCAGGCAGAAGAAGTACAGGAACGACCACCACAGCGCCGGCGACTCGCGCAGCGCCTGGGTCAATCGCGACAGGGAGGTACGGCCGGCAACGCTCATGCAGCACCCCGGGCGCACAGGTGGCAGTGGGACGACGGCATGGGTACTCCGGGGGATACGGTGCGCGTACGTTATCTAATGCACTGCAACATCGCCAGTGCGCCGGACGTGCTGCCAGACAGTTGTCGCAGGCCCTATCCTGCAACGCTCGAGCAGGGGGAATACCGTGAAGGAATTCGACTACATCATCGTCGGTGCCGGCTCGGCCGGTTGCGTGCTGGCCAACCGGCTCAGCGCCGACCCGCAGCGGCGGGTGCTGCTGGTCGAAGCCGGCCCGCGTGACTGGAACCCATTGATCCACATGCCCGCCGGCATCGCGCGGCTGGTCCGCAACCGCCGGGTCAACTGGAGCTACGACACCGAGCCGGAGCCGGGCTTGAACCAGCGCCGGCTGTGGTGGCCACGCGGCAAGGTGCTGGGCGGTTCCAGTTCGATCAACGCCATGTGCTACGTGCGCGGCGTGCGCGGCGACTACGACCGCTGGGCACAGGCCGGTGCCACCGGCTGGGACTGGGACAGCGTGCTGCCCTGGTTCCGGCGCAGCGAGGGCAACCGCCGCGGTGCCGATGCCCTGCACGGTGCCGACGGCCCGCTGCAGGTGGCCGACCTGCGCCACGTCAACCCACTGAGCCATGCCTTCCTGCTGGCCGGGCAGCAGGCCGGCCATGCGCTCAACGAGGACTTCAATGGTCCTGACCAATTGGGGGTCGGCCTGTACCAGGTCACCCAGAAGGACGGTGCCCGTTGCTCCTCCGCCGCGGCCTACCTCACGCCCGTGCGCCAGCGCCCCAACCTGCAGGTGCTCACCGGCGCGCAGGTCGAGCGCGTGCAGATCGACGACGCCCGCGCGACCGGCGTGGTGCTGCGCGTCGGCGGGCAACGCCGGCACCTGCGCGCCAGCGGCGAGGTACTGCTCAGTGCCGGTGCGATCAACTCGCCGCAGTTGTTGATGCTGTCCGGCATCGGCCCGGCCGACCACCTGCGCGGCCACGGCATCGACGTGCACCTGGACCAGCCCGGCGTTGGCGCCAACCTGCAGGATCACCTGGACATCTGCACGCTCTACCGCACCGTGCCCGGCGTCAGCTACGACCGCGCCAGCGAACTGAAGATCGGCTTCGACTACTTCCTGCGCGGCCGGCGTGGCGCCGGCACCAGCAACGTGGCCGAGGCCGGCGGCTTCGTCCGCAGCCGCTACGCCCCCGACGAACGCGCCGACATCCAGTTCCACTTCGTCCCGGCGATGCTCGATGACCACGGCCGCCACCGCCTGCCCGGCGACGGCTACACCCTGCACGCCTGCTACCTGCATCCGCGCAGCCGCGGCCACATCGGCCTGGCCAGCAGCGACCCGCGTGCGCCGGCGCGCATCCACGCCAACTACCTGGGGGATGCCGGGGGCTTCGACCTGAAGATGATGATCGAGGCCGCACGGCTGAGCCGGGACATCCTGCGCCAGCCCGCGTTCGATCGCTGGCGCAGGGCGCCGCTGTTCCCCGAGCGCGAGGACCTGGACGACGCCGGGCTGGAGGCCTTCATCCGCGCCAAGGCCGAAACCATCTATCACCCCATCGGCACCTGCCGGATGGGCAGCGACGCCACCGCCGTTGTCGATCCGCAGCTACGGGTACGCGGCATCGACGGGCTGCGGGTCATCGATGCCTCGGTCATGCCCACGCTGGTCAGCGGCAACACCAACGCCCCGACCATCATGATCGCCGAGCGCGCCGCTGCCCTGATCCGGGGCTGAGAGGCCATCGCTTCGTGGCAGGCATCACGCTTTGCAGCGCAGTCAGCTTTGCATGGCCCCGGCGATCCAGCGGACGGTCCCGAACCCTGCTGCCGGCTTAAAGAAAAATCAGCGATTTCAACATGATGCCCATTCATCCTCTTCTTGTTTGTGCAATCAGGAAAAGCGGCGCTAGAATCGCTGGCAGCTGTAACCAACAGGCATCCATCACGATGAAAGAGAACAACAATCGCCGGCGTATCCGTCCGGTGGCATCGGGGTTGCTCGGGGTGTTGATGCCCTTCGCATTGTCTTCGACGGCACAGACGCCGACCCACGACAGCCTGCCCGCCGCGGCAGCGCCGGCCGCCCTGCCGGTGAACCTTGAGAACGCCCCCGCCCAATCGCCGACCCAGCCGATGCCCTATCGCGTCGCCCTGCGGCCGGACCAGGTGCAACCGTTGCCCGCCGATTTCAACGTCGCTGCCATCGAATCGCTGGCCGAGCAGTTGACCTACGGCAACCGCGTGCCGGGCATGGCGATGGCGATCGTGCAGGACGGCCGCATCCTGTCGGCGCGTGGCTACGGCGTCACCGACATCAGCAACCCGCAGCCGGTCGATGCGCACACCGTGTTCCGCCTGGCCTCGCTGTCCAAGGCCTTCGCCGGCACCATGGCCGGCCTGCTGGTCAACGACGGCACGCTGCGCTGGGACAGCAAGGTCACCGATTACGTACCCGGCTTCCGCCTGTCCACGCCGGAGGCCACCAGCAAGCTCACCGTCGCCGACGTGCTGAGCCATCGTGTCGGCCTCACCTACAACGCCTACGACCGCGACGTCGAAGCCAATGCCGATTACTACACGCTGACCCAGAAGCTGGCCAGCGCGCCACTGCGCTGCGAGCCGGGTGATTGCTACGCCTACCAGAACGTCGCCTTCAGCCTGGTCGGCGACGTGGTGTTCGCCGCCTCGGGCAACTTCTACGAGCAGGCGGTGGAGAAGCGCATCCTCAAGCCGCTGGGCATGAACGATGCCAGCCTCGGCCTGGCCGGCATCCAGGCCAGCTCGCGCTGGGCGCGCCCGCACGTGCGCAGCCGCAATGGCTGGGTGTCGCTGAGCCCCAAGCCCACTTACTACCGCGTGGCTCCGGCGGCAGGCGTCAACGCCAGCGCCAGTGACATGGCGCAGTGGCTGCTGGCCCACACCGGCCACCGTCCGGACGTACTGCCGGCGCCGTTGCTGGCCACCCTGCATGCACCGCTGGTCAACACGCCCGGCGAGATGCGTTCGGGCTGGCGTCACCAGCGCCTGTCCTCGGCCGGCTATGCACTGGGTTGGCGCGTGTTCGACTACTCCGGGCACCAGGTGGTGTTCCATGCCGGTGCGGTGCAGGGCTATCGCGGACTGGTCGCGTTGCTGCCCGAGCGCGACCTGGGCATCGCCATCATGTGGAACGGCGAGAGCAGCCTGCCCAGCGGCATGATGCCGACCATCCTGGACCGTGCCATCGGCCTGCCGACACAGCGTTGGCTCGACGTGGACACCGACTTCGGCAGCGACAACCTGATGGCCGAGGACAGTGCCCCGGCACGCAGCGGCAAGAAGGGCGCCTCGTCCGAGCGCGCCAACGCCTCGCCACGCTGATACCGACATTCGTGCAACACCCGAGGGCGGCCAATGGCCGCCCTTCTTTTTTCGCAGGGGCGGCATCAGCCGCGAAGCCGGCACCACCGCGACCAATCCCGCAGTTGCCGGCAGTACATCCGTCACCCGCACAACGAGCGGCCACCAAATCACGCCTACGCCCGGCTGGGTATCGGCTTCGCGGCCAAGGCCGCTCCTACGGGGTGAACGTCGCGCATAAAAAAACTCCCTCCCCGCTGGGCAGTCGGGGAAGGAGTCTCAGGTACAGCTACCGAGCTTGGATCAGATCAGCGGTGCCGGGGTTGCCGGCAGGGCGACCGGAGCGGCCTTCTTCTTGCGAGCGGCCGGCTTCTTCTTGGCAGCAACCTTCTTGGCAGCCGGCTTCTTGGCGGCGGCCTTCTTGACGGTCTTCTTCACGGCCTTCTTGGCGGTGGCCTTCTTGGCAACCTTCTTGACGGCCTTCTTGGCAGTTGCCTTCTTGGCAACCTTCTTCACCGCCTTCTTGGCGGCGGCCTTCTTGGCAACCTTCTTGACGGTCTTCTTGGCAGCAGCCTTCTTGGCAGTCTTCTTCACTGCCTTCTTGGCGGTTGCCTTCTTGGCGACCTTCTTCACTGCCTTCTTGGCGGTCTTCTTGACAGCCTTCTTGGCGGTGGCCTTCTTGGCGACCTTCTTCACTGCCTTCTTGGCGGTTGCCTTCTTGGCAACCTTCTTCACGGCAGCTTTCTTGGCGACTTTCTTCACCGCCTTCTTGGCGGCCGGCTTCTTAGCAGCTTTTTTCGTGGCCATTGTATGGCTCCTCGTCAGTGATCTATGGAATTGAAATGCCCAGTTGAAGCAAACCCGCGGTTGGATCCGCGGAGGACCGACGACGCGTCAGGCGCGTCGTGACGGATACAGAAACACCCGCAACGATTCCCGCCACGGGTGCCATGTCTTGTTCGGGGGGTGTTTCGCGGAAGGAAGCGAGTCCTGCTCCACCATCGAGAGAATCCTGGCGGACGTCCAAGTTGTGCTTCGCGTCTGAATGTTGATCCGGCTCACTCGCTTCCGCAGGAAAGGTCTGCTGGGCGAAACCTAATCACGGTTTTTTTTACTGTCAACTGTCTTTTCAAAAAATTTTCGGGGAGCACCCGCGCCACGCCTCCGCCGCCACCGGCCTTCCGGCACCGCAGGCACCCGCCCATCGATCGCACCCAAGGCGGCCGCGAAAAACACGAATGCAAAAAACATCGGGAAAAACGCACTTTTCGTTTCACGCATGCGGCAACGCATGCATGCGTGCAGCATCGACGCCGACACCTTGCGGGGTGCCGGCGACGCTCGGCCGACACCCGCCCGGCAGCAAAAAAAAATTCAGCCGGTGGTGATCCTTTGTTCAGCGCGACGGACATTTTGCGCAGAATTTTTTGCACCCTTCGCCGCCTTGGCGGCAACCGTTCGCACCGTCGCGCGCATGTGTTGATGCCGGTCGAGCATGTCGCCGTCCGGCGCCGAACACTTGCCCTGCGTCCACGTCATCACGCGGCGCTGACATCGGCGCAAACAAAAACGGCCGCCTCTCGGCGGCCGTCTCGTCGATGCGGAACGGACTCAGTGGTCCTCGTTCTCCAGCATCTCGGCGTAGTCGTCCGGACCGAGCAGGTCGTTCAACTGCTCCGGCTCGGACAACTCGACGACGAACAGCCAGCCGTCGCCGTAAGCGTCTTCGTTGATGGTTTCCGGCTTGTCGGTCAGCGCTTCGTTGACCTCCACGACGGTACCGGACACCGGGCTGTAGACATCCGATGCCGCCTTGACCGATTCAACCACGGCGGCGCCGACGCCTACCTGCACGCTGTCGCCGACAGCCGGCAGCTCGACGTACACCAGGTCGCCCAGCAGACCTTGGGCATGGTCGGAAATGCCGACGGTGACGCGGCCGTTACCTTCGGTACGGGCCCACTCGTGGGACTTGAGGAATTTGAGGTCGCCAGGGATCTCGCTCATGGAACTGCTCCGAAAAAAGCGGTGGTCGGGATGGAACACTAGTTTAACGAACCGGGCACGCGGTGGTGCCCGGTCCGGTCAGGCAAAAAATCAGAGGTTGATGCCGGCTTGCGCCTGGCCGTCGCGCACGAACGGGAACTTCACCACCCGCACCGGCACTTCCTTGCCACGGATGTCCACGCGCACCTCGCCCGGCACGCCGGCCGGCACGCGGGCGAAGGCGATCGCCTTGCCCAGCGTCGGCGAGAAGGTACCGGACAGGATCTCGCCCTCGCCATTGGCGGTGAGCACCTTCTGGCCATGGCGCAGCACGCCCTTCTCGTCCATCACCAGGCCGATCATCTGGCGCGCGTTGCCGGCGGCCTTCTGCGCCTCAAGCACCGGGCGGCCGATGAAGTCGCGGCCTTCGTCCAGGCTGACGGTCCAGGCCAGCGCCGCCTCGAACGGGCTGACGGTTTCGTCCATGTCCTGGCCATAGAGGTTCATGCCCGCTTCCAGGCGCAGCGTGTCACGCGCGCCCAGGCCGGCCGGCTTCACGCCGGCGGCCAGCAGCGCGTTCCAGAACGCGACGACCTGGTCCTGCGGCAACAGCACTTCGTAGCCGTCCTCGCCGGTGTAGCCGGTACGTGCGACGAACAGTTTCACGCCGGCGCTGGAGGTGACCTCCAGCGCGGCGAAACGTGCCAGCTTGTCCAGCGCGGCGCGGTCGGCCTCGGCCACCAGCCCGGCGACCAGCGCACGCGCCTGCGGCCCCTGCACGGCGACGATCGCCAGCTCTTCGCGCTCGATCACCTCCACGCCGAACGCGGCGGCCTGCTGGCGGATCCAGGCCAGGTCCTTCTCGCGGGTGGAGGCGTTGACCACCATGCGGAAGAAGTCCTCGCCCAGGAAGTAGACGATCAGGTCGTCGATCACCCCGCCCTGCGGGTTGAGCATGCAGGAGTACAGCGCCTTGCCGCTGACCTTGAGCTTGTCGATGGAGTTGGCCAGCAGGTGGCGCAGGAACTCACGGGTGCGCGCACCCTTCAGGTCGACCACGGTCATGTGGCTGACGTCGAACATGCCGGCCGCGGTGCGGACCAAGTGATGCTCATCGATCTGCGAGCCGTAGTGGATCGGCATGTCCCAGCCGCCGAAGTCGACCATCTTGGCGCCGAGCGAGCGGTGGGTGTCGTTGAGCTGGGTTTTCTGGGTCATGGCCGTTCCACGTAAAAGAGGTGCGGCATTATCCCAGATGGCACCATTTAAAACCTGCGGCACCGCCACACGACGGCACCGCCGGCACTCAGGCCGGCTGCACCTTCAGGGTCATGCCGTCCACCGCCACCACGCGCACGCGGCTGTCCACCGGCAGGTCCGGCCCGGCCACCACCCAAAGCGCATCGTCGACCTTGGCCCGCCCGCTGCCATCGACGATGGCCTGTTCGAGCACCACCACGCGCCCGACCAGCTGCTCGGCGCGGCGGTTGAGCAGTGGCTGGTCGCTCTGCCGAGCCGCCTTGCGGAACCAGGTGCGGTAGACCTGGATGGAGACGAAGCTCAACACCACGAACAGCACCACCTGCAGCAGCAGGCTCATGCCATCGAACAGCCACACCAGCGCGAACACCACCGCCGCGGCGATGCCCATCCACAGCATGAATGCGCCGGGGAGCAACGCTTCGGCGGCGAACAGCACCACCGCCAGCGCCGCCCACGCAATGACTTCCCAGCGCATGGCTCAGCGCTCCAGCGGCGGCGGGTTGCCGCGTGCCGGTGCCGGCTTGCGCTCGTCCTGGCGGCCGAACGCCTCCCTGGCCAATTCAGCGACGCCGGCGATCGAACCGATCACGCCGGAAGCCTCCATCGGCATCAGCACCAGCTTCTGGTTCGGCGAGTTGGCCAGTTCGGCGAAGGCCTCCACGTACTTCTGCGCGACGAAGTAGTTGATCGCCTGCACGTTGCCGTTGGCGATGGCGTCGGACACCATCGTGGTCGCCTTGGCTTCGGCCTCGGCCAGGCGCTCGCGGGCCTCGGCATCGCGGAAGGCGGCCTCCTTGCGGCCCTCGGCCTCCAGCACCGCGGCCTGCTTCTGGCCTTCGGCGCGCAGGATCTCCGACTGGCGGACGCCTTCGGCTTCCAGCACCGCGGCGCGCTTGTTCTGCTCGGCCATCTTCTGCTGCTGCATCGACTGCACCAGGTTCGTCGGCGGCTGGATGTCCTTGATCTCGATGCGGGTGACCTTCACGCCCCACGGGTTGGTGGCGTGGTCAACGACGTTGAGCAGCTTGGCGTTGATGGTCTCGCGCTGGCTCAGCGATTCGTCCAGGTCCATCGAACCGATCACGGTGCGGATGTTGGTCTGGACCAGGGCGATCATCGCCACTTCCAGGTTGGCCACTTCATAGGCCGCCTTGGCCGCGTCCAGCACCTGGAAGAACACCACCCCATCCACGCGCACGACCGCGTTGTCCTTGGTGATCACGTCCTGGCTGGGGACGTCCAGCACCTGCTCCATCATGTTGACCTTGCGCCCCACCCCGTACACCACCGGAAACAGGAAGTGCAGGCCGGGGGTCATCGTGTGGGTGTACCTGCCGAAGCGCTCGACCGTCCACTCGTAGCCCTGCGGCACCATGCGCACGGTCTTGAACAGGACGATGATGCCTGCCACCGCCACGACCAACGCGAGAAACCCTGCTCCGCCGCCCATTTGCCCTCTCCCGAGCCTGTGTGATGGGGCGAGTATAGCCACAGCCCCGCCGGTTACAGCGGCAGGCGCCCGCGCAGGATGTCGGCGAACATCACCCAGTCGCCGGCGAAGGAATAGAACGGATGGCTGAAGGTGGCCGGGCGGTTCTTCTCGAAAAAGAAGTGCCCCACCCAGGCGAAGCCGTAGCCGCACAGCAGCGCGGCCAGCAACCAGCCCCATTGCTGCTGCCACATGGCCAGCGCCAGGCAGCCGAGCACGCCCCAGCTGCCGATGAAGTGCAGCCGGCGGCAGGTGCGGTTGCGGTGCTCCTGCAGGTAGTACGGGTAGAACTGGCGGAAACTGCTGAAACGCGACATGGCCTGCTCCCGGGGTTCCCGCGCGCAGGATAGAACCTTCAGTCGGCGCGTGGCGCGAACATGATCACGGCCATGCCGAGCAGGCACAGGCCACCGCCCAGCAGGTCCCAGCGGCTCGGCCGCACCGCGTCCACCAGCCACAGCCACAGCAGCGCCACGCACACATAGACGCCGCCGTAGGCCGCATAGACGCGCCCGCTGGCGGTGGGGTGCAAGGTCAGCAACCAGGCAAACAGCGCCAGACTCGCCGCCGCCGGCAGCAGCAGCCAGGGACTACCCTGTCTGCGCAGCCACAACCACGGCAGGTAGCAGCCGACGATCTCGGCCACCGCGGTCAACAGGAACAGCAACGCCGTCTTCATCTCGCCGTGCCCTTTTCCTCGTCCTTCACCTGCCGCCACAGTGCTTCCTGCTGCGCCAGGTCCAGGTCCTGCATGGCACCGCCGCGTGCCCGCGCGTGCGCTTCCATCGCGCGGAAGCGGCGCTCGAACTTGAGGTTGGCCTGGCGCAACGCGGTGCCGACATCGACGCGCGCGTGCCGCGCGAGGTTGGCGCAGACGAACAGCACGTCGCCGATCTCCTCCTGCAGGCGCGCCTGATTGGCATCGACCGGCCCGGCGGCGAACTCGGCCTGCACCTCATCCACCTCCTCGCGCAGCTTGTCCAGCACCGGCACCGGGTCGGGCCAGTCGAAGCCGGTGCGCGCGGCACGCGACTGCAGCTTGGTCGCCCGTTGCCATTCCGGCAGGCCACGCGAGATGCCGGCCAGCGCCGAATCATCGGTCTCGCCCCGGGCGGCACGCTCGGCGCGCTTGATCTGTTCCCAATTGGCACTGACATCGCCGGCACCGGCAACGCGGGCGTCGGCGAAGATGTGCGGATGGCGGCGGACCATCTTGTCGCTGATCGAGGCCACCACGTCACCGAAGTCGAACGCCCCCTGCTCGCTGGCCATCTGCGCGTGGAACACCACCTGCAGCAGCAGGTCGCCGAGTTCGTCCTTCAGGTCGTCCAGGTCGTTGCGATCGATCGCATCGGCCACCTCGTAGGCTTCCTCGACGGTGTACGGCGCGATGCTGGCGAAGTCCTGCTGCAGGTCCCACGGACAGCCGCCGTCCGGATCACGCAGGCGCGCCATGATGTTCAACAGCGTCTGGATGTCGTTGCGCCCGGACATGTCGGTGGTGCCCTCATCAACAAAGCGCCGGCTTCGGCCGGCGCGGATCAGCATGCAGGCAGCGGGCTCAGAGCCCGGCCACCCAGTCCTGCCACGGCAGCGAGGCATCCCCCAACGCGACGAAGTCGCCATTGAGCAGACGCGGCCGCTGGTTGTACTGGAACGGTGCGCCGCTGTCGGCGGCCAGCAGCACGCCTCCGGCGGCCTCCAGCACGCACTGCCCGGCGGCCGTGTCCCATTCACTGGTCGGTCCCAGCCGCGGGTACACGTCCAGCGTGCCCTCGGCGATGCGACAGAACTTCAGTGACGAGCCCTGCGCGACCATCTCGATCTCGCCCATGCGCTGCAGCAGCAACGCGGTGCGGCCGCTGCGATGCGAACGGCTGGCGGCCACACGCAACGGCAGCGCCGGCGGCACGCGGGTGATGATCACCTCGTCCTGCCCGTTCTCCCGGCGATAGGCCCTGTCGCCACGCATTGCGTGCCATACCACGCCGGTCACCGGCGCCTGCACCACGCCGAACACCGCGTGGCCATCGACGATCAGCGCGATGTTCACGCTGAACTCGCCATTGCGCTTGATGAATTCGCGGGTGCCATCGAGCGGGTCGACCAGCCAGTAGCGCGACCACTGCCGACGGGTTTCCCACGGCAGCTGCGCCGACTCCTCGGACAGCACCGGGATGTCGGGCGTCAGTGCCGCCAGGCCGTCGACGATCAGCCGGTGTGCGGCCAAGTCGGCGGTGGTGACCGGGCTGTCATCGTCCTTGCGTTCGATATCGAAGCCATTGGCGTAGACCTGCATGATCGCCACGCCCGCACGCTGGGCAATGTCGATCACCGCCTCGCGCTGCAAACGGTCCAGCCCGCTCATGCCTGCTTCCCCAGCCACTCGCGGGCGATGAACAAGGCCGCCAGCGAACGGCCTTCGGAGAAGTCCTCGCGCAGCATCAGCTGGTCCAGCTCAGCCAGCTTCCACGGCACCACTTCCAGCTCCTCCGGCTCATCCCCGGCCAGCCGTTCCGGGTACAGGTCACGCGCCAGCACCAGCCAGGACGCGTGGCTCATGTAGGTCGGTGCCAATGTCATCGCACGCAGGACCTCGACCTTGCGCGCGCCGTAGCCGGCTTCTTCCTTCAGCTCGCGGTCGGCGGCCTGTTCAGGGGTTTCGCCGGCATCGATGCGGCCCTTGACCAAGCCCAGTTCGTAGCGGTGCAGGCCGGCGGCGTACTCGCGCACCAGCAGCACGGTCTCGGCGTCCAGCATCGGCACCACCACCACCGCGCCATGCCCACGGCTCACCAGCCGCTGGAAGTGGCGGCGTTCACCGTTGGAAAACTCCAGGTCCAGCTGTTCCTGGCGGAACGGACCAATGTCCTGCTCGACCACCTTGTGGATCTGCGGCAACCGGCGGCTCATGCGTGGGCCCCGGCACGAATGCGGAGGATCGATAGAATGCGCATTGGCAGATACGTTCTCATGAGCCTGAAATGCTAGCAGACCCGGCCCCTTTCCCGCCGACCCGCCATTGCGAGGTCCCCCGATGCGCCTGACCCGTTGCCCCGTTGACCTGCCACTGCAGGTGGGCCAGACCCTGTCGCTGCCCGAAGAGGCCGCCAATCACCTGGTGCGGGTGATGCGCCTGCGCGAAGGCGAAGGCTGCGTGCTGTTCAACGGTGACGGCCACGATTACGCCGCCACGGTGAGCAGCATCGGCAAGCGCGAGGTGCAGGTGCATGTCGACCGCTCCGACGCACTGGACAACGAATCGCCGCTGACGATCACCCTGCTGCAGGGCATCGCGCGCGGCGAGAAGATGGACCTGATCCTGCAGAAGGCCACCGAACTGGGCGTGAGCCGGATCCTGCCGGTCAATGCCGAGCGCACCGAGGTGAAGCTGGATGCGGCGCGCGCCGAGAAACGGCTGGCGCACTGGCGCAGCGTGGTTGGCTCGGCCTGCGGGCAATCCGGGCGCGCACGGATTCCCCGGATCGACGCACCGCTGTCATTGGCCGCCGCGGCCGCGGCCTTGCCGCTCCAGACCCTGCGACTGACGTTGGACCCGCAGGGCGAGCATCGCCTTGCCACGCTGGAGGCGGCACCGGCCAATGGCGTGGTGATCGCGATCGGTCCGGAAGGCGGCTGGTCGCCCCGTGACCGCCAGCAACTGGCCGATGCCGGCTTCCAGGGCCTGCAGCTCGGCCCGCGCATCCTGCGCACCGAAACCGCGGGGCTGGCGGCCATCGCCGCATTGCAGGCGAAGCTGGGCGATCTCTGAGCGTTGCCGGGTGCACGCAGGAGTGGCCCGGCAGGCGGTCGCGGCCGCACAGGCTGGTGACAGATAAAAAAAAAAGCCGCGCGAGTGCGCGGCTTTTCCTGTCCCGGCGCTGGGCTCAGGCGGCTGCCAGCGCCGCGGTCACCGCGCTTTCGATGGCATCCAGGTCCGGCAGCAGGGCACTCTGCTCGCCCAGCAGCACGCGCATGTGCACCACGCCCGGCAGGCTTTCTTCCGATGCGTCGGCCAGCAGGCCATCGCGGGGCACCGCGATCAGCTGCGGGAAGGACTGGGTCAGCAGCGCGAAGTACGGCAGCTCCGGGTTTCCACCCAGGGCCTTGAGCACCACCACCTTGTTGTTGCCGCTGACCGGCTCGCCGCCCTGCCCGCTCAGGCCGGCATAGGACAGCAGCGGGACGCTCCAGCCGTGCCAGGCGATCTGGCCGACCAGCCAGGCCGGGGCATTACCGATCGGCTCGACCGGCACACGCGACATCATTTCCGCGACCGTGGCATTGGGCAGCAGCACGCGCTCGTTGCCGGCCTGGATCAGGACCCCACGTACTTCGTCGTTGTTTGCGTAGCTCATCGTCGATTCCTTGGTTGCGCCGGCATCAGCCGGCGCAATGCGTTGCCAGTTCGGCTGCCAGATACTCCGGGTCGCCCGCCGGCTTGCCGGCAACCGCCAGCTGACTGGCCGCCGCCGGGTCGTAGCAGCCTTCACCGATCTGGCCCGCGACCCAGCCACCGCGTTCGGCGAACGCCAGCACCGGTTCGACCAGGCCGACATCGGCGCCACTGAGCAGCATCACCGCGCTGCGCACCGGGTCCAATGCCTCCAGCAGGTCACCCTGCCCGTCGCCAAAGCGCAAGCCGCCCTCGGACGACAGGCTGGTGGCATCCGGCAGGATGTAGACATTGCCACCGGCCAGGCTGACGCCCGGTTCGGCAAGGCTCACCGGCAAGCTGGTCGCACGCGACATCTGCTTGACCAGGTTGGCGTACCGGCCACCGTCCAGGCGCAACTGCACCAGCACCGGGCGCGCGAAATCTTCCGGCAGGCCGGCCAGCACGCGGCGCACCGCGTCCGGGCCGCCGATGCCGGCGAACAGCAGCACCGCTCCGCCATCGGCACCTTCTTCCTCGATGTCGACCAGCGACAGCGAGGTGTTCAGCAGGCTGGCAAGCGCGGGCGGTGGCGGGGCCTCCGGCGCCGCCGCAACCTCCTGGTAACCCTCTTCCTCGACCAGCGACCACTTGCTGAAGTCCATGACCGGTGCGGTGGTCTCCGCCGCCGGCACCTGCACGGCCGGTTCGGTCCCGGCCCGTTCCGGCAGCGGCGGCGGCAGCACCGGCGACTCGGCCGCCGGCGTTGCGATCAGTTCCTCGAAGGAAAGCACCTGCGGACGCTCTTCGGGCACGACCGGCGGCACGTACAGCGCGTCGGCCGGCACGTCCACCGACTCGACGAATGCCTCGTCGAGGTGGAACTGCAACGGCGCATCGACATGGCGATCGGCCGGACGTTCCGGCAGCCCCGGCTCGAGCGCGGCGGCCGGCTCGGCGGCCTCGTCCTCCTGCCCGGGGGGCAGCACGTTGCCATGTCCCTGCAGCTTGGCCGCCAGGTGGCGAATCCAGCGCTGCGCCTCCCAGCCCTCGCGACGCGCGGCCAGTTCGGCTTCCTCGAACATCAGGGTCAGGTGCGGGGCTTCGAGCAGCGGCCCCAGGCGCTCCAGGGCGTCCTCGACCGCCGGCTCCAACGCCACCAGCACCACCTGCGGCGCAGCCGCTTCCAGGGCGGCACCGTCGAGCTGGTTGGGATCCTCCTCCAGCACGACGTGGCCACCGGCGGCGGCGATTGCCTCACGCAGGCGTTCGCGTGCCGCACCGGCACGGGCCAGCAGGGCTACCGGCTTGGTGGTGTCATTCGCGTACACGTGCGATCCCCAGCAGGTCGTAGACATTGCGCATCAGGTCCAGCTCCTGGTACGGCTTGCCCAGGTAACGCTGCACGCCGATCTCGAACGCACGCTGGCGATGCTTGTCACCGCTGCGCGAGGTGATCATCACGATCGGCACGTCCTTGTAGCGCGGGTCGGCGCGCATGGCGGTGGCCAGCTCGTAGCCGTCCATGCGCGGCATCTCGATGTCCAGCAGCATCAGGTCGGGCACGCGCTCTTCCAGCAGCTCCAGCGCCTCGACGCCGTCGCGTGCGGCGGCGACCTCGAAGTTGTGGCGCTCCAGCACGCGGCCGGTGACCTTGCGCATGGTCAGCGAATCGTCGACCACCATCACCAGCGGCGCATGACGCTGGCTGGTGACCACGGTCGCCTCCACCGCCTGCTGCGGCTGGGCCAGGTGGCGACGCACCAGCGGCGCGACGTCCAGGATCACCACCACGTTGCCTTCGCCGGTGATGGTGGCGCCGTAGATGCCCGGTACCGAGGCGATCTGCAGGCCCACCGGCTTGACCACGATTTCGCGGTTGCCCAGCACCTGGTCGATCGCCACCGCCGCGCGCAGGTCGCCCGAGCGCACCAGCAGCAACGGGATCTCGTTCTGGCCTTCGGCCTTGGCCGCGGCCTGGCCGACCAGGGTGCCCAGGTTGTACAGGGTGAAGTCTTCGCCGTTGTAGTGGTAACCGCTCTGCCCGGATTCGAAGCGCTCGCGGGAAATGCGGCCGATACCGCTGACCGATGCCACCGGCACCGCGTAAGTGGTCTCGCCGATGCGGACGAACACCGCCTGGGTGACCGCCAGCGTCTGCGGCAGGCGCAGGGTGAAGGTGGCGCCGTGGCCACGCTCGGAATGGATGTCCACCGAGCCGCCGAGCTGGCGTACTTCGTTGCGCACCACGTCCATGCCCACGCCACGGCCGGCCAGCTGGCTGACCTGCTCGCTGGTGCTGAAGCCCGAGGCGAAGATCATCTGGTCCAGCTGGCTGTCGTCGATCTGCTCCTCGGCGCCCAGCAGGCCACGCTGCTCGGCGCGACGGCGGATCGCCGCGCGGTCCAGGCCGGCGCCGTCATCGGCCACTTCCAGCACGATTTCCGACCCTTCGCGGCGCA
Source organism: Stenotrophomonas capsici (assembly GCF_034961085.1). NCBI lineage: Bacteria > Pseudomonadati > Pseudomonadota > Gammaproteobacteria > Lysobacterales > Lysobacteraceae > Stenotrophomonas > Stenotrophomonas capsici. Next base: position 271,529 of record NZ_JAYFUH010000249.1, on the reverse strand, counting down.
GGCGCAGGGCAATCTCGCCTTCCTCGGCCTTGCCGGCCCGGGCACGTGCGGCCGGTTCTTCCAGGCCATGTGCGACCGAGTTGCGCAGCATGTGCTCCAGCGGCGCAACCATGCGGTCGAGCACGTTGCGGTCCAGTTCGCCGTGCGTGCCTTCCAGCTTCAGGTGCACCTGCTTGCCGGTGTCGTGCGCGGCCTGGCGGACCACGCGACGCAGGCGCGGCACCAGTCCGTCGAACGGCACCATGCGCGCACGCATCAGGCCGTCCTGCAGTTCCGAGCTCACGCGTGACTGCTGCTGCAGCAGCGTGTCGTAGTTGCGCGACAGCTCGTCGAGCACGCCCTGCAGGCCGCCCAAGTCGGCCGCCGATTCGTTCAGCGCACGGCTGAGCTGCTGCAGCGTCGAGAAACGGTCCAGTTCCAGCGGGTCGAAGGTCTGGTCGGCCTGTTCGTGCTCGCGGCGATAGCGGGCGACGATCTGGGCTTCGGTTTCCAGGTCCAGGCGGCGCAGCTGGTCGCGCAGACGCGCGTTGGTGCGGTCCAGTTCGGCCATGGCGCCACGGAAGGCACCGAGCTGCTGCTCCAGGCGCGAGCGGTAGATCGCCACTTCACCGGCGTGGTTGACCAGGCTGTCGAGCAGGTCCGCGCGCACGCGCACCTGTTCCTGGCCACGCGGGGCACCGTCTTCCTCGGCGGCCTGCTCGTCGATCACCGGTGCCGACAACGGCACCGCGGCTGCCAGCGGCTGCGGCTGCACCTCGTCCGTCACCGGCATCGGGGCAGACGCGTCCAGCGCCGGTGCCTCGACCGGTGCTGGTGCCGCTTCGGCGCGGCCATCGGTACGGGCCTCGAACGCGCCGATCAGGTCCAGCGGCATCTGCACCGCGTGGTGGTCACCGGTATGCACCAGCAGCTGGTGCAGGCGGTCGAAGCCCCGCTCCAGCAGCGTGACGTCGTCGCGGGTCATCTCGGTGCGGTTGGCCGCCACCGCTTCCAGCAGCGATTCGATGCCGTGGCCAAGGTCGCCAATGGCATTGATGCCGGCCATGCGCGCACCACCCTTGAGGGTGTGCAGGTCACGCTGCAGGCCCGCCAGTGCTTCGCGGTCCTCCGGCGTCGAGCGCAGCTCGTGCAGCAGGCCATCGCAGTGGTCGAGCAGGTCCTTGCCTTCCTCGACGAAGATGTCGACCAGCTCGCGGTCCAGCTCGTTGAAGTCCAGCGGGCCGACCACCAGTTCGGCCAGCACCGGCTCGGACACCACCACCCGCTGGTCTTCCGGCAACGGGGCGGTCAGTGGTGCCAGTTCGATCCTGGCAGCCATGCCCGGCACATCGACCGGCACGTCGGCAACCGGTTCAGCCGGCGCCGTGATTTCGTCGCCCTGCCCGGCCACATCGGCAGCCGGCGTGTCGATCCCTTCCGCATCCACGACCGGGTCGATTGCGACCTCGGCGCCTGCGGTGGCGGCGGCGTCACGTTCCACGACGACGGCAACCGGCACGTCGACCGCGGCGTCTTCCAGCACCGCTGCGACTGCGGCTTCGGCCGCTGCGTCTTCCAGCGGCGCGTCTTCGGCGACGTCACGGGTGTCTTCCAGCCACATTTCGCTGGGCGCGGACACATCGGCATCCTCGACAGCGGCCGTCGCTTCGTCCACGGCGGCATCCGTCGCTGCGACGTCGGAGGCAGTTTCCGCGACGTCGACGACAACCGCTTCCGGCAGTGCATCCACGTCGTTCCCGACCGCGACAGCACCTTCGGCATCGACATCGTGCAGGGCAGCTTCCGAAGCCGGCACCGTTTCGCTATCAGCCAGCGGCGCGAGCTCGGCAGACAGGTCCTCGACCTCGTCCACCTGCGCCGCAATCTCCGACACCTGCATGTCGGCGTCGGCATCGGTATCGGCATCGGCATCGGCAACAAGGTCGGCGTCCTGCACCGACGGCGCTTCGACTTCACTCGGCGCGGCCACCTCGGCCTCGTCGGACACGGACGGTTCCAGCGCGTTCGCCTCGCGGGCCGGAACGACCTCCTCGGCTGGCGTGTCCTTGCGGAACGCCGCGGCCGCGACGCCCGCGACCGCGGCGCCGGCCGTCGCCAGCCAGGCGAACGGTGACGATGTCCCCGAAGCCGCCGGGGACTCAACCGCTTCCTGCGCGGACGGCGCTTCGGCCGCTTCTGCGGGTGCCTGGCGGACGTCGTCGGCGAAGGCAACCGGTGCCTCATCGATCGGTGCCCGCTGTGCGGCTTCATCCACGTCGGCGTGGGAATCCTGCTGCGCGGTATCGGCTGCATCGACAACATTCAACGCGGCGGCAACCGCGTCCGTCGTGGTCGTCGGCTCGACGGCCATCTCCGCTTCGGCGGACGACAGGTCCACAGGCGATTCGATGGCCTGTCCGGCATCCGTCTGCACATCCTGCACCGGCACGGCGCCCGGCGTGCCTTCCAGCAGCGATGCATCCAGGTACGCCGACAGGTCTTCGGCCATGGACAGTTCCGGGGCGGACGGCTCCGCCGCGCCGGTTTCCTCGACGGCTGCGGGGTCGGCGTCGTCCAGCGACAACTCGTCCTCGACCGGCATCGGCGGCCACTTGGCATCCGGCAATGCATCGACCAGCGCCTGCAGGCGTTCGGCCACACCCGGGAATGCCGGGATGCGGGGCGCCGGGTCGCGCAGTGCGTTGATGGTGGTGTCGATGGCCGCTGCCATCTGCGACAGCGCCTGTACACCGACCGCGCCCGGCACGATGCCGGCCGCCAGCGAGCGCTTGACGAAGGATTCGGCCGGCGAGGTGATGCTGGTGATCACCGGCACGTCGGTCATCGCGAACGCACCGCTCATGGTGTGCACGGCGCGCAACAGGTCTTCGTTGACCGGCTGCGGTGCCGCGTTCGACTGTGCCAGCCAGCGATTGACCGTTTCCAGATGCACGCTGACCTCGGCTTCGAGGATCTCGCGCAGCACGCTGTCCACCGAGGCCGGGGTGCCTTCCGCCTCGACGGCGGCCACCGCCATCGGCTCGGCCACGATCGCCTCGGCGACCGGCGCGGGTGCCGGAGCAGGCGCAGCACTCGGCGTCTGGTAGAACGCTTCCTCGCCCGCGGCGACGCGGTCGGCCACATCCTGCATGCCCAGCAGGTCCGAATGCAGGTTGCCGGCGCCGCGCAGCGCGGCATTGAGCTCCGGCAGCACGTCATAGGCCTGGTTGACCATGGCGACCACGGCCGGGCTGGCCGGGCGACTGCCGTCCAGCACGCGGTTGAGCATGCCTTCGATCTTCCAGCTGAACTCGCCCAGGGTGCGTGCGCCAACCAGGCGACCACTGCCCTTGAGGGTATGGAATACGCGGCGCACCGGGCGCAGGCGCTCCATGTTGCCCGGCGCGGCGCGCCAGGCCGTCAACAGGTGCCCCAGGTTGACCAGTTCTTCGTCGAACTCCTCGATGAAGACATCACGGATGTCCTGATCGATGTCATCACCACCATCGATGAACCCACCATCGAGCGTGGCGAACGACGCCGGTGCACGCGCGGCAGGTGCGGCGGCGGCCGCGGCCTCCACCAGCTCCGGCACGCGTGCCGGTTCCGGCGCGACCGGGCGTGCGAACGGATCGAACGCGTCGGCGGCGGCGTTGAGCTCGGCCATGAAGGCGGCAGCCTCGGCATCGGCCACTTCCACCGCTTCGGGCACCTGTTGGGCGACCACAACCGACGGCTCCTCGGCCGGTGCCACCGGTGCGGCGGCATGGACGGCTTCGGTCGGCTGCTGCGCGAGCGGCGCTTCCTCCAGTTGCCAGTCAGCCGGTGCGTTGATCGCGGCGGGTTCGGCGGGTTCGGCGGGTTCGGCGGGTTCGGCGGGCGACGCTGCTTCCAGCGTGACTGCCTCGTCCAGCTCCGGCGCGAAGAAACCGTCGGCAACGGTCACGTCCTGTACCGCAACCGGCTCGACGCGCGAAGACGCATCGTCCAGCTCCAGCAGGCTGCTGTCGAAGGTGAAGACCGTCGATGCCGCGGCCTCCGGCACGGCCTCCTCGGAGGCCACCGGGTCGAAGGCCTGGAAAGCGGTGGGTGCGATGTCCGTGGCCGGTGCATCGTCACGCTCTTCCAGCACGATCGGCGCCACGACATCGTCGTTGCCCACCGGCTGCGTGTATTCGGCCGCGACCGGGTCGAACACCGACGCATCCGCGGTGACAGCCGGTTCGGCCAGCACCTCGAACGGCCCGGCGACATTCGGCACCGGCGGCAGTCCGTTCAAGGTGGGCTTGGCATGGATGGCCGCGCCGAACAGCAATGGATAGACCGGCGTTGGCGTGGCAGCGGCAGGCGCGATCTCCGGCAGCGGCGGCGGAACCACCGCGGCAACCGGCTCCTGTACCGGGGGCTCGGCCTGCGGAGCGGCTTCCTCGACGATGACCGGCGTTTCCTGCACTGGTTCCAGATCCCACCGCGGCGCCTCGACCGGCGGCTCGGCCGCTGCCGGGGCCTCGACGAGCGCAACCGGGGCAACTTCCGCCACGGCAGGTGCGTCCATCGTGACGGCGGCGACCATGCCGGCCGGCGCGTCGACGGTCAATGCCGGGATCGGCCAGTAATGCAGTGCTTCCAGGCTGCTGCGGGTGATGTCGAGGATGTCCTCGCGGCCCGAACGGCGGTCACGCAGCGCTTCGAGGTAGTACTCCAGGCTGGCCATGGCGTCGGCCAGGGTATCCAGCTGGCGGCCACCGGGAATGCGGCGGCGCCCGATCAGTTCGGATTCGATGTACTGGCGCACGGCCAGCAGGTAGTCGGCCGGCTGCGGCAGTTCCAGCATACGCAGCGCGCCGGCGACCTCGCCGAGCAGGCGCGGCACTTCGGCCAAGCGCTCGTGGTCCCAGTTGGTCTCGATGAAGGCGACGAACGATTCCCGCGCGGCGGTGAAGTTGGCGATGGCTTCGTGCGCCAGCACCTCCACCGTGCGCCGGGTTTCCACCGCGGCCGCGTCGTCCTCGCCTTCGGCATTCGCGCCGAGGTGGGCGACCTGGTCGTCCAGCGAGGCGTCCACGTACAGCAGCGAGCCGGCGATATCCAGCAACAGGTTGTCGTCGATGCCACGGTTGCCGGCGACCACCTCGGCCAGCGCGTCGCGCTGCTTGGCGACGATGCCGCGGGCAACGCCCAGGCCCATCACGCCCAGCGTGTCGGACACCGCGCGCAGTTCGTCGACCTGGGTCTGCAGGTCGGTCGCGTTGCCACCGGTGCGCACGTGCAGGTCCAGCGCATCCTTGATGCGCATCAGGTCTTCCTTGACCGCGTTGCCGACCGTGTCGAGCAGTTCGCGGTTGCGGCCACGCAGGCTGCCGCGGGCATGTTCCAGTTCGGCCGGGCTGGCGTCGCTGGCATCGGGGTTGAACGCGAACAGCACGCTCTCGTTGATGCCTTCGGCACCACGCGCGGCGCGGATCTCGTTGAGCAGCGGCAGCAGCACGATCGGGATGTCGCGGTGGCCGTTCTGCAGGCGCTCCAGGTAGTCCGGCAACAGCACGGTGCCACGCATCAGCGTGGCGCAGGCTTCCTCGCGCTCGGGCACGGCGCCGTCGCGCACCGCGTTGGCCAGCAGCTCCAGCTCCTCGGCCACCATCGCCGGGGCGTACAGCTCGACCATGCGCAGCGTGCCCTGCACCTGGTGCAGGTAGCCGGCGCAGAAACGCATGCGGCTGGTGTCGCTGGGGTCTTCAACGAACTGCTCGACCTCGTTGCGCACCTGGCGCAGGGTCTCGTCCAGCTCCGGCTTGACCCAGCCCAGCGCCGCGTGGCTCATGGCATCGCGCAAGGTACTCATCGCACTCCCCTGTACAGCAGCGATCGCATGGCGAGGTTCTGGCCCTGCTTCGCGGTATGGCAATACTTCATCTGCTGGTTCCCTTCATCCCCGACCAGTCAGCCCGTTCAAGCCGGCAGCTTGAAGTCGGCCACCGAACGCCGCAGCTCGGCCGCCAGCTGGTTCAGCTGGCCCAGCGAATCGGCGGTCTGCCCCGCACCGTGCGAGGTCTGGCCGGTAATCTGCCGGATCACGCCCATGGTCTGGGTGATGTCGGTAGCGGCTGCGGCCTGCTGGTTGGCGGCGACGGAGATGCTCTTGATGAGGTTGTTCAGCGCGTTGGACACGCGTTCGATTTCGGTCAGCGCGGTACCGGCGTCCTCGGCCAAGCGCGCACCGGACACCACTTCTGCGGTGGTCTGCTCCATCGAGGTGACCGCTTCATTGGTATCGGCCTGAATCGCCTGGACCAGGCCTTCGATTCGACGGGTCGCGCCGGAGGTACGTTCTGCCAGGCGCTGCACTTCGTCGGCCACGACCGCGAAGCCGCGGCCCGCTTCACCGGCCGACGCCGCCTGCACGGCCGCGTTCAATGCCAGGATGTTGGTCTGCTCGGAAATGTCGTTGATCAGTTCCACGATCGAGCCGATCTCCTGCGAGGACTCGCCCAGCCGCTTGATGCGCTTGGAGGTTTCCTGGATCTGGTCGCGGATCTGGTCCATGCCCTGGATGGTCTGGCGCACCACGCCGGCACCCTCGGTCGCGATGACCACCGAGCGCTGTGCCACTTCGGCCGACTCGCTGGAGTTGCGCGACACCTGTTCAATGGAGGTCGCGATTTCGCCGATGCGGTCCGAGGCGCTGGTGATCTCGTCGGCCTGGTGGCCGGCCGCTTCTGCCAGCTGCATGGCGGTGGCCTGGGTTTCCTGCGCCGACACCGCCACCTTGCTGGAGATGTCGTTGATGGTGGTCACCAGGTGGCGCAGTTCGTCCACGGCGTAGTTGATTGCGTCGGCGATGGCGCCGGTCATGTCCTCGGTCACCGAGGCCTTCACCGTCAGGTCACCTTCACCGAGCGAGCTGATTTCGTCCAGCAGCCGCATGATCGCCTGCTGGTTGCGGCTGTTGAACTCCACCTGCGTCTGGTAGCGGGTTTCCTGTTCGCGCGAACGGCTGCGCACGGTGCTCCAGACGAACATGATGATCGACAGCACCGACAGGCCGCCGAACACCACGCTCCACCAGAAGTTCGGGAAGATGCGGGTATCACGGGTCGAGCCGAAGGCCGAGAACGCGTCGAACAGCCTGCGGCTGCTCTCCAGCATCTTGTCCGAGCCGGTGGTCAGCGCGGTGGCCGAGGACTGTGCGGCGAACAGGTTGCGCGAGCTGGCCAGGATGGCGTCGGCGTCCTTCTTCATCTTCGCCCACTGGTTGGCCGACTGTTCCAGCGCCACCTGTGCATCGGCGCTGCGCACCGCAGTGATGCCCATTTCCTGGTTGCCGTGGCGCAGGCCTTCCAGCACCTGCGAGAACACCACCATGTCGCGCGCAAGCGCGTCGCCGGCGCCGCTGGCGCCCGGGCCACCGGCGCGGATTTCGGTCACGCGGCGGGCCATCGTGCCGGCCACCACGACCTGCTGCAGGCCGTTGTACACCTGCGAGGACTGCGCGCCACCGGCGGTCATTTCGCGCACCACCTCGTTCAACTGCGCCTGCAGCTGCGGCACCGCGCCGACGAAGCTGTCGGCGTTGCCGGCCAGCGCCATGATCGCCGGCTCACTGGCCACGATCTGTTCGGCGTTCTTGGACAGCGGCTTCCAGGTATCGACCAGGTTGGCCAGCGGGCGGGACACGCCGGCCTCGGTGCCGAAGCGGCCCTGCAGCTCGCTCACGGTGCCTTCGATCTTGCTGCGGGTGTCCTTGAACGCGGCATAGGCCGTGCGGCTGCCGCCCACGGCGTCGCGGCCCTGGTTGGCCAGCTGCTGTGACAGCACCTGCAGGTCGGCCGCGCCGGTACTGGCGCCTGCCAGGCGGCTGCCCTGCCACGTTGCCACACCGGTGTTGGCGCCGAAGACGATCATCGACAGCACCAGCAGGCCCAACCAGAAGTTGGTGCCCACGTTGCCCAGCTTGCCGGCCCTGGTGGATTCAGGAGCAGTACTCATCGTTCGACCTCGATATCAATGCGATGAAGCAGGCACGCCAATCAGGCGGCGGCCTGCCGGAATTCAGGAGTGCGGGAAAGCAACGACAGCGAAAACACGCCCCAGTCGCGCCCCTCGTCGTGGAAGGCGCGCTCGACGAAGTGGGCATAACGGCCCTGGGCGATGTCACCGGCCGGCACCTGCATGTGCTGCTCGAAGCTGCGCTGGCCGTACAACTCGTCGATGACCAGCGCCACGTCGCCGCCGGCCTGGCGCATGATCAGCACGCGCTGGCCTTCCTGCGGCGCGGTACGCTCGCCTTCGAGGAAATTCTTCAGGTCCACCACCGGGAACAGGTTGCCGCGCAGGTTGCCCACGCCCAGCAGCCACGGCTGCGCGCCGGGCACCAGGGTGATCGGCGGCATCGGCACGATTTCGACCACTTCGCGGAAGTCGGACACCAGGTGGCGCGTGCCGATGCGGAAGCCCACCCCGCGCCAGACATCCTGTGAGAAGCGCCGCTCGGGCAACTGCACCGCGTGCGCCAGGCTGCGCCGTTCGTAAGCTTCAAGGATGTCGAAGGGAGAACGCATCAACCCACCAATTTGTTGATCCGCGCGATCAGGTCATCCTCACGCGGCGGCTTGACGATGTAGTCGGTCGCACCCTGGCGCATGCCCCAGGCCTTGTCCGTTTCCATGCTCTTGGTGCTGACGATCAGCACCGGGATATCGCGGGTGGCCTCGTCACGCGACATCGCGCGCGTGGCCTGGAAACCGCTCATGCCCGGCAGCACCACGTCCATCAACACCAGTTGCGGCCCCTGGCTGCGTGCGATCTGCAGCCCTTCCTCGGCGTTGTCCGCCGACAATACTTCGTGGCCGGCCTTGACCAGCCATTGCGTAAACACCGCCCGGTCGGTCGGTGAGTCTTCGATCAACAGAATTCGAGCCATTTTTGCCTTACCCCCTGGTCAGGCGTTGACGTATGTGCGGATGGCACCCAGTAGTTCGTCGCGGGTAAATGGCTTGGTGAGGTACTGCTCGGAGCCGACGATGCGGCCGCGTGCCTTGTCGAACAGGCCATCCTTGGACGAGAGCATGATCACCGGCGTCGACTTGAACAGCTGGTTGCCCTTGATCAGGGCACAGGTCTGATACCCGTCCAGACGCGGCATCATGATGTCGACGAAGATGATCTGTGGCTGCTGGTCGGCGATCTTGGCCAATGCCTCGAAGCCATCGGTCGCGGTAACGACCTCGCAGCCTTCACGTTTCAGAAGTGTTTCGGCGGTACGCCGGATGGTCTTCGAATCATCGATCACCATCACCCTCAGTCCTGCGAGTTCCCCACCCGCAGCCATTTCTTCAACCATTTCCTGTTTCCCCGAACGCGCGGCCTGCATCGACGATGCCGCCGCGAAAGCGCATCTATATCCCAGCCCACGCGGCTGCTGTCAAGCAATGTCCACGGGAACAGGCCGGACATCCTTCACATGTGACGTACTTCTCATTTATGGCGCAAGTCCATTCAGGCTCCCCCGCCCCGTCCCGCGCTGGGCGCACCTGCCACGAACGGCTACCATCACCGTCTGAATTGCCGGATTGGACCCATGCCTTTAGACGTCATCGTGGTGATGGACCCCATCGCCCACATCAAGATCGCCAAGGACACCACCTTCGCGATGCTGCTGGAAGCCCAGCGCCGTGGCCACCGCCTGCACTACGTCCGCCCGGGCGGCCTGTCCCTGCACGGGGGCGTGGCCATGGCCGAGGTGGCGCCGCTGCAGGTCCGCGACGACACGGCCGGCTGGTTCACCCTGGGTGCCTTCGCGCCGCTGGCGTTCGGCCCCGGCCAGATCGTGCTGATGCGCAAGGACCCGCCGTTCGACGGCGAGTACCTGTACGACACCCTCGTCCTGGGCATCGCCCAGCAGGCCGGCGCGCTGGTGGTCAACGACCCGCAGGGCCTGCGCGACTTCAACGAGAAGCTGGCCGCGCTGTTGTTCCCGCAGTGCTGCCCGCCGACCCTGGTCAGCCGCAGCGCCGCCGAGCTGAAGGCCTTCGTGCTTGAACACGGCCAGGCGGTGCTCAAGCCGCTGGACGGCATGGGCGGCCGCTCGATCTTCCGCAGCGGCACGGGCGATCCGAACCTGAACGTGATCCTGGAAACGCTGACCGAAGGCGGCCACAAGCTGGCCCTGGCGCAGCGCTTCATCCCCGACATCAGCGCCGGCGACAAGCGCATCCTGCTGGTCGATGGCGAACCGGTGGACTACTGCCTGGCGCGCATCCCGCAGGGCGACGAGTTCCGCGGCAACCTGGCCGCCGGTGGCCGCGGCGAAGGCCGCCCGCTGAGCGAGCGCGACCGCTGGATCGCCGCCCAGGTCGGCCCGGAGATGAAGCGCCGCGGCATGCGCTTCGTGGGCCTGGACGTGATCGGCGACTACCTGACCGAGGTCAACGTCACCAGCCCTACCTGCGTGCGCGAGCTGGACGCCCAGTTCGGCCTGAACATCGCCGGGCAGCTGTTCGACGTCATCGAGGCCGGCCTGACGCAATGAGTTCCACCGCCGCCGGCCTGCCCGCCTCGTCACGCGTTACCGAACAGCAACGACTGACCGCCACGCTGGTGCTGTCCACGCTGGTGCATGGGTTGCTGATCCTGGGCGTGGGCTTCGCGGTCAGCGACAACGCGCCGCTGGTGCCGACGCTGGACGTGATCTTCAGTCAGACCAGCACGCCACTGACGCCCAAGCAGGCCGACTTCCTCGCCCAGGCCAACCAGCAGGGCGGCGGCGACCATGACAAGGCACAGCGTCCGCGCGACAGCCAGGCCGGCGTGGTGCCGCAGAACCAGGACGGGTTAGCCCCGGTGCCGCTGCAGGCGCAGTCGGCCGCCGCGCCGCCTCCGCCGGAAGCACGGGTGATCACCAGCGTGCACGGCCAGGACCGCGTCGCCGATGCGCAGTCGCGGCCCCTGCCCGACCGCCCCGATGCCAATGCGCCGATGACCGCCCGCGAGCAGCGCGACGCGGAGATGGCGCGCCTGGCCGCCGAGGTGCACCTGCGCTCGGAGCAATATGCCAAGCGGCCGAACCGCAAGTTCGTCTCGGCCAGCACCCGCGAATACGCCTACGCGAACTACCTGCGCGCCTGGGTGGACCGCGCCGAGCGCGTGGGCAACCTCAACTACCCCGACGAGGCACGCCGGCGCCGGCTGGGTGGCCAGGTGGTGATCACGGTGGGCGTGCGCCGCGACGGCAGCGTGGAAAGCAGCCGGGTGCTGCGCAGCAGCGGCGTGCCGCTGCTCGATGCCACCGCCCTGCGCGTGATCGAACTGGCGCAGCCATTCCCGGCGCTGCCACGGACCGAGGATGACATCGACATCCTGCAGGTCACCCGCACCTGGGTGTTCCTGCCCGGTGGCGAGCTGCGCGACGACCGCTGAGGCGGTGACGGCGGGGATTCCATCCCTGCCTGTGGGGTCCTGCCTGCGGCCCGCTCAGCGTTTGGAGTCGCGCAGCGCCTGCTGCTCGACCAGGGTCAGGGCGACGTTGTCGCGCAGGTAGGCCGGCTGCACCCGTTCCGGGGCGATGCCTTCGCCACGGGCCAGCATCGGCACCGCGATCTTCAGCACGTCCGCCGCATGTGGCAGCGCCGCCGGGTCCTGCGTGAGCAGACGCCCGGCCAGCCGCGCCGCCAGCACGCCTTCCAGCGCCCCCAGGCCGGTGCCGACCGCGGACCAGGCCGAAGCGTCGTCCGGCAGCTCATACGCCTCCGGGGCCACCAGCACTTCCTGCCCGTCCAGCTGCAGCCCGCCCTCCGCATCACGCAGGTAACGCGCGGCGTAGATCTCGCCCATGCGTGCGTCGATGCTGGCCAGTACCCGTGGCGCATCAGCCGGTGCGCGCAACGCCAGCGTCTGCAGCGTGGATACCGGCAGCAACGGGCGGTCCAGCGCCAACGCGATGCCCTGGGCGATGGCGATGGCCAGGCGCACGCCGGTGAAGGCGCCGGGACCACGGCTGAGCGCGATGCCATCGAGCTGGCTGCGGGCAACGCCGGCCTCGGCCAGCAACTGCTCGGCCCACGGCAGGCTCAGTTCGGCATGCCGGCGCGGCGCGACCTCGAAACGCTCCAGCACCTGCCCATCCAAATGCAGGGCGACGGAACAGGCTTCGGTGGCGGTTTCAAAGGCGAGCAGCTTCATGGCGATACGTTCACGACAGGGAAAATGGCGGCGCGGCAGGATCCGCGCCGGCGTCAGGCACACCCGCGGCGATGGCCGCGGCGGCATCGGTTTCAAGCGAAGAGCCCCATTGTCGCGCAAAGAAGGCCTGCACATCGGCCAGTTCGCGCGTCCGCCGGAACGGTGGCAGCGAATCCAGGAACACCCGGCCGTAGCCCTTGGACAACAGGCGCGGGTCGCACAGCACCAGCACACCGCGATCGGTCTCGCTGCGGATCAGCCGGCCCACGCCCTGCTTGAGCGCGATCACCGCCTGCGGCAGCTGTTCGTCGCGGAACGGATTGCCGCCCTCGCGCCGGATCGCGTCCAGCTGCGCCTCGAACACCGGGTCGTCCGGTGCGGCGAACGGCAGTTTGTCGATGACCACCACGCTGAGTGCATCGCCGACCACGTCCACGCCTTCGCGGAAGCTGGCCGAGCCCAGCAACACACCGTTGCCGGAGTCACGGAAACGCTGCAGCAGGCTGGCGCGCGGTGCCTCGCCCTGCACGAACAGCGGCCATGGCCCGTCGCGCAACGCTTCGGCGGCCTCGCGCAACGCGCGATGCGAAGCGAACAGCAGGAACGCCCGCCCCTGCGAGGCCTCCAGCACCGGCCGCAGCGCGGCGATCAGCGCCGTGCCATAGCCGCGCGCGACCGGATCGGGCAGGTGCTGGGGCAGATAGCACAGTGCCTGCTGCGGCCAATCGAACGGGCTGGGCTGGACCAGCGTGTCCGGGTCATCCAGCCCCAGCCGCTTGGCCAGGTGATCGAAGCCCCCGTCCACGGTCAACGTGGCCGAGGTGAACACCCACGCCGCCATCGAGCGCTCGCGGTGCTCGCGCAACGGGCCTGACACATCCATCGGCGTGCGATGGCAGCGGAACCCCCGTGGGGTCAGCTCGTACCAGAGCACGTCGTTGCCATCGTCGACGCCGGCGGCGTCATGCTCGTCGGCCTCGAAATCGAACAGCGGCAGGTCCTCGCCCAGCCAGCGCGCCAGCCGTGACACGGCTTCCTGCGCGCGCGCATGGCAGGCATCCAGGCCCGGCGAGGCCTCGCGCACCAACGCCAGCGCGTCACGCAGCTGCGCCAGTGCCGCGCTGACCGCATCGAAGCCGTCGGCCACTTCCGGCTGGGCCATCGCCCGCCAGCGGGTGCCGCGCGGCGGCAGTTTTTCCATCGCCTCGCGCAGCGCGCGCAGCGCCAGCTCCAGCGTCGCCACCGGTTGCTGCAGGGTGGCCTGCGCGCCGGCGACGCTGCGGCATTCGGCCAGGCAGTCGCAGACCAGCTCCTGCCACGGGCGCATGCCAAAGCCTTCGCCGAAGAAATTGGTGGCCAGTTCCGGCAACTGGTGCGCCTCATCGATGATGAACGCCTGCGCGCCAGGCAGGATTTCGCCGAAGCCTTCCTGCTTGAGCGCCAGGTCGGCCAGCAGCAGGTGATGGTTGACCACCACCAGGTCGGCCTCCTGTGCGCGCTGGCGGGCCCGTACCACGAAGCAATCGCTCCAGAACGGGCAATCGGTGCCCAGGCAGTTGTCGACGGTGGAGGTGACCATCGGCAGCAGCGGCGAATCGTCGGCCAGGCCATCGAGCTCGGCGATGTCGCCGTACTGCGTGCGCCCGGACCAGGTCACGATGCGCTGGAATTGCGCCACCTGCTCCGGCGTGCTGAAGCGCGGCTCGCCACGCGCCTGGTCCAGGCGATAGCGGCACAGGTAATTGGCGCGTCCCTTCAGCAACGCGGCACGATGGCCGACCCCCAGCGCGGCGCGCACGCGCGGCAGGTCGCGGTGGTACAGCTGGTCCTGCAACGCGCGGGTACCGGTGGAAACGATGGTCTTCAGGCCCGACAGCAGCGCCGGCACCAGGTAGGCGAAGGTCTTGCCGGTGCCGGTCCCCGCTTCGGCCAGCAGTACGTCGCGCTGCTGCAGCGTCTCGGCGATGGCACCGGTCAGGCGCAACTGGGCCGGGCGCGGCACGAAGGCATCCAGCGCGCGGGCGAGCGCGCCGCCTTCGCTGAGGGCTTCACAGCTGGCGGTGGCGAGGGAGGACATGGCCTTGACGCGGAGAACCGGTGTCGGGGAACGGGAGAGCGTTGGACGAGACGACCGTTCGAGGGAGCCCGGTGCACGGGTCCTGCCGGCCACTCAGCGTCGCGGCATCGCTGCCCGCGTCCCGGGCGCGGTCAGAACCGCTTGATCCCCGGCACCGTGCAGCCTTCGATCTGCGCGTGCGCGGACACCGCGTTCTCCTTCTCGGCGCGGGCCAGGCGCGACTGCTCGATGGTCGCCCAATGCCGGCGGCACAACGGGCCGGTACGCGAACCCAGGTCCACGGCCTTTTTGGCCAGGGTCTCCGCGCGCGCCCAGTCGGCCTGCAGCAGCGCCACTTCGGCACGTTCCTGCAGGATGCCCGGGTCGTTGTCGACCAGCATCAGCGCCTGGTTCAGGTCCTCGGCGGCACCGGCCAGGTCACCGGCCTTGCGCTTGGCGATGGCGTTCTCGCGCAGGTCATCGACCTGGGCGTCGCGCAGCGGCTGCACCGACAACTCGGTGTCATCGACGCCGGCGATGGCCTCCACCGCGGCCAGGCGCTGGGCCGGCGTGGTGGTGTCCTGCACGACCGGTGGCGACGGCGGCGTGCTCACGCAGGCCGCCAGCAGCAGGGAGGCCGCCGTAGCGGCCAGCGCGAAACGAAGAGCAGAAGAAACGTTCATGCCCGGCATTATCGCGCAGGCGTCTCGGAAGCGGGCGTGGAGGCCGGTTCAGGCGCCTTGCGGTCCAGCCCGAACCAGCTGCGCCAGCCACCGCCTTCGCTGCCAGCCTCGCCGGCATCCGGCATGGCCTCGGCCGGCGGGCTGCACGGCGCATACGCCGGCGCGAAGCCGACCACGAACGGGAAGCGGCGCGCGCCCGGGCAACCTTCGTCGGTGGCGTTGTTGCCGTTGGCATCCACGTACTGCCAGTCCAGCCCCTTGTTGTTCACGCGCAGCGGCTTGCTCGGCAGGTTGCGGAAGATGCCCGACCACACCCGCATCGCGCCGGAGGCACCGAACAGGCCGGTCTGCTCGTTCTGGTCGTTGCCCATCCAGATCACCGCCAGGTGGTCGCCGGTGTAGCCGGCGTACCAGCTGTCGCGGCCATCGTTGGAGGTGCCGGTCTTGCCGGCCGCCTGCAGGTGCGACAGGCCCTCGGCATTGAGCCGGGCAGCAGTGCCGCTGGCCACCACCTGCTGCAGGCCCACGCTGATCAGGTTGGCGGCGATGGAATCGCCCTCCTGCGCCGGCGCCGGGCTCTTGTCGTAGCGCTTGAGCAGCTTGCCCTGCGCATCGACCACGCCACGCACCGCGTGCAACGGCTGGATTTCACCACCGGAGGCCAGGAACTGGTACAGCTGGGTCATGCCGTACGGGCTCTGGTCGGTCGAGCCCAGGATCACCGCCGGGTTGGCCTCGGCCTTGAGCCCGGCCAGCACGCTGATCAGGTGGGTCAGCCGCTCCGGGCCGACCTGCATGCCCACGCGCACCGTAGCCTGGTTGTAGGAGCGCGCCAGTGCATCGATCAGCCGGACCGTGCCGTGACTGCGGTTGTCGGCGTTGCCCGGGGTCCAGTTGCGGCCCCGGCTGAGGTTGACCGTCACCGGCGTGTCCTCGACCCAGGTCGCCAGCGAGAAGCGGTCCGGCTGGGCCAGCGCCAGCAGGTAGACGAACGGCTTGAGCAGCGAGCCGACCGGGCGCTGCGCCTCGATGGCGCGGTTGAAGCCCGGCTCGGACACGTCGCGGCTGCCCACCACCGCCAGCACGTCGCCGTTGTGCACGTCGGTCAGCACCAGCCCGGTCTGCAGTTCGGGGCGGCGCTTGTTCTCCAGTGCCTTGATGGTGTGCTGCACCGCCCCTTCGGCGTAGGCCTGGGCGGACGGCGACATGCCGGTGAACACGTTCAGGCCGGCGCCCTGCAGCACGCTTTCCGGGTAGTCGTTGCCCAGCTGGCGGCGCACCAGGTCGATGTAGGCCGGGAAGCGGTTGGCCGCGGCGATGCCCGGCGTCTTGGACACGCCCAGCGGTGCCTTCAGTGCGCGCTGGTACTCGGCATCGTCGATCAGTTTGTTCTCGTGCAGCTTGCCGAGCACGAAGTTGCGGCGGTCCAGCGCGTTGTCCGGGTTGCGCCGCGGGTCGTAGTACGACGGCCCCTTGACCAGGCCGATCAGCAGCGCGACCTGTTCGGTGGTCAGCGAATTGAGGTCGCGCCCGAACCAGAACTCCGCGCCCGACGCCACGCCATGGATCGCCTGCTTGCCACGCTGGCCCAGGTAGACCTGGTTGAGGTAGGCCTCCAGGATGGTGGCCTTGTCGTAGCGCGCCTCCATGATCAGCGCGTACAGCACTTCGTTGAACTTGCGGGTCAGCGTCTGTTCCTTGCCGATCCCGAGCAGGCCACTGCGCGCCAGCTGCTGGGTCAGCGTGCTGGCGCCCTGGCGGGTTTCACCGCCCGAACGCACGGCCACCCACACCGCGCGCACGATGCCGCTGATGTCGATGCCGTGGTGATGGGCGAAGTCCTTGTCTTCCACCGCCTGAAGGCCGGTGACCAGCAGCTCGGGGGTCTCGGAGATCCGCACCAGGCGGCGCTCCTCCTGCTTCTGGCCATAGAGCGTGGCGATGCGCGCCGGGTCCAGCCGCGCCGCCTTCAGCCCCTTGCGGTCGGCCGCGTCACGCAGCGAAGCCACCTGCCCGCCAGACACCACCACCTCGACCTGGCGCGGCGCGATCCGGCCATCCACGTCGATGTAACCGCGGCTGGAAATGCGGAAGCTGCCGCCCTGCACGCGGTAGGTGCCGGGGCTGCTGCCGGTGCCGTCATCACGGTAGCCGGAGGCCGCCAGCTCGGTCTTGAGCGTGGCCGCGTTCATCGCCACGCCCGGGCTGAGCACCAACGGCCGCGCGTAGACACGGGTCGGGATCTGCCAGCGCAGTTCACCGAAACGCTGGGTGACCTGGTTGTTCAGGTAGATCGTGTAGGGGATCAGGAAGCCCAATCCCAGTGCGACGGCGGCCATGCCCCAGGTGATCAGGCGGCTGCGCCACGGCGGACTGCTGTCGTCGGTATCGTCGTCGAACTCGTCGGAATCGTAGCGTGGCGGCACGGGGATGCGAGAATGTGAGTTGCAATGAGTCTAACGCAGCCATGCCCCGGGGCGCGGTCGCGGGCCCTTCCCTGCTTAAGCTGGAGTTCCACCGGAATGTCGATGTCGCTGGCCGATGCGCGCTACCACCTCAAACGCATCGTCGGCCTGATCCGCCGCGGGCTGGCCAGCCTGCGTACCCGTGGCTGGCGCGCCACCCTGCACCGGGTCGGCGTGCATACCCGCCGCCAGCCGCCGCCGCAGCGCGCGCCGCTGTTCTTCCCGGAAGCCGCTCCGTTCGCACCGTTCAGCGTGCCGGCCAGCGAACAGCCGCGCGCCAGCATCGTGATCCCGGTCTACAACCACTGCGCCCACACCCTGGCCTGCCTGCGCGCGCTGGCCGCGCATCCGCCGGCGGCCAGCTGCGAGATCCTGGTGGTCGACGACGGCAGCAGCGACGAAACCGCCACTTGGATGCCGCAGGTGCAGGGCCTGCGCTACCACCTGCGTGAACGCAACGGCGGCTTCATCGCCGCCTGCAAGGACGGGCTGCGCCTGAGTCGCGGCGACTACGTGGTGCTGCTCAACAACGACACCGTTCCCCAGCCCGGCTGGCTGGATGCGCTGCTGGATACCTTCGCCCGGGTTCCCGAAGCAGGCCTGATCGGCGCGCAGCTGCTGTACCCCGATGGCCGCCTGCAGGAATCCGGCGGCGTGGTGTTCGACGATGGCAGCTGCTGGAGCTACGGCCGCTTCGAGTCGCCGGAGGATCCCCGCTATGCCAGCCTGCGCGACGCCGACTACTGCTCCGGTGCGGCGCTGGCGGTGCCGCGTGCACTGTTCGAACAGCTTGGCGGGCTGGATACCCGCTACGCGCCAGCGTATTACGAGGACACCGACCTGGCCTTCAAGGTGCGCGCCGCCGGCCGGCGCGTGCTGGTCCAGCCGGCCAGCCGCGTGGTGCACGACGAAGGCACCAGCAACGGCACCGACACCGGCAGCGGGATCAAGGCCTACCAGGTACGCAACCAGCAGGTGTTCGCCGACAAGTGGCGCGATGCCCTGCGCCGGCAGCTGCCGGTCGGCAGCGTGCCCGGCCCGGCGCTGCTGCACCGGGACCTGCGCCAGATCCTGGTCCTGGACGAATCCATGCCGCACCCGGACCGTGACTCGGCGTCACTGCGCCAGGTCAACCTGATCCGCATGCTGCTCGCGCAGGGCGCGCACGTGGTGTTCGTGCCCACCCGCGGCGAGCATGCCGGCGGCGCCACCGAAGCCTTGCAGGCGATGGGCGTGGAAGTCTGGCACGCACCGTTCCTGGGCGGCATCGGCAGTTGGCTGCGCGACAACGGCAAGCGCTTCGCGGTGGTGATGATGGTGCGCTACCACGTCGCCAACGAGTGCCTGGCGCTGGTCCGCGAATTCGCGCCGCAGGCGCGCACCGTGTTCGATACCGTCGACCTGCACTACCTGCGCGAGCGCCGCGGCGCCGAAGTGGCCGGCGACGCCAGCCTGCTGCGTGGCGCCGAGCGTACCCGCGCCAGCGAGCTGGCGATCATGGCCGCCACCGACATCACCCTGCTGGTCAGTGCCGCCGAACAGGAGCAGCTGCGCGTGGACGCGCCGCAGGTCCGGGTCGAATTGGTGTCCAACCTGCATGAAGTGGCCGGCCACGGCCTGCCCTACGCGCAGCGCCACGACCTGGTGTTCGTCGGCGGCTTCCGCCACCCGCCGAACCTGGACGCGATGCAGTGGTTCATCGGCGAGGTGTTCCCGCGGATCCGCGCACAGCTGCCCGACGTCCGCTTCCACTGCATCGGTGCGGACGTGCCCGAGGCCATCCAGGCGCTGGCCGCCGCCTGCCCTGGCGTGATCGTGCACGGCTATGTCCCGGACGTGGTGCCGTACATGGAACAGGCCCGCCTCGCGGTGGCACCGCTGCGCTATGGCGCCGGGGTCAAGGGCAAGGTCAACCTGAGCATGGCCCATGGCCAGCCGGTGGTCGCCACCAGTTGCGGCGTGGAGGGCATGTTCCTGCGCGATGGCCAGGACGTGCGCGTGGCCGATGAGGCGCAGCCCTTCGCCGATGCGGTGGTGCAGCTGTATGTCGATCCGGTGCTGTGGCAGCGCCTGTCCGACAACGGCCTGCACAACATCGCCCGGCACTTCTCGATGGAGGCCGCCCAGGCGGCGGTCACGCGGGTGTTCTTCGACTGACGCCGCCCGGCGCGGCTCAGGGCCCCGGACCGGCCGAGCGCACGCGTTCGGCGAACGCGTGGATTTCCGGCGTGCCCGGGTCGATCTGGCGCGCCTGCTGCAGGGCCTGCGCGGCGAACGCGGTGTCGCCCATGCCCAGCCGCTCGCTGCCAACGGCCAGCCAGCGCTGGGCCAGGCGCCGATGCGCGGGGGCCAGCGCCGGGTCGCTCGGCGCCAACGCCTGCCAGGCATCCAGGCAGGTACGCGCGGCACGCAGTCGATTGCCGCGCAGGTTGTCTTCCATGCACTGCCGGGCCGCCGGCTGGATCCGGGCAGCGGCGCGCCGCACCCGCGCATCCTGCGGCGCCAGCGCCTGCGCTGCCTTGAACCGGTCATAGGCGCTGCTGCCCGGTGGCAACAACCACTGCTCGCGCGCCTCGGCTTCCTGCAACTGCGCGAGCAGGCGCTTCAGGCGCCGCTCGCGCTCGGCGTTGGACAAGGGGGTTTCCATCGACTGGCGTGCGTCGCGCGCGCGCTGCACCGCCTGCTCTGCGGCGGCCACCTCGGTGCTGTCCGGGGCCAGCGCGCGGGCCTGCGCCAGCGCCGCCTCGGCCTGCCCGAAGTGGAAGTCGGAGGCCAGGCGCGTGGCCTCCTGTGCCTGTGCCACCGCGATGCGCTGCAGGCCACGGCGCGCGGCCGCGTCCTCTCCCACCGCCAGCACCTTCTGGAACGATTCGGCAGCCTGCGCCAACCGCCCACGCGCCAGTTCGCGCTCGCCCTGCCGGGCGCGCTGTTCCAACGCCGCATTGAGCGCCGCCTTGGCCGCCGGCAGTTCGGCATGGCCGGGGTCATAACGCTCCACCCGCTGCAGCAGCGCCGCCGCGTCGGCCAGCCGTCCTTCGTTGGCATCACCCGAGGCCCGTGCCAACAGGTCGGACAGCGCGTCATCGCGCCCTTCCAGCGCCTGCATGCGGTCCGGTTGCACCGCCAGCACGCGCTGGTACAGCGGCAGCGCGCTGTCCGGCCCGTCGTCCAGACTGCCAGCCAGGTGCGCGGCCTCCGCATCGCGCAGCAACTGCTCCACGCCGTCCTGCTCGCGGCTGCCATGCTGCAGCGCGCGTTCGATCTGCTCGATCTCGGCCGAAGGCGCCTGCAGTTGCCGTGCCAGCTCCAGCGACGTACGTGCCGCGGCCAACTGGCCGGCACCCATCTGCCGGCGTGCCTGCGCCAACGCCGCCTGGCCGGTCTGCACCAAGGCGTCCTGCACGTCGCGCCGGTCCGGGTCCAGGGCCGCCGCCGCGGCGAACAGTTCGCGGGCCCCGTCACCATCCGGGGCGGTCAGCCGCCCCTGTGCCAGGGCACGGCGACCGTCATCGAGCAACTGCTGGATGCGTGTTTCCGGCCAGAACCAATCGGCCAACGGCTGCCGCAGCAGGGTCAACAGCAACGCCAACGCCGCCACGCCCAGTCCGATCGAGCGCCACGCACGCGGACTGTTCCAGCCACGCGCGACCCACCAACGGCCATACAGCCGCAGCGTGTCGCCGAGCGTTTCCAGTCCCTGCCTGCAGCGGTGCCGCCAATTCTCCATGCGTTCCAGCATACCTGTCGGGGCATGACGGCCATCCTGCCGTGCCCTGCCGTGTTTCCCCGTGAGGCGCGCACCTGCCCGCTGCCGGACAGGGCGCGCGGCATCATCCCAAGCGGCGCACGTCGTCCACGCCCGGCAATGCATCCAGCTTGCCCAGCAAGGTGGAGAGCTGGCCGTAGTCGCTGACCTTCAGGCGCAGGCGCAGCTGCACCCGGCCACTTTCGCGCAGGTTGTCGCTGTTGATCTCGGTGACGTAGGCGTCTTCCTGGGCGATCAGGTTGGTGATGTCCTTGAGCAGCCAGCGCCGGTCGACCGCACGCACCATCACGTCCACCTCGTAGCCGGAGCCGGTGCGCCCCCATTCCACCGGCAGCACCCGCTCCGGGTGCGCGGCGGCCAGCCGGGCCAGCGCGACGCAGTCGGCCCGGTGCACGGTCACGCCGCGGGTGCGGGTGATGTAGCCCTGGATCGGTTCGCCAGCCACCGGCTGGCAGCAGCGCGCCAGCTGCACCAGCAGGTTGCCCACGCCCTGCACGGTGAAATCGGACTTGCCGGTGCTGCCGCGTCGCGCGGTGGGACGCGGCAACGGCGGCGGCGCGGCCGGTGCCTGCGCCGCCTTCTCCGCTTCCAGCAGCGCGCGGCTGACCTGGTTGGGGCCGGTGTCGCCGAGCGCGACCTGGATGTACAGGTCATCCACGCTCTCGGCGTGGAAGCGCCGCACCACGGTCGCCAGGTCGGCCTGCTGCAGGCCGAGCCGCTTGAGTTCGCGGTCCAGCAGGTCGCGGCCGGCCTGCACGTTGCGCGCACGGTCCAGCTTGTGGAACCAGGAGCGCACCTTCTCGCGCGAGCGGTTGCTGGCCAGGAAGCCGTTGGCGGGCAACAGCCAGTCGCGACGGGGATCGGCCTCCTTGCCGGTCAGGATCTCGACCCGGTCGCCACTGCGAAGGTGGTAGGTCAACGGCACGATGCGGCCGTTGATCTTCGCCCCGCGGCAACGGTGCCCGACCATCGTGTGCACGTGGTAGGCGAAGTCCAGCGGCGTCGCCCCGGCCGGCAGGTCCATCACCTCGCCCTTGGGGCTCAGCGCGTAGACGCGGTCCTCGACCAGTTCGGCATCCAGCGCGCCGGCCAGGTCCTCCGGCGCGGCCGGGTCCTGCGCCTGCTCCAGCAGCTGGCGCATCCAGGTGATCTTCCGGTCGAACGCCTTCTCCGCGCCCTTGCCGCCCTCCTTGTACTTCCAGTGCGCGGCGACGCCCAGTTCGGCCTGGGCATGCATTTCATGGGTACGGATCTGGACTTCGATCGTGCGCCCCTCCGGGCCGATCACCGCGGTATGCAGCGAGCGGTAGTCGTTGGCCTTGGGCCGGGCGATGTAGTCGTCGAACTCGCTGGGGATGGGCGTCCACAGCGCATGCACCACGCCCAGCGTGGCGTAGCAGGCGGCCACGTCGTCGACCATCACCCGCACCGCGCGCAGGTCGTAGAGCTGCTCGAAGGCCAGGTGCTTCTTCTGCATCTTCCGCCAGATGCTGTAGATGTGCTTCGGGCGGCCACTGACCTCGGCGGGGATGCCCTGTTCGGCCAGGGCACCGGACAGCTTGCGCTTCACCGCTTCGACGTAGCGCTCGCGCGCGATGCGCGTCTCGTCCACTTCGCGGGCGATGTGGCGGTAGGTTTCCGGGTCCAGGAAACGGAACGCCAAGTCTTCCAGTTCCCACTTCAACTGCCAGATGCCCAACCGGTTGGCCAGCGGCGCATGGATGTCGCGGGTCAGCTGGGCCAGTGCGCGGCGCTGTTCGTCGGGCAGCTTGTCGGCCGCGCGCATGCAGGCCAGCTGCCGCGACAGCAGGATCGGCACCACGCGCAGGTCATGGATGATCGACAGCAGCAGGCGGCGCAGGCCCTCGGAGTTGCGCCCGGCGTCGCGCCCGGCATGCAGCGCCCACACCTGGTCAGCGGCGTCCTGGCCATCGAGCAGGCCGGTGACCGCCGCGGCCATGCCGCCCAGCGGCAGCTCGGCCACCCGCGCGCGCAGGCCCGGCAGGTCGAACAGCAGCGCGGCGATGATCACGCTCTCGTCGGCGGACAGCAGCGCCAGGGAATCCAGGGTGTCGGCCAACACCGGCCAGGGCAGGCGCGGCGCGTGCGCCACGTCGGGCTGCTGCCAGCACGACAACAGGGCCTGCCGCAGCGGTTCGGACAGGGCGCGGGTGGAAGGACGCTGCAGCAGCGTATCCAGGCCAGGGGAGGAAGAACGGTTCACAGCAGTCAATTGCAGGTGGATGCCCCTACACTAGCGCCCAACTGCCGCCGGGAACAACGTTCATGAAGCTGCCTCGCCTTGCCGTCCTCGCCGCCTTCACCGCACTTTCACTGTCGCCGCTGCTGCCGGCCCATGCCCAGCGCGTGGTCCATGGCGACCTGCAGCAGCAGATGTCGCCCGCCGAGTTCAAGGCCGCCGGCCTGGACAAGCTCAATGCCGAGGAGCTGGCGGCACTGAACAGCTGGTTGCAGGGCAAGGTGGAACAGGCCGCCAGCGTTGCCAGCGCCACGGTGGAACAGGCCCGCGAGGAAGGCCGCCAGGAAGTGATCGTGAAGAACCGCGGCTTCTTCGATTTCGGTAGCCGCGACCCGATCGTGGCCAAGCTGGAAGGCGAATTCCGTGGCTTCGGCAAGGGCCGCCAGTACACGCTCGACAACGGCCAGGTCTGGGAGCAGACCGACGAGGCCAGCGTCTCCGGCGTGCGCCGTGACATGCCCACGGTGGAGATCACCCCCGGGCTGATGAACGTCTGGTACCTGCGCGTGGAAGGTCTGAACACCCGCGCCAAGGTCCGCAGGACCAAGTGACCGACACCGCGGCACCGCCCCTCCCAGCGACCCCACCTGCCATGCCCAA
Organism: Stenotrophomonas capsici; assembly: GCF_034961085.1. NCBI lineage: Bacteria > Pseudomonadati > Pseudomonadota > Gammaproteobacteria > Lysobacterales > Lysobacteraceae > Stenotrophomonas > Stenotrophomonas capsici. Next base: position 247,543 of record NZ_JAYFUH010000249.1, on the reverse strand, counting down.
CACGATCCTGCTGCCCCTGTTGCTGTTGCTGTTGCTTCCTGCCGGCGCGCATGCGCAGGTCTACAAATGCAAGGGCAAATCGGGCGAGACGATGTACTCCGAGCACCCCTGCGACGCCCGCGCCGAGCCGATGAAGCTGCGCGAGGACCGCGTCGCGTCGACGGCTGCTGGCACTGGTACCGAGCCGCCCGGCCAGCCCCCGACGGAGGCCACGCCGGCGGCGATGGCCGATGCCGGCACCAGCGGCGATGGGGAGGCCAACCGCGCCGCCGAACGTGCCTGCATCGCCACGGCCACGGCATCGATCTACGGTTCGTCCAACGACCGCGTCGGCACCCTGCAGCAGCAGATGGCCATGCTCAACGACCAGCTGGCCGCGGCCACCACCGCCGAGCGCAGCCAGGCCCTGCGCGGGCGTATGGCCACGTTCCGCCAGGCCATCACCCGCGAACACGCCAACGCACAGAGCCAGCTCAACTCCGCGCGCCGCGCCTGCGCCGAACAGCACCGCCCCGCGGCGGTGCCGGCCCGCTGAGGGGTCAGCCGCGCAACGCGGCGACCCGCTGCGCCAGCTTCTTGGCGGAGATCCCCGAGCGGAAGCCCAGTTCCTGCGCGAACAGCGACACCCGCAGCTCCTCGATGTCCCAGCGCAACGCCGCCCATTCGGCACGCGCGGCGCGGCCCTGCAACCGCGCCTCATCCAGCGCGTCGACGAACGGCTTGAGCTCCAGCATGCGCGCCTGGTCACGCGGCGGGTCACGCTTGGCGCGTTCGGCGCGCAGCAGCATGGCCTTGAGGTAACGCGGGAACTGGGCCAGCGCATCGGCCGGCGTTTCGCGCAGGAAGCCGGCATGCACCAGCCCTGCCAACTGCGCCTCCATGTCGTCCAGGTTGCCGCGCGCCCAGCCCATCAGCGGTGCTTCCAGCTGTGGCTTGAGCTCACCGACCAAACCCAGGATGGTCTCGGCCAGCTTGAGCCGCGTCATCGCCTCGCCGAACAACTGCTTGCCAGCCTCGCTGCGGCGCTGCTCGAACGCCTCCGGTGTGCGGATCCCGGCCAGGCCATCGGCCAGTACCGCGTTCATCGCCGCATCCACCAGGTCGCCGCGCAGGCGCTCCTGCGACTCGATGGCCGCGTACAACAGGCCGGTCTTGGGCGAGACCGGCAATTGCTTGCGGGCCTGCTTGACCTTGTCGGCCAGGCCGATTTCCAGCAGCCGGCGTACACCCAGCGGATGCGCCAGCGCCGCCTCGTTGCGGTCGGCGAAGATGCGCAACGCGGCGGCATCACCGGTGTCCACCAACGCCGGATAGGCGGGCACGCCGGCCTCGCCCGGGACCTGTTCGGGGATGGCCGTGGCGGGGAACTCGCGCAGTCCCTCGGCCGCCAGCGCCTGCCCGGCGCGCGCGGCAAACGCACTGCCGGCACGTTCGCCGAAGCGTGCACGCAGCGCCTCCAGGTCGCGCGACATGGCCAGCAGCCTGGCTCCCTTCCCGCTCGCCGAGACCTCCTTGCCCGGTGCATTACCCCTGCCCGGTTCAGCGCCGCGCGACGGCGCCGCCTCGAACAGGCGCAGGTTCATCCGCAGGTGCGGCTCCAGGGCATCGACCTCGAAATCGGTGGCCGCCACCGTCGCCCCGGTGGTCTTGCTCAGGAAGCGCGCCAGCTCGCCACGGATGTCATCGGCCGAAGGCTGTGGCCAGGCCTCGAAGAAGGCCCGGCCAAAGTCCGGCGCCGGCACGTAGTTGCGGCGCATCGCCTTGGGCAAGGTGCGGATCATGGCACTGGCCTTGTCGGCGACGAAGCCCGGTGCCAGCCACGACAGCCGCGCCGGGTCCAGCGCATTGAGCAGGTGCAATGGCACGTCCAGGGTCACGCCATCGTCCTCGGCACCGGGCTCGAAGCGGTAATGCAGGGCCAGCCGTGCATCACCGAGCGCGAAGTACTTCGGGTAGCGATCTTCCTCGCTGCCTTCGCCCGGCAGCAGGTCGGTCAACGACCACTGCAGCGTGCGACGCTGCTCCGGCGGCAACGCCTGCCACCAGCCGTCGAGCAGGCTGGCCGAGTGGATATGCGGCGGCACCCGGTCCAGGTACCAGCGCGCCTGCCAGTCCTCGTCGGCGACGATGCCGGCACGGCGCAGCTTGGCTTCTTCCTCGCGCGCCTGCTCCAGCACCTTCTGGTTGGCGGCGACGAAGCCGGCGCGCGTGTTGATCTCGCCGGTCACCAGCGCCTGCCGCACGAAGATGTCGTGCGCCTCGCCCGGGTTGATCTTGCCGTAATGCACGGGCTTCTTCGGTGCCAGCACCAGGCCGAACAGGCTGATCTGCTCCGACGCCAGCACCTGTCCCTGCGCGCGCGACCAATGCGGATCGAAGTGCTTGCGCGCCAGCAGGTGGGGAATCTCGGCGATCACCCAGTCCGGCTCGATCGACGCATTGGTCAGGCCCCAGACGCGCTGGGTGTCGAGCAGCGTGGCACTGAGCACCCACGGCGGCGGCCGCTTGGCCAGCGCCGACCCCGGGAACAGGTGGAAACGGCGCTGTCGTGGCGCCTGGAAATCGCCCTTGTCGGTGCGATGCCCGACCTGGGTCGGCAGGCCGGCCAGGATCGCGCGGTGCAGCGCCTGGTAGGCGGCCACGCGCACCTTCTCCGGGATGCCCGGCGCGGTGTCGGGTTCGACGTTCCCCTTGCCCTGCGGCCCGGCACTGCCCTTGCCGGCAACGACCGGCGTCGATGTGCCTTCGCGCGCAAGGCGCGCGGCCTTGTGCAGCTCACCACGGGTAGCCTTGCGTTTGGCCTCGGCATCGCCGCCGGCCGGCACCGCGACCGGTGCAGCCAGCAGCGCCTTGCCAAAGGCATCGCCCTCATTGACCGACCAACCGAGCTCCTCGCACAGCAGGCGCAGCTGGCGGTGCAGCTCGCGCCATTCGCGCATGCGCAGGAAGCCCAGGAAATGCCGTCCGCACCAGTCGCGCAGCTTGGACTGGGTGAGATCTTCATGTGCGATGCGATAGGCCTCCCACAGGCGCAGGATGCCGATGAACTCCGAACGGCCATCGGCGAACTGCGCATGCGCGTTGTCGGCCGCCTCGCGGGCTTCCGGCGGACGCTCGCGCGGGTCCTGGATGCCCAGGAATGCGGCGATCACCAGCATCTCGCGCAGGCAACCGCCCTTCTGTGCGGCCACCAGCATGCGCGCCAGCTTCACGTCCACCGGCAGGCGAGCCATCTGCCGGCCAATCGCGGTCAGCCTGCGCTCCGCATCGATGGCGCCCAGCTCGGCCAGTTGTTGCCAGCCGTCGGCCACCGCGCGCTCGTCGGGGGCTTCCAGGAACGGGAATTCATCGATCTGGCCCAGGCCCAGTTGCAACATGCGCAGGATCACGCCGGCCAGCGAGGAGCGCCGGATCTCCGGGTCGGTGAACTCCGCGCGCGACTGGAAATCGGCTTCGGAGTACAGCCGGTAACAGATACCCTCGGAGATACGCCCGCAACGGCCCTTGCGCTGGTTGGCGCTGGCCTGCGACACCGGCTCGATGTGCAGGCGGTCTAGCTTCTGGCGCGGGCTGTAACGCTTGACGCGGGCAAAACCCGGGTCGATCACGTAGCGGATGCGCGGCACCGTCAGCGAGGTCTCGGCCACGTTGGTGGTCAGCACGATGCGGCGCTTCGGGCCCGGGTTGAACACCCGGTCCTGGTCCTTGGCCGACAGCCGCGCGTACAGCGGCAGCACTTCGGTCTCGCGGTACTTGCGGCGCTCCAGTGCCTGGTGCGCATCGCGGATCTCGCGTTCGCCGGGCAGGAACACCAGCACGTCGCCACGCGCGTCGCTGCGGGTGATCTCGTCCACCGCAGCTACGATGGCGTCGTTGACCGACACCGGGTCCGAATCCGCGTCCTCGCGGCGGCCGCGCGTGCCGGCCGGGCGCGTTTCCTCGCCGTTGGCCACCACTTCGTCCAGCGCGCGGTAGCGCACTTCCACCGGGTAGGTCCGGCCCTCGACGTTGACCACCGGTGCATCGTCGAAGTGGCGCGAGAAACGCTCGGTGTCGATGGTGGCCGAGGTGACGATCAGCTTCAGGTCCGGGCGCTTGCGCAGCAGCTGCTTCAGGTAGCCCAGCAGGAAATCGATGTTGAGGCTGCGTTCGTGCGCCTCGTCGATGATCAGCGTGTCGTAGCGCGACAGCCAGCGGTCGGAGGCAATCTCGGCCAGCAGGATGCCGTCGGTCATGAACTTGATGCGGCTGTCCTCGCCGACCTTGTCGGTGAAGCGCACCTGGTAACCCACCACCGAACCCAGCTCGGTCTGCAGTTCCTCGGCCACACGCGCGGCCACCGCCCGGGCGGCGATGCGGCGTGGCTGGGTGCAGCCGATCATGCCGGCCTGGCCACGGCCGGCGGCCAGGCACAGCTTCGGCAGCTGGGTGGTCTTGCCCGAACCGGTTTCACCGGCGATCACCACCACCTGGTGCGCGCGGATCAGCGCGGTGATCCGGTCGGCTTCACGCGCGATTGGCAGCGCATCGTCCATGGTGATGGAAACCGGCTGCGCGGCCCGCTCCCTGCGCTGCGCCTGCGAGCGTTCCAACAGCTGCAACAGCGCCTGCTCGGCGGCCGCATCGGCCGGCTTGCCCTGCCAGCGTGACCACAGGCCCAGCAGGCGGCCGCGGTCGCGGCTCATCGCCCCGTCAATGGCCTTGCGGGCGTCGCGCAGGCGGATGGCAGTCTGATTTTCGATAGCGCTCATCAATCGTTCAACGTGAAAACTTGAAATACCGGTACGGTTACCGGAGCGGTATTGTGAAGCCATTCAACCCGCCAAGGAGTAAAGCGTCATGGCCAAAACCAAGCACAGCAGCAAATCCGAAGCCGGCAAGACGAAGCTCGCCGCGGCCGCACCGTCGGCCCCGGGGGTGGATATCGGGATCAAGGACAGCGATCGCAAGAAGGTGGCCGACGGCCTTTCACACTTCTTGGCCGATGCCTACACCCTGTACCTGAAGACCCACAACTTCCACTGGAACGTCACCGGGTCGATGTTCAACTCGCTGCACAACATGTTCATGGACCAGTACACCGAGCAATGGAACGCGCTGGACGAGATCGCCGAGCGCATCCGTGCACTGGGCTTCAACGCACCCGGTTCCTACCGTGAATTCGTGACCCTGACCTCCATCGCCGAGGAGCCCGGCCTGACCGATGCCCCGGATTGGCGCGAAATGGTCCAGCAGCTGGTCTCCGGCAACGAAGCGGTCTGCCGCACCGCGCGCAAGGTACTGGAACAGGCCGGCAAGGCCAATGATGCGCCCAGCGAGGACCTGCTGACCCAGCGCCTGCAGATCCACGAAAAGTACGCCTGGATGCTGCGTTCACTGCTGCAGTAAACGCTCCGGGCGTTGCCCCTGCGGGGTTTCCGTGGCTGGCCGCACCGAACCACGGGCCCTGCTCCATCGGCCCGCCCCCGCCTTCGGCACGCCCCCTTTCCACGCAAGGGGGCGTTGCTCCAGTGGGACCCTGCAGCTTCCCCGGCAGCGCCGGGCCCTGCTGCAGCCGGCAGGAATTCCGAGGCGAGCGCGGTATCCGGGCTGATTTCCTGCCCACCGCCACGACGACCCTTCGAACCCATCGCCAGCGGTTAAACTAGCGCGATGCCCCAGAGTCACGCGCAAGAACTGCTTTCCAGCGTTTTCGGTTACGACAGTTTCCGCGGCGACCAGCAGGCCATCGTCGAACATGTTGCCAGCGGCAATGACGCGCTGGTGCTGATGCCCACCGGCGGCGGCAAATCCCTCTGTTACCAGATCCCGGCATTGCTGCGCGATGGCTGCGGCATCGTCATCTCGCCCCTGATCGCGCTGATGCAGGACCAGGTGGAAGCGCTGCGCCAGGCCGGCGTGCGTGCCGAGTTCCTGAACTCCACGCTGGATGCCGAGACGGCCGCGCGGGTCGAGCGCGAACTGCTCGATGGCGAGCTGGAGCTGCTCTACGTCGCCCCCGAACGGCTGCTCACCGGCCGCTTCCTGTCGCTGCTCGGGCGCAGCCAGATCGCGCTGTTCGCCATCGACGAGGCCCACTGCGTGTCGCAATGGGGCCATGACTTCCGCCCGGAATACCGGCAGCTGACCGTGCTGCACGAGCGTTGGCCGCAGGTGCCGCGCATCGCGCTGACCGCCACCGCCGACCCGCCGACCCAGCGCGAGATCGCCGAACGCCTGGACCTGGCGCAGGCGCGCCACTTCGTCAGTTCCTTCGACCGTCCCAACATCCGCTACACCGTGGTGCAGAAGGACAACGCCAAGCGCCAGCTGCTGGATTTCCTGAAGGCGCACCGCGGCGAAGCCGGCATCGTCTACTGCATGTCCCGGCGCAAGGTCGAGGAAACCGCGCAGTTCCTGTGCAACGAAGGCCTGCAGGCCCTGCCCTACCACGCCGGCATGCCGGCGGAAGTGCGTGCGGCCAACCAGCGCCGCTTCCTGCACGAGGACGGCATCGTGATGTGCGCCACCATCGCCTTCGGCATGGGCATCGACAAGCCGGACGTGCGCTTCGTCGCGCATACCGACCTGCCCAAGTCGATGGAAGGCTATTACCAGGAGACCGGCCGCGCCGGCCGTGACGGTGAGGCCGCCGAGGCGTGGCTGTGCTACGGGCTCGGCGACGTGGTGCTGCTCAAGCAGATGATCGAGCAATCCGAGGCCAGCGAGGAGCGCAAGCAGCTCGAGCGCGCCAAGCTCGACCACCTGCTCGGCTACTGCGAATCCATGCAGTGCCGCCGCCAGGTGCTGCTGGCCGGTTTCGGCGAGACCTACCCCAAGCCCTGCGGCAACTGCGACAACTGCCTGACCCCGCCGGCTGCATGGGATGCCACCGTGCCGGCGCAGAAGGCATTGAGCTGCGTGTACCGCAGCGGCCAGCGCTTCGGCGTGGGCCACCTGATCGACATCCTGCGCGGCAGCGACAACGAGCGCATGCGCCAGCTCGGCCACGACAAGCTCAGCACCTACGGGATCGGCAGCGACCTGGATGCGCGCAGCTGGCGCAGCGTGTTCCGCCAGCTGGTCGCGGCCAGCCTGCTGGAAGTCGACCCGGAGGCGCACGGCGGGCTGCGCCTGACCGACGCCAGCCGCGACGTGCTCAAGGGCCGTCGCCAGCTGATGATGCGCCGCGAGAGCCCGGTGGCGCGCGAACGCGAACGTGGCGGCCAGCGCAGCGGCCTGCCGGTGCAGGCCGGGGACCTGGCCCTGTTCAATGCCCTGCGCGGGCTGCGCGCGGAACTGGCGCGCGAGCAGAACGTGCCGGCCTTCGTCATCTTCCACGACAGCACGCTGCGCAACATCGCCGAGCAACGGCCGACCAGCATCGACGCGCTGGGCCGGGTCGGCGGCATCGGTGGCAGCAAGCTGGCCCGTTATGGCCAGCGGTTGGTGGACATCGTGCGCGAGCAGGGCTGAGCCGTCAGCCGCGCCCACCGCGGGCCAGCAACAGCAGCCCTTCGACCTTGCGCCGGTCCGGTGAACCATCGACCTGCATGCGGCTCAGCACCGGGGCCACCTTGTCCAGCTCGGCCAGCGCCTTGCCGGCATGGCCGAACTGCAGCTGCGTTTCGGCCAGCGCGATGCGGTTCCGCAGGGTCTCCATCTTGTCCTGGCCGTACACGCTGATCGACAGTCCCAACGCCGCATCACGCAGGGCCAGCGCGGATTTCCCGTCACCGCGCCGCGCGGCCAGGTCCGCGCGCACCTGCAGCAACTGCAGCGACAGCATCGGCGTTGCCTGCGCGCCAATGGGCTCCAGCAACGCGTTGGCCTGCTCCAGTTCGTTCTGGCGGACATGCCAGGCGATGCGGTACAGCCGCACTTCCTGCCGCCCGGGTGCATCGGCCGGCAGCGCGGCGGCCATCCCGAGGTCGGCGTGCTTGAGATGGGTTCCGGCCGCTTCCATCCGCCCCTGCCGCATCAGCAACCGCCCCAGCCCGCTTTCGGCGCGCATCGTCACCGGCGCCTGCGCCCCGAGCTGGTCGCGGCGGATTTCCCAGGCGCGTTGATACATCTGCTCCGCCGCATCCAGGTCACCGCGCTGCTCGTGCAGGGTGCCGTAGTTGAACAATCCCATCGAGTAGCGCACCGATGCTTCGCCATCGATGATCGCGCTCAGCCGTTGCCGTGCCCGGAACTGCTCCTCGGCCGCGGTGAAGTTGCCCATGTCCTGGTACAGGTCGGCCAAGGCCTCGTGCTGCACCAGCACGAAGCTGTTCTCGGCGCCATACAGTGCGATGGCCTGCTGCATGCCGGCCTGCAGCAATGGCAGTGCCTGCGCGTAGTCGCCCTGCTCGCGCAGGATCTGCGCCAGCCGGGTTTCCGCGGCCAGCGCCAGGCTGGTGCGACGGCCGTGCAGGCTGTCGATCACCTGCCGAAAGTGACGCGCGGCGTCCTGCGTGCGTCCCCAGCGCAGGTACATCAGGCCGGTGTTGTAGACCAGCTCGTGCAGCTGCGCCTCGTCATCGGTGCCGGACAGCCCCGCATAGGCCGCGTGCGCCTGCTTGAACGCCACCTCCGCACGGTCGAACAGCTGCTGGTTGGTATAGGCCAACGCACGCGCCGCCAGCAGGCGTGCCTTCACTTCCGACGTCGCCGCGCCATCAACCAGCGCCAGGCCGCGCTCGGCCAGTTGCTGCCCCTTGGCACCGTCACCTTCACCCGTCTTCAGCGTGGACAGGCTGGCCAGCACCGACGCGGCATCCTCGCGGCGGTTCACATCCGTGCGCATGAACCCTTCGTACGCCCGCTGCAGCAACCGCTCCGCCTGCAGCGGCACCCCCGAGTTCTGGTAGGCCGCACCCAGCACCGCCTGCATCCGCGCACGCTCCACCGGCGCCTCGCGCAGCTCGTTGTCCACCTGCAATGCCGCACGATCCAGCAGCTGGCGTGCGGTCAGTTCCTCCTCCCCCCGCTCGGTGCGCAGGAACGGGTCGGCCGTCTCGAACACGCCCACCATGAACTTGCTGACCTGGCGGGCGACGGCTGCCTCCTCCTGCGCCTGCCGGCGGGTCTGCACCAGGCCGATCACGAACGCCAGCAGCAGCACCAGCAAGCCGCTGGCCGCCGCCACGCCCTGCCAGTTGCGGCGCAACGCCTTGCGCACGCGGTACAGGCGATCAGCGCGACGGGCCTGCAGCGGCTGCTGTTCCAGGTAGCGACGCACATCGCCCATCAACGCCTCGGCAGTACGGTAGCGCTCGCCGACATCCAGCGCGCATGCCCGCCGGACGATGGCATCCAGGTCACCGCGCAGGCGCCGGCGCCACGGCAACTCCGCCGGCGCATGTTCGCTGGGCAGCGGCACCGGCACGTCCACGTCACCGGGCTCGCGCAGGCAGGGCCGGGTCGATACCAGCTCCAGCAGCATCACGCCCAGGCTGTACACATCACCGGCGGCACCGACCATTTGCCCGCGGATCAACTCCGGGCTGGCATACGACGGCGTGCAATAGCCCGAATCCCGCTCCTGGCGCACCTCGCTGAGCATCCGCGCCAGGCCGAAATCCAGCAGCACCGGCTGCCCGTCGCCCTGCACCAGCACGTTGCTCGGCTTGAGGTCGCAATGCAGCACCAGCCGTTCGTGCGCGGACTGCACGATGCCGCAGATGTCCAGGAACAGCGCCAGCCGCGCAGGGAGGTCCAGTTGCTGTTCACTGCACCATTGGTCCACCGGCTTGCCGTCGATGTACTCCATCACCAGGTACGGATGGCCATCGGGCGTGGTGCCGCCGTCGTACAGCCGCGCCACGTGCGCCAACTGCAGGTCGGCCAGCACCTGCCGCTCGATCGCCAGCCGCTCCACTTCCATGCCGCCGGGCAGGCCGTGCAGCAGCTTGATCGCGACCACCCGCTGGTACACGCCGTCGGCACGCTCGGCCTTGAACACCGTGCCCATGCCCCCCTGGGCGACGCGCTCGATCAGCCGCCACGGTCCCAGCCGGTCACCGATGCCGAACTCGGGGGCCATCGCCCGAGCCAGCGCGATATCCAGGCGGTTGCTGACCCGGCTGAGCCCCACCGTCTGCGCACCCAGCAGCTGCAGCACCTCCTCCCGCACCTGCGGGTCATCGCAACGCTCGGCCAACGCGGCGGGCCACTGCTCACGCGGCAGCTCACACACCGCATCGAACAGTTCCCGTACCCGCTGCCAGTGCTCCTTCACCCTGCCCCCGGCGTGCGCGGTTTCAGCGCAGTTCCCGGTTCAACCACGCCCGCGCGAAACGCAGGTCACGGTCCACCGTCGGCACCGAGACATCCAGCACCAATGCGATCTCGTCCCGGCTCATGCCGCCGAAATAGGTCAGCTCGATGGTGCTGGCCGCACGCGGCTCCAGCTCGGCCAGCTTGTTCAGTGCCTGGTGCAGGGCCAGCACGTCATGGCCGATGGTGTCCTCATCGCTCATGTCCTGCGCATGCGAAAGCGTGAGCTGCTCGGCGTTGCCACCGCGCTTGTCGGCAGAGCGCGCGCGCAGGTGGTCGACCAGCACCGAGCGCATCTTCAGCGCGGCAATGGCGATGAAATGGGTGCGGTCCTGATAGTCGGCGTCGCTACCAAGCAGGCGCATCAGTGACTCGTTGACCAGCGCGGCCGGTTGCAGCGTGCCGTTGGTCTGGTTGGACAGGCGGCTGCGCGCGATCTGCATCAGGTCCGCATACAGCGCCTGGAACAGGTGCTCACGCGCATCCAGGTCGCCTTCGCGCCAGCGATGCAGCAATAGCGTGATCTGTCTGTCCAAACGTGCCCCCGGGCCGCCATCGGTGTCGCCATCCGCCTGCCGTGGGCGCCGGATGCCAAGCCGCATGGTAGGCCGAGCGCCCATCCACTGCCAGCCATCGCCGGCATCCCGATAGCGCGCGTCGTCCCCCGGCGGCAGGTGAGGCAGGTATCCAGCGCCGTCCGTCGATGACCTTGGGCACCGTGAAACATGGCCATTGACAGCCCCTCGGGCAGATAGGAATCCTCGCCAACTTGCGCCGAGCTGGCGCTTCAACGGCAAACCACCATGGGCCAGGGAGTGATACAGGGAATGTTGGGACGAAACCTACTGATCGGGACGGCGCTGGCCGGATGCCTGCTGGCAGGCGCAGCACAGGCGCAGGGCTTTGAACCGCGCACACACAAGGGGCCCCGGCACGGGGTGCCAAACGAGGTCGCGGTACTGGGTACCGCCCATCTGGCAGGGCTGCCGGACACGTTCGACCCTGCATCGCTCGCCGGCCTGCTCGACCGCTTGGCCAACTGGCAGCCACGGGCCATCGCCATCGAGGCCGTCTCGGGCCTGCAGTGCGACATGCTGAGCCGCCAGCCCTCCCGCTACGCGCTGACGATGCACGACTATTGCCCCGACGTCTCGGCCGCGGCCAAGGCCACCGGGCTCGACATACCGGCCGCGAACGCGGCGGCGGAAACCCTGCTGGCCACATGGCCCGCGCAGCCGACGGCAATGCAGCGCCGCCGCTTGGCGGCCACGTTCCTGGCTGCCGGCGAGCGCGATTCCGCGCTCGTCCAGTGGCTGCGGCTTCCCGCCGCCGAACGGCACGCCGGCGACGGCCTGGACGAGGAACTGGTGAACGCACTGGAAGCCCTGCGTGCCAGCCGCAATGAAAACACGGTCATTGCCGCCACACTGGCCGCACGCCTGGGCCACGAGCGGCTCTGGCCGATGGATGACCACAGTTCCGACCGCTACGGGCCCGATCCCAAGGCCTACGTGGCAGCCATCCGCAAGGCCTGGGACAACCCCGCCAACGCGCGCCGATCGGCGATGTTCGGAGGCATCGAAGCGCAGATCGACACACCGGAAAAGGCGCTGGCGCTGTATCGCCACTACAACGGTCCGGAGATGGCGCCGATCGCCTTCGAGAGCGACTACGGCGCCGCGTTGGAGGAACCCTCGCCGCAAGGCTATGGCCGCCTCTACGTGACCTCGTGGGAAACCCGCAACCTGCGCATGGCGGCCAACATCCGCGACCTGATGGGACCGACGTCGGGCATGCGCACGCTGGTGATCGTCGGCGCCTCGCACAAGGCCTACCTGGACACCTACCTGGACCAGATGCACGACGTGCGCATCGTCGATGTGCCGACGCTGCTGAAGTAACCGCGCATCCAACGCCGCCTCACCGTCGTGATGGCGGACAGGCGCGCAAGCCCCCAACGGAAAAAGGCACCGCCATGCGGTGCCTTTTTCCGTTCTGCAACCAGAACGAGGTGAAGTCGCGGAAAAACTGCCGATTGCGGAAATAAAAAAGGGCTCCGGAATCTCCGGAACCCTTGGCAATACTGGTGGGCCGTGAAGGATTCGAACCTTCGACCAAAAGATTAAAAGTCTTCTGCTCTACCGACTGAGCTAACGGCCCAAACAAAGACCCGGCCGTAGCCGGGGTGCGCATTCTAGCGCAAGAAGCAGCAAACCGGAAATCAGGCGTAGTGCGTGGGGTCGGCCAGGCCGGCGGCGGCGAAGCCGTCCGCACGCAGGCGGCAGGCGTCGCAATGGCCGCAGGCTCGGCCGTTCATGTCGGCCTGGTAGCAGGACACGGTCAGCCCGAAGTCCACGCCCAGGCGCTGTCCTTCGGCGGCGATCTGCGCCTTGCTCAGGTACTGCAGCGGCGCGTGCACGACGATGCCCGCCCTTTCCACGCCGGCCTTGGTGGCCAGGTTGGCCAGCGCCTGGAAGGCGGCCACGAACTCGGGCCGGCAGTCCGGGTAGCCGGAGTAATCCACGGCGTTCACGCCGCAGAAGATGTCGTTGGCGCCCAGCACCTCGGCCCAGCCAAGTGCCAGCGACAGCATGATGGTGTTGCGCGCCGGCACGTAGGTCACCGGGATGCCGGTACCGCCGGCCTCGGGTACGTCGATGTCGTCGGTCAGCGCCGAACCGCCGATGCTGCGCAGGTCGACGTCGACCACCTTGTGCCCGGCCACGCCCAGCGCGGCCGAGACCCGCTTGGCCGCTTCCAGCTCCGAGGTATGCCGCTGGCCGTAGCGCACGCTCAATGCGTACACCTCGAAGCCCTGTTCCTGGGCGATGGCGACGACGGCGGCCGAGTCCATGCCGCCGGAAAGAAGCACGACTGCTTTCTTCTTCATGTGTTGATCCGGTTGGGGGAGGAATGCCAGCACGCTGTCCCGCGCCGGGGTTGAAGCCATGAACGACGTGCGGGCCTCAGCGCCCGGGCTCGTCGTTCCAGAGGATCTTGTGCAACTGCATCTGGAAACGCACCGGCAGGCGGTCGGCGACGATCCAGTCGGCCAGCTCGCGGGCGCTGACCTGCGACTTGCTGGGCGAGAAGAACACCGTGCAGCGCGCCGGCAGGCCATGCTCGGCCACCATCGCACGCGCCCATTCGTAGTCGCCGCGGCTGCAGATCACGAACTTGAGCTGGTCGCGCGCTGTCAGCAGCGGCAGGTTTTCCAGCCGGTTGCGCGCCACCTCGCCCGAATCCGGGGTCTTCAGGTCGACCACGCGCGACACCCGCGCATCCACTCCGGCGATGTCCAGCGCGCCGGAGGTTTCCAGCGAGACATCCAGCCCGGCGTCGCACAGCTTCTGCAGCAGGATCAGGCAGCGCTTCTGCGCCAGCGGCTCGCCGCCGGTCACGCAGACGTGGCGCACGCCCTGCTGGAGCACCTCGGCGACGATGGCGTCGATGTCCCACCACTCGCCGCCATGGAAGGCGTATTCGGTGTCGCAGTACAGGCAGCGCAGCGGGCAGCCGGTCAGGCGCACGAACACCGTCGGCCAGCCGGCGGTATCGGCTTCGCCCTGGAGGGACAGGAAGATTTCAGTGATCTTCAATCGCGGCAACGGCGACTGCACGATCTCGCTGGGGACAGCGGCGGCGGGAGAATTCATGGCTGCTCAACCGCCCCGCGACCACGCGGTGGCGGCTCCAATCAACGCAGTTGCTGGCCGAGCCGGATCGACTGCAGACGATCCTGGGCGGTTCGGGCCGCATCACTGCCGGGAAAACGGGAAATCACCTGCTCCAGCGTCTGCTGCGCCTGGGCGGCATTTCCCTGACCGTATTGCGAAAGACCCAACTTCAGAAGGCCACCGGCGGCCTTGTCGTGGGTCGGATAGCGGGCCACGAGATCATTGAACTCGGACTCGGCCATCTTGAAATTGCGGGTGGCGTAATAGCTCTCGCCCAGCCAGTACAGCGCGTTGGGCGTGTAGGCCGCGTTCGGGTACAGCTCCAGGAAGCTCTGGAACAGCTGCGCCGAATCGTCGTAGTTGCCGGCCTTCAGGGCATCGAATGCCACGTTGTAGGCGGCACGCTCATCGCCTGCAGCCGCCAGGCTGCTGGCATCGCCGCGCACGGTCGGTGCACGTTCGCTGCCGGTTGCCGCTGCCGGTTTGGTGGCCGGAGCGGCCGGGACTGCCGAGACCGGCTCCGCACCCGTGGCCGCCGGTGCACCGCCCTCAAGGCGGTTCAACCGACCATCGAGGTCGAGGTACTGGTCGCGGTTGCGCTGCTTCAGCTGTTCGTTCTCGTGCTGGAGCTGCTCGATCGTGCCCTGCAGTGCCTGCATCTCCGTGCGGAGCTGCTGCAGCTGGTTGAGCATGTCGGTGTTGGCCTGGCTGTTGTTGACCTGCTGCTCGAGCACGCCGACGCGGTCAGCCAGACTTGCACGCTGCGCGTACGCGGGCGCGGCAGCCACGAGGGCTGCCGCGACCGCGAGCATCAGTCGATTGATGCCGATACGCATCGATTACTGCGCGGTGTAGACGATTTCGACGCGACGGTTCTGCGACCAGCAGGACTCGTTCGACTCGGTGCAGACCGGACGCTCTTCACCGTAGGACACGACGGTCAGCTGCGAAGCCGAGCCACCGTTGGCCTGCAGCGCCGAGTTGACGGCGTTGCCACGACGCTCACCCAGGGCCTGGTTGTAGGCGCGGCTGCCGCGTTCGTCGGTGTTGCCCTGCAGGGTGATGCGCGAGGACGGACGGTCACGCAGGTACTTGGCGTGGCAAGCCATGATCTGCTGGAACTCCGACTTCACTTCTTCCTTGTCCAGGTCGAAGTAGACAACGCGCTGACGCAGGCAGGCATCGGTGTCCAGATCGCCCGGGCCGTACAGGCCGGAGGTGGACGGAGCGGTCGGCTGGGTCACACCCGCGCCGTTGTCGACCGGCGGAGCCGGCTGTTCCTTGACCTTCTTCGAGCAGCCGGCAAGCGCGGCTACGGACAGCAGCGAAACGAGCAAAACGCGAGTGGACTTGTTCATGGCGATACCTAGAGGCTCCTGGGCCAATGTTGGGTTTAATGCGAGTGGGATATTAACATTTTATCAACGGGCGGTGCGGTATGGGCCCCAAGCCGGCTCACGAACATCACCGTCGGCCAAGACCAGCCGCTGGCGGACGCGGCCGTCAGCGGACACCTCGTACAGAACACCTCGGCCACCCTCACGGGCGGCGTACAGCACCATGCTCGCGTTGGGCGCGAAGCTGGGAGATTCATCCAGCGAGCCCACCGACAGCGTGCTCCAGCGCGCAGCGCCCAGGCTGCTGTCCATCAGGGCGATCTTGTAGCTGCTGCCACTGCCCTGGGCGGTGACGATCTTCTTGCCATCGTAGGACACGCTGGCCTTGGCGTTGTAGTTGCCCTGGAAGGTCACGCGGCTGGCGCTGCCGCCACTGGCCGAGACCTGGTAGATCTGCGGGCGGCCACCACGGTCGGAAGTGAAGTAGACCGAGCTGCCATCGGCGGCCCAGGTCGGCTCGGTGTCGATGCCGAAGTGGTTGGTGAGCTGGGTCAGTTGCTTGCTGCCCAGGTCCATCACGTAGATCTCCGGGTTGCCGCTGCGCGACAGCGACAGCGCCAGGCGGCGGCCATCGGGGGAGAACGACGGGGCGCTGTTGATGCCGCGGAAGCTGGTCAGCAGCTCACGCGCACCGGTGGCGATGTCCTGCACGTAGATCGAGGAGTTGCCGCGTTCGAAGCTCACATAGGCCAGCTTGCGGCCGTCCGGGCTCCAGCTCGGCGACAGCAGCGGCTCGGCCGAACGCACGATGGTCTGCGGGTTGAAGCCGTCCGAGTCGGCCACCATCAGCGCGTAGCGCATGTTCGCGCCGCTGCCGCTGGCGGTGATGTAGGCGATGCGGGTCCAGAACGCGCCGCGCACGCCGGTGATCTTCTCGTAGATGGCGTCGGCCATCTGGTGGGCGACATCGCGCATGGCATTGGAGCGGGCGGTCATCGCCAGGCCGAGCGTACGCTCGCCCTTGGCCACGTCGAACAGCTCGTACTCCACGCGGTAGGCACCAGCGCCGGCGTCCAGCACGCGGCCGACCACCAGATAGTCCTGCTTGAGCGCGCGCCAGGTCGGGTACTGGACTTCGCTGCCGCGGGTCGGGCGTTCCACGATCTGCGCCTCCGGCAGGCTGCGGAACTGGCCGGAACGGTCCAGGTCGGCGCGCACCACGGCCGCGACGTCGGTCGACGGCGCGCCGGCCGTGCCTTGGTACGGCATCGGCACCACGGTGATCGGCGTGGCCGACGGATTGCCGCCGACGATGTTGATTTCCAGTGCCCCCTGCTGGGCCATTGCCACGAACGGCAACAACAGGACAGTAAGGGCGACCAGCCAGCGTGAGGGTTTCTTCATGAGGCGCTCAGCAGTACGGAAAGGCAGGAGGGATAGCAGCAAGCGGATGAACAGTTTCGCAATCATTAACGAAGATAGTGTGAAGCGCCCTTGAATCTGAATGGCATGACGGTTTCATCCGAAATCATGCCCGGAAACAACGGGCGCGCACGTTCGTCGCGCTCAGTCCTGTGCGGTGAAGGTGAACATCAGCTCACGCCGGAACACCGACTCGAAACCACGGAACGGGAGCGGCTGGGCGCGCAGCACGGCACGCTCGATCGAGTCGCGCGCGGCCGCATCCATCGAGCAGCCCGACTGTACCTGGGCACTGACCACCTCCCCGCCCGGCAGCTGCCGGATCAGGATGCGACAGCGGGTACCGTTGGGCACGTTGTCCGGCTTGTTCCATTGGGTGACGACGGCCTGCTGGATGGCGGCGGCGTACTTGGCGGTCAGGTCATCGCTGGTGCCGCCCTGCCCCGGCGTCGCCGGCGTCTGGCCGCCGGTGTTGCTGGAGGCCGCCGGCGCGCTGGTAGCGGCGCGTGCACGGGCATCGGCCACCTGGCGCAGGCGCTGTTCGGCCTGCCGGGCCTCGCGCTCGGCCTGCTCGCGCCGGCGCCGCAACTCGGCGATCTTCTGCTGGCGCTCCTGCTCGGCCTGGGTCTCGTTGGCGCGGCGCTGCTCGTCGGCCAGCTTCTTCTGGCGGTCGGCCTCTTCCTGCTGGCGGGCCAGGCGCGCCTTCTGCTCGGCCTCTTCCACGCGCTTGCGCTCGGTCAGGTCGATCTGTTCCTGGCGACGCTTGGCTTCCTGCTCCTGGCGGGCCTTTTCCTCGGAGATGGCCAGCGCGCTGACCCGCTCCTGGTCCACCTTGTCAGGCTGGGCCACGCGCTCCTGCGCATTGTGCTGCTGCGGGCTGAGCGCATCCTGCGGTCGGGGCTCGGGAAGCGGCTGCGGCGGGGTCACGGTGTCTTCCGGCACCGGCTCCGGGGGTACTTCCTCGACCGGCTCGGGCAGGTCGGGCAGCTTTTCCGAGGCGCGCAGCGCCTGCCGGGCGGCGGTAGCCTCGGCGGCGGACAGTTCCAGGCTGGCTTCCACCGCCGGATCCCCGGCGGCAGCCTCGGTGTCGCGCGAGGGCGACCACAGCCAGGCGACGATGAACACCGCCGCCACCAGCAGGTGGACCAGCAGCGCCAACGCGACCGGCCGGCCCCAGTCGTCGCGGTGATCGTGCGGCGGTGGCAGTGTGTCAGCGTGCATCGGTCGCCAGACCCACCTTCTCGATCTTCGCGGCCTTGATCACGTCCATCGCGGCCACGACCTTTTCATAGGCCACGGTCTTGTCGGCGGCCACGATCACGCGCAGGTTCTTGTCCTGCGAGGCCAGCGCGCCGAGCTGTGCCTGCAGCGCGCCGCTGTCCATCGCCTGCGGCTCCTTGGCCTCGGGCAGCTTGAGGCTGAGCTGGCCGTCGGCACGGACCGAGACGATCACCGGGTCCTGCTTGCTTTCCAGTGCCTTGGCGGTGGAACTGGGCAGGTCGACTTCGAAACTGAGCGTCAGCAGCGGCGCGGTCACCATGAAGATGATCAGCAGCACGAGCATCACGTCGATGTACGGCACGACGTTGATCTCGGACTTGAGCTTGCGGCGCTTGCGGCGGGGAATGGCGGCAGTCATGTATGGGTGCTCCTGCGGGTCAGAGTGAAGTGCGGGCGCACTTACTCGTCACCGCCGGCCTGGCGCTGCAGGATCGAGCTGAACTCTTCGGCGAAGGTTTCATAACGCACCGACAGCCGCTCGACGCGGGTGGTGAAGCGGTTGTAGGCCCACACCGCCGGGATCGCCACGAACAGGCCGATGGCGGTGGCGAACAGCGCTTCGGAGATGCCCGGGGCGACCGAGGCGATGCCGGCCTGCTCACCGCTGCTGATCATGTCGTGCATGGTCACCATGATGCCGAACACCGTGCCGACCAGGCCCACGTACGGGGCGGTCGAGCCGATGTTGGCAAGCAGTTCCAGGTTGCGTTCCAGGCCGTCCACTTCGCGGGCGAAGGTGGTGCGCATGGCGCGCTGGGCGCCTTCCAGCTGGGTGCGGCCGTCCAGGCCACGGCGGCCGTGCAGGCGGGTGTACTCGCGGAAGCCGGATTCGAAGATCGATTCCAGGCCGTCCACCTGGCGGTTGCGGTCGGTGGCCGAGGCATACAGCTTGCCCAGATCGGCGCCGGACCAGAAACGGTTCTCGAAATCGTCGGCCGAGCGGTCGGCGGCCTTGAACACGCGCGCCTTGCGGAAAATGATCACCCAGCTGATGAACGAGCCGGCCAGCAGCAGCAACACGATCAGCTTGACCGGGATGCTGGCCTTGATCATCAGGTCCAGGTAATTGATGCCACCGCCATGGCTGGCCTGTGCCACGGTCTGCGCGGCAGCGGCACTTACATCGGCCGGCAACGCCTCGGTCACGGTGGCCTGCAGGGCCAGAAGCAAAGCGATCATCCGATCTTCCTCAGTCTTACTTACGCGTGTTTGGTTTGTAGGGGGTGGAGCGTTGCGTACAGCGTGTCATCAATGGCTTGTGGCTTGAAATCGCGGGCGCCAACCGCTGCCAGGCGGACCTGCGAGGTGACCAGCACCTCCTCGCCCCGCATCACCGACTGTTCCATCAGCAGGCTGGCCCGACGGCATTGCACCAGTTCCACCGTGACGGACAAGGCATCGTCGAGCTTGGCCGGCCTGAGGAAATCCAGCGTCATGGCGCGGACCACGAACACCTGGCCGTCACCGCTGCGCATGGCTTCCTGGCCGTAGCCCAAGGCGCGCATCCATTCGGTGCGTGCCCGTTCCATGAAGGCCACGTAGCGGGCGTGGTACACCACGCCACCGGCGTCGGTATCTTCCCAGTAAATGCGTGTCGGCCAACTGAACCGGGCCTCACTCATCGGATTGCTCCGCGAACAGGTCGGCCGGCGCGGCCTTCGGCTTGAGCCCCATGTGCCGGTACGCCTTGTGCGTGGCCATGCGGCCGCGCGCGGTGCGCACCAGGAAGCCCTGCTGGATCAGGTAGGGCTCGACCACGTCCTCCAGCGTGCCCCGCTCCTCGGACAACGCCGCGGCCAACGACTCGATGCCGACCGGGCCACCGTCGAAGTACTCCACCATGGTGCGCAGCAGGCGCCGGTCGAGCTCGTCGAAGCCTTCCGGGTCGACCTTGAGCATCTGCATCGCGGCCTGTGCCACGGCATGGTCGATGTGGCCGTTGGCCTTGACCTGGGCATAGTCGCGTACGCGTCGCAGCAGGCGGTTGGCGATGCGCGGGGTGCCGCGCGAGCGGCGGGCGATCTCACCGGCGCCTTCGGCGTCGCAGTCGATGCCCAAGATGCCGGCCGAACGCCGCACGATGCGGGTCAGCTCCTCGGCCGAGTAGAACTCCAGCCGTTGCACGATGCCGAAGCGGTCGCGCAGCGGCGCGGTCAGCAGGCCGGCGCGGGTGGTGGCGCCGATCAGGGTGAACGGTGGCAGATCGAGCTTGATCGAGCGGGCCGCGGGGCCTTCGCCGATCATGATGTCGATCTGGAAATCCTCCATCGCCGGGTACAGCACTTCCTCGACCACGGGCGAGAGGCGGTGGATCTCGTCGATGAACAACACGTCGTGCGGCTGCAGGTTGGTCAGCAGCGCGGCCAGGTCGCCGGCCTTCTCGATCACCGGGCCGGAGGTCACCCGCAGGCTCACCCCCAGCTCGTTGGCGATGACATGGCTCAGCGTGGTCTTGCCCAGGCCCGGCGGCCCGAAGATCAGCACGTGGTCCAGCGCCTCGCGGCGTGACTTGGCGGCCTGGATGTAGATGTCCAGCTGCTCGCGCACCGGTGCCTGGCCGAGATAGTCGGCCAGGCTGCGGGGACGGATGCTGGCGTCGGCCGCCTCGTCCTCACGGGTGGCGCCGGCGCCGATGATGCGGTCGTCAGTCATCGGACTATGGTACGTCCTGAAACGCCTGAATAGGAACGAAAAGCTGGCAAAACCGCCGCCCGGCGCCGGCCGCCCGACGGCCGGGCGGCGCTGCCCCGGCGGTCAGATCTCAACCTGCGCCCCCAGCTCCACCAGCCGGTTGCCCGGGATCCGGAAGAAGCCGGTGGCCGGGGCGGCGTTGCGGTGCATGAAGGCGAACAGCTTGTCGCGCCAGATCGGCATGCCGCGGTTGGCGCTGGCCACGATGGTCTCGCGGCTGGCGAAGAAGGTGGTGTCCATCGGGTCGAAGTAGATGCCGCCGTGGTCACACGAGCGCATCAGCGCCAGTGGCACGTCCGGGGTCTCCATGAAGCCGAAGCGGATGTAGATGCGGTGGAAGTCATCGCCGACCGATTCGATCTTCAGGCGCTGGCCTTCCTGTGCGTACGGCACCGGCAGGGTTTCCACGTGCAGGAACACATTGCGCTCGTGCAGCACCTTGTTGTGCTTGAGGTTGTGCATCAGCGCATGCGGCACCACGGCCGGGTCGGCGGTGAGGAAGATCGCCGTGCCCGGCACCCGCACCGGCGGGGCCAGCATCAAGCCCGGCAGGAAGCTGTCCAGGCGGATGCCGTCCTTGCGGATCTCGTCGCGCAGCAGCTCACGGCCACGGCGCCAGGTGCGCATCATGGTGAACAGCACCAGGCCCAGCACCACCGGGAACCACGCGCCCTGCAGCAGCTTGGCGCCGTTGGCGACCACGAAGCACAGGTCGATGATGAAGAACACCACGCACAGGGCGAGGATGCCATGGTGCGCGCGCGGCCACAGCGCGCGCGCGACCAGCGCCAGCAGCAGGGTATCGATCAGCATGGTGGCCGACACCGAGATGCCGTAGGCCACGGCCAGGTTGCTGGAACTCTGGAAGGCCAGCACCAGCCCGAACACCAGCGCCGCCAGGCCCCAGTTGATGCCCGGGATGTAGATCTGGCCGATGGTGTCGTGCGAGGTATGCAGGATGCGCATGCGCGGGATGTAGCCCAGCTGCATGGCCTGGCGCGACACCGAGAACGCACCGGTGATCACCGACTGGCTGGCGATCACCGCCGCCATCGTGGCCAGGATGATCATCGGGTACAGCGCCCACTGCGGCACCGCCTCGAAGAACGGGTTTGCCACCGCGTCCGGGCGCTCCAGCACCAGCGCGCCCTGCCCCAGGTAGTTCAGCACCAGGCACGGCAGCACGAAGAAATACCAGGCATGGCGGATCGGCGGCACGCCGAAATGGCCCATGTCCGCATACAGCGCCTCGCCGCCGGTGACCGCCAGCACCACCGCGCCGAAGATGAAGATGCCGTGCCAGCCGTGCTCCATGAAGAAGCGGGCGGCCCACATCGGATTGAACGCCTTGAGCACCTCCGGCGTGCCGATCACGTTGTAGATGCCGATGGCCGCCAGCGCCAGGAACCAGATGATCATCACCGGCCCGAACACCTTGCCGACCTTCTCCGTGCCGAAACGCTGCGCGGCGAACACCGCCGCCAGCACCACCAGGGTGATCGGCACCACGAAGTGGCCCAGCCCCGGCGCGGCCACCTTCAGGCCCTCCACCGCGCCCAGCACCGAGATGGCCGGGGTGATCACGCCGTCGCCGAAGAACAGCGAGGCGCCGAAGATGCCGAGGATGCCGACCACGTAGGCCGTGCGCGAGCCATTGCGCAGGGTGCGCTGGGCCAGCGCCATCAGCGCCATGATGCCGCCCTCGCCGTCGTTGTCGGCGCGCATGATGATGGTCACGTACTTGAGCGTGACCACCATGTTCAGCGCCCAGAACGCCAGCGACAGCACGCCCAGCACGGTGTCGTGGTCACTGTTGAGCCCGTAGTGCGGCGAGAACGCCTCCTTCAGGGTGTACAGCGGGCTGGTGCCGATGTCGCCGAACACCACGCCGATGGCACCGATGACCAGTGCCAGGCCACCGGCGGCGCCGTGGCCGCCCGTGTGAGCGTGGGATTCAGACGGGGAAGAAGCATGGGACATGGCGTTCTCGATATGGCGTCATGCGGCCGTGGATGAAGGGTTCAGCGCAACGCCGATTGCAGCGCCTTGCGGATCACCGTGGCGACATCGTCGCCCTCGGCTGCCGCATCGCGCGCCATCTTGGCCGCCTCGGCCGGTTTATAGCCCAGTTGCTGCAAAGCCACCGTCGCCTCGGAGACCGGGTCGGCGGCCAGCTGGCCGGCGATGGGCGCACCGCCGCCGGAAAAGTGGGCGGCACGGTCGCGCAGCTCCACCACCATGCGCTCGGCGGTCTTCTTGCCGATGCCGGGGATGCGGGTCAGCGCGGTGATGTCGCCGGCCTGGATCAGCCGCGCGAACTCGTCCACGCTCACCCCGGACAGCACCGCCAGCGCGATCTTGGCGCCGATGCCGGTGACCTTCTGCACGTCGCGGAACAGCCGCCGCTCGCCCTCGCGCAGGAAGCCGTACAGCGATACGCTGTCCTCCTTCTGCGCGTAATGGGTGTACAGCACGACCTCGCGGCCCACCTCGGGCAGGTCGTAGAAGGTGCTCATCGGTGCTTCCAGCTCATAGCCGACGCCGTTGACGTCGATCATCAGCCACGGCGGTGCCTTGTAGGCCAGGATGCCGCGCAGTCGTCCGATCATGGGGCAGCCCTCCGGGCGGGAAAACGGGAAACAGGCAACGGCGCATGATGGACCACGGCGTCGACGGCGATGTGATAACCGGAACAGGAAGCACCGTCACTGCCGGCGCCCCGCTCCCCCTGCCCTGTTTTCAGATTCACTTTCGACTCCAAGCCTTGCGCACGTCCACGCCCAGCCGGTTGGCGGTGGCGCGCACGTGCGCGTGGGTGATGGCCACCGCCAGCGCATCGGCGGCGTCGGCCTGCAATTTGGTGTGCAGATTGAGCATCAGCCCGACCATGTGCTGTACCTGCTGCTTCTCGGCGCCACCGCGGCCGACCACAGCCAGCTTGATCTCGGTGGCGGCGTACTCGCTGACCGGCAGGTCACGCATCACCACCGCGCACAGCGCCGCGCCGCGTGCCTGGCCGAGCTTGAGCGCCGAGTCGGCGTTCTTGGCCATGAACACGCGCTCGATCGCCACTTCCTGTGGCTGGTACTCCTCGATCAGCGCGTGCAGCCCCTGCACCAGCAGCTTGAGCCGCTGCGGGAAGTCGGCCGCGCCCAGCAGCACCAGCGGGCAATGGTGGACATGCCGCGCCTTGCCGCTGGCATCGATGTCGATGATGCCGACGCCGGTACGTTGCGAGCCGGGGTCGATGCCGAGGATGCGGGTCATGGGGATGCCTGTGGAAGAAAGACGGCGCGCAGCATCGCAGGGCGCCGTCTCACCTGCCGGGACGGGATCAGCCTTCCAGGCTGGCCTGGTCCACGTTGGAGTACACGTCCTGCACGTCGTCCAGGTCTTCCAGCATGTCCAGCAGCTTCTTGACCTGCAGCACCGTGTCGCCTTCCACGGCGATGTCGTTCTCGGCGCGGAAGGTAATCTCGGCGTGGTCGGGCACCAGCCCGGCCGCTTCCATCGCTTCCTTCACCGCCTGGAACGATTCCGGCGCGGTGATGACGTCGATGGAGCCGTCGTCCGGGTAGACCACGATGTCGTCGGCACCGGCCTCGATGGCCGATTCGGTGGTCTTTTCCTCGTCGGCGCCCGGCGCATAGGTCAGCACGCCCAGGCGCTTGAACATGAAGGCCACCGAGCCTTCCGTGCCCAGGTTGCCGCCGCACTTGCTGAAGGCATGGCGCACGTCGGCCACGGTGCGCACGCGGTTGTCGGTCAGGCAGTCGACGATGACCGCCACGCCGCCCGGGGCATAGCCTTCGTAGCGGATTTCCTCGTACTCGACGCCTTCCAGCTCACCGGTGGCCTTCTTGATGGCGCGCTCGATCACGTCCTTGGACATGTTGGCGGCCAGGCCCTTGTCCATGGCCACGCGCAGCCGCGGGTTGTTGTTGGGGTCGCCTCCACCGCCGCGAGCGGCAACGCCGATCTCACGGATGATCTTGGTGAAAATCTTGCCGCGCTTCGCGTCAGACGCGTTTTTGCGGGCTTCGATGGAAGGACCTCTACCCATGGGATTTACCGTACATCTGTCAGGAACAGGGGGCGAATTCTACCTGATCCCCTCGCCGCGGCCGTCATCCGGCGTAACGCGCCGCCTCGCTGGGGAAGCGCCCCTGGCGCAGGAAGGCCGCCGTCATGGCCACCACCTCGGCCGAGAGCACCATCCCGGTGTGGCTGACCGGCACCACGCAATGGTCGGTCAGGCCCGGCAGGCGGGTTTCCTCCAGCCCGACGGTCCCGTCCGAGTCGCCGTGCAGGGCGCCCATCAGGGTGCCCAGGCCGTGGGCGACGTTGCCGGCGACCAGGCCCACTTCCGCGCGGCCATGCCATTCCGGCAGGCCATGCAGCAGCAGGCTGCCGCTGCGACCCAACGCCTTGGACCAGCCATGCTCGGCCAGCGCGCGGGCGGTGCCGCTGCCGCACAGCGGCGAGCCCAGGCAGACCACGCGGGGAACGTCGAGATCGGGCGCCTGGCGCAGCGCCTCCAGCGCCACCAACCCGCCCAGGCTGTGCCCGACCAGGTGGATCGGGCCGCTGCCCCGCAGCCGCTCCACCAGCGACGGCACCGCGATGTCGGGGCCGCCGAAGACGCTGGGATAGCCGAACAGGTCAACCCGGAAGCCCTGCTGGCGCAGGCGCAGCGCCAAGGGCATCAGCCAGGAACGGGGGTTCCAGATGCCATGCAGCAACAGCACACGCGGCTGGCGCGAAGAAGAATGCGACATGGAGGCAGTCTGGACGAAGTTCCGGGGAGCGCCAAGCGGTGTCGGTTGCCAGTGAGGGTGGGCGGGGCCTGCTTCTGGCCAATCCCGATGCGTTCAGCCCAACCTGCGGCGCAGGATGAACTCCTTGTCGCGCACCTGGCCCACCGGGAACTCGTAACTGCCCACCGGCACGAACCCCTGCCGGCCGTAGAAGCGCTGCGCGCCAAGGTTCTCCGACCACACGCCGATCCACAGCGCCTGCCCGCCGCGCGCCTGCAGCCATTGCAGTGCTTCGGCGAACAACTGCCCGCCGCGGCCACCGTTCTGGTGCTCGCGCAGCACGTACAGGCGCTTCAACTCTCCGTCGCCGGGCTGCACGTCGGCGTGCGGCAGGCCACAGGGGCCGGCGAAGGCGAAGCCCACCGCTTGCCCGTCCACTTCCAGCAACCAGGCCGCGTAGTCGCCCGATGCCAGCTGCTGGCGCTGCCCGTCCACCGGATAGGCAGTGGCCAGGTAGTCGGCCAGGTCCTGCGGCGGGTACAGGTGGCCGAAGGTCTCCACGAAGGTACGTTCGGCCAGCGCGCACAACAGCGCGGCATCGTCGGGGGTGGCGCGGCGGATGTTCATCAGGTCAGGAGTGGAAAAGATAGGAGGAGGAACCACAGCACGGCGCCCTCATCCGCCCTCCGGGCACCTTCTCCCGCGAACGGGAGAAGGGAGCGGTATTCTCGCGCCTCGTTGATCCGACTCAGTCCTTGGTCTTTGGACGGACCTGGATGTGCACTTCGGCGAGCTGCACGTCGGCGATCGGCGACGGGGCGTCGGTCATCAGGCACTGCGCGCCGGTGGTCTTCGGGAACGGGATCACGTCACGGATGGACTCAGTGCCGGCCATCAGCGCGGCGATGCGGTCGATGCCGAAGGCGATGCCGCCGTGCGGCGGCGCGCCGTAGTTCAGCGCGTCGAGCAGGAAGCCGAACTTGGCGCGGGCCTCTTCGGCACCGATGCCCAGCAGCTCGAACACCGCGCTCTGCATCTCCGGGCGGTGGATACGGATCGAGCCGCCACCGATCTCGTTGCCGTTGAGCACCATGTCGTAACCGCGCGAGACGGCGGTCCGGGCATTGGCGCGCAGGTCGGCCACGTCGTCCACCGCCGGGGCGGTGAAGGGGTGATGCAGGGCGACGTAACGCTGTTCTTCCTCGTCCCACTCGAACATCGGGAAGTCGGTGACCCACAGCGGGCGCCAGCCCTCGGCCACGCGGCCGAAGTCCTTGCCGGCCTTCAGGCGCAGCGCGCCCATGAAGTCGGACACCTTGTTGTAGCCACCGGCGCCGAAGAACACGATGTCACCGTTGCCGGCACCGACGTGCTTGAGCAACGCGGCGAAGGCGTCCTCGGCGAAGAACTTCTGGATCGGCGAGCTGACCTCGCCGTTGTCGGCGATCTTGATGTAGGCTAGGCCCTTGGCGCCGTACTTGGCGGCGTGGGCGGCGTATTCGTCGATCTGCTTGCGGCTGAGCGTGGCACCACCGGGGATGCGCAGCGCGGCCACGCGGCCGTCGGCGTCATTGGCCGCGGCGGTGAACACGGCGAATTCGCTGCCCTTGACCAGCTCGGCCACGTCGACCAGCTCCAGGTCGATGCGCAGGTCCGGCTTGTCCGAGCCGTAGCGGCGCATCGCCTCGGCCCAGGTCATGCGCGGGAACTGGGCGTCGAGCTCGACGTCGACCACTTCCTTGAAGATCGAGCGGATCATGTCCTCGACGAAGTCCTGCACGTCGCGCTCGCGCACGAAGGCGAACTCCATGTCCAGCTGGGTGAACTCCAACTGGCGGTCTGCACGCAGGGCCTCGTCACGGAAGCAGCGGGCGATCTGGTAGTAGCGGTCGAAGCCGGCCACCATCAGGATCTGCTTGAACAGCTGCGGGCTCTGCGGCAGGGCATAGAACTCGCCCGGGTGCATGCGCGCCGGCACCAGGAAGTCGCGGGCGCCTTCCGGGGTGGCCTTGGTCAGGATCGGGGTCTCGATGTCCTGGAAGCCGCGCACGTCCAGGTGGCGGCGCAGCGCCTGCACCAGCTTGATGCGGGTGCGCTGCATGCGCTGCATCTCCGGGCGGCGCAGGTCCAGGTAGCGGTACTTCAGGCGGGTGTCCTCGCCCGGGTTCTCGTGGGCGTGGAACGGCAGCGGCGCGGCCTTGTTGAGGACGGTGATGGCGGTGGCGATCACCTCCACCTTGCCGGTGCGCATCTTGTCGTTGACCGCATGGCGGGCGCGCACCACGCCTTCGACCTGCAGCACGTCCTCGTAGCCCAGCGACGCGGCCACGGCGAACACCTCGGCGTTGTCGATCTCCACCGTCACCTGCACGATGCCCTCGTGATCGCGAAGATCGATGAAGCAGACGCCGCCCTGGTTACGGGCCACGTCGGTCCAGCCGGCGAGGGTCACGGTTTGGCCGATCAGGGTCTCATCGACCAGGCCGCAGAAATGGGTACGCATGGAAAACTCCGCAGGGGGACGCCGGCGCGGAAGCGCGCCGGTCAGCCTCGTATTTTGCGGCCGACGGCAGGCCGGGGCAAATCCGCCATTCAGTCACATGGGCTTAAGCGGGCTTGCCCCTATAGTTCCGCCACCTAAACCTGAACAGGGATGACGCCATGCATCGCCACCTTCTGCTCACCAGCCTGACCGCCCTGATGCCCCTGGCACTGCTCGCCGCGCCGGCCCACGCCCAGTCCTATGGCTACGACGGCGACACCATCCGCTGCGAGAGCAACAGCAACCGCCAACGGACCTGCGTGACCGGCTGGCGCGGCGCCACCGTGGTCCGCCAGCTCTCCGATACGCGCTGCGTCGAGGGCCGCAACTGGGGCATCAACAACGGCACCATCTGGGTCAGCGGCGGTTGCCGCGCCGAATTCGCCGAAAGCCGCGGCAACTGGGGCGGCGGCGGTGGCTGGGGCGGTGGTGGCAACCCCGGCAACAGCGGCACCATCCGCTGCGACAGCAATGACAACCGCCAGCGCGTCTGCAACACCGGCTGGCGCCGCAGCGTGCTGGTCCGCCAGCTGTCCAAGAGCCAGTGCGTGGAAGGCCGCAGCTGGGGCAGCAGCAACGGCAACGTGTGGGTGAGCAATGGCTGCCGGGCCGAGTTCGCCGAGGGCCGTGGCGGCAACTGGGGCGGCGGCAACTGGGAAGGCAACGCCGGCACGATCCGCTGCGAAAGCAACTCCGGCCGCCAGCAGGTCTGCCGCACCGGCTGGCGCAGCGCCACGCTGGTGCGCCAGCTCTCCGATACCCGCTGCATCGAAGGCCGCAACTGGGGCAGCAACAACGGTTCGATCTGGGTCAACGGCGGCTGCCGCGCCGAGTTCGCCGAAGGCCGTGGTGGCGGTTGGGGCGGCGGCGGTGGCGGTGGCTGGGGCGGTGGCAGCAACTACGTCGTCGAATGCGCCAGCGATGGCAACCGCATGCGCTCGTGCGCATGGGAGCGCCGCGCCGGCCGGCCGGTGGTGATCCGGCAGTTGTCCAGCTCGCCCTGCATCGAAGGTCGCAGCTGGGGCTACAACGGCAACAGCCTGTGGGTGAACAACGGCTGCCGGGCCCGCTTCGGCGCCCGCTGAAGCCGCGCCTGCCGCGGACGGAAACATGGAAAGGGCGCCGTCAGGCGCCCTTTTCCGTCGTGTCGCTGCCCCACGGCGGTGGCGGCGGCGTGATCGGGCGACTCAGGTCGAATTCAACCTGGAACAGCCGCCCGTCCGGCCGTGACAGCTCGTACAGGAAGCGGTGGCCGGGCTCGATTTCCATCGCCCAGGTGTTCTGCAGCGATGCGGCCATGCCCTCGGCGCTGAACATCGCCACCGATGCGACATCCACCGGGAACTGCTGGCGCACGGCGGTGCCGGCGGCGACCGTGTCGCCACCATAGTGGGTCACCACATCCGGCGTGCCGTCTTCGTGGCGATGGTCGTGCTTCAGGCGCAGGCCGTCCCGCTGGCGGGTCAGCACCCAGGTCCGCGAGCGGTCCCCGCCGACATGGAACGGCACCCGCAGTTCGCTGGCCGGCGCATCGCAGCCCCGCACGTGCATGACCAGCGCCTTGCCTTCGAACGGATCCGGGGTGGTTGACGCCGGCACGTTGCGGACCACGCGCCCGGCAAAGGCCTGGCCGCAATGCGTGGCCACGGCGGCCATGAAGCGGTCGGCGGGGGCCGCATCGCCCGCCAGGGCAGGCAGGACGGGAAGCGCTGCAACCAGCGGCAGGCAGGAAAGGAGACGACGGGATGGACGGTTCATGCCCCGACCCTAGCTGTTGCCCCCTGCCCCGGCAAGCCGCGGTCAGGGCGCCTGCGCCGGCAAGCCCCACGGCGGCGGCGGCAACGCCACCGGCCGGCGCAGATCGAACTCCACCCGGAACACCCGCCCGTCCGGCCGCGACAACTGGTAGCTGAAGCGTTGCCCCGGCTGTACGTCCACCGTCCAGTGGTTCTCCAGCGACGCCGGCAGGCCGATCCGCCGGAACATCGCGATCGACGGCGCGTCCACCGCGAACGCCTGCCGCCGCGCGCTCCCCGACGGCAACGACAGGCCGCCGAAGTCGCTGACCTCATCCGGGCTGCCATCCGCGCGCCACTGGTAGTGACGCAGCCTTAGGCCCTGTGCGACGCGGGTGAACATCCAGGTCCGGGAATGGTCATCGCCCACGTGCAGGGGCAAGCGCACCGCCTGCCCACCATGCGTGCATTCGGCGACATGCAGCACCGGTGGCTTGCCCTCGAAGGGGTCGGGCACGCTGGACGCCGGCTCGTTGACCGTCACCCGCCCGGCGAAGGCCTGCCCGCAGTGGCTCGCCAACGCCTGCATGAAGGCGTCGGCGGAGCGCGAGTCCTCGACACGGGCCGTGCAGCCGCTCGTCAGCAGCACCACTGCGCCCAGCGCTACGAACAGGGGGTTCCGTTGCATGCCCGCGACCCTAGCCACGCACGCGACACCCGGCAATCGGACTGCGGCGCGATCATGGGGCACACCCGCGCAGGAGGCCAGTTGGACTGGCCGATCCTAGCCGGCCGCGCACCCCGACCCCGCCAGCAGCGACTGGGCACGCCGGCGAAGCGTGCTGGCCGGCAGCAACTCGCGTTCCACCGCCGTCCAGGCGATGCGCGCCTGTTCCTGTGCCGCCCTGCACTGCCCCGCCGCGGCCTGCGCGTCGGCCAGACGGACCCGTTGCTGCGCCGTCTCCACCGAATCGCGGCCGACCTGGCTTTCATACAGCCCCACCAGTTGCTGCAGGGTCTGCGCCGCGGCAGCGGCATCACCGGCCTTGCGTTGCCGCTCGGCCAGCACCGACAGGTAGCGCCGCTCCACGCGGATGTCATTGCCCTGCAGCTGTGCCTTGATCGCCGCCAGCGACTGATCGGCGCCGGCAAGGTCACCTTCGGCCACCAGCAACTGCACCCAGATCGCCTCGGCCAGCAGCCGGCGCGGATGCTCGGCCGCCACCTGCCGCGCCCAGCCCGCGCGTGCATGGGCGATCAATGGCCGCGCCTGCTGCAGCTGCCCTTCCTCGACCAGCAGGCGTGCCAGGTTGGCCTCCACGATCCACACCGGCGGCACGTCATCGCCCACGGTCGCGCGGCGGATGGCCAGGCTGCGCCGGAACAGCGCATCGGCGCTGGCCGCGTCACCGCGCGCCTGCTCCAGCCCTGCCAGATTGTTGAGCGTGATCCCGGCATCCATGGTCTGCGCCACGTCCAGCCGCACGTACTGGTCCAGGCCGTGCCGGTACTCGGCGGCGGCTTCGGCGTAACGCCCCAGGTCCTGCAGCACGGCGGCGCGTTCGTTGTGGATCGAAGCAACGTTGTCGTTGACCTCGCCGAACAGGTGCCGGGCCAGCACCAGTACTTCACCGCTGACGTCCAAGGCCTCCTGGTAACGGCCCTGGGCGGCGATGGCGCGCATCAGCACGTATTGCCCCGACCACCACTCGAAGGTCCGGGTGCCCCACGGGCGGCGCAGCTCGGCCGCATGGCGCAGCATCTTCTCGGCCGGCACGTAGTCGCCCCTCTCGATGTACATCAGCGCCTTGTTCTGGTTCACCGTGGCGATCCGCAGCGGGCTGCTCCCCAGCGCGTGATGCATGGTCAATGCCTGGTCGAACGCCTGCTCGGATTCATCGAAGCGACGCTGTATGTTCAACGCCAGCCCCAGCGAGTTGTAGGCCTGCGCGATGCGCAGCTGGCCGGGACGCGGGGCATCCAGTGCCAGCGACTGGCGGGCGAACTGCTCGGATTCCTTGCCGCGCTGCGCGTTGGCCAGCAACGTGGACAGCTCGTTGAGCGACACGGCGGTGATGTCGCGGCCGCTCGCCCCCGCAGCGGCGAGTACCGGGATGGCATCCCGGTACAACGCTTCGGCGCGCTTGACCTGGCCGATGTTCTGGAAAGCCTGGGCCAGCACCGACTGCAGCCGGGCCTTGATCACCGGCGAGGTCCATTGCTGCTGGTCGATGCGCGCCTGGCTGGCCTCGAGCACCTCGCGCGCGGTGACGTCATTGCTGCCCCGCAGCTCTCCCTTGCGGGGGTTGGCAGCGTCGAACGAGGAGACCAGGAAGTCGCTGACCTCCTGGGCGACACGCGCCTCCTGCTCGGCGCGCGCACGCGCCTGGTCCAGCCGCCAGACGAACCAGGCAACCACCAGCAACACCACCAACAGCATGCCGGCGCCTTTCCAGTAGCGCCGGAACCAGCGCCCGGTGCGATACAACCGCCCGCCATTGCGGGCCTGCACCGGCCGATGCTGCTGGTAGCGGGTGATGTCGGCGGCCATCGCTTCCACCGACGGATAGCGCTGCTCGGGCGACACCGCGCCGGCGCGGACGACGATGGCGTCCAGGTCACCGCGCAGCGCCTTCGGCCACGGGCAATCGGCACCGGCGACCCGGCTGGGGGAGGCCACCGCCTGGCCGGCGTCGAGCGCGCCGCGTCGCCCGCCCTTGCCGGCCAGCAGCTCCAGCAACAGGCAGCCGAGGCTGAACACATCACCGGCCACCCCGACCGACTGCCCGGACTGCAGCTCCGGTGCCGCGTAGGCCGGGGTGAAAAACTGCCCGCGGCCTGCATCCTCCTGTTCCTCCTCCAACAGGCGCGAGACACCGAAGTCCAGCAGCACCGGCTCGCCGTCGGCGCGCACCAGGATGTTGGCGGGCTTGAGGTCGCAATGCAGTACCAGGCGCGCATGCGCGGCCTGCACGGCGCTGCAGATCTTCAGGAACAGGGCCAGGCGCTGCTGCAGGTCCAGCTGCTTCCGGTTGCAGTACACGTCCAGCGGCTCACCGCGCACGTACTCCATCACCAGGTAGGGCTGGCCCGCCGGCGTGCTGCCACCGTCGTACAAGCGCGCGATGTTGGGATGCTGCAGGCTGGCCAGGATGCGCCGCTCCGCTGCCAGCCGCTCGGCCACGCGCGCACCCGGCGCGCCCTGCAGGAACTTGATCGCCACTTCCTGGACGTACAACTCATCGGCGCGCTCGGCGCGGAACACGATGCCCATGCCACCGCTGGCCAGCCGCTCGCGCAGGCGCCAGGGACCGATGCGGTCACCTTCGGCCAACTCCGACGCGATCACCGCACCGAGCAACTGCTCCAGTGGCTCGCGTGCGCTGCGCAACTCGCGCGTCTGCGCGTGCAGCAATTCCAGCGCCTCGGCGATCACTTCCGGATCGCCGCTCAGGCGCGCGAGTTCGGCCCGCCACTGCGACGGTTCCATCTCGCACACCGCATCGAACAACGCCCGCACCTGCTGCCAGCTGTTCCGTTCCATCGCCATCCCCCAGGGCTGCGTCGTCCGGGCGACGAGGCATGCCGGCAGCGATCATAACGGGACGTTCGGCGTGATCAGGCGTCTCTTACGGCGGCCTGTTCGGTTCCGGGCATTGCGTCGGGTTCTCTTACGGCGTCGTCCTGCAACGCGTGATCGGCACCGGGCTCGGACTCGTTCTGCAGCGGATCCACGTCCAGCGGGCGGCGGAACACCAGCGACGGCAGCAGCGTGGTCAGCGCCGCGTACAGCAGCAGTGCACCAAACAATACCGCCGGAATGGCGAAGCGCTCGCGCATGATCGCGGCCAGTACCAGGGTGAAGATCAGCGTCGGCGACAGTGCTAACGCCACCCGCAGGCTGGAACGGAAACTCTCGCCGAACATCAGCCGGCGTTGCAGCCAGACCACGCCGATGCGCAACGGCAGCACCACCAGCGTGATCACCAGCCCCAGCCCCAGCGCCTCGAAGCTCAGCGCTTCGCTCGGCACCTTGGTGCCGGCATTGAAGAAGTAGAACGGCACGAAGAACGAAGCGAACAGGCGCAGCGCATGCAGGTTGTCATGCGAGGCCAACGACGGCATGCGCTGCTGCAGGAGGCGTGCCACCAGCCCTGCGATGAAGGCGCCCACCAAGTAATACACGCCCAGCGAATAGGTGATGTAGGCCGCGAGCATGCCCACCATCACCAGCAGCGAGAACTCCGAGCCGGGTGCATGCGGCGCCACCCAGCGCCCCAGGGCGATGAACAGCAACGGCAGGCCGACCATCATCGCGATCAGGGCCAGGCTGGACAGCCCCATGTGCAGCGGATCCCCGGCCTGCAGCACGACGAACAGCGCCGCCAGCGCCAGCAGTTCACCGGCAATGGCCTTGCTGCTCACCCAGAACCGTTCGGCCTCGTCCAGCCCGAGCTGCGACAGCGAGTCCATGATGAAGCCGGTCGACGGCGTCAGCAGCGCCAGCGCCAGCAGGGCCGCGGCCTGCCACGGGAGGCCGGCGTAATGCCAGGCCAGCCAGGCCACGCCGGTGAGCGTGGCGCTGCGGATCACCAGATGCGCCAACAGCGGCCACATGCCCTTGCGCAGGTCGGCCAGGTCAACCTCCAGGCCGGCGAACAGGAACAGCGAGGAGATGCCCAGCGTGGCCAGCAGGCCGACCACCGGGTCGTGCGCGCTGTTGCCCAGCCACAGCATCGCGGCGATGCCGAACACCAGGCAGCTCAGCGGGGCGGGAATACTGAAACGCTGCAGCGCGCGCGGGATCACCAGCAACGCGAAGATCAGCAGCAGGTAGATGAGTTCCTTGCTCATGGGAGCCTTTTGATTGCGACCGGATGCGCGGGTTGCGCGCACCGGCCACTGCCCCCGCGACGAACCCGTCAGCGCAGGCGGGCGCCAGCAAGCTCCCCCACGCGGCGCAGGATGCCATTGCGGCCGTCATCGTCCAGTGCAGAACCCTGCAGATAGCTGGCCAGGATCCACGGTGAACCGCCCGCGGCCGGCCACAGCACGGCGATGTCGTTGGTGGTGTCCCTGCCGTTGCTGCCGGTCTTGTCACCGACCCGCCAGCCTTCGGGCAGGCCGGCCCGCAGGCGGGCATCGCCGGTTTCGTTGTCGATCAGCCAGTCCGCCAGCTGCTGGCGCGCAGCGGTGCCGAGCGCATCACCGAGCACGAACCGCTGCAGGTTGCCGGCCATCGCCGCCGGGCTGGTGGTGTCACGCGGGTCGTCCGGCGCGAAGCGGTTGGCTTCCGGCTCGTAGCGCGCGGTGACGGTCACCGCATCGCCCTGCGCGCGCAGGAACGCGGTCAGCCCGGCCGGCTCGCCGACCAGCGGCAGCAGCAGGTTGGCCGCCGCGTTGTCGCTGACGATCATCGTGGTCCGGCACAGGTCGCGCACGGTCATGTCCTTGCCGACATGGCGCTCGGTGCCCGGCGAGTTGCTGAGGATGTCCTGCGCGCGCACCGGCACGCGCCGGTCCAGCGACAGCTGCCCTTGGTCGGCGGCATGCAGTACCGCCGCCGACAACAGGAACTTGAAGGTGCTGCACATCGGGAAGCGCTCATCCATGCGGTGACCGATGCGCACGCCGCTGTCCGGATTCCACAGGCATACGCCGAGCCGGCCGCCACTGAGCGCTTCCAGCGCCGCGAAGTCATCGCCCGCCGGCGTCGCGCCGGCGCCCGCCCCAAGGCGCGCCAGCGCAGGCATGGCCACGCTGCTGAGCAGGGCGGCACCTCCGAACTTCAGGAATTGGCGGCGGGCAAGCATGCGAACACTCCTTGGCAATGGGTGGCCGTGAGTATTGGAAACCCGCCCCCTCGCCACCAGCGCGAATAATCAGCGGGAGCCATTAGATAAATTTGTGGAAATCACCCAAAACGGATCGCGGGAAGCGGAATAATGCCCCCGTCCATCATCACGCGTTATGGCTGCCATGATCCGCCCCCAGCTCCCGCTCAATGCCCTGCGTGCCTTCGAGGCGGCGGCCCGGCACCTCAACTTCACCCGTGCGGCGCTGGAACTGTGCGTCAGCCAGGCCGCGTTGAGCCACCAGATCCGGACACTGGAGGACCGCCTGCAGGTCAGCCTGTTCCATCGCCTGCCGCGTGGGGTGGCACTGACCGACGAGGGCGCGGCGCTGTACCCGGTGCTGACCGAGGCCTTCGACCGCATGGCGATCGCACTGGACCGCTTCGTCGGCGGTCGCTTCCGCGAAGTACTGACGGTGGGCGTGGTCGGCACCTTCGCCACCGGCTGGCTGCTGCCGCGGCTGGTCGATTTCGAGGCCGCGCATCCGGACATCGAACTGCGCGTGCAGACCCACAACAACCGCATCGATCTGGCTGGCGAAGGCCTGGATTTCGCGATCCGCTTCGGCGACGGCGACTGGCAGGGCCAGGACTGCACGGCCATCGTCGATGCCCCGTTCGCACCTGCCTGCGCTCCGGCGCTGGCGCGCCGGCTCAAGCGTGCGCGCGACCTGGCCAACGTACCGTTGCTGCGCTCGTACCGCGGCGATGAGTGGCCGCGCTGGTTGCAGGCGGCCGGTGTCAGTGGCGTGGAAGCCTGCGGGCCGATGTTCGACTCTTCGCTGACGCTGGCCAGCGCAGCCGCGGCGGGGACCGGCGTGGCCTTGCTGCCGCTGCGCATGTTCGAGCAGGAACTGGCCGAGGGGCGATTGGTGCAACCGTTCGCGCAGACATTGGCGCTCGGGCGTTACTGGTTGACGCGACTGCGCTCACGCGAGGAGCGTGAGGCGATGAAGCGGTTCCGGTTGTGGTTGGTGGGGCAGGAAGGGGGTTAGGCCGATGGCTGGCCTTGGGCGGCGTGGCGGGAGCAAAGGCAGGAAGCGGGGAACGGGAGCAGACGCTACCCCTCCCCAGCCCTCCCCTTGGCTGCGCCAAAGGGAGGGGGCGGTTCATGCGATCTGGCAGCGCGCCGCCAAGCCTGCTCTTGCCCCCTCCCTTTGGCGCAGCCAAGGGGAGGGTTGGGGAGGGGTCGGCTTTGGCTGTTGCAGTTGCCGGGAATGCCTTTATTCCAGCACTCTGGGCGTCGCGGCCCAGCCCGCATCTGCCGTGTCAGTCGCCCAGCAGTTCCATCCAGGCGGCCTCGGCTTGTTCGAGCTGCTGCGCCAACACCTCGCGTTCGCCGCCGAGCTTGCCCATCTTCGCCGCGTCGGCGTAGTTGGCCGGGTCGGCGAGCTGGCGGTCGATGTCAGCCAACGATGCGCCCAGCTGCTCTACCTTCTTCTCGGCCGCTTCCAGCTTGTGCGGGTTGACCGGCTTCTTCGCCGTCGCCGGCTTGGCCGGGGCTACCTGCTGCACCGGGGCCGGGGCGGGTGCCCTCTCGACGCGGTCGGACTTGTTGCGTGAGCCCTGCGCGCTGGCACGGGTACGCAGCCATGCGGCGTACTCGTCCAGGTCACCGGCGAACGGCTCGACCACGCCGTCGGCCACGCGCCAGAAGGTGTCGCAGACCAGGCCGATCAGGTGGCGGTCGTGCGAGACCATCACGATCGCGCCTTCGAAGATGCTCAGCGCTTCGGCCAGCGCCTCGCGCATTTCCAGGTCCAGGTGGTTGGTCGGCTCGTCGAGCAGCAGCACGTTGGGCTGCTGCCAGGCGATCAGCGCCAGCGCCAGGCGTGCACGTTCACCGCCGGAGAACCCGTCCACCGGCTCGAAGGCGCGGTCACCCGGGAAATTCCACTTGCCCAGGAAGTCGCGGAAGTTCTGGTTCACGCCGTCCGGGTCGATATCGCGGAAGTGGTCCATCGGCGTGGCCCCTTCGCGCAGCGACTCGACCGTGTGCTGGGCGAAGTAGCCGATCTTCATGTCCGGGTGCGCGCTGCGCTCGCCGGCCAGCGGCGACAGGTCGCCCACCAGGGTCTTCACCAGCGTGGTCTTGCCGGCGCCGTTCGGCCCGAGCAGGCCCACGCGCTGGCCGGCCTCCAGGCCGAAGCCCACGTCCTTCAGGATCACCGCATCGTCGCCATAGCCGGCGTTGACGTGGTTCAGGCGGATCAGCGAGAACGGCAGCTTGGCCGGCTCGGAGAACTCGATGCGGAACTCGCGCTCGGCGCGCACCGCCTCGGTGCCGGCCATCTTGGCCAGGCGCTTCATGCGGCTCTGCGCCTGGGTGGCCTTGCTGGCCTGCGCCTTGAAGCGGTCGATGAAGCTCTGCAGGTGGGCGCGCTCGGCCTGTTCCTTCTCGTGCGCGATCTGCTGCTGGCGCAGGTGCTCGGCGCGCTGGCGCTCGAAGTCGGTGTAACCGCCCACGTACAGCTTGGCGCTGCCGCCATGCAGGTGCAGGGTGTGGGTGGCCACGTTGTCCAGGAACTCGCGGTCATGCGAGATCAGCAGCAGCGTGCCCGGGTACTTGAGCAGCCACTGCTCCAGCCAGTACACCGCGTCCAGATCCAGGTGGTTGGTGGGTTCGTCAAGCAGCAGCAGGTCGCTGGGCATCATCAGCGCGCGGGCCAGGTTCAGGCGTGCGCGCCAGCCACCGGAGAACGCCGCCACCGGACGGTTGTGGGTCTCGGCCGGGAAGCCCAGGCCGTGCAGCAGCTTGCCGGCGCGTGCCTCCGCGTCATAGGCGCCCAGCTCGGCCATCTTCTGGTGGGCATTGGCCACCGCTTCCCAGTCCTCGCGCTCGGCGGCGGCCGCTTCCTCGGCCAGCACCGCGGCCACCACGTCATCACCACCCAGCACGAAGTCGATGGCCCGGTCGGGCAGCGCCGGGGTTTCCTGCGCCACGTCGGCGATGCGGATCTTGCCCGGCAGCGACACGTCGCCCTTGTCGGCTTCCAGCTCGCCGCGCACGGCGGCAAACAGGCTGGATTTGCCGGCACCGTTGCGGCCCACCACACCGACGCGGTAGCCGGCATGCAGGGTGAGGTCGACGTTGGACAACAGCAGGCGCTCGCCCCGGCGGAGGGCGAAATTACGAAGGGCAATCATGAGGGGGTCCGTTATAACGAAAAGGAATGTAGACGTAAGGAACATTCCTGCGACGCGATTCTAGCGTTAACGAATACTTGACTCACTTCCCATTGCCGCATTGCACCCTTCCGCGCGCATGGGGAACCGGTACTTGCCCGGTCAGATGTCTGTCACCCGATCCAATATTGCTTTCAAAAGCAACGATTTAGACGCGGCGAAACGGTTTGACACGAGGTAAATTTTTGGTTAATCCGTTAATGGCGCACCGCAGAGATCCGCGAAACGCATCACCTTTCGCCCGGCGCCGCCCCCACAATCGGAGCTGCAATCTGATGAACCGCAAGTCCAGTACGCTCGCCATCGCCGTCGCAATCGCCCTGTCCACCCCGGCCCTGCCCGCTCTGGCCCAGTCCGGTGCCCAGACCCTGGACACCGTGATCGTCACCGGTACCCGCGTGGCCGACCGCACCGTCGCCGAGTCGCAATCGCCCATCGACATCATCACCCCCGAGGCCCTGCAGTCCACCGGCACCTCGGAGCTGGCCACCGCGCTGTCGCGCGCCCTGCCCTCGCTGAACTTCCCGCGCCCGGCGCTGACCGACGGCACCAGCGGCATCCGCCCGGCGCAGCTGCGCGGCCTGTCCCCGGACCAGGTGCTGGTGCTGGTCAACGGCAAGCGCCGCCACACCTCGGCCCAGATCAACGTCAACGGCACCATCGGCCGTGGTTCCTCGGCGGTGGACATCAACGCCATCCCGATCGCCGCCATCGAGCGGGTGGAAGTGCTGCGTGACGGCGCCTCGGCCCAGTATGGCTCCGACGCCATCGCCGGCGTGGTCAACATCGTGCTCAAGGGCAGTGGCAGCGGCGGCAGCCTGGCGGTGGACTACGGCCAGTATTCGGCCGGCGATGGCAACAAGTACCAGCTCTCCGGCGACGCCGGCATCGGCTTCGCCGACGACCGCGGCAGCCTGCACGTGGCCGGCCAGGTCAGTCAGCAGGACGAGAGCAACCGCGCCGGCCCGTACCTGGGCACCTCGCCCAACATCGGCAACTTCCCGGACATCGGCGAGAAGACCTTCGTCGTCGGCGACCCCCGCGTGGATGCCACCGCGGTGTCGGCCAACCTCACCTTCAATTTCAGCGACAACGTCACCGGCTACGCCAACGCGCTGCTGAGCAACCGCGACATCACCTCCTTCGCGTTCTACCGCTCGCCCAACCACAACAACCAGGGCGCGCTGCTGGCGCAGGTGTACCCGAACGGCTTCACGCCGCAGATCAACCAGTACTCCCGGGATCGCTCGATCGTGGCCGGCGTCAAGGGCAGCACCGAAGGCGGCTTCAGCTGGGACGTGAGCGCCAACCATGGCGAGAACACGCTGGATTTCCACACCCGCAACAGCATCAACTACACCTACGGCCCGGGCAGCCAGACCAGCTTCTACGACGGCCGCCTGGAGTACAGCCAGGACATCCTCAACGCCGACTTCACCCAGGCGCTGGACTGGGGCCTGGCGTACCCGGTGACGCTGTCCTTCGGCGCTGAGTACCGCAAGGAGAAGTGGAAGCAGCTGCCGGGCGAGGCGGCGTCCTACAACGATGGCGGCCTGGGCATCCCGGGCTCGCTGTTCGGCGCGCAGGGCTTCGGTGGCTTCACGCCGAACAACCAAGTGGACGCCGACCGCCACAACTACGCGGTCTACGCGGGCCTTGAAGCCGACCTCACCGACAAGTTCTCCGCCGGCCTGACCGGCCGCTACGAGGACTACTCCGACTTCGGCGACAAGTTCTCCGGCAAGCTGTCCGCGCGCTATGCCTTCACCGACAAGGTCGCGCTGCGCGCCACCGCCTCCACCGGTTTCCGCGCGCCGTCGCTGGCCCAGCAGAGCTACCAGGCGGTGACCAGCTCGATCACCGACGGCGTGTTCTACGAGAAGGGCACGTTCCCGGCCAACAGCGCCGCAGCGCGGGCGCTGGGCTCGGCGCCGTTGAAGGCCGAGTCGTCCACGTCCTACAGCGCCGGCCTGGTGCTGCAGCCGGTGGACCGCCTGTACGTGACCGTCGATGCCTACCAGATCGACATCGACGACCGCATCATCCTGTCCTCCAACATCAACAGCACCCCGGCCGCGCAGGCGCTGCTGTCCGGCCTGGGCCTGCCGCAGGTCACCCAGTTCGCCTACTTCACCAACGGCCTGGACACCCGCACCCGCGGCGTGGACGTCATCTCCAGCTATACCGTGCCGTTCAGCGCCAGCAGCCTGGAGCTGACCGCCGCCTACAGCTACAACGAGACCGAGGTGAAGAAGTTCGCCGCCTCGCCGGCCGCCTTCGCGGCGCTGGGCATCACCCAGTCGCTGATCGGCCGCGACGAGATCGGCCGCATCGAGGACAGCTTCCCGCGTGACAAGGCGATCCTGAGCGGCACCTGGCGCTCGGACCGCTGGGAGCTGGGCCTGGCAGCTACCCGCCATGGCAGCTTCACGGTGCGCAACTCGGCCAGTGCCGCCCGCGACCAGACCTACGATGCCAAGTGGATCGTGGACGCCTCGGCCAGCTTCAAGCCGAGCGAGAACTGGAAGCTCACCGTCGGTGCGGACAACCTGCTGGATGAGTACCCGGACCGCGTCGAGAACCTGGTGAACTCCACCTACGGGATGATGCCGTACAGCAACTACTCGCCGTTCGGCTTCAACGGCGCCTATGTATACGGCCGCATCAGCTACCGCTGGTAAGGACGCCCCCGCGTCGTGAAAGGAAGGTGCCCCGGGAGACCGGGGCATTTTCCTTTGTGGGCGACGGGGCTCACCCTTCCACCCGCGCAACAAAGAAAATCCAGATTTTTCATCCACTTTGCCGCATGAAAAGCAATGCGGCCTTTAGAATCGAGGCATCCCCCACCCGACCCCGCGAGCCCTGATGCACCATGACACCGCCCTGATCAACATGATTGCCATCGGCCTGGGCCTCGCCTTCGTGCTCGGCGCCCTGGCCAACAAGGTGCGGCTGTCGCCGCTGGTTGGCTATCTGATCGCAGGTGTCATCGTCGGCCCGTTCACCCCCGGCTTCGTCGCCGACCAGGCGCTGGCCAACCAGCTGGCCGAGATCGGCGTGATGCTGCTGATGTTCGGGGTGGGCCTGCACTTCTCGCTGAAGGACCTGATGGAGGTCAAGACGATCGCCATCCCCGGTGCGATCGGCCAGATCCTGGTCGCCACCCTGCTCGGCTGGGGCGTGGCCACGCTGATGG
The DNA here is from genome assembly GCF_034961085.1 of Stenotrophomonas capsici. Classification (NCBI taxonomy): domain Bacteria; kingdom Pseudomonadati; phylum Pseudomonadota; class Gammaproteobacteria; order Lysobacterales; family Lysobacteraceae; genus Stenotrophomonas; species Stenotrophomonas capsici. The sequence goes on along the minus strand of NZ_JAYFUH010000249.1, from coordinate 205,622 downwards.
GCTGGCCTGTGCTGCACGGGGTGATCTTCGGCTTCTCGCTGGCCACTGCCTCCACCGTGGTGCTGCTGCGGGCCATGGAGGAGCGCCGCCTGCTGGAGACCACGCGCGGCAAGATCGCGGTGGGCTGGTTGATCGTGGAAGACCTGGCCTGCGTGCTGGCCCTGGTGATGATGCCGGTGATCGCCGAGGTGTTCGGCCCGGAGGCCAGCGGCAAGAGCCCCTCGCTGATGGGGCTGCTCGGCTCGATCGGCTGGACGTTCGTGCAGCTGGGCCTGTTCGTGGTGGTGATGCTGGTGGTCGGGCGCCGGGTCATCCCGTGGGTGCTGGAGAAGGTCGCCAGCACCGGTTCGCGCGAACTGTTCACCCTGAGCGTGCTGGCCATCGCGCTGGGCGTGGCCTTCGGTGCCGCGGCGCTGTTCGGTGTGTCGTTCGCGCTGGGCGCGTTCTTCGCCGGCATGATGCTCAACGAGTCCGAGCTCAGCCACAAGGCCGCGCACGACTCGCTGCCGTTGCGCGATGCGTTCGCGGTGCTGTTCTTCATCTCGGTGGGCATGCTGTTCAACCCGATGATCATCGTCGAGCACCCCTGGCAGGTGCTGGCCACCGTGCTGATCATCATGTTCGGCAAGTCGGCCGCCGCCTTCTTCATCGTGCGCGCGTTCGGCCATTCCAAGGGCACCGCGCTGACCATTTCCGCCTCGCTGGCGCAGATCGGCGAGTTCGCCTTCATCATCGCCGGGCTCGGCGTGGCGCTGAAGATCCTGCCGCCGGAAGGCCAATCGCTGGTACTGGCCGGCGCGCTGGTCTCGATCATGCTCAACCCGCTGGTGTTCGGCCTGCTCGACCGCTGGCAGGCACGCCACAAGGAAACCACGCCGGTGCCGGAAGTACCGGACATCCCGCCGGGCCCGTCGCTGGACCTGCACGACCATGCCATCGTCATCGGCTATGGCCGCGTCGGCAGCGAGCTGGCGCAGGTGCTGCGCGACCGCGGCGTGCCGGTGCTGGTGATCGACGACAACCGCGAGCACGTCGAGCGTGCGCATGCGGCCGGCATCCCCGGCATCCGTGGCAGTGCGGCGGCCGACCGCGTGCTGGCCGAAGCCCATCCCGAGCGCGCCAAGATCGCCGTGCTGGCGATCCCGCAGCCGCTGGAATCGGGCGAGGCACTGGCCAAGCTGCGCGCGATCAACCCCAACCTGACCCTGCTGGCACGCGCGCACAGCGACGCCGAAGTCCGCCACCTGCTCGAGCACGGCGCCGATGGCACGGTGATGGCCGAGCGCGAGCTGGCCTACTCGCTGGCGGAGATGATCCTGTCCACCCCGCCCTACCGCAGCCTGCGCCCCGGCGCGGCGGCCACGCTCGGCGCCTGACCCAACGCCAGCAGGGCGATGGAATGTCGGTGTACCGGGTGCCCCCGGGCCTGCGCTCACGACCCAAGCCGTAGGAGACACAAGCGACCTCGGTCGCGAAGCTGGCTGCCCATACTGCGATGGAAGCGCTGCAACTGCTGCCACACGGCGGCCCGTTGCATCCTCGGCTTCGCGGCCAAGGCCGCTCCTGCCTCCGCCCTTTCAACCCACCAGCGGCAGGTGGATGTCGGCGCGCAGGATCGCCTCGGGAGCGTGCTCCGGGTCATCCAGGAAGTGGTAATGCAGCGGCACATCGCGCAGCGCATGACCACTGGCCGGCAGCCACTCCGCCAACAACCGGTCGGTTGCCTCCTCAAGCAGGGAATAGCTGCCGACATGGCGCAGTCGCGCCCATTGACCACCGCCCATGCGTCGCAGCTGCAGCGGCTCGGACAGGGCGGGGATCGTCGCGTCCAGGGCAAGCGCGCAGTCGAAGCGCAACGCTTCGGCCGGCAGTTCGCGATGGTCGTCCACCGGGATACCAATCAGCTGCTGCAGCTGCTCGACCAGCCCCTGCTCCGCCGCCCAGCCGAACAGCAGGCCGAACGCACCGTCCAGGTCGTCGAACGCCCCCTGTGCACGCATCGCAACCACTTCGAACGGCTCCAGCGTCACCACCTCCACGCTCAGCGGTGCCGCCGCTGCGGTGGATCCGCTGGCGGGCCGGGAGAGCCCGGCGACATGCCGCTCCAGCAGGCCCGGGTCAGCACGCAGTTCGGTGGGGCTGGCATTCAACGTTTCGCGCAGCACCCGCGCCAGTGCCTGCGGGGTGTCATAACCGGCCAGCAATGCGATCTCGGTGACGCTGGCATCGCTTCGGCCAAGACGCTGCAGGGTCTTGAGCAGGCGCAGCCGCTGCACCGTGCGACCGATGGTCTCACCGGTCAGCGCCCGGTAGACGCGGTGGAAATGGAACGGCGAGTAATGCGCCACCGCCGCCAGCGCTTCCAGGTCCGGCAGCGGGCCACCGTCGTTGACCGCCTGCTGCAGGCAGGCAACCACGCGATCGAGCCGGGGCAGATGGGAGACGGCCTGCGTTTTCATGATCGAACTCCGTTGAAGGTGGTCCCATTCCAGCAGCCCTGCTCAGCGCCGGCGTTTCCGATCTTGCGCAATCGGCACCGCCCCCGGGATACCGGCCAGGTGCGCCTCCAGCAACGCGATGGCCTGCTTCACTTTGGCCGGCTGGCATTGACGATGGGGGGTAACCGCCCACACCGGCAGCGGCGGCACCTCCCACCCCGGCAACAGGCGCTGCAGCGTGCCATTGGCCAACTGCGCGCTCACGTCCAGGCAGGTCAGCACCGCCACGCCCAGGCCGGCCGTGCACAACTGGCGGACCGCCGGCTGGTTCTGGCTGACGATGCGCGGATGCGCCGGCACCAGGCGCTCCTGGCCGCTGGCCGGATGCCGCCAGACCAGCCCCGGCACCTGCGCCACCCCCAGCCAATCACCGGCCGGCACCTGCAGTGGATCGGTCGGCATGCCATGGGCCTGCAACCATTGCGGCGCGGCGCAGGGCCAGCGCTGCAGGGTGCCGATGCGCTGCGCCATCCAGTCGCTGTCCGGCAGCTGGCCAAAGCGCAGGGCCACGTCGATGCGCGCCTGCAGCAGGTCGGTCCAGCCATCGTCGAAGTACAGGTGCACGCGCAGCTGCGGGTTGTCGTGCAGCCACTGGCCTAGCGCCGGGCCGATCTGGTCGGCCATGCCCAGCGGCGCGGACACCCGCAGTTCGCCGACCGGCTCCTGCCGGGCCGCCGACAATTCCGCCTCGGCCTCGCCGGCCGCATCCAGCAGGCGCGCGCAGGCCGCGTAGTAGCGGCTGCCGACATCGGTCAGCGCCAACCGCCGCGTGGAGCGGTGCAGCAGCGGTACCCCGGCTTCACGCTCAAGCACGCGCAACTGCTGGCTGACCGCCGAGGTACTCATCCCCAGCGAGCGCGCCGCCGCACTCAACGAACCGTGCTGCACCACCCGGGCGAACAGGGCCATGCGTTTCAAGCTGTCCATCGGCCACCTCCTTGCCGCCCATTGTGAAGCATGGCTTCAAGGTGATTGTGGATATTTGCGACTGCCACCGGCCCGGCTCCGGGAGGACACTGTCGCCAGTCCCACACAACACCAGGTACCCACCATGAAAGTCGCATTGATCGGCGCCACCGGTTTCGTCGGCCAGGCCCTGCTGGAAGAACTGCTGGCCCGTGGCCATGACGTCACCGCACTGGCCCGCCATCCCGAGAAGCTGGCCGCCCACCCGCACCTGCGCACGGTCAAGGCCGACGCCCAGGACGCCGCCCAGGTCCAGGCTGCGGTGGCCGGCAACGATGCCGTCATCAGCGCCTTCAACGCCGGCTGGAGCAACCCGGACATCTACCGGGATTTCATGAGCGGCACCCGCGCCATCGTCGCCGGCACCAAGGCCGCCGGCGTGAAGCGCTACATCGTGATCGGCGGCGCCGGCAGCCTGTACGCACCGGACGGCACCCAGCTGGTGGATTCGCCGAACTTCCCGGCCGCAATCTTCGATGGCGCCAACGCCGCGCGCGATGCGCTCAACGAGCTGAAGCAGGAAACCACGCTGGACTGGACCCAGCTCAGCCCGCCGGTAGCCTTCCACGGCGGCGGCCCGACCGAGCGCACCGGCCGCTATCGCGTCGGCAGCGACACCCCGCTGAACACCGGCGACGGCGTCGGCACCATCAGCCCCGCCGACCTGGCCCTGGCGGTGGTTGACGAACTGGAGACACCGAAGCACGTGGGCAAGCGGTTCACGATTGCGTGGTGATTGCGTCGCGAAAGCAGCCCTCACCCCAACCCCTCTCCCGCTGGCGGGAGAGGGGCTCGGTTCATGAGGGCTTGCAGCGTACCGGCCCCTCTCCCGCCAGCGGGAGAGGGGTTGGGGTGAGGGAGACCCCGGGACACACGTCCACACCCGGCCCGCGTCGCGGGCACGTCAGGGCATGGAGGGCGCTCTCCGCCCCTGTTCGACGAATGCCTTGAAGCCCGGCCGAACCTCGCCTTCCTGACCGCCAGTCGGCCGAATCCGTCGCCACAGGTCTTCCTCGATCAGGCTCGCCCGGAACCGCTGCTCGTCGGAGAGCACCACATCAACCATGTAGGCCTGCGTCAATCCCGCCTGATCGCCGGCCCGCGCCTGTAGCCCGTAATAGGCACGCGCCAACGCCATGTCACGCTGATCCTTCATCGTGAAGGCAATGTCGCCGGCCATCTTCAGCGCGTACACCGAGCCCGACGCCGCGCTGGCATCGAGCATGGCAAACACCTGCTCGCGCGGTGCGCCCCTGCGCGCCAGATGATAGGCATAGAAGGCAAGTGCTGCTGGATTGCCGCGCTCGGACAACTCCTGCAACGTTACCAAGGGGAGGCCGAGCAGATGGCGTTCGACATCCGGCCCGGGAAAGCCACGTGCGCCCAGCCAACGCGCATCCTCTGCACTGGCAGCCACACCGGGATTCTGGGGATTCCAGCGGAAGCCGTACTCGCGCGAATCAAAGCCAGCCGATGGCAGGGCACGCGGCACGGTCGGCACAGCCTCCACCGGCGGCACACCCGGTGACGACGCATCATCAACCGCGACAGCCGACGCGCCTGACGATGCGCGCGCATCCAACACGCCCGCTGGACCAGGTACGGCAGACCTGCGAACCAGATGAAATGCCACGGCCACCAGGACCAACACCAACACGAACATCGCTGCCTTGCCCGCCGGAATCCTCATCCTGGAGATACCCCCTGTCGCTTTCGATCAGCAGATAGCACCGGACGGCCAAATCGGTCAAATCAATCACCATCCTGCGGGGAGGCGGCTACGTTCCAGCCATCTGCACCGATGTTTGCCAAGCAACGGGCGCTCCGTCTGCGTTCATGGGCAAGACCTGTCTTGCCGCAGGCGGATGACGCCAGTGCGTCGCCCGCCCTCACACCCCGCCTTACGCTTGGGCCAACGCCTGCTCCAGGTCGGCCAGCAGGTCGTCGATGTGCTCGATGCCGATCGACAGCCGCACCGTATCCAGGGTCACGCCGGCCTTCTCCAGCTCGGCTTCGTCCAATTGACGGTGGGTGGTCGAGGCCGGATGGGTCGCCAGCGACTTGGCGTCGCCCAGGTTCACCAGGCGGGTGAACAACTGCAGCGCGTCAAGGAACCGGGCCCCCGCCTCGCGGCCTCCCGGCAGACCGAAGGTCAGCACGCCTGAGCCATGGCCGCGCAGGTACTTCTGCACCAACGCATGCTCCGGGTGATCCGGCAGCGCGGCGTAGTTCACCCATGCCACCTTGGCGTGCTTCTGCAGGTAGGCCGCCACTGCCAGCGCATTGCTGTTGATGCGGTCCATGCGCAATGCCAGCGTCTCGATGCCCTGCAGGATCTGGAACGCATTGAACGGCGAGATCGCCGCACCGGTGTTGCGCAGCGGCACCACGCGGGCGCGGCCGATGTAGGCCGCCGGCCCCAGCGCTTCGGTATAGACCACGCCGTGGTAGCTCACGTCCGGCGTGTTGAGCCGGGGGAAACGCTGCTTGTGCTCGGCCCACGGAAAGCGGCCTGAATCCACGATCGCGCCACCCAGGCTGGTGCCATGCCCGCCAAGGTATTTGGTCAGCGAATGCACCACGATGTCCGCGCCGAAATCGAACGAGCGCTGCAGGTACGGCGTGGCCACGGTGTTGTCGACGATCACCGGCACGCCGTGCGCATGCGCGATCTTCGCGATCGCCTCGATGTCGGTGATGTTGCCGCGCGGGTTGCCGATCGATTCGACGAACACCGCCTTGGTGCGCGCGTCGATCAGTGCCGCGAAGGCCTGCGGATCTCGGTAGTCGGCGAAGCGGGTCTGGATGCCGAACTGCGGCAGCGTGTGCGCGAACAGGTTGTAGGTGCCACCATACAGCGCGCTGGAGGCCAGGATGTTGTCACCGGCCTCGGCGATGGTCTGGATCGCATAGGTGATGGCGGCCTGGCCGGAAGCCAGCGCCAGCGCACCAACACCGCCTTCCAGCGCCGCGATGCGCTTTTCCAGCACATCGGTAGTGGGGTTCATGATGCGGGTGTAGATGTTGCCCGCGACCTTCAGGTCGAACAGGTCGGCACCGTGCTGGGTGTCGTCGAAGGCGTAGGCCACCGTCTGGTAGATCGGCACCGCCACCGCGCGGGTGGTCGGGTCGGGCGAATAACCGCCATGCACGGCGATGGTTTCAGGCTTCCACTGCGGGTCGGTCATCGGGGCGCTCTGCCGGATAGAGAACTGCTGACATTAGCCCAACACCGCCGCGCAGGCGGCGACGGTTGCAGTGGTTACTTGTGCCGCGATGGCATGAGCTGATGCGCTTTGCTTTTAATGCCGCCCTCACCCCAACCCCTCTCCCGCACGCGGGAGAGGGGCTCATTTATGGCGAGATGAAACGCTGCCTGCAGTCACGCTTTCAAAGCCCCTCTCCCGCACGCGGGAGAGGAGTTGGGGTGAGGGGCAGCACTTCACACTCAGCCCTTGCGGAACTGCAGCTGCCCCGCCCCGCCGGCTTCCACCTCGATGGTGTCGCCGCTGGCGAACTCGCCGGCCAGGATCTTCTGCGCCAACGGATTCTCCAACTGCGCCTGGATCGCACGCTTGAGCGGACGCGCACCATAGATCGGGTCGAAACCCACGTTGCCCAGCAGGTCGAACGCCGAATCGGAGACTTCCAGCCTCAGGCCACGCTCGGCCAAGCGCTTCTCCAGGCCACGCATCTGGATGCGCGCGATCTGCTTGATCTGCTGCTTGTCCAGCGGGTGGAACACCACGATGTCATCCAGGCGATTGATGAACTCCGGGCGGAAGTGCGCCTGCACCACGCCCATCACCGCCGCCTTCATCTGCGTGTAGGCCTCCGGGCTGTCGTCGCCGCTCATGTCCTGGATCTGGTGCGAGCCCAGGTTCGAGGTCATCACGATGACGGTGTTGCGGAAGTCCACGGTGCGGCCCTGGCCGTCGGTCAAACGACCATCGTCCAGCACCTGCAGCAGAATGTTGAACACATCCGGGTGCGCCTTCTCCACCTCGTCCAGCAGGATCACGCTGTACGGGCGCCTGCGCACCGCTTCGGTCAGGTAGCCACCTTCCTCGTAGCCGACGTAACCCGGGGGCGCACCGATCAGGCGCGACACGCTGTGCTTCTCCATGAACTCGCTCATGTCGATGCGCACCATCGCGTCGGATGAATCGAACAGGAAGTCGGCCAGCGCCTTGGTCAGCTCGGTCTTGCCCACGCCGGTCGGGCCCAGGAACAGGAACGAACCACTCGGGCGGTTCGGGTCGGACAGCCCCGCGCGTGAGCGGCGCACCGCATCGGACACCACGCGGATCGCCTCTTCCTGGCCGACCACGCGGTTGTGCAGCATGTCTTCCATGCGCAGCAGCTTGTCGCGCTCGCCTTCCAGCATCTTGCTGACCGGGATGCCGGTCCAGCGCGAGACCACCTCGGCGATCTCCTCGTCGGTGACCTTGTCCTGCACCAGCTTGAAGTCCTTGCGCTCCATTTCCTGCGCGGCCTGCAGCTGCTTTTCCAGGTTGGGCAGCACGCCGTACTGGATCTCGCTCATCTTGGCGAAATCCTGCCGGCGCTGCGCGGCCTCCAGGTCGAGCTTGGCCTTCTCCACCTGCTCCTTGATCTTGGTCGCGCCCTGCAATGCGGCCTTCTCCGACTTCCAGATTTCATTGAGGTCGGAGAACTCGCGTTCCAGCGTGTCGATGTCGGTTTCCAGGTCGGCCAGGCGCTTGCGCGAGGCGTCGTCCTTCTCCTTCTTCAGCATCTCGCGCTGGATCTTGAGCTGGATCAGGCGCCGCTCCAGGCGGTCCAGCTCCTCCGGCTTGGAATCGATCTCCATGCGGATGCGCGAGGCCGCCTCGTCCATCAGGTCGATGGCCTTGTCCGGCAGCTGGCGGTCGGTGATGTAGCGGTTGGACAGCGTGGCCGCGGCAACGATGGCCGGGTCGGTGATCTCCACGCCATGGTGCACGGCGTAGCGCTCCTTCAGACCGCGCAGGATGGCGATGGTGTCCTCGACCGTGGGCTCGCCCACCAGCACCTTCTGGAAGCGGCGCTCCAGCGCGGCGTCCTTCTCGATGTACTGGCGGTACTCGTCCAGGGTGGTCGCGCCGATGCAATGCAACTCGCCGCGCGCCAGCGCCGGCTTGAGCATGTTGCCCGCATCCATCGCGCCATCGGCCTTGCCCGCACCGACCATGGTGTGCAGCTCGTCGATGAACAGGATGATCTGGCCTTCGTTCTTGGCCAGGTCGTTGAGCACGCCCTTCAGGCGCTCCTCGAACTCACCGCGGAACTTGGCCCCGGCGATCAGCGCGCCCATGTCCAGCGACAGCACGCGCTTGCCGCGCAGGCCTTCGGGCACTTCGTCATTGATGATGCGCTGGGCCAGGCCTTCGACGATGGCGGTCTTGCCCACGCCGGGCTCGCCGATCAGCACCGGGTTGTTCTTGGTCCGGCGCTGCAGCACCTGGATGGTGCGGCGGATTTCCTCGTCGCGGCCGATCACCGGGTCGAGCTTGCCGCTCTCCGCGCGCGCGGTCAGGTCGATGGTGTACTTCTCCAGCGCCTGGCGCTGTTCCTCGGCGTTCTCGCTCTGCACGGTCTCGCCGCCGCGCAGCTTGTCGATGGCGGCCTCGATCTTCTTCTTGTCGGCACCGGCCGCACGCAGCGCCATGCCGGCCGCGCCACCGTCGTCGACGGCGGCTAGCAGGAACCATTCACTGGCGATGAACTGGTCGTTGTGCTGCTGGGCCAACTTGTCGGTGGTGTTGAGCAGGCGGCTCAGGTCATTGCCCATCGACAGGTTACCGGCCTGGCCGGAGACCTTGGACAGCGCCTCCAGCGACTCGGCCAGCCGCTCGCGCAATACCGGCACGTTGACGCCGGCCTGGGCCAGCAACGGCCGACTGCTGCCGCCGGGCTGGTCGAGCAACGCGCTGAGCACGTGCACCGGTTCGATGATGTTGTTGTCGCGACCGACCGCCAGGGACTGCGCGTCGGACAGCGCCTTCTGGAAGTTGGAGGTGAGCTTGTCCATCCGCATGGGTCTTCTTCCTCGAATAAAGGGGGCCAGCGTCGCTGGCGATACTGGTTCAGATGCGGTTGCAACGGTGTGATTCAAGGGTGACGACTACCCCCTGTTCAGCCATTGCCTGCTTCCCGTCCAGTATCGCCAGCCGATCTGGCCCGACCTTGATCCAGCGCAAACCCGTCATGGCTCAGCCGCGCGTGACCGCCACGCGGATGGCCTGCAGCTGTTGCTTCACCGCCTTGCGCTGTCCGGCATCCAGCCGCAGCAGCGCTTTCTGCCCCACCGACAGCGACTGCAGCGCCGGGTCGACGAAGCGGTATTTGCCCTTGCCATCCGGCGCCAGCGCCAGCGGGCCCGAGGGCTCGGGGGTCTGCAGCAGGTGGTCGATCACCGCCACCAGACGGTCGTTGAAGTGCCCATCGGGATGCCCTATGTCGCGGTAGGCCTGCTGCACCAGCGGATAGAAGCGCACGTAGGCCGTCGCCAGGGACTGCGCATCGGCCTGGGTGAAAGCCTTCACCCAGGGCGCGTAACGCTCGGCGTTGGCCGCAGCCAACTGCTCGACACCGTCGCTGCCCTGTGCCACCTGCAGGCTGCCCGGCATCGGTTGCAGGGCCATCGCCGAGGCCGGCAGGCTGGGCTGGGTGAGGTTGTCCACGTGCACCACCCACCGCTGGATCAGGTGCGCGCGCAGCAGCACCGCCAGTACATCGGCGGGGAACACCCCTGCCAGCGCCTGCCAGGCGCCGGCATCACTGTCCGCCAGGGCCGGCAGGGCGGGATCGGCCGCCACGTCCGCATCCAGCGGATAACGGGGCGACGTCGGCCCCGTGGCGGGAGCAGGTGACGGCGCCGACGAGGGGTCAGCAGGTCCATCCAGCGGTGGGGGTGTCGTGGCGGCGGGCGCTGCCGGCCGCAAACGGGCCAGGTCATCCTTGAACAGCCAACCGCCGACACCACCGATCGCCACCACGCCCAACACCACCCAAGGCCACACCGCACTGCGCTTTTCCATCACATCCACCTTGCTTGCATGTGAAGGTGTGACCGGCGCAACGCCGGTGGGTTCCCCCCGGCGCCACCGCGCGTGTTCAGCGCGGCTTCTGCAGCGACATCAAGCCGATCACCGTGGCCAGTACCGCGTAGGCGGCGGCGACCTGCAGGGTGATCGCCTGGCGCAGCCCTTCCAGCTGCCACGGCAGGTAGATGCCGCCGCGCGGATCGGTGGAATGGATCACCCCGAACGCACTGAGCACCGCGGCCACCAGCAGCAGCGTCACCGCCACGCCCGGGCGACGCTCGATCAAGGCCACCAAGGCCGCCGCCCACAGCATCGCGGTGATGATGAAACCGTTGCCCAGCACCTGCAGCGTGGCCACGTCCGACAGCCCATGCCCGTCCACCGCCGCATACAGCGCGGCGGCGGCCTCCGGCGCCACCCAGGTGCCGAACTTGATGTTGATCAGGTAGGCGATGGCCGGCAGGAACGCCAGCGCCACCGCGATCGCGTGCTCGCGCCTGGTCTGCTGGAACGCCTGCACGGTGATGTCCAGGCCGACGAACACGATGATCGGTGCCAGCACCGCCACCGGCAGCCACTGCACCAGCCCGGCGACCACGCCGAGCATGCCGCCGATGCCGATGAACAGGCCGGTCAGCAGCGTGTAGCCGGTGCGCGCCCCCAACCGCTTGTAGGCCGGCTGGCCGATGTAGGGCGTGGTCTGTGCCACGCCGCCACAGACGCCGGCCACCAGCGTAGCGATGGCCTCGACCAGCAGCACGTCACGGGTACGGTAGTCGTCGCCGGCCGCGCGCGCGCTCTCGGCCACGTTGATGCCGCCCACCACCATCAGCAGGCCGAACGGCAGCAGCAGCGACAGGTACGGCACGGTCAGTGGCAGGCCATCGACGAAGCCCAGCGACGGCAACGGCAGCGCCACCGCGAATGAGATCGCCGGCGGCCACTGGAAGCCGGTCAGCACACCGGCCGAGCCCAGCCCGTAGTACAGCACCACGCCGACCAGCAGCGCGAACAACACGCCCGGCAGGCGCAGCGGCACCACGCCGCGGGCAACCAGCACGTACAGCAGCACGCCCAACGTGACCAGGCCGACCAGCGGCTGGCGCAGGCTTTCGATCAGCGGCAGGAAGCCGAGCAGGGTCAGTGCCGCACCGCCGATCGAACCGAGCAGGGCCGCGCGCGGCACGTGCCGGGTCACCGCATCACCCACGAACGACAGCACCAGCTTGAGCAGGCCCATCACCACCAGCGAGGCCATGCCCAGCTTCCAGGTCAGCAGGGCCGCCGCGGTCGGGTCCAGGCCCTGCTGCTTGAAGCCGGCGAAGGCCGGGCCCAGCACCAGCAGCGCCATGCCGATGCTGGTCGGCGCATCCAGGCCCAGCGGCATCGCGGTGACGTCATCGCGGCCGCTGCGCGCGGCCAGCCGGTGCGCCATCAGCGTGTACATCAGGTTGCCGATCAGCACGCCCAGCGCGGTGCCCGGGAACATGCGGCCGAACACCACCTCGGCGGGGAACTGGAAGATGCCAACCAGCGCCATCGCGATGAAGCCGAGGATGGACAGGTTGTCGACCACCAGGCCGAAGAAGCCGTTGAGGTCGCCGGGCACGAACCAGCGGGCACGTGCGGTGGGGGAATGCGGGGAATTCATGCGGGAGTTTCGTCAGCAGGGCCGGCCTGGATCAGCCGGCGGAAGGGGGAAAGGAAACACGTGGCTCATTCCGGGTCGGGCACTTTCACCCAGCCCAGGATCGGACCGCGCGCGGGATTGAGGTAGCGCACCTGCAACCAGCCATCGGCCTCGTCCAGCAACTCGACGCGGTCGCCCTCGACCAGGTAGCGCCGGGTGGCAGTGTCACCGGCGCGGCTGTAGAGCGGCAGGCGGGCCGGCACCACCGACGCACCCCAGCCCTTCATCGGCACGTCGGCCAGCGGGGGATCGAATGCATTCCACAGCGCGCGCTCCAGGCGCTTGCCCGAGGCATCCCAGGTACTCCAGACCACCAGGATGCCCATGTCTTCCGCACTGTCCAGGGACAGCACCCGGGACATGCCACTGGTCTCGACCAGTGCGCCGCGCATCGAGCGGTACAGGTAAAGCCGGTCACCCTGGTAACGGTATACGTCGCTGTACCACATCGGCCCGCTGCGACAACTGCTGCTCAGCGTGCGCGAGGCCGGATCCGGGGACAGCGTCCACAGGCCTTCGCAGCTGATCTCCGGCCCGGTGGGTGCGGCCAGCGCGCGGAACCGGCCACTGTCCGGCTGGTACAGGTACACGGTGAAGGACTCATTGACCTGGCCCAGCGTCGCGCTGGTGGCCAGGTCCTGGTAGCCGTCGAAGTTGTAGTCCGCATGGCCCAACCGCGTGCCCCCGTCTTCCTCATCGGTGGCCGCCGGCAGCAGTTGCCGCGCCGATGAACGGTCGGTACCGACCTCGACGGTGCCTTCCCCTGTCAGCCGCGCGTGGGCAATCACGCCGGCGGTGACCTCGAAGCGGATCTCGCTGTCATCGGCCAGCGCCGGCGGCGCCAGCAGCATCCCTGCGGCAATCAGCATGCCGTAGGCGGCGCAGCGGCGGGAGGCGGGGGTATGTGGCGTCATCAGGTGACTCGTCGAAAGGCGGACCAGCGCGCAGGCTAGCCGATCCGGCACCGATCAGAACGACACCTCGACCGGCTGCCGTGCCCACAGCACCGACTGGTGGTGGGTGGCCTGCTTCCACGCCAGGCGGATGGCCTCGATGTCGTTGCGCCGCTGCGGGGTGTCCTCGTGCAGGATCACCAGCACCTTGGTGCTCAGCCGGTTCGGCTCCGGCGCCCCGCGGAACAGCCACTGGCCATAGGCGTCGAACACGGTCAGGCCATCGGGGAACCGCGGCGTCACTTCCTTGTCCAGGAACGCGCGCCATTGCGCCTGGCTGATCACGTCGGTCTGCTCCCGCCGGGACGGGCCGGTTTCCTCGCCCACCCCGAAGTACAGCTCGCTGCGCACCCAACCGCCGGCCTCGGCCGGGCGCTGCGCATCGCCATGCAGCGCGGCGGTGGCTGGCTCGTTGACCGGCGGTGCGGCGATGGCGCTGGTGGCAAGGCCCAGCAACAGGGGGAGAACAACGGCGTGCAACTTCATGGAAAACCTCCGGACAGGGCAACACGGTGGCATCCATCGCACCGCAGGGGATATCACGGACGGTCATCAGCTCATGGCATCCAGGGCTTGCAACCGGCCGCGCGTTAACGCCAAGATAATATATCGCTTCATCCGGATGGATGTAAGTGCAAAACCTCCCCCCTTCGTTCTGCCCGGAGTTTCCATGTCCCGCCCCACCTCGGCCCCGCTCGGCCTGGCCATCGCGCTGGCGCTGTCTTCCCCCGCCTTTGCCCAGGAAGCCGCGCCGAACAGCGCCACCACCCTGGACACGGTGATCGTCACCGGTACCCGCGCGGTGGACCGCACCGTGCTCGAATCCACCTCGCCGGTGGACGTGCTCAGCGCCGAGGACATCCGCAAGGCCGGCGTGGTCAATGGCGAGCTGGGCAGCGCACTGCAGGCGCTGCTGCCGTCGTTCAATTTCCCGCGCCAGTCCAACTCCGGCGGTGCCGACCACGTGCGCGCCGCGCAGTTGCGCGGCTTGTCGCCGGACCAGGTGCTGGTGCTGGTCAACGGCAAACGCCGCCACAACAGCGCGCTGGTCAACACCGACAGCAAGATCGGCAAGGGCACCACCCCGGTCGACTTCAACGCCATCCCGGTCAGCGCGATCAAGCGCATCGAGGTGCTGCGTGACGGCGCCGGCGCGCTGTACGGCTCGGACGCGGTGGCCGGCGTGATCAACGTGATCCTGGACGACGCCCCGGAAGGCGGCGCCATCGAAGCCAGCTTCGGTGCGCACCACACCGACCTCAAGCCGATCAACCGCACCCTGACCGACGGCCAGGCCAGCTTCTTCAGCGCCAAGGTCGGCACCGCACTCACCGATGACGGTGGCTTCCTGCGCGTGGGCCTGGAATACAAGAACCGCGAAGCCACCAACCGCGCCGGCTTCGACCAGATTCCGCCGTGGGAAGCACAGACCCCGGACAACCTGGCCCTGGCCGGCAAGCGCAACTACGCGCTGGGCGACGGCGCCAGCAAGGACATCAACGCCTGGTTCAACACCGAGATCCCGTTCGGCGAGACCTCCAAGGCCTATGCCTTCGGCACCTACAACCAGCGCGATACCGAAGGCGCCAACTACTTCCGCTACCCGGACGGCGAGGCCAACTGGAAGGCCCTCTACCCGAATGGCTACCGCCCGGTCTCCGAAGGCGAGAACCTGGACGTGCAGCTGGTCGGTGGCGCCCGTGGCCAATGGGGTGAGTGGAACTACGACGCCAGCGTCGACCACGGCCGCAATGAATTCACCTACCGCCTGCGCGACTCGCTCAACGCCTCGCTCGGCCCGACCAGCCCGACCCGCTTCAAGACCGGCGACTTCAGCTTCGAGCAGACCGTGGCCAACCTGGACGTGGGCCGCATCTTCGTGCGCGAGAACGACAGCCACAGCCTCGGCTTCGGCATCGAAGGCCGCCATGAGCGCTACGAGACCGGCGCCGGCGACCCGGCCAGTTACGCCGCCGGCCCGTACACCGACCGCCCCACCGGCTCGCAGGCCGGCGGCGGGCTGACCCCGCAGGACGAAGCCAACCTGTCGCGCGACGTGTTCAGCGCCTATACCAGCCTGTCCTCCACCTTCGGCGAGAAGTTCTCCACCGACATCGCCGCCCGCTACGAGCACTACCAGGACTTCGGCGGCGAACTGACCGGCAAGCTCGGTGCGCGTTACGCGTTCGCCCCGGCGTTCGCGCTGCGCGGTGCCATCTCCAACAACTTCCACGCGCCGTCGCTGAGCCAGATCGGCTACGAGTCCACCTCCACCGGTTACACCGCCGGCGGCCAGCTGGTGCAGGGCCGCCTGCTGTCGGTCAACAACCCGATCGCCCGCGCGCTCGGCGCCACCGACCTGAAGCCGGAAAAGTCGATCAACTACAGCCTGGGCTTCACCAGCCAGATCGGCAGCCACTTCGACCTGTCGCTGGACCTGTTCCAGATCGACATCGACGACCGCATCGCGCTGTCGGAGAGCATCACCGGTGACGCGTTGACCACCTTCGTGCAGCAGCAGTTCGGCATCAGCGGACTGGAAAGCGCGCATTACTTCGTCAATGCCGCCGACACCCGCACGCGCGGCGCCGAGTTCGTCGCCAACTGGCGGCAATCGCTGGGCGATGGCGAGCTGCTGCTGACCGGCACCTGGAGCTACGCCAAGACCGAGCTGAAGAACGTGGTGGCCACGCCGTCGCAGCTGCTCGCGCTGGACCCGGACTACGTGCTGTTCGGCGTGGAGGAAAGCAACACGCTGACCGACGCCGCCCCGCGCACCCGCGCGCAGCTGGCCGGCAGCTGGGCCAATGACCGCTGGTCGCTGAGCAGCCGCGTGAGCCGGCACGGCAGCGCCACGCGCGTGTTCGACTTCGGGGGCGGCTACGAGCCGACGCAGACCTATCGCGCCGAATGGCAGCTGGATGCGGAAGTGGAATACCGCATCACCCCGAAGTGGAGCGTGGCCATCGGCGGGCAGAACCTGACCGACAACTACCCGGACAAATCCAACCAGGACATCTACTACTTCGGCAACATGCCCTACGACGTGCTCTCGCCGATCGGCAGCAATGGCGCGTACTACTACGGCCGCGTGCGGTACACGTTCTGACCCACGGACGCAGGCGGGGATTGCGTCCCCGCCTGCGTCCTGCCGTGCAGTGTGCGCTGCCTGATCGTCGGGCCGAGGCACCTTTGGCAGGTTGGGGTGAAATTCCAGCCCCTCGGGCTGCACACCTGATTACCTCCCCCTAACATCCGTTGCGGCATAGTGGCCGCATGCTCGAAGAACTCCAGCGACCGGCCCCACCGGCGCTGACGGACAACGACGCGCTGTTCCTCGATGTCGACGGCACCCTGGTCGCCTTTGCCGACCATCCTGAAAAGGTGGTGCCCGCCGACGACCTCCCGCACCTGCTCGCCGTGAACGCACAGCGCCTGCACGGCGCGGTGGCACTGGTCAGCGGCCGTCCCATCGCGCAACTGGACCAGCTGCTGTCCCCGTTGCGCCTGCCCGCCGCCGGCCTGCACGGCACACAGCTGCGCTCCACCGCCGATGCCGAAGTTGTCGGCGGCGACACCGCGCAATGGCTGCATGCCCTGCACCAGCAGGCGATGCGGCTGGCCCATCAACACCCCGGCATGCTGGTCGAACACAAGGGCAGCGCGCTGGCCCTGCATTGGCGTACCGCGCCACAGGCGGCCGGCGCCATCGTCGCCTTTGCCCAGGCCCAGGTGGCGCAGCTGCCGGGCGTTCGCCTGCAACCGGGCAACCAGGTCATCGAGTTCGTCAGCGCCGACCACGACAAGGGTGGAGCGGTGCTCGCGCTGATGCGCACCCCGACGTTCGAAGGACGTCGCCCGATCTTCGTCGGCGACGATCTCACCGACGAAGCCGGCTTCGCCGCCGCCATGCGCCAGGGCGGGCATGGCGTGCTGGTCGGCAACCGCACCGCCAGCCACGCACGCTACGGGCTGGCCGACGTCGCCGCCGTGCACGAGTGGTTGCGCGGCGCCTTGCCGTAGATCCTGCGGCCCCCATGGCGCCTGGGCGCCCTCCACAACAGGAGCAAGTCATGCAACGGGCCGATCTGGACCTGGCCGTCATTGGCAACGGAAGTTTTGGCGCGCTGATCGACAAGCGGGCGCGCATCGTCTGGAGCTGCCTGCCCGCCTTCGATGGCGACCCCGCGTTCTGTGCGCTGCTCAGCCCACGCGACCATGACGGCGGCGACTTCGCGGTGGAGCTGGAAGACTTCGCCGACAGCGAACAACACTACTTCACCAACACCGCCATCCTGCGCACGGTGTTGCGCGACACCCAGGGAGGGGCGATCGAGGTGATCGACTTCGCGCCACGCTGGAAACGCCATGGTCGCCTGTACCGCCCCCCCAGCGTGATCCGGCGCATCCGCCCGCTGTCCGGCAGCCCGCGCATCCGCATCCGGGCGCGTCCCTTGGCCGATTGGGGCGCACGCACGCCCGAATCCACCTGGGGCAGCAACCACCTGCGCTGGCTGTTGCCCGGCTTCACCCTGCGCCTGACCACCGATGTGCCGGTGCGCTTCATCCGCGAAGGCACCGCGTTCGCGCTGACCCAGCCGGTGGACCTGGTGTTGGGCGTGGATGAAACCCTGCAGCGCAGCCTGGCCGGTTACGCGCAGGATGCCTTCCAGCGCACGGCCGAGTACTGGCGTGAATGGGTGCGCTACCTCTCCGTCCCGCTGGAATGGCAGGACGCGGTGATCCGCAGCGCCATCACCCTGAAACTGTGCCAGTACGAGGACAGCGGCGCGATCATC
Organism: Stenotrophomonas capsici; assembly: GCF_034961085.1. Lineage (NCBI taxonomy): Bacteria > Pseudomonadati > Pseudomonadota > Gammaproteobacteria > Lysobacterales > Lysobacteraceae > Stenotrophomonas > Stenotrophomonas capsici. The sequence continues at coordinate 187,670 of NZ_JAYFUH010000249.1, read as the reverse complement.
GCGGCCATGACCACCTCGATCCCGGAGGCGCCCGGCAGCGCGCGCAACTGGGACTACCGCTACTGCTGGCTGCGCGATGCCGCCTTCGTGGTGCGCGCGCTCAACCGGCTGGGCGCCACCCGCACGATGGAGGGCTTCCTGCATTACATCTTCAACCTGGCCACCAGCGACGGCAGCCTGCAGCCGTTGTACGGCATCGGCATGGAAGAGAAGCTCGACGAGAGCGAGGTGCCCTCGCTGGCCGGCTACCGCGGCATGGGGCCGGTGCGCCGCGGCAACCTGGCCTGGGTGCAGAAACAGCACGACGTGTATGGCTCGGTGGTCCTGGCCTCCACCCAGCTGTTCTTCGACCAGCGCCTGGAAGCCCCCGGCGATGCGGACACCTTTGCCCGCCTGGAACCGCTCGGCGAGCGCGCCTATGCCCTGCACGACGTCCCCGACGCCGGACTGTGGGAGTTCCGTGGCAGGACCTCGGTGCACACCTACACCTCGGCGATGTGCTGGGCCGCCTGCGACCGCCTGGCCAAGATCGCCTCGCGCGTGCAGTTGCCCGAACGCGCCCTGCTCTGGCGCCAGCGGGCCGATGCGATCCACCAGCGCGTCATCGAACGCGGCTGGAACGCGCGCCTCGGGCACTTCACCGATGCCTGGGACGGCCAGCACCTGGATGCCTCGCTGCTGCTGTTGGCCGACATCGGCTTCATCGATGCCCTGGACCCGCGCTACGTCGCCACCGTCGAGGCCATCGGCCGCGAGCTGCGCCATGGCAACGCGCTGTACCGCTACATTGCCCCGGATGACTTCGGTGCACCGGAGACCAGTTTCACCATCTGCACGTTCTGGTACATCGACGCACTGGCCGCGATCGGCCGCGTGGCCGAGGCGCGCGACCTGTTCGAAAGCGTACTGGCACGCCGCAACCACGTCGGCCTGCTGTCCGAGGACCTGGCCTTCGACGACGGCGAGCAATGGGGCAACTTCCCGCAGACGTATTCGCACGTTGGCCTGATCACCGCCGCCATGCGCCTGTCGCGACCGTGGCAGGACGCGTCGTGAGCCGCCTGGTGGTGGTGTCCAACCGGGTGGCGATGCCCGGCGAATCCCGTGCCGGCGGGTTGGCCGTCGGCCTGCTGGCCGCGTTGAAGGAACGCGGCGGCATGTGGTTCGGCTGGAGCGGGCGCAGCGTCAACGAGGACAGCGGCACCCTGCGCGAGCAGAGCGAGGGCAACATCCGCTTCGTGACGATGGATCTGTCCAGACCCGACCTGGACAACTACTACAACGGCTTCTCCAACCGCGCCCTGTGGCCGCTGTTGCACTTCCGCCTGGACCTGGTGGACTACGACCGCCGCAAGCGCGAAGGCTACTGGAAGGTCAACGCCCTGTTCGCCGACAGGCTCGCGCCACTGCTGCGCGAGGACGACACCGTGTGGATTCATGACTACCACCTGATCCCGTTGGCGGCGATGCTGCGCGAACGCGGCATCGGTTGCCGCATCGGCTTCTTCCTGCACGTGCCGGTGCCCTCGGCGGACCTGATCCAGGCCCTGCCCGACCACCGCAACCTGTTCTCCACGCTGTACGCCTACGACCTGCTGGGCTTCCAGACCCGCCGCGACGTCGACCGCTTCCAGTCCTATGCGCGCCTGTTCGGCGGCGGCACGCTGGTGGACAGCGAATGGATCCAGGCACCGGACGGCCGACGTATCCGCACCTCGGCATTTCCGATCGGCATCGATACCGCCCACATCGCGCGGCAGGCACACGGCGCCACCCGTAACAACGCGGTGCGCGCCCTGCGCCGCAGCCTGCAGTTCCGCAAGCTGGCCATCGGCGTGGACCGCCTGGACTACTCCAAGGGCTTGCCCGAACGCTTCCATGGCTTCGAGCACTACCTGGACCGCTACCCGCAACAGAAGGGCTCGATGACTTTCCTGCAGATCGCACCGGTCTCGCGCGGCAGCGTCACCGAGTACCGCAAGCTGCGCACCGACCTGGAGCGCCTGGCCGGCCACATCAATGGCAGCCACGCCGAAGCCGACTGGACCCCCCTGCGCTACGTCAACCAGAACTACGCGCACAGCACGCTGACCGGCTTCTACCGCGAGGCCGCGGTGGGATTGGTGACCCCACTGCGCGACGGCATGAACCTGGTGGCCAAGGAGTACGTGGCATCGCAGGACCCGGAGAATCCCGGCGTGCTGGTGCTGTCACTGCTGGCGGGCGCGGCGGACGAGCTCAAGCAGGCACTGCTGGTCAACCCGCATGACCTGGACGGCGTGGCCGATGCGATCGCCGCCGCCGCCAACATGCCGTTGGCCGAACGCATCGAGCGTTGGCAGCTGATGATGCAGCACCTGCGCGAGTACGACATCAATCGCTGGCGCCGCGACTACCTGCAGGCACTGGAAACACCGCCCTCCCCCCAACCCCTCTCCGGCACGCGGGAGACGGGCTCGGACTGCGTCGGTTCGTCATGAGTTAGCCCCTCTCCCGCATGCCGGAGAGGGGTTGGGGTGAGGGGCCGTGGGGGCAAAGCGCTGGCACCGCCCACCGCATCCCCGGCCTCAATCCAGGAACCGCGCCCGCTGCTGCGGCGTCGGCAGGTAGCAGCTGTCATGTCGCCCGAACCAGCGGTAGCGGTTGCGCGCCAACCACCGGTAGGCACGGTCCCGCAAGGATCCGGGCAGCCAGCGCGCGATCCCCGCGAGCTTCCACACGCCGCCAAGGCCGCTGACCACGCGCATGATCGCATCGGTATCCGTGTAGGCCATGCCGTCCTCCACCAGCAGGAACGACAGCGGGTCATCCGGGTCCAGCCCGTGCGCCAGCAACAGCGCACGGCCCCGCGCGCCCTGCATCGCCGCGAAGCGGTAACGCCCCCGGCGGTCGAAGCGCAGCAGGAAGCGCACCCAGCGGCTGCACAGCGCGCACACCCCGTCGAACACGATCACCGGCGCCTCGCCGCTCATGCCGCCCCGTCCTCCGGCAGCAACCAGCCTTCGTAGCGGATCAACCGCCCGATCAGCGGCATCGAGACATCCACCAGGAACTCATAACGCCCGTGCCGCTCGCGTTCACGGCAGTACACCTGGCCGAACCAGCGCGTGGGCAGGGGCAACAGGCCAAACGCCCAGGCGCGCTCGGCCCGCCACAGGATCTGGCCCTCCTCCTCGCGCAGGCCGAAGCGGAACCGCACCGCCCCCAACTGCTCGAACAGCCCCCCACCCTGTTGCCACAGGCGCGATTCCATCCGTGCGGGCCCGAACCGCCGGTTCCAGCGTTCCCCGGCCGCATCCACCACGAACTCCACGCTGACCGGCACGCTGGCACTGGGCGGAAGGCGCGCCAGCCAGGCGCAGGGCACCACCAGCCAATGGGTGCCGCGCAGCACCTCGCCTTGCCCGCTCCAGCGTTGCCGGCCGCGCACCGAATGCAGCGCGCATACCTGTGGGGGCAGCTGTCCGAACCCAGGGCCAAGCACCTGCTCGAACAGCGGCGTGCTCATGGGTCCATCCACACCAGGGTGGCGATGCGGCCGCTGCGGCGGTCGCGCCGGTGCGAGAACCAGCGTTGCGGGTCGGCGATGGTGCACTGGTCACCGCCATGGATATCGGCCGGGTCCATGCCCGCGGCCTGCAGCCGCTGGCGTGCCAGTGCGTACAGGTCCACCCGCCAATGCCCGGGACGGGTCGGCGTGAACGCCGCTTCGGCCGCGGCCGAATGGGCGAGGAAGGCCTCGCGCACATCCGCCCCGATCTCGTAATGGGCCGGCCCGGCGGCCGGCCCCAACCAGGCGATGACCGCGCTGGCCGGGGTCCGCATCGCCGCCAGGGTGTTCTCCAGCATGCCGTCGGCCAACCCGCGCCACCCCGCATGGGCGGCGGCCACCTCGTCCCCGGCCCGCGCGGTGAACACCACCGGCAGGCAGTCCGCGGTCAGGATCGCCAGCACCACGCCGGGAACCGAGGTCACCGCTGCATCGGCCACCGGTTCGGCATCAATGCCCTGTGCCTGCGGCGGCGCCTGGAAACGCAGCACGCCGGTGCCGTGCACCTGGCGCAGCCAGTGCGGCGCCGAGGGCAGACCCGCCAGTTGCTGCAACTGGTCACGGTTGCGCTGCACCTGCGCCGGGTCGTCGCCCTCGGCGGCGCTGCGGTTGCCCAGGTTGAAGTGGTCGAACGGCGGCTGCGAGCCCCCCGCGCCGTGGCGCCGGGTGGTGAAGGCATGCACCCCGGCCGGGGCCGGCCAGTCGGCGGCCAGGGCAGGCAGCGCGTCGTTCATCACCAGCGGTCCCGCTCGCGTTCGGCGAAGGCCTTGGAGTCCTCGCGCAGCGCCTTCGTCAGCGCCAGCAGGTCCGCCGGCACCGGGGCGGTGTTGCTGATCGTCTCGCCGGTGATCGGGTGCTGGAACTCCAGTGTTTCGGCGTGCAGGGCCTGGCGCTTGAACCCGCGCAGCTGGGCGACCAGTTCGTCGCTGGCGCCCTTGGGCAGCTTCAGCGACCCGCCGTACAGCGGGTCACCGACGATGGCGTGCTTGATGTGCGCCATGTGCACGCGGATCTGGTGGGTGCGGCCGGTCTCCAGGCGGCACTCCAGCGCGGTATGGGCGCGGAAGCGCTCGCGCAGGCGGTAATGGGTGACCGCGTCCTTGCCGTCCTCGCGCACGCCCATGCGCAGGCGGTCGCGCGGGTGGCGGTCGATCGCCGCGTCCACGGTGCCGCCGGCGACCAGCGCCCCGACCACCACGGCCAGGTACTGGCGGTGGACCTCGCGGGCGGACAGCTGTTCCACCAGCGCGGTCTGCGCCTGCACGGTACGGGCCACCATCATGATGCCGCTGGTGTCCTTGTCCAGGCGGTGGACCACGCCGGCACGCGGCACCTTGGCGATCTCCGGGTCACGGAACAGCAGCGCGTTGACCAGGGTGCCGGTCGGGTTGCCGGCGCCCGGGTGGACCACCAGCCCGGCCGGCTTGTCGATCACGTAGACATGCTCGTCCTCGTACAGGACCGACAGCGGGATGTCCTCCGGCCGCGCGTTGACCTCGGTGTCGAGCACCGCATTCAGGGAAACCGACTCCCCGCCCCGGACCGGGTCGCGGGGCCGGGCCGGCTCCCCGTCCATCAGCACCGCACCGGTCTTGATCCACTCGGTCAGGCGGGAACGGGAGAATTCGGGGAAAAGCTCGGCCACCACGGCGTCGAAGCGGCGGCCGGCGGCGGTATCGGGCACCAGCGCCTGGCGCTGGGTCGGGGAGGTGTTCTCGGACATGTCAAAGGCCAACTGAAAGACGAAATCGGGGGTCCTGACAGCAACAGTCATTCGCAGGACAGGCCACTAGGCTATCATCGACACCTCGTATTCCTGCCGCGTCCCGCCCTGACCCATGATCCGACGCTCTTTGCTGTCCGCGCCCGTCCGCCTCACCGCCCTGCTGCTGGTCCTGGTTTTCGTCGCCACCGGCTGCCACCGCGGCGACAAGAAGAAGGACGCCGATGAAGGCGCGCCTGTCGAGCAGCTCTACGAAAAGAGCCACAAGCTGATGGAAGGCGGCAACTGGTCCGGCGCCGAAACCAGCTTCAAGCGCCTGATCGCCCAGTACCCGTACGGCCCGTACACCGAGCAGGCGATGATCGAAAGCGCCTATGCCCAGTACAAGGCCGGCAAGAACGATGACGCCGTGTCGAGCATCGACCGCTTCATCCGCACCTACCCGACCCACCGCAACATCGCCTACCTGTACTACCTGCGCGGCCTGGCCAACGGCAACCGCGACACGGTGTTCCTGCGCCGCGTGTGGTCGCTGGACCCGAGCCGCCGTGACCTGTCCACCCCGCGCCAGGCCTACGCCGACTTCACCATCGTCACCGAGCGCTACCCGAACAGCCGCTACGCGGCCGATGCGCGCCAGCGCATGATCGAGCTGCGCGACGTATTCGCCCAGCACGAGCTGGACAATGCCCTGTACTACGCCCGCCGCGGCGCCTGGGTCTCGGCCGCCGGCCGCGCCAACTACCTGCTGGAAACCTACCCGCAGAGCGCCTTCCAGTACGACGCCGTGGCGGTGCTGGGCGAGTCGTATACCCACATCGGCAACAAGACCCTGGCCGACGACGCCCGCCGCGTGCTGGAGCTAAACCAGCCCGACCACCCGTGGCTGACCGGCGACTGGCCGAAGTACCCGTGGATGATCCGCAAGCTCAACCCGTTCGCCGGCGAGAAGTCGGTGGCCACCGGCCAGAGCAATGCGACGATGAGCCGCCGCAAGTAAGCAGCCAGCGCATGCGAGTACGGTAAGGGGCCTTCGGGCCCCTTTCCCGTTGTGGGCCAACGACGCCCCTGCCCTGCCGAGGCCCGGATGACGCGATGCCCGGGATGTACGTAACCGGGGCAGATCCCAGGCCGCAAGCCGTAGCAGCCCCGGCGATTCCCCCATCTCCCCACCGCGCAGGCGGGGAGGCAATCCCAGCTCCGTCCCACAACATCCCCTGCTCCGGCACTGGCGAACACGGCTTCGGCCACGCACCGCCCTGCATGTTCCGGTCGACAAAAAAGGCGGCCCCGTCACCGGGACCGCCCACATTGCACCCTCAGTCGCGCGAACCTCAGAAGTTCTGGGTGTAACGCACGTACAGCTGGCGGCCGTAGCCGTTGTACAGATAGTTGTTGAAGTTGGTCGGCGAGTACGCCACGTCGTACACCGGCGCCTTGTTGGTCAGGTTGCGGGCACCCAGCGAGATCGTCGCATTCCACGGGGCCTGGTAGTTGAGCTGCAGGTCATGGGTGATGTAGGCGCCGCTGCAGCGCTTCACGTAGCCCTCGCTCTTCAGCTCCGAGCAGCTGTAGTCACCTTCGTAGTAGTCGACGTAGTAGCCCGGCTCATAGCCGATCATGTTCATGGTCCACGCCACGCTCCAGTCGCCGCGCTCCCAGCGGGTGTTGAGGTTGGCACGCCACTCCGGGTAACCGCTGGTGCCGACGTACTCGTCCGAGCCGTAACGGCTGTCGACCTTGTAGCTGTGGGTCCAGGAACCCTGCAGGGTCGAGGTCAGCCTGCCCCAGTCATCCAGGTCGAACTGGGTGCGGATGTTCAGGTCGATGCCGTCGGTCTTGACCAACCCTTCATTGCCATAGCCGGCATACACCGCCTGGATCGAACCGTCGCTGTTGCGCACGACCGACAGGTTGTCCGGCAGGTACTGGCCAAGGGCGGTGCGGTTGATCACCGTCTGCGCGGAGTACCACTTGATCTGGTTCTTGATCTCGGTGTTCCAGTAGTCCAGCGTGATGTTGGCCCACGAGAACGGGTCGTACACCACGCCGAAGCTGAACTGCTTGGAGGTCTCGGCCTTCAGGTCCGGATTGGCCACGTGGTAGCCATTGATCTGGATCGAACTGGACGCGGCCAGGCCGTAGGCCAGTGCCGTGGCCTCGTCGGTCACCGAGTCGGCCGAGAACGCATCCTGCTGGTTCAGCGCCTGCAGCGTCGGCGCGCGGAAGCCCTTGCCATACGAGGTGCGGAAGGTCAGGTTGTGCAGCGGCTGGAAGCGCAGCGACAGCTTCGGCGAGGTGGAATCACCGAAGTCGGAGTAGTGGTCGTAGCGAACGGCCAGGTCTGCCGAGAAGTTGTCGAAGATCGGCAGGCTCCACTCGGCGAAGCCCGAGGTCAGGTTGCGCTCGCCCCATGCCGAATTGCCGGACGAACCGCCCACGTTGCCGGCCGCCGACTGCTGGTCGTAGATGTCCGCATAGTCATGCTTGCTGTACTCGCCGCCCACCGCCAGCGAGGAGACCCCGCCCGGCAGCGTGAACAGATCAGTGGTCAACTGCGCGTTGAACTCCTTCTGCTTGTAGAAGGTGTTGCGGCCGATCGTGGTGCTGATGGCATCGAGCACCTCCTGGGAGTTGGCGTACGGGTCGAAGGCGTTGTATTGGCCACTTTCGAAGTACTGCTCGGCCACCGGGATGTTGACGTAGTTGTAGCCGGTCACGGTCGCGCGCGACTCATTGCTGCGCACGCCAAAGTCGACGCTGGTGCTGTCGGTCAACTGGCCATGCAGGCTCAGGTTGACGTCGTAGCTGTTCTCGTCGGTGTAGGTGTAGCGCTTATCCAAGGCGGCAAAGCGGTGCTTGATGTAGGCATCCTGCCCAGTGGTGTTGTTCGGGCTGTCGGCGCTGACGAAGATGCTTTCGGGCACGGGCGCGTAGACGCTGGTGCTGTTCTTGCGGTTCACGTAGATGTCGGCGTTGATGGTCCAGGCATCGCTGAGCGCGTACTCCGAGCGCAGGAACAGGTTCTTGTTCTTGATGCTGGCGGTGTCGGCCATGTCGCCGACATAGTTGTACAGGCAGCTGGTACGGCCGGTGCTGCTGGTGCTCTCGTAGAAGTTGGTGCCCGAGCAGCCACCCGGCACCACGCTGCTGCCGTTGGTGTAGAGGTTCGAGCCGGCAACCCGGTTGCCATTGGCATCGGTCAGCACGTTGAGGTAGTTGTTCGAGTACGACGAACCGGCGACCGTGTCCGACCACGGGTAGTCGGATACATAGCTGATCTTCTGGTCGGTGTAGGAAATGCCGCCCATCACCGAGCCACGCTCGCCCGCCGCGCCGAACAGCACCGAGGCCTCGGATGCATCGCCACCGTACTTGTTGTCGGTCGCGCCGGCACTGACCTGGAAGCCTTCATAGTTCTTGCGGGTGATGACATTGACCACGCCGCCGATCGCGTCGGCACCGTAGATGGCCGAGGCGCCATCGGTCAGGATCTCGATGCGCTCCACTGCCGCGGCCGGGATCGAGCTCAGGTCCTGGCCTTCACCGGTCAGCGGCGACACCGCGGCACGCCGGCCATCGATCAGGATCAGCGTGCGGCCTTCGCCCAGGCCGCGCAGGCTCAGGCCGGCGAACGACTGGGCGGAGCTGCCGGAACTGGGCACGAAGGAGCCGAAGGAGTTGAAGCTGGAGTTCTGCAGGATGTCGGCCACCGTTGCCCTGCCGCTTACCTCGATGTCCTGGCGGCCGATCACGGTTACCGGCAATGCACCTTCCACATCTGCACGCTTGATGCGCGAGCCGGTGATCTCGATGCGATCCAGGGTGGTCGCATTCGTACTGCTGCCGGCTGCCTCCTGCGCCGCGACCGTACCGCTGAGGGACAAGCCAATGGCGACAACCAGCGCACCACGGCGAAGACCGGAGTTTGTCTTGATATTCATTATTTGCGTGTTCCAGATGAAGAAGGACACGTCCTGATCGCTCAGAACCGTTTTGATCGGCCCGTGCATGACAGCGTCATTGCACCGGCCTGACGGAAAATTAACGATCCGATATCGCTGCTGTTTTTCAATTGATGGCAGTGCCGTGCCAGCTTCGTGTCATGCAGTGCGCCGACCGGCCATCACCCGACACGGCCCGTCGTCCCGCGTCATCACTGACACGCTTCGTCATGCCTCCCCGGCAGGTCAGGCGCACCTTCAGATGACGCAAAAAAATTCGCCACCGCGCGGGGCGGTGGCAAAGGAGAGAGATGACTTGATGTTTTCTTGTGGGCCTAGGGTGCCAATCCAGGATGCCAACGGTTTGACGCGAGATCGCACCGACCGGCACGCCCCACGGCGAGCGACATCCAACGCCCACGAAGTCGACACACATCGACACGCATCGGCATTTCCGTCTCCACGGAAACAGCAAAGGGGCCTTTCGGCCCCTTTTCTGTTCATGCAACACCTTGCCTCAGCCGCGATACCCGTTGGTGATCGGGTAGCGCCGCTCACGGCCAAAGGCACGTCGCGACACCTTCGGCCCCGGCGCGGCCTGGTGCCGCTTCCATTCGCTGATGCGCACCAGCCTGAGCACCCGCTCCACCACCTCGGGCGCATACCCGGCGGCGATGATGTCCTGGCGCGACTGCTCCTGGTCGATGTAGCGGTACAGGATGCCGTCCAGCACGTCATAGGCCGGCAACGAATCCTGGTCGGTCTGGTTCTCGCGCAGTTCGGCCGAGGGCGCGCGGGCGATGACCGCCGGTGGGATCACCGGCGCACCGCCGACGGTGTTGCGCCACTTGGACAGGCCGTAGACCTCGGTCTTGTACAGGTCCTTCAGCGGCGCGTAGCCGCCGCACATGTCGCCGTAGATGGTCGCGTAACCCACCGCGTACTCGCTCTTGTTGCCGGTGGTCAGCAGCAGGCCCCCAAACTTGTTGGACAGCGCCATCAGGATCACGCCACGGCTGCGCGACTGCAGGTTCTCCTCGGTGACATCGGCTGCCTGCCCTTCGAACATCGCCGACAGCGACTGCATCAACCCCTGGAATGCCGGCTCGATCGGCACCGTCTCCAGCTTCACGCCCAGCGCACGGCACTGCTCCACCGCCAGGTCGTTGGACAGATCGGCCGTGTAGCGCGACGGCAGGCTGACCGCGGTGACGTTGTCCGCGCCCAGCGCGTCCACCGCCATCGCCAGCACCAGCGCCGAGTCGATGCCGCCGGACAGGCCCAGCCACACCTTGCCGAAGCCATTCTTGCGGCAGTAGTCCTGGATGCCACGCGTCACCGCCCGCCACGCCAGCGCATCCATGCTTTCATCGCCGTCGTCGATCCAGCGCAACGGCATGAAGCTGCGCGCCTGGAGGTTGTACTCGACCACCAGCATTTCCTCGGCGAACGCCACCGCCGCCGGATGCACCGTGCCGTCACCGTCGGCGACCACCGAGGCACCGTCGAACACCACCGCGTCCTGGCCACCAATGGTGTTGAGGTAGGCGATGCCCACGCCCGATGCCGCGCAGCGCTCGGCCAGCAGCGCATCGCGCTGGGCATGCTTGCCGCGCTCGTACGGCGAGGCATTGGGCACCAGCACCAGCTGGGCACCGGCGGCCACCGTGCCAGCCAGCGGCTCGGGGAACCACAGGTCCTCGCAGATCACCAGGCCGACCTGCACGCCGTTGACCTGCACCACGCAGTTGCCGCCATCCGGATCGACATCGAAGTAGCGGCGCTCATCGAACACCGCGTAGTTGGGCAGCTCACGCTTGCGGTAGGTGGTCTCCACCGCACCGTCGCGCAGCACGCTGGCCGCGTTGTAGACCACTGCGCCGGCGCTCTGCGGCCAACCAACCACCGCCACGATGCCGGTCGCCTCGGTGGCGATGCGGGCGATGGCCTGCTCGCAGTCATCCAGGAAGCCGGGGCGCAGCAGCAGGTCTTCCGGCGGATAGCCGCTGACCGCCAACTCGGGGAACAACACCACGTCCGCGCCGTATTCGTCACGCGCCTCGTGCATCAGCTCGATGATGCGGCCGGTATTGCCGGCCACGTCGCCGACCGGGAAGTCGAACTGGGCCAGGGCGATGCGTAGCGATTGGGACATATCAACAACCTTCTGCTTGGCCCCGCACCCTGCGGGGGCTTGGTTCGATCGACAACGCCTGCAGGATGCTCTCGCAGACCGCGGCGGTTTTGCTCAGGGCTTCATTATTCCAGAACCGCAGCACGCGGTAGCCGTGCCCCCTCAGGAAGGCTTCACGTGCCGGATCGCTGGTATCACCGGCATGCTGTCCGCCATCCAGTTCAATGACCAGCCGCCGCGCCAGGCAGGCGAAGTCGACCACGTAGGGGCCGATGGGATGCTGGCGACGGAACTTGAAGCCGGCCAGGCGGTCGGCACGCAGGTGGTACCAGAGTCGTTGCTCTGCGTCGGTCATCCGTTGCCGCAAGGCCCTGGCGCAGCCGGTCTTGGCACCTTTTCGCATGTCCTTCGCTCCTTCCATTGGAAGGAGGAAGGTCCCGCGCGGGGATGGTGGGGAAAATCAGGCATATGGACGGGTAAGGCTCGGAAAGCTGCCCTCACCCCTACCCCTCTCCCGCAGGCGGGAGAGGGGAAAGCAACCGCAGGAGCGCACGGCCTTGGCTCTGGCTCTGGCTCTGGCTTCGGCTTCGGCTTCGGCCTTCGCCTTGGCTCTCCCCTCTCCCGCCCGCGGGAGAGGGGTAGGGGTGAGGGCAGCTCTTCAAGCTCGGCACAAAAGAAAAGGCCGCCCCAAGGGGCGGCCTTCTCGACACATCACCGGCGGTCAGCGCTTACTTGACCAGCTTGGCGATGGCAGCGCCCAGGTCGCCCGGCGAACGCACGGTGACGACGCCAGCCGCTTCCATTGCGGCGAACTTGCCTTCCGCAGTGCCCTTGCCGCCCGAGGCGATCGCACCGGCATGGCCCATGCGCTTGCCGGCCGGCGCCGACGCACCGGCGATGAAGCCGACGACCGGCTTCTTCACGTGGGCCTTGATGTATTCCGCACCGGCTTCTTCGGCGTCGCCGCCGATTTCGCCAACCATAATGATGCCTTCGGTCTGCGGGTCTTCGTTGAACAGCTTCAGGCAGTCGACGAAGTTCAGGCCGTTGATCGGGTCACCACCGATGCCGATGCAGGTGGACTGGCCCAGGCCGACTTCGGTGGTCTGCTTGACCGCTTCATAGGTCAGGGTGCCCGAACGCGACACGATGCCGATCTTGCCCGGCTTGTGGATGTGGCCCGGCATGATGCCGATCTTGCACTCACCCGGGGTGATGACGCCCGGGCAGTTCGGCCCGATCAGCACGGTATCCGGGTGCGAGCCCTTCAGCACGTTGTCCACGCGCAGCATGTCCAGCACCGGGATGCCCTCGGTGATGCAGACGATGACCTTGATGCCGGCAGCAGCGGCTTCCAGGATGGCGTCGGCAGCGAACGGCGGCGGGACGTAGATGACCGACGCGTCAGCGCCGGTGGCCTGCACGGCATCGGCCACGGTGTTGAACACCGGCAGGTCGATGTGGGTGGTGCCGCCCTTGCCCGGGGTGACGCCGCCGACGACCTGGGTGCCGTACTCGATCATCTGGGTGGCGTGGAAGGTGCCCTGCTGGCCGGTGAAGCCCTGCACGATCACCTTGGTGTTCTTGTTAATCAAAACAGACATGGGAATTCCTTGGTGTCGGGATCAGGCGGCGTTCTTGACAGCTTCAACGACCTTCTTGGCGCCGTCGTTGATGTTGTCAGCCGGGATGATGGCCATGCCGCTGTCACGCAGCAGCTGCTTGCCTTCTTCCACGTTGGTGCCTTCCAGGCGCACCACGACCGGAACCTTGACGCCCACTTCCTTCACCGCGGCGATGATGCCCTCGGCGATCATGTCGCAGCGGACGATGCCACCGAAGATGTTGACGAAGATGCCTTCGACCTTGTCCGAGGACAGGATCAGCTTGAACGCCTCGATCACGCGCTGCTTGTTGGCGCCGCCGCCCACGTCCAGGAAGTTCGCCGGCTCGCCGCCGTTGAGCTTGATGACGTCCATGGTGGCCATGGCCAGGCCGGCGCCGTTCACCATGCAGCCGATGTTGCCGTCCATGGTGACGTAGTTGATGTCCAGCTCCGAAGCGGTCACTTCGGTTTCGTCTTCCTGGGACTTGTCGCGCATGGCGACCAGTTCCTTGTGACGGAAGGCGGCGTTGTCGTCGCTGTTGAACTTGCCGTCCAGCGCGTACAGGTTGCCGTCGTCCAGGATGGCCAGCGGGTTGATCTCAACCAGCGCCAGGTCCTTTTCGTTGAAGATGCGGTACAGGTTCACCATGATGCTGGCGAACTGGCCGGCCTGCTTGGCGGTCAGGCCCATCTTGAAGCCGATGTCACGGCCGTGGTAACCCTGCACGCCCTCGACGAAGTCCACGTTCAGGGTGTGGATCTTGTCCGGAGTTTCGGCGGCAACCTGCTCGATCTCCATGCCGCCTTCCGAGGAAGCGATGAAGCTGATGGTGCGGGTGCCACGATCGACCAGCACCGACAGGTACAGTTCCTTGACGATCTCACCGGCGGTGGTCACCAGCACCAGGTTGATCGGCAGCTCGACGCCGGCGGTCTGGTAGGTGGCCATCTTGGTGCCGAGCATCTTGGCTGCAGCGGCCTTCACGTCTTCGACGGTCTTGCAGAACTTGACGCCGCCGGCCTTGCCGCGGCCGCCTGCGTGGATCTGCGCCTTGACCATCCAGGGGCCCTGGCCCAGCGACTGGGCGACGGCAACCGCCTCGTCCGGGGTAGCCGCGACTTTGCCGGCCGGAACCGGGATACCGTATTCGGCAAGCAGCTGTTTTGACTGGTACTCGTGGAAATTCATGCGTCACCGTGGGAATAGGAACGACCGCACGCATCTCCTCGGGCCCCACGGAGGGGCGCCAGCATGGACCGCGGCGGGCCCACTATTGTGGCCGAGCCAGCGCCGGGGCGCAAAGAAGTCTGTACAAATCGCCAAGACCGGCACGCTTTCCCACGCATTTTCAGCCACTTGCCGCAACTGTCCGGCGCCTGTGAAAACGCCCGGAACCGGCCCGCCGGCACCTATACTTGCCCGAGCCCGTCTGCAGATAGGAGTTCCGGCTTGGCCCCCAGCCCTTCGCTGATTGACCGCATCGAGTCGATCCCGCGCCGCGAACTGTACTTCTTCGCCCTGTACCGCCTGCTGGTCGCCTCGCTGCTGTGCGCTCTGGTGTTCAGCCCGCTGAGCATGATGGTCGGGGAGGCCCACCATGTCGGGCTGGCCCAGTGGGTGTCGGCGATTTACCTGCTGGTATCGGCCGGGCTGCTGTTCTGGGGCCGCAACGAGCGCTGGCTGCAGACCATCGTGTTCTGGAGCGTGCTGGCCGACATCGTCGCGGCGGTGCTGCTCAGCCATGCCCTGCCCGGCTCCAGCGCCGGCATTTCGATGTCGCTGCTGTTCAACATCGCCGCCGCCGGCCTGCTGCTGCCGCTGTCGCGCGCGATGTTGGTGGCACTGCTGGCCAGCGGCGCCAGCGTGCTGGAGTTCGGCTGGACCTACCTGGAAGGCGTCGACAACAGCCGTACCCTGGCCGAACTGGCCATGTTCGTGACCAGCTACCTGTCGCTGGCCTTCATCTGCTACCAGATCGGCAACCGCACCCGGCGCACCCAGCAACTGGCCGACCAGCGCGGCGCGGAGGTGGCCAACCTGTTCGAGGTCAACGAGCTGATCATCCGGCGCATGCGCACCGGCGTGCTGGTGGTCGACATCGATGGCCGCATCACCCTGGCCAACGAGGCGGCCACCGCCCTGCTTGGCGACCTGGAAGGCACCCTGGCCACCGAACGCGTCACCCTGGCCAGCGCCTCGCCGGAACTGGCCCGGCGCCTGCAGCGCTGGCGCGGCGGTTGGCAGGAAGAAGAAGTGGCCCTGCAACTGGCACCGGAACAGGCCGAAGTCCTGCCCCGCTTCGCCCGGCTGCTGGCCGACAGCGACATGACCCTGGTGTTCCTGGACGACACCTCGGTCGTCTCCAAGCGTGCCGAATCGCTCACCCTGTCCACGCTGGGCCGGTTCTCCGCCAGCCTGGCCCACGAGATCCGCAACCCGTTGGCGGCCATCAACTACGCCACCCAGCTGCTGGAGGAATCCAACGACCTGGGCGATGCCGACCGCCGCCTGCTGCAGATCATCCACCAGCAGTGCCAGCGCACCAACGGCATCGTGGAAAGCGTGCTGGCCCTGGCCCGGCGCGAACGGGCCAACCCGGAGAACCTGGACCTGGTCACCTTTGTCCGGCGCTTCGTGCTGGAGTACCGGCAGAGCCTGTCGCTGGAAACCGACAGCCTGGAGGCGGTGATCCGCGAGCCCAGCGTGCCGGCGCTGATGGACTCGCGCCACCTGCACCAGGTACTGACCGCGCTGGTCCACAATGCGCTCAAGTATGGTCGCATGGCCGAGGAGCCCGCCCGCGTCCGCATCCGCGTGGCCTCCGGCGAGCGACACGCGGTGATCGACGTCATGGACCGCGGCCCCGGGATTCCCGACGCCATCGCCGCCCAGCTGTTCCGCCCCTTCTATACGACCTCCGAGCACGGCACCGGCCTGGGCCTGTACATCGCGCGAGAGCTGTGCCGGGCCAACCAGGCCCAGCTGGACTATGTCTCCGTCCCCGCGGGCGGGGCCTGCTTCCGCCTGACCCTGTCCGTCCCCAAGGCCGCATTCAATCGCGACCTGGGTTGAAAATGCGCAAACCGTGCGTCGAATGTTTGGCGCAGGCCCCTCGCCTCGGCTATCGTTTCGCCCATGAATGCGACACATAGCGCCCTGATCGTCGATGACGAACGCGACATCCGCGAACTGCTGGTTCTGACCCTGGGCCGGATGGGCCTGCGCATCAGTACCGCGGCCAACCTGGCCGAAGCGCGGGAGCTGCTGGCCAGCAATCCGTTCGACCTGTGCCTGACCGACATGCGCCTGCCCGACGGCAACGGCATCGAGCTGGTCGCCGAGATCACCCGTGATTACCCGCGCACCCCGGTCGCCATGATCACCGCCTTCGGCAGCATGGACCTGGCGGTGGAAGCACTGAAGGCCGGCGCCTTCGACTTCGTCAGCAAGCCGGTCGACATCAACGTGCTGCGCGGGCTGGTCCGCCATGCGATCGAACTGAACAATGCCGCCCGGCCGAGCACGCCGCCGCCGCCGGAGAACGCCACGCGCCTGCTCGGTGGCTCCACTGCCATGGACGAGCTGCGCGCCACCATCGCCAAGGTCGCGCGCAGCCAGGCGCCGGTCTACATCCTCGGTGAATCCGGCGTCGGCAAGGAGCTGGTGGCCCGCACCATCCACGATCAGGGCGCGCGCGCGGCCGGCCCGTTCATCCCGGTCAACTGTGGTGCCATCCCCGGCGAGCTGATGGAGAGCGAGTTCTTCGGCCACCGCAAGGGCAGCTTCACCGGCGCCCATGCCGACAAGCCCGGCCTGTTCCAGGCGGCCAATGGCGGCACCCTGTTCCTGGACGAAGTGGCCGAACTACCGCTGCAGATGCAGGTCAAGCTGCTGCGCGCCATCCAGGAGAAGTCAGTCCGCCCGGTGGGTGCCTCCACCGAAGTTCCGGTGGACGTGCGCATCCTGTCGGCCACCCACAAGGACCTCGGGGCGCTGGTGCAGGATGGCCGCTTCCGCCATGACCTGTACTACCGCATCAACGTGATCGAGCTGCGGGTACCACCGCTGCGCGAGCGGCGCGGTGACCTGCCGCAGCTGGCCGGTGCGATCCTCGACCGGCTGGCCCGTTCCCAGAACCAGAAGCCACCGGTGCTGTCGCCCTCGGCGCTGGATGCCCTGGCCGGCTACTCCTTCCCCGGCAACGTACGCGAGCTGGAAAACATCCTCGAGCGCGCCCTGGCCCTGGCCGACGGCGACACCATCGACGCCAGCGACCTGCGCCTGCCCGCGCCCAAGCCGGCCAGCGTGCTGCAGCCCGAAGGCCCCGGCGCGGGCGCCGCGGTCACGGAAGAGGCGGTCATCGACATCGATCCCTCGGGTGCCGCCCTGCCCTCCTACATCGAGCAGATGGAGCGCGCGGCGATCCAGAAGGCACTGGAAGAGAACCGCTGGAACAAGACCAGGACCGCCGCCCAGCTCGGCATCACCTTCCGTGCCCTGCGTTACAAGCTGAAGAAGCTGGGCATGGAGTAAGCACGCTCCGTGCCGGGCAGCGCCCGGCACCACCGATAGCAGAACGCCGGGCACTGCCCGGCGTTTTGCTGTACGACAGGCAGCAAGCAGCCGCCGATCAATCCTTGGTGACGCGGTTGATCTCGGCCAGGCTGGTCACGCCCTGCGCGGCCTTGAGCAAGGCCGACTGGCGCAGGTCGTTGACCCCGATCTTCTGTGCAGCGTCGGCGATGTCCATGGCGTTGCCACCCTGCAGCACGATCGCGGCGATCTCGTCGGTCATCGGCATCACCTGGTAGATGCCGGTACGGCCCTTGTAACCTTCCGTGCACTCATCGCAGCCCACCGGCTCGAACAGCTGGATGCCCTCGTCCAACTGCTTCTGGGTGAAGCCTTCGGCCAACAGCGCGTTCTCCGGCAGGTGCGCCGGACGCTTGCAGTTGGAGCACAACCGGCGGGCCAGGCGCTGGGCGATGACCAACGTCACCGACGAGGTGATGTTGTATGGCGCGATGCCCATGTTCATCAGGCGCGCGATGGTCTGCGGGGCATCGTTGGTATGCAGCGTGGACAGCACCATGTGGCCGGTCTGCGCGGCCTTGATGGCGATCTCCGCGGTTTCAAGGTCGCGGATTTCGCCGACCATGATGATGTCCGGGTCCTGTCGCAGGAACGAGCGCAGCGCCGCGGCGAAGGTCATGCCGCGCTTGTTGTTCTGCTGCACCTGGTTCACGCCCGGCAGGCGGATTTCCACCGGATCCTCGGCGGTGGAGATGTTGCGGGTATCGTCATTGAGGATGCCCAGCGCGGTGTACAACGACACCGTCTTGCCCGAGCCGGTCGGGCCGGTGACCAGCACCATGCCATACGGCTTGTGGATGGCTTCCATGAACAACTGCTGCTGGACCGGCTCGTAGCCCAGTTTGTCGATGCCCAGCTTGGCGGCGCTGCCGTCCAGGATACGCAGCACGATCTTTTCGCCGAACAGGGTCGGCAGCGTGCTGACACGGAAGTCGATCTGCTTGGTCTTGGACAGGTTGAGCTTGATACGGCCGTCCTGCGGCACCCGCTTCTCGGCGATATCCAGCTGCGACATCACCTTCAGGCGTGCCGCGATGCGCTGGTTCAACTTCACCGGCGCCTTGGCCACGGTCTTGAGCAGGCCATCGATGCGGAAGCGCACCCGGTAATCGTCTTCATAGGGCTCGAAGTGGATGTCCGAGGCACCCTTTCGGATCGCATCCACCAGCACCTTGTTGACGAACTTGACCACAGGTGTGTCGTCACCCTTGGCGTCGATGCCCGAATCACCGCCCCCCCCCAGATCCTCCTCGCCGCCGGCAACCTCCAGGTCACCCATGCCTTCGTCATCACCACTGCCCAGGCTGTCCCCCAAGGCATCATTGCTGGCCAGCCAAAGGTCCAGCGTCCGGCGGATCTGGTCCTCATCAACGAGGATGGGCTCCACCACCAGATTGGTGTGGAACTTGATCTCGTCCAGCGGCTGGGTCGGGTTGCTGGTACCCACGAACAACTTGCCGCCGCGCCTGAACAGCGGCAGCACCTGGTGCTTGCGCAACAACTCCTCGCTGACCAGCTTCATCGCGTTCTGGCTGGCGTCGAAGATCGACACGTCCATGAGCGGCATGCCGAACTCCATGGCGTTGGCCGCCGCCATGTTCGCCGCACTGACCAGCTTCTTCTCCGAGAGCCATTGACTCAGCGGCACCTTGGCATCGGCCGCCTGGGCCATGGCCGTTCGGGCAACCGCCTCCTCCAACGCCCCGTCCTGGACCAGGCGCCGGGCAATGCCCGTGATTCCGACGAGATTGGCGGTGACTGCAGCGTTCATGAGCTTCCCCTGGGCCAGGCCCTGATAAGGCAATTGTACGCATGCCGAGCCATCAGGCCAGCCTCTTTCAGGCCCGCCCAGCCCCCGCCGAGTCGCTCGGATCCGGCGATTTCCCTGG
This sequence comes from Stenotrophomonas capsici, assembly GCF_034961085.1. Taxonomy (NCBI): domain Bacteria; kingdom Pseudomonadati; phylum Pseudomonadota; class Gammaproteobacteria; order Lysobacterales; family Lysobacteraceae; genus Stenotrophomonas; species Stenotrophomonas capsici. Next base: position 168,230 of record NZ_JAYFUH010000249.1, on the reverse strand, counting down.
AACCCAGCTACTATTGCCGCGGGGAGAATCACCGGTGAACACACGTGCCTGAACTGAGCATCATCCTGCCCGCCAAGAACGAGGCCGAGGGGCTACGGCGTACGCTACCCGTCCTGCGCGGGGCCTATCCAGACGCGGAGATCATCGTCGTCAATGACGGCTCCACCGACGAGACTGCCCGCATTAGCGTCGAATTGGGCGCAAACGTATTGAGCAGCCCCTATTCGATGGGCAACGGTGCCGCGATCAAGCGCGGCGCGCGCGCCGCCACCGGGGGGATCCTGGTGTTCATGGATGCCGACGGCCAACACAGCGCCGAACACATCGCGCGACTGTTGGCCAAGCTGGACGAAGGCTATGACATGGTCGTGGGCGCCCGCGACAGCGACGGCCAGGCCAACTTCCACCGCGGTCTGGCCAACGCGTTCTACAACACGCTGGCCAGCCACATGACCGGCCACCGTATCGACGACCTGACCTCCGGCTTCCGCGCGGTCCGCGCCGAACGCTTCCGTGAGTTCCTGCACCTGTTGCCGAACGGGTTCAGCTACCCCACCACCAGCACCATGGCGTTCTTCCGCAGTGCCTACCCGGTGGCCTATGTGCCAATCCCGGTCGCCAAGCGGGTCGGCAATGGCAGCCATATCCGGCCGTTCAAGGACGGCATCCGGTTTCTGCTGATCATTTTCAAGATCGCGACGTTGTATTCGCCAATGAAGTTGTTTGCACCGATCGCCGGTGGCTTCTTCGCTATCGGGCTTGGCTATTACGGCTACACGTTTGCCACCACGCATCGCCTGACCAACATGAGCACGTTGCTGTTCAGCGCTGCTGTCATCATTTTCCTGATCGGGCTGATTTCAGAGCAGATCACCAACCTGACATACAGACGCGATTCCTGACCAAACCGCGATCTACCATCGAATCCATGCAAAGTAGCAAAGCACCTGCTGCCACAAGGTATTCCGAGCGAACGGGGATCGTCGCACCAGCCGATGGCTGGAGCCCTCCGATACGCTACCTCCTTCGACGCGCGCGCATCCTCCAACTGATACGCGACATACCCCCCGGCAACCTTCTGGAAATCGGCTGTGGTTCTGGCGCCCTCCTGTGCGACCTGAGCCGACAAGGCCACTCTGCCCAAGGCTTGGAGACATCTTTCCAAGCCCGCCATATGGCAATACGTCTTGCCAAACTCTGCAAGACCACTTACTCAGTCTCGCCAGAACCGCTACGCGAGTGGGCTGGCCATTTCAACACCATCTGTGCTTTTGATGTACTGGAACACATCGAGGATGATGCTCGAGCCCTACAGGAATGGTCCCGATGGCTCGCACCAAGTGGAAAGCTGATCTTGTCTGTCCCTGCACATCGCTCCCGCTTTGGCGCGGGAGATGTATGGGCTGGGCATTGGCGCCGATATGACCGCAAAGACCTGAAGGAACTCCTCAATTCGAACGGCTATGCCATTGAGCATTTCGAATGCTATGGCTTTCCACTGGCAAACATGACGGAGTTGGTCGGCAATCTCGTCTACAGCAAGAAGCTGAAGCAAAGGGATACGCAATCCAAAGCGCAGGCTTCCGCGGCCAGCGGCGTGGACAGAAGCGACTACGTCCAGCTCAGTGATTGGATCACTTCTTTGCCTGGCCAGTTCATGATCGCCACCGGTTCAGCCATGCAAACCATTTCGAAGAATCTCGACTGGGGAAGTGGATACCTGGTCATGGCAAGGCGCGCATGAAAGCCCATCTAAAAGTGGCGGGCTTGATAGTGGCCCTGGCGCTGTTCGGCTACTTCGTCTGGTTTTGCTGGCACAACCTCGATCTCAGCACACTCGCCTCGGCCCTCGAAAACCCCAGAACGCTGCTTGCACTTGCTGCCGCCATTTTTTGCTATATGGCCATATATCCCGTGACAGGACTGGCTTGGCGGCAGCTTCTGCTTGCCCAAGGCATAGAACAGCCAACCCATCGGCTGACATTGCTACTCGGCATCGCGCAGTTGGCCAAATACGTTCCAGGCAACGTCATGCAGCATGCCTATCGCGCAACACTGGCACTGAAGCATGGCGTCCCGCTACGACCCTATACCCTGAGCGTTCTCCACGAGACGATACTCGCCGCTGCGGCTAGCATCCTGGTCGGAGCGACCCTATTCCTCCCCGAAATACGGCAAGGCAGGCTAACAGGTTACGGCTGGCTGTTGACCATTGCCTGCGCCGGCAGTTGTGCCGCAATCGCCATATTCTGCTTCAAACCCAATTTTCTCGACAGCAATGCAGCGCCATCAACAAGGCTTCAACGTCTACTGAGAACAACCGGGAGACTCCCTGGCCCCACCGTCACGCTCATGACATTGACCGCCTACTGCTTCAACTATCTGAGCATAGGGCTCGGACTGTGGCTGCTTGCTCGAACACTGGGCTTGTCCGACGCCATTGACTATCGCCAGGCAACCTCTGCCTTTGCCCTGTCATGGATCCTCGGATTCCTGGCACCGGGAACGCCGGCCGGCATGGGAGCACGGGAAGGAATCATGGTAATGCTACTGGGAAGTGACGGCGACAGCGGTCAGCTGGCCCTTTTTGTCCTGCTGAGTCGGGCCACAACCATTGCGGGCGACCTGGCAACCTTTCTTTTTTCCAGCATCATCTACAGCCTTGAAAGTAGCAAAAACCCATGATGAAAATTGAACTCGAACCCAGTGGCGAGCGCGTCATGGAAAACATGTACAAGCGCTCGCTCGGCGCTTACACCATTTACATGATGCATATTGCAAGCTACCGCTTCGTCGAAGAGATATGCACAGGAAGAAGAGTCCTGGATTATGGCTGTGGCTCAGGCTATGGGTCGAAGCTCATCTCCAAAATTGCAAATGAAGTGGTAGGTGTAGACGTATCACCCGAAGCAATTCAATACGCGGACGATAATTATCGCAACGATAATCTATCCTTCCACCAGATCGATCCTGGCTCACAACTTCCGTTTCCCGACGGGCATTTCGATGTCATCCTTTCCTTCCAGGTAATCGAACATGTGAGTGACGACGACAGCTACCTGCGCGAAGCCCGACGCCTATTAGGGCAGGGTGGAATCCTCGTCACCATCACCCCGGACAGGCAACATCGGCTTCTAGCCGGACAGAAGCCATGGAACCGGTGGCATCTGCGCGAGTACAGTCAGGAGATGCTTGTCACATTGATATCCCGACATTTCGCGATCCGTCGCAACTTGAAGATGGGTGCAGAGTGGAGCGTCGCGGCGACTGAGATGGTCAGGTATAGGAAGACAAAATGGCTCTGCTTGCCGGTCACGCTCCCGTTCATCCCTGAAAGCGTCCGCAGGTTCTCACTTGATCTAATTCACAGGATCACGGGCATACTGAAATCCCCCTCAAGTGCCCTCCACAAGGAGTACGGCTTTGACGAAACGGCATTCATTGTTTCCGATAAGCCCCCGAATCCAATGAATCTCATCATCGTCGCCCAGGCCGAAGATGCCAGCCAAGCACTGTAAGAGACAGCTATTTGTTGCCGGTGCCGGTCTGCGTGGCACCGGGTATCCCAATGCCTGGAATACGATCGAATTGATCCGCCAACAGAACCTCGCCGAGGTCATCGATTACAGCCAGTGGCTCCCAGAGGGCACCCAGCTTTGGAAGATCACGGAGAAAGGAAACACCAGGGCTGGACTGTTCCTTGCGGGACTCTTTTTCCGAAATGCATTTTCACTTTTAAGACTCGTGTTTCGCTCGCCCGCTCGCTCCCTCACGTATGTGCCCTACCCTGGAATCATCTTTCTCTGGCTCTCATCATGGATTCCCGAAAGGTGGAGGCCACTGTGCATATGCGACGCTTACATCACGCTTTGGGATACGATCTATCAGGATCGGAACCTTGGGCACAAGGAGAGCACATTATCGCGCGCACTGCTCTGCATTGAAGCACGAGCCCTGCGTACGGCACACCGCATAGTCACCGACACCTGCTCGAATGCTGCCCACATTACCGATCTTTTCAAGGCACCTAGTACACGACTACTTGCATTCCCTCTGGCGATTCCTACGCCACCCACCCATTCTTCCAAACCGTCCAACCCATCTGATACAAAGCACCTGAAAGTCCTTTTCATTGGCACTTTCGTCCCACTGCAGGGCACCACAGTCATTGCCGAAGCCATACATGCTCTACGCAACAAAACGCATATTGGGTTCACAATAATCGGCAATGGCCAGGATGCAGAAGCGACCAGCAAATGGCTTGAGAAATGCCCCTCGGCCACATGGATACGCGACTGGCAGCCAGAGGAAGTGCTAGAACATCACATGGCCACCGCCGATATCTGCCTTGGAATTTTCGGCGGCGACGGCAAGGCTTCGCGCGTACTTCCTTTCAAACTGTATATGGCATTGGCCGGCGGAAAGGCCATCATCACCCAGGACACCTATGGAACGCCCTGCGGCACCCCGGCCATACCAGCACTGACATGCACGCCGACTCCAGAAGCGCTTGCAGAGGCGATCGTGAATCTATCCGAAGACGAGCCACTCCGCCATGAGCTGCAATCGAAAGCCCGCGCATATTATGAAGCGCATTTATCCAACCCCCGTCTTGCAGAACACTGGCAGACACTTCTGACCCGTTCTTCAGCGCCCTGATCGATCAGGGCGCAATGTTCTCGGCTTTCGCCCTTGCCAACACGAAATCCGCCTGCACGACATGCCCGTCCTTACGCAAGCCTTCCGCCATTCGCGTCACGTATCCCGGGTGCCCCTTGGACTGTTCCACGGCAATGGCCAGCAATCGCATTTCCAGGTCAGGATCATGCCGATAGTCGCGCGCATGTGCTGCGACCTGCACATAGCTGTAGGGAGGCATCACCACCTTGTCGAACATCAGCAGGAATGCGTCCCCCAAGGCCGCATCATCCAACGCCACACCCTTCAAGCGATTATTCAATAGTCCGAACAGCGCCCCGGTCGCCTCCGGGGTAATCGGTCTATTACGCAGACGCTCATGCAGGCGAGACCACCAGTGCGGATTCACCGGCAGGCCACGGCCTGCGTGCATGAGAATCAGTGACTGCTCCGCCAGGATGCTGGCATTGGGCAACTGGGATTCACGCTCGAACTCGCGAACCGCGAAACTGAAAAATGGCGAATCCGCCGAGCCATCTGCCATTTCGTAGTAGCGCACACCAAGCTCGTGCGCCGCGCGAGGCGACTGCGGATTGATGGCTGCCAATTCGGTGGACAACAGCAATCCTTCCCCCCATACCGCCGAGCGTACAGCCCCCAGGAAACCAACCCCGGCAACCACAGCCACAATGGCGGCCACCTTGATGGCAGGCCCATCCTTTACAGGCAAGCGACGAACCAGGTCTGCAAGAGCCAGCAGAACACCCAGCAGGGCGAAGTAGTTGCGGTGCTCGAACACCAACTCAAGCGCAATGACATTGCTGGTAATCAGGTGAGCCGCAAAGAACCACAGCACGCCCAACGCGAACAACGGCGCCCGACGCCGCAGCAAGAACGCCAACAGCAACAAGCCCAGCAGCAACAGTCCGCCCCAGAGCGTCGACAACGGCGACAGCAACGCATGGGACGCCTGCATATCGTCGTAATAGAACGTCATCGTGCCCGGCAGTGGCAGCACCATCTGCCCCAGGTACAACGGCAGCACCCGCAGCTGGGTCAACACCCGCTCCAGTGCGCTGAAGTCGCGAATCGCATAGGCCTCTGCGGCGGCATAGTGCGGCACGACCACGCATGCAAACAGGATTGCCGCCACGGCAACGCCGGCCCCATACCCCCAGCGCCAGAATCGACGCTGCCCCTGCGTCGCGCCCCCAAACTGCAACAGAGTCAGCTCAAGCGCCAGCGCATAGGCAGGCAACAACAAAGCCGTCTCCTTGCTGCCCAGCGCGAACAGCAGCAGTGGAACGCAGGCCAGCAACCACGGCCAGCCGCACCGCCCATCGATCTGCATCACCCGCCCACGCAGATAGGCCAGCAAGGCCATCAACACGAAGGTCAACGACAGCATCTCCATCCGCTGCACGACGTAGAGGACAGTGGACACCTGCAGCGGATGCGTAGCCCAAAGCAGGGCAATTACCCACGCAGAGGGACGCAGCCACGAACGGACGCCCGCAAGTTTCAGCAAGCGCGCGCACAACAGGTACACCAGCATCGCATTGACGAGATGCACCAATAGGCTACCGAACTTCCACCCCCAAGGACTCAGTCCGCCCAGCATATGGCTCAAGCCAAAGCTCGCCATTGCCAGTTGCCGACCGGTACCGCCGGGATCGAAGCTGGTGGCGGCACGCCAGAGGGCGGACCAATCCCCTGCGGCAACATGGATACGCGTGTTGTCCACCAACGCAGGAAAGTCGTCAAACAAAAATGGACCAGACATACCGGGCCAGTACACCAGGCCAGCTAGAAGCACCAGCAACAGAGATGCCGCCAAACGCCCCCCGAGTCCTGCACCCCCCAAAGGCCAAGCCCGCATCATCGAAAGGCTCCCCCTCACTACTTAAGGCCTTGCTCTATCCATGCCAACAACAAGATCACTGACATCCAGAAGGCCAGAGGCCTGAAGGAATAGATGCATCGACCTTGCATACCCATTCACCGGACGCGCTACGCGCCAATTCAATACTTTTCCCCGCGACCTGAGGATTCCCTTTCAGCGTGCAGCGGATAAATCCAGAGTCACCCGGCGCCATAGTCATCGCACAACGTGCCGTACTGGCATTCAGACCGATGTCAGCCAAGGAGAAGGTATCCACGCTTTCCACCAGGACAAATGCCTCGAAGCCTGTTTGCCCCGATCGAATTTCCGCCAATCCGGCTGTAAGTTGAGACTTGGCAACATAGTTCTGATATGCGGGCAGCGCGATCGCGGCCAAGATGGCGATGATCGCAACAACGATCATCAACTCAATCAACGTAAAACCGTGTTGTTTGCTCATTCCACCCTCCCCAGCAGGCAGCACAAAAAGGAAAGGGGCGTTTCCGCCCCTTTCATTCAAATCCCCACAACCCAAATTACGGGCCGGCAGTACAACCAGCCGGCAGGTACTTCGCGTCAACGCCCGAAGTGCAGTTCCAAGCACCGGACGCCGTACGGGTCAGAGCAACATCCAAACCAGCAACCTTCGGGTTGCCCTTCAGGGTGCAAGTGATGGACTGATCGGCATCGTCTTCCCAGTTACCGGCCGGCACGATGTCACAACGTGCCGTGCTGGCGGCAAGACCCAGATCATCAGCCGTGGCGGCGCCAGTCTTGGTACCCGACTGGATGCCCTCTTCAAACGCGGTGATACCACCACGGATATCAGCCAGGCCAGCGGTGACCTGCGACTTGGCGACGTAGTTCTGGTAGGCCGGCAGCGCGATGGCGGCCAGGATGGCGATGATCGCGACAACGATCATCAGTTCGATCAGCGTGAAACCCTGCTGCTTCTTCATGGATACATCCCCTAGAGGTTTGTGATTGTGTTGAACAAGAGTGAACGCCGCACAGGCGACCCCACCCCCTGCGGGGTAATACAAAGCAGGTTGCGTGCCAACTCCACGGCACTCCCCAACTCCCCGCCGGCAATGATGGCATTTGATTCCAGGAATGGAAGCCCCTCCCTGCCACATCTGCCAATCAATGCCCAAAGTGACAAAATTTGTCACTTCCAGACCCGCCATCAACGACTGGCCGTCACAACATCGATTCCCATAGGGTGCCAGCGCGCCAAGAAGCCGCTACCATGCGGCTGTTAGCCCGGCCTGGGGATGGTCCGGGCGGGGAGCCCAAACCGATGTCCGCTACTCGAAGCGCGTTAAAGAACGAGCCGATCGCCCGCAGCACCTCGCAGTTGATGCCCTTCGTCTGGGAGGGCACCGACAAGCGCGGCGTCAAGATGAAAGGTGAGCAGACGGCCAAGAACGTCAACATCCTGCGTGCCGAGCTGCGCCGCCAGGGCATCACGCCCACCGTGGTCAAACCCAAGCCGAAGCCCTTGTTCGGTGCGGCAGGCTCCAAGATCACCGCCAAGGACATCGCGTTCTTCAGCCGCCAGATGGCGACCATGATGAAGTCCGGCGTTCCCATCGTCAGCGCCCTGGAGATCATCGGCGAGGGACAGAAGAACCCGCGCATGAAGAACATGGTCGGCCAGGTCCGTGCCGACATCGAGGGCGGCTCCTCGCTGTATGAAGCCATCAGCAAGCACCCCGTTCAGTTTGACGAGCTGTACCGCAACCTGGTCAAGGCAGGCGAAGGTGCCGGCGTACTGGAAACCGTGCTGGACACCATCGCCAACTACAAAGAGAACATCGAAGCACTCAAGGGCAAGATCAAGAAGGCCCTGTTCTATCCCGCCATGGTCGTGGCCGTCGCCCTGCTGGTGAGCTCCATCCTGCTGGTGTGGGTGGTCCCGCAGTTCGAGGATGTGTTCAAGGGCTTCGGCGCCGAACTCCCTGCCTTCACCCAGATGATCGTCGGGCTGTCGCGGTTCATGGTGGCGTGGTGGTGGTTGATGCTGCTCGTGGCCGCAGGCTCCATCATCGGCTTCATCTTTGCCTACAAGCGCTCGCTGGGCATGCAGCACGCAATGGACAGGCTGACACTCAAGGTGCCGGTCATTGGCCAGATCATGCACAACAGCTCGATCGCCCGCTTCGCCCGCACGACCGGCGTGACCTTCAAGGCAGGTGTGCCGCTGGTGGAGGCGCTGGGGATCGTCGCCGGCGCGACAGGCAACTCGGTCTATGAGAAGGCCGTGCTGCGCATGCGCGATGACGTCGCCGTGGGCTATCCGGTCAACATGGCCATGAAACAGGTGAACCTGTTCCCGCACATGGTGGTGCAGATGACCGCCATCGGCGAGGAAGCCGGTGCCTTGGATGCCATGCTGTTCAAGGTCGCCGAGTACTACGAGCAGGAAGTCAACAACGCCGTCGATGCCCTCAGCAGCCTGATCGAGCCGATGATCATGGTTTTCATCGGCACCATCGTCGGCGGCATGGTCATCGGCATGTACCTTCCTATCTTCAAACTGGCGTCCGTGGTTTAAGCGATGGCATTTCTCGACCAGCATCCCGGCCTCGGCTACCCCGCCGCGGTCGGCCTGGGACTGCTGATCGGCAGCTTCCTCAATGTGGTGATCCTGCGCCTGCCCAAGCGGCTGGAGTGGCAGTGGCGGCGCGACGCGCGCGAGATCCTCGAGCAGCCGGACATCTACGAGCCGCCGCCGCCGGGAATCGTGGTCGAGCCGTCGCACTGCCCGCATTGCAAGCACAAGCTGAGCTGGTACGAGAACATCCCGCTGTTCAGCTGGCTGATCCAGCGCGGCAAGTGCCGCCACTGCCAGGCCCCCATTTCGCTGCAGTATCCGCTGGTGGAGCTGGTCACGGCGCTGTTGGTGCTGGCCAGCGTCTGGCAGTTCGGCTTCGGCTGGCAGGGCTTCGGCGCGATCGTGCTGAGCTGCTTCCTGGTGGCACTGTCCGGCATCGACCTGCGCACGCAACTGCTTCCGGACCAGCTCACCCTGCCACTGATGTGGCTCGGCCTGATCGGCAGCATGGACAACCTGTACATGCCCGCCAAGCCCGCGCTGATCGGTGCCGCGGTGGGTTACCTGTCACTCTGGACGGTGTGGTGGCTGTTCAAGCAGCTCACCGGCAAGGAAGGCATGGGCCACGGCGACTTCAAGCTGTTGGCGGCGCTGGGCGCCTGGTGCGGCGTGAAGGGCATCCTGCCGATCATCCTACTGTCCTCGCTGGTGGGCGCCATCATCGGTTCGATCTGGCTGTACTCCAAGGGCCGTGACAAGGCCACGCCGATTCCGTTTGGCCCCTACCTGGCCATCGCCGGCTGGCTGGTCTTCATGTGGGGCGACCAGATGATTGGCGGTTACCTGCGGCTGTCCGGCCTGCAGCAGTAAGACCACTGTCCATGCGGATGCGGGGACGAGGCCGCGAGGCCACCCCGCTCAACCGAGCCCGTCTGCAATGAGCGATTTCACCATTGGCCTCACCGGCGGGATTGCCTCGGGCAAGAGCGAGGTCAGCCGGCGCTTCGAAGCACTGGGCATCGTCGTCGCCGATGCCGACGTGGCCGCGCGCGACGTCGTGGCCCCCGGCAGCCCCGCCCTGGCACGGATCGTCGAACGTTTCGGCGTCGATATCGTCCAGGCCGACGGCACCCTGGACCGCGCCCTGCTCCGCCAGCGTGTGTTTGCCAACGACGATAAGCGGCGTGCGCTCGAGGCCATCACCCACCCCGCCATCCGCCGGCGCATGATGGACATCTGCTTCGCCGCACCGGGGCCCTATGTGATTGCCGCCATCCCGTTGCTGACGGAGGTCGGAGGCCGTGCCGCCTATCCGTGGCTGGACCGCATCCTCGTCGTGGACACCCCCGTCGCGCTCCAGCATGCGCGCCTGTTGCGACGTGACAACATCAACGCCGAACTGGCGGATCGCATGATCCAGGCACAGGCCACGCGCGAACAGCGCCTGGCGCTGGCCGATGACGTCATCGTCAATGATGGGCATCCCGATGCGCTGCAGGCGCAGGTCGAGGCGCTGGACCAGCGCTACCGCGAGCTGGCCAGCAAACGCTAACGGCCAACCCGTGCCTGATCAGGCGGCGGAGAAACGCAACGTGGCGATCACGCCGCGCTCGCTACCCGGACGGATATCCACCCGCCAACCGTACAACGCGCACAGGCGACTGACGATCGACAGGCCGATGCCCCCACCCTGCGAATGACCGGCATGGGTGCCACGATAACCGCGCTGGAACAGGCTCGCCGCGTCCTCCTCGCTCAACCCCGGCCCGGAATCGATCACCTCCACCGCATCAGCCACCACCCGTACCAGCACCTGCCCCTCCTGGGTGTACTTCACGGCGTTGCCGATCAGGTTGCCCAGCGCGACCGACAGTGCCGATTCCGGCGCATCAACCACCAACCCACGCTCCCCTTCCAGTGCCAGCACCAGCGGTTTGCCACCCAGCTGCGCGCGATGCGCATCCAACAACTGCTCGGCCACCTTGGCCACATTGCTGTTGCCATGGCCACGCTCGTTGCGTGACAGCAGCAACAGCGAACCGATCAGGTCGGTGCATTGCTGTTCGGCCCGCTGGATGCGCTGCAGGCGTTGCAGCACCTTTTCATCAAGCCCCGGGCGCGCGAGCAGCAACTCGGTTGCACCGCGGATGACCGCCAACGGGGTACGCAACTCATGGCTGACGTCGGCATTGAACTCACGGTCGCGCTGGACCACTTCGGTCAATCGCGCCGAATAATCATCCAGGGCCTCGGCCAACTGGCCGACCTCGTCGTCCGGGAAGCGTGGCGCCAACGGCTCGGGATGCTTGTTGTCCCCCCGGTAGGCACGCAGGCGAGCTGCCAGATCCGACACCGGGCGCATGACGCGCGAGGCAGACCACCACCCAAGCACCAGACTGAGCACGGTGAACAGCACGACAGTGACGATCAACAGCCGCAACAGTTTGCTCGCTGCCTCCGCTGCGTCCGTAACGTCATAGCGGATCAGACTGGTAAACGGCGTCCCTTTCGGATCCACGCCTTTACGGATCGCGACCTTGTACACGTGCCAGCTACCGTCAGGCGCTTGCTGCCGGATGTCGTGAACACCATCAGCCAAGTCACGGTAGAGCGGATCAACCTTGTACGCGTTGCTCGGGCTCCATGTCCGCGCATCGAACATCAGGAAGAACACCGCTTCTCCTGGATTGGTTTCAACCTGGGAGACCAGATTGTTGACCTCGCGCTGGAGTGTTCGCTCGATCAGCTGATTCTCTACCCTGGAACGCAGGTTCCAAGCCGCAGCCGCGAACAGCGCGGTCAGGCAAAAGCCCAACAGCACGAATGAAAGGATGATGCGGCTACGCAGGCGGCGGCGATAACGCCCCCGCTTGCGTGTCGGCCCAGGCGCAACGTCCTCAGACATCGGCAACGGCGATGCGGTATCCAATGCCATGGCGGGTCTGGATCATCGGTGCGGCGAACGGCTTGTCCACCACCGCGCGCAGCCCGTGGATATGCACGCGCAGGGAATCCGAATCCGGCAACTCCTCGCCCCACACCCGGGTTTCCAGCTCCTGGCGGGTGACCACGGCCGGCGAGGCTTCCATCAATGCCTGCAGGATCTTCAACGCGGTGGGGTTGAGCTGCAGCAGCTTGCCCTGGCGGCGCACTTCCAGCGTGTCCAGGTTGTACTCCAGGTCGCCCACTTCCAGCACGCGCGTGTGCGCGCCCTTGCCACGCCGCGACAAGGCGTTGAGGCGGACCTCGACTTCCTGCAGCGCGAACGGCTTGATCAGGTAGTCATCGGCACCGGAGTCGAACCCGGCCAGCTTGTTGTCCAGCGAATCGCGTGCGGTCAGCATCAGCACCGGCGTCTGCTTGCGCGCGTCGTTGCGCAGCTTGCGGCAGACCTCGATGCCGTCCATGCCCGGCAGGTTGAGATCGAGCACGATCGCGTCGAAATCATGCACCACGGCCAGATGCAGGCCGGTGACGCCATCGGCCGCGAAATCCACCGTATGACCGCGATCTTCCAGGTAGTCACCCAGATTCGCCGCGATGTCGCTGTTATCTTCGATTACGAGAATGCGCACGTGTGCGGGCACCTTATGTCTTGGAAAGTACAAGCGAGTCCAAAGCCCGCCTGTCAGGAATTACAGCATAGCCATCGTTAACTTCTTACATCTGGCCAAACACGCGCCAAGGTTTCCCGGCCCGGTGCGCCGAGGGTCAGTTGCCGGCCCGGGCGTTTCTCCCCCCAAGCGTGGCATCCATATGACGCTGCGCATCCCGCCGCATGCGTTCGCGCTGGGCCACGGTCGCGCACTGTGACGAAGACATGTTCACCCAATGGCTTTCTCACGACCGCAGACAAGGCGGCTATCTGCACGCGCCTGGTCAGAAAGCTGTTGACCAGCGCCTGATCGTTGAATACCTGCACCCGCTTCTCTTGCGACAGCCCCTCGGCGTTGCCGTCACCGATCGCAGCCGACATGCGATCAAGCGCCTCGACAACGAGCGCCCGATCTGCCGGGGATATCTCGCTATAGACCTCGCCTGCCTGGAGATCGGCTCGCACCTTCTGCTGTTGGTTCTGGAATGAATCACTGGCCCGTAGCGGGAGCTCCGCCTGCTTGGCCAACAGCGCGCCCGGGGCCATCAACAACGCCAGCAGCAACAATGTGCGGGCCATGCCATTTCTCTCCATAGAAGACGCAACTTTAACCCTGCCTCAGGCTTACAACAACAGAAACTATTTCCAATAAAAACAAGGCCCTGGCGAAAACCGCCAGGGCCTGAAAAATTCCCGATCACCGGACCCACTGAGGAGGGCTGGGTACAGTGGAAGCAGGCTAGAACCAAGCGGATTAAAGGGTTGTTAAAACCATGCAAACAAATTGCAGGTGCCCGTCAGCGCTTGAGATTTGCGACGTAATCGATCATCCGCCCGGCGACATCACCGCCGGAAACCGACTCGATGCCCTCCAGCCCGGGGGTCGAATTGACCTCCAGCACCAGCGGCCCGCGCCTGGAGCGGATCAGGTCCACGCCCGCGATGCCGAGCCCCAGCGCCCTGGCCGAGCGCACCGCCACCTGCTGCTCGGCCTTGCTGGCCTGCACCTGCTCGGCGGTGCCACCGGCGTGCAGGTTGGAGCGGAAGTCGCCCTCCTGGGCCTGGCGGCGCATGGTCGCCACGACCTGGTCGCCAACCACCAGGCAGCGCAGGTCCGCGCCCTGCGCTTCGGCGATGAACTCCTGCATCAGGAAGTTGGCATACAGCCCGCGCAGGGCCTCGACCGTGCCCTTGGAGGCGCTGAGCTTCTCGGTGAGGATCACGCCGCGGCCCTGGGTGCCCTCGCTGAGCTTCACCACGTGCGGCGGCGGCCCCAGCATCGACAGCAGGTCGTCGGTGTCGTCCGGGTTGTCGCCGAACACCGTCACCGGCATGTCGATGCCCTTGGCGGCCAGCAGCTGGTGCGCGCGCAGCTTGTCACGCGCGCGCAGGATGGCGTCGGACGGGTTCGGGGTGCGTGCCCCCATCATCTCGAACTGGCGCAGCACCGCCGTGCCATAGCGGGTGATGGAGGCACCGATGCGCGGGATCACCGCATCGAAGCCTGACAGGGGCTTGCCCTTGTAATGCATGTCGAAGCCGCCGGCGGTGATGCGCATGTAGCAGCGCAGCGGGTCAAGGATGCGGACGGTGTGCCCACGCGCACGCGCAGCCTCGACCAGTCGACGGGTCGAATAGAGTTTGGTGTTGCGGGAGAGGATGGCCAGTTTCATCGCAGGGCCTGCATGGAAGGCGTGGCACTTCCCACCCGCCCTTGCGTGATGCCTCAGGCCCATTGCGGCGCCTGGAAAATGGAGCGGGTGAAGGGAATCGAACCCTCGTCGTAAGCTTGGGAAGCTTCTGCTCTACCATTGAGCTACACCCGCGCGGCGTGGCAAGTCTATGCGCCCCTGCCCTCGCAGCGCAACGGTCAATGCGACACGGGCAGGCCGGCTGGCAAAACAAAGGCGGTGCCGCCGGGGCGGCACCGCCTTCCATTCACGGCATCCGTGGATCAGAAGCTGCCGCTGAAGCTGGCGAACACGGTCATGTCACGTGCCGACTTCTGCAGCGTGGTGGTGCTCATGCCGATGTTGCTGTTCAGGCCCCACAGGTTGACCCGGGCACCCAGCACGACGGTGGCGTAATCACGATCAAACGCCAGCCCCGGCACCTTGTAGGTGCCCACGTCGGCCATCGTCTGCAGCCACGCGCTGGCCTGCTTGCCCTTCTCGAACTCGTGGTCGTAGGTAGCCTGCACGTACGGGCGGAAGTTGCCGCCGTCGTAACGCGCCTGCCAGCCGATGCGGCCGACGGTCGAGTCGGCGTCCTGGTCGCCATAGCCCAGCGCGGTGGCGCTGGCGTTGCTTTCGGTGTAACCGTCGAGCTTGACCTTCTGCCAGATCACCGCCGCGACCGGGCCATGACGGAAGCCGCCTTCCTGGCCGAAGTCATAGCCGGCGTTGACCGCCGCCGTCAGGTTGCTGCCGTCCGGCGAGCCCTTGTGCTCACGGGTGGCCGGGCCGAGCTGGACCTTGCGGGTCACGTCGTAGCCCAACCAGCTGTAGCTGAGCTGGCCGTTCACCCAGACCTTGTCGCCGTACCAGCCGGCGAACAGGCCCAGCGTGGTGTCGTCCTGGGTGAAGTCGCCCTTGCTGTTGCCGAAATCGGCGTCCATCCGGCCAAAGCCGGCGAAGCCGCCGAGGACGACGCCGTCGCGGGCCCAGTCGACGCCGAACAGGCCGGCCGGTGCCATGCCGTCGTACAGGTCGGCGTGTGCATACCGCTGCATGTCGCCACGCAGGTTGCCCCACCAGCTCAGGCCATCGGCCGGGCGACCGGCCAGGTGCGTGCCGACCTGGTCGGCACGGGCACGACCGGTGGTCTGCGCCGAGTGGGTCAGCACCTGCTGCAGGCGCGGGGCTTCGATCACCGAGATGGCGTACTGGCCCATGATCTGGTGGGCGGCGGTGCTCGGATGCACGCCGTCGGCGAACACGTAGGTGTTGGCCGCGTTCGGGGCGACCGTGGTCAGCGGGCTGCAGGTCAGCGACGAGACGGACGTGCAGGCCATGCCCGAGACGTTGGTGAACCCGTAGGTGCCCGGGTCGGCGACGATTTCCTGCAGGATGCTGAAGGTATCCACCGGGATCACCTGCAGGCCGGCCTGCTTGAGCCCACCGAACAGGGCATCGTTGTAGGCCTTGGCCAGCGCGGTGCCCTGTGCCATGCCGACCGGACCGCCCGCGCGGGAGGCCGGGGTGAGGCCGATGTCCGGCAGGTTCATCACCATCACGTACTGTGCGCCGGCGGCCTTGAGCGTGCCGACGATGCCGACTTCGTCAGCGACGGCGGCGCCGATGATGGCCTGCGCCTGGGCCGGGGCATCCTGGACGGCGAACAGGTCATTGGCACCGCCCCACACGCTGTACAGGGCGTTCGGATCGGCCTTGCCACCGTTGGCGGCCAGGTAACGGGTCATCTGGCTCTTGAGCGAGGCCACCGGCAGTGCCGGCGTACCCGGGGCCAGGGTGACGCTGCTGTCCACGCCGACGCGCGCGCCACCGATGGCGTAGTTGTCGCCGGTCTGGCCATTGCCGTTGGGGCTGGCATCGGTGCCGAAGTGGTCTGCCACGTAATCCGACCAGACCCAGCCCGGGTTGGTGGTGAAGCGGCCGACGACCGCCGCACTCGGATCCAGTTGCACCAGCACCGGCCGGAAATTGCCGGTGTCGGTCAGGCTGTCACCGAAGAACACCGTCTTGGAGAACGGGGACTGCGCCATGGCCGGTGCAGCGGCCAAGGCAATGGCGACGGCGATGGCCGAGCGCAGCGGGCGGGAGAAGAGGTTCATGGAATGCTCCGTACTGGGGGTAAGCGGCGCATACGCTGCCGCACGTTGTTAGTTTTTCATTCCCTCGTAACAGTCTCACGCTGCGCTGCCGCATGCGGCTGGGCTTTTGCGACGGCTCTGGCGAAAATGGCCGCATGAACATCCAGCTCAATGGCCAGGCCCGCCCCCTTTCCCACCCCCTCACCGTGCTCGAACTGCTGGCCGATGAAGGCCTGGCCGAGCGCCGGGTCGCCGTCGAGGTCAACGGCCAGATCGTGCCGCGCAGCCGGCATGGCGAGCACCTCGTGCAGGACGGCGACCTGGTCGAGATCGTTCACGCACTGGGTGGTGGTTGAGCCAGCCGCCCACGGCCAGGAGCGGCCTCGGCCGCGAAGCCGACGACCACGGTTCCGCATGCAGCACTCCGCGAGGCCCGGCCATCAGCGGTTTCGCGGCCAAGGCCGCTCCTGCCGGGGCTGATGGGTGATAATTCGGCAATGAACGCAAATGCTCCCTCCGATTCGCTGGTCATCGCCGGCAAGACGTACTCCTCCCGGCTGCTGACCGGCACCGGCAAGTTCAAGGATCTGGAAGAAACCCGCCTGGCCACCGAAGCCGCTGGCGCCCAGATCGTCACCGTGGCCATCCGCCGCACCAACATCGGCCAGAACCCCGGCGAGCCCAACCTGCTCGACGTGCTGCCGCCGGACCGCTACGCCATCCTGCCCAACACCGCCGGCTGCTACACCGCCGAGGACGCGGTGCGCACCTGCCGCTTGGCGCGTGAGCTGCTCGACGGCCACAACCTGACCAAGCTGGAAGTACTGGGCGACCAGAAGACCCTGTACCCGGACGTGATGGCCACCCTCAAGGCGGCCGAGCAACTGGTCAAGGACGGCTTCGACGTCATGGTCTACACCTCCGACGACCCGATCCTGGCCAAGCGCCTGGAGGAGATCGGCTGCGCCGCGGTGATGCCGCTGGCCGCGCCGATCGGTTCGGGCCTGGGCATCCAGAACAAGTACAACCTGATCGAGATCATCGAGAACGCCAAGGTGCCGATCATCGTCGACGCCGGCGTCGGCACCGCCTCCGATGCCGCCATCGCGATGGAGCTGGGCTGTGACGGCGTGTTGATGAACACCGCCATCGCCGGCGCCCGCAACCCGGTGCTGATGGCCAGTGCCATGCGCAAGGCCGTGGAAGCCGGTCGCGAGGCCTTCCTGGCCGGCCGTATTCCGCGCAAGCGTTATGCCAGCGCTTCCTCGCCGGTGGAAGGGTTGATCGCCTGATGACCAACCCCTTTGACAGCGCGGGCTCCAAGGCACCGCCCAAGCCCTTCACCGTGACCGAAGGCCGCCGCGAAGTACGCAGCTTCGTGCTGCGCCAGGGCCGCTTCACCCCGGCCCAGCAGCGCGCGTTCGACGAGCGCTGGCCGCGTTTCGGCATCGACTTCAACGGCGAACCGCGTGATCTGGACGCCACCTTCGGCCGTGTCGCGCCCAAGGTGCTGGAAATCGGTTTCGGCAACGGTGCCGCGCTGCGTTACGCCGCGCAGTTCGACCCGTCCAAGGACTACATCGGCATCGAGGTGCACGCCCCCGGCGTGGGCCGCCTGCTCAACGCACTGGCCGACGATGGCGCCGACCACGTCAAGCTCTACCACCACGACGCGGTGGAAGTGCTGGAGAAGGAAATCGCCGACGGCGCGCTGGACGAAATCCGCATCTACTTCCCGGACCCGTGGCACAAGAAGCGCCACAACAAGCGCCGCCTCGTGCAGCCGGCCTTCGCCGCGCTGCTGGTGCGCAAGCTGCGCCCGGGTGGCCTGCTGCACTGTGCCACCGACTGGGCCGACTACGCCGAGCAGATGTGGGACGTGCTCGACGCCACCGAAGGCCTGGCCAACCGAGCCGGCCCCCGCGGCAGCGTGCCGCGCCCGGACTGGCGCCCGCAGACCCACTTCGAGACCCGTGGCCAGAAGCTCGGCCATGGCGTCTGGGATCTGCTCTACGACCGCGCCTGACCGGGACTGCTGAAGGAACCGCCGCCGCATGGATACCGCGCTGACGCTGACGACCGACATGAAGCTCGTGCTCGGGCTGGTCGGCTTCACGATGGCGATGTTCCTGTTCGAACGCATCCGCGCCGACGTGGTCGCGCTGGTGGTGATGGTGGTGCTCGGCGTGACCGGGTTGATCGCACCGGAAGAAATCTTCGGTGGTTTCTCCGGTAACGCGGTGATGAGCATCATCGCCACCACCATCCTCGGCGCCGGGCTGGACCGCACCGGCGCGTTGAACCGGCTGGCCGGCTGGCTGCTGCGGCGCTCGCACGGCGTCGAGAAACGCCTGCTGCTGCTGACCACCGCCACCGCCGGCCTGAACTCCTCGTTCATGCAGAACCCCTCGGTGATGGCGTTGTACCTGCCGGTGGCCTCGCGGCTGGCATCGCGCACGACGCTGACCCTCAAACGCCTGCTGTTGCCGATATCCGCCGCCATCGTGATGGGCGGCGCGCTGACCATGGTCGGCAACTCGCCGCTGATCCTGCTCAACGACCTGTTGATGTCGGCCAACAACAACCTGCCCTCCGGCACCGCGACGATCGAGCCCTTGCGGATGTTCGCGCCGCTGCCGATCGGCGTGGCGCTGGTGATCGCCTCGCTGGCCTATTTCCACTTCTATGGCAGCCGCAAGCTCCGGGAGGAGGAGGGCAGCGAAGGCGACGATGCGCAGGCGCCGGCACGCACCGAGAGCTACTTCGCCAAAGCCTACGGCATCGAGGGCGACGTGTTCGAGTTGCTGGTCACCGCCGAGAGCCCGCTGGTCGGCATGACCGTCAGCGATGCCGAGAACCTGTTCGATGCACCGTTGCTGCTGGCCCTGAAGACCGGCGACGACACCCGCCTGGCACCGCCGGCGGACATGCGCATCTGGGTGGGCAGCGTGATCGGCGCGATGGGGCCGCGGCAGCAGGTCTCGGATTTCGCGCAGAACCAGTTCCTGCGCATGTCCTCGCGCCTGAAGCAGTTGGGCGACCTGTTCAACCCGGCGCGCGCCGGCATCTCCGAGGCCGTGGTGCCACCGACCTCGCGGGTGATCGGCAAGACCGCCGGCGAGCTGCGCCTGCGCAAGGAGCGTGGCATCAGCCTGCTGGCGATCAACCGCGACAAGCAGGTCATCCGCGAGGACGTGCGCAACACGCCGTTGCGCGCCGGTGACATGCTGGTCTTCCACAGCATCTGGCAGGACCTCGCCACCGCCGCGGGCAGCCGTGACTTCGTGGTGGTCACCGACTACCCCAAGGGCGAGCAGCGTCCGCACAAGTTCAAGATCGCCATGGCGATCTTCGCCATCACCATCATCATCGCGCTGACCTCGCACCTGCCGGTGGCGTTGACCCTGCTCATGGGCGTGGCCGGCATGCTGCTGACCGGCGTGTTGCGCATGGACGAGGCCTACGCGGCGATCAACTGGAAGACCATCTTCATGATGGCCGGGCTGATCCCGCTGGGCTGGGCGATGGACAGCAGCGGCGCGGCGGCCTGGATCGCCGGCCACACCATCGACAAGCTGCCCACCGGCATCCCGGTCTGGGCGCTGGAACTGGCACTGGCCCTGCTGACCACCGCGTTCTCGCTGGTGATCAGCCACGTCGGCGCCACCATCGTCATGGTGCCCATCGCGGTCAACCTGGCGCTGGCAGCCGGCGGCAACCCCACCGCGTTCGCGCTGATCGTGGCGTTGTCGGCGTCCAACAACCTGATGACCGCCTCCAACCCGGTGATCTCGATGGCGATGGGCCCGGCCAAGTACACCCCGCGCGAGATGTGGCGCGTCGGCGGCCCGCTGTCGCTGCTCTACACGATCATCGTGGTGGTGATGATCAACCTGATGTTCTGAAGCGACGCGCGGCCGTCCAGGCGCTCCTGGCGGCGAAGCAACCGATGGCTCCGTCCGTAGGAGCGCGGCTGGCGCAGCACGTGCCATCGTCAATCACGATGCGGAACTTGCATTCCTGCCTGCGGGCCAGCAATTCAATACGTGTGTGACAAGCGCCGACGGACCTGGCGACTTACACCGCTTCTACGCACCGGCCAACAGCACCCGTCCGTCACGCACTTCAACGGGTACCGCGCGCAGCGAATCGCCCTTGCACGGGCCGGCCACGCAGATGCCGCCTTCCAGTTCGAACGAAGCACCGTGCACGGCGCACACCAGGTGTCCCTCGCGGCTCTTGAGGAACTGCCCCGGCGCCCAGTCCAGCGCGCGACCGGCATGCGGACAGACGTTCAACCAGGCACGCACCTGCGCGCCATCGCGGTACAGCACCAGGGTTTCGGCATCCCCTTGCAGGGTGGCGGTCACCGCGTGGAAACCACCATCGGGCAGGTCATTGAGTTTTGCCAATTCAGTTTCGGGCGAGGATACGGAAGACATCTGGAACACCGGCGCGATTCGAACCGCGATTGTCGCACGCAGCCATCCAGACCATGACCAAGCTGACCGGAACCATTGTCCGGATGACATATTCAGGCAAGAATTAACGACAACTTCACGCATTACCCCGCATCGCCGCCGATACTCGCCGGCAGCCAAACGGTCACACCCCTTTCATGCGCATCCGTTACGTCCAGTTCTCCAAGCTCCGCAACCTGTTCGAGCCGCGCAAGCCGCGCAACCCGCTCGTACGGATTGCACTCGGCCTGCTAGGCCTGGCCATCCTGGCGGTGCTGGTCGTGGCCGGCGTGTTTGTCGGTGCCGCGATGATCCTCGGCGGGATCGCCTGGAAGCTGTTGGCAGCACGCAAGCGCCGCAACGCCGGCAAGGCTGACCCGTCGGTGGTCGACGCCGAATACCGCGTGGTGCGCAAGGCCGCACTGCCGCACAGCACCGGCGCCTGAGTTCCCGGCCCCGCTGCAGCACTTGGCCGGGCACAACTCCGCTAGACTTTCGCGTCGTTTCACCTGGACGCGAACCATGACCGACCTGATCCCCACCCCGACCCTGCCCCGTGTACCTGTGGCCGGCGGCAGTACGTTCCCGGTACGCCGCATCTATTGCGTGGGCCGCAACTTCGCCGACCATGCGCGCGAGATGGGGGCCACGCCCGCTGCACCGAGCGACCGCGGGCAGCCGATGTTCTTCATGAAGCCGGCCGATGCCATCGTCACCGGCGATGCCGAAGTGCCCTATCCGCCCGCCACCGCCGACCTGCACCACGAGGTGGAGCTGGTCGTGGCGCTGGGCAGGGATGCACCGGCCGGCGTGCTGCCGGTCGACGCCGCACTGTCGCTGGTGGCCGCCTATGGCGTGGGCCTGGACCTGACCCGTCGTGACCTGCAGGCCGCGGCCAAGGCCAAGGGCGGGCCCTGGGACATCGCCAAGGGGTTCGATCATTCGGCGCCGGTCAGCACGCTGGTGCCGGCCGACCAGGTGGGCCCGCTGGAAGCGGTGCGCCTGTCGCTGGAGATCAACGGCCAGGTGCGCCAGCAATCCACCCTGGACCAGATGATCTGGAACGTCCCGGAGATCCTGCACGAGCTGTCCAAGCTGTACGCACTGCGTGCCGGCGACCTGGTGTTCATGGGCACGCCGGCCGGCGTGGCCGCACTGCACAAGGGCGACCGCTTCGATGCACGGCTGGGTGACATCGCCCGCTGCCAGGGTGTGATCGCCTGACGACATCCGATGGAGTAGGCTGCGCCAGCTCCCCCATCCGTACGAACAGGAGAACTTCATGGGAATGATTAGCGAGTTCAAGGAATTCGCCATGCGCGGCAACGTCATCGACCTGGCGGTCGGTGTCGTGATCGGCGGCGCGTTCGGCAAGATCGTCACCTCGCTGGTGGACAAGGTGATCATGCCGCCGATCGGCTGGCTGATCGGCAACGTCGACTTCTCGGCGCTGGCCTGGACCCTGGCCCCCGCCAAGATCGGTGCCGACGGCAAGGAGATCCCGGCGGTGGTGATCGGCTACGGTGATTTCATCAACACCCTGATCCAGTTCATCATCGTCGCCTTCGCCATCTTCATGCTGGTCAAGGTGGTCAACAGGCTCTCGCGCAAGAAGGAAGAGGCCCCGGCGGCACCGGCCGAGCCGTCCGAGGAAGTGCTGTTGCTGCGCGAGATCCGCGACAGCCTCAACAAGCGCTGAGGCGCCCCGGGCGTTGATGCAACGGCCGGAAGGACTTCCTTCCGGCCGTTTTCGTCTGCGCCGATCAGAAGGTCAGCATCGCCGAGAACTGGGGGCTGACGAACGACGCGCTGTTGCGCCCGCCCGGCAGCGACATCTCGGCCCCGAGCAGGAAGCCCACCCGATCACTGTGGATGTATTCGATGGCCGGTGCCGCGCTGAAACTGCGGCTGCGTGGGTCGGTGCGACGCTGCCCCTGGACGCAACGCCCCTGCGCAGGGGCATGGCACCCCTGCAACACCGCGCGCCCGTCGCGTGAGGCGGTGACGTCCAACGCCAGTGCCCAATCCGGGCTGAGGCTGTATTCGAACCCCACCGCGGCGCTGGTGTTGCTGCCGTGGCGCATCGCGCCGCGGAAGGCATCCCCGGTACCAAACACGCTGGTTCCCTCCACGTCGACGCGGCCAGGCGACGGACTCCAGCCCACCTGCCAGCGCCACCGCAGCGTGTGGCCGTTGGACATCGGCAACCATTGCTGGCCCACCAGGGAAAGAGCGGTGCGCCTTGCGCCGTTGCCACGCCCATTGAGGGCATTGCCGCCAAGCTCGTCGTAACTGCCCGTGGCCAGCGTCTGGCTCACCTGGGTACTGATGACCATGTCACCCGTCGAAGCCGCCCGTGGGCGCAGCACGTAGTTGAGCTTGAGCGTGCTGTCGCCGAAGCGCAGCCCATCGGCGCGCTGCTGGCCGATGCGTGCCCGCCCGGCACTGAGCGAGAGCTGCCCGGTGAGCCGCTCACTGATGCCATAACCGGCCAGCAGGTTCAGCTGCAGGTCGCTGCCGTGCTCGCCCAACCCGAAGCGATTGCCCTGACCATCGTAGTACCCGCGCTGGCGCGTGTTGATCAGATAGGGCTGCAGATAGAAATGCCCGGGCGTATAAGCCGCCGGGTTGGAGGTGATCAGTGGCCCGGTGAAACGGGCCTGTTGGGAATCCTGCGGTGACTCCTGGGCCAGGGCCACCGCCGGCATCAGGGCCATCGAGAACAACGGGGCTGCCATCCTGTGCTGCCACTTCATGCTTGCTCCAGCTACGCGCTCATCCACCCCATCGGTGGTCGCGTAGGCTCGCCCGCGGACATGGCGCGGCGCAGCGGGAAAACTCCTGAAGTCTGGCTCATCCGCATCTGCGTAGCGAACGTTCTGGGCAGCGGTTCACATCGTGACGCTCCAACTGCGCCAGGCAGCGCCGCCATCCCCCCCCCAACCGGCACATTCGGCGGCCGGATCACGCTGCTAAAGTCAGTGATTCTTTACCTCGGAGCGGAACCCATGCGTCGCACTGCCCTCGCCCTTGCCACCTTGCTGTTGTGCGCCACGGCCGGCGCGACGAACGCCCCCGCCCCGACCCGCATCCCCGATGCGGCGATCAGCACCGCCGCGCAGCTGCGCGAACAGGCGCTGGCCGACACCACCGGCTGGCAGGTGGTGGAGTCGTTGACCACCGAAGTCGGGCCGCGCATGGCCGGCAGCGAAGCCGATGCCCGTGCCGTGGAATGGGCCAAGGCCAAGTTCAAGGCATTGGGTTTCGACAAGGTCTGGACCGAGCCGGTCACCTTCCCGAAGTGGGAGCGTCGCAGTGAACACGCCTCGGTACTCGGCGCGCATCCGCAACCGCTGACCATCACCGCCCTGGGCGGCAGCCCGGCCGGAACGGTCGAAGCCGAAGTAGTGCGCTTCGAAGGCCTGGATGCCCTGAAGGCCGCACCGGAAGGTTCGCTGGCGGGCAAGATCGCCTACGTCGACTTCACCATGAACCGCAGCCGCAGTGGCGAGGACTACGGCATCGGCGGCACCGTGCGCAGCCGCGGCCCGTCCGAGGCCATCCGCAAGGGCGCGATCGGCTACATCATGCGTTCGGCCGGCACCGATTCGCACCGCATGCCGCATACCGGCATCACCCGCTTCGATGAAGGCCTGACGCCGGTACCGTCGGCCGCGCTGTCCGGCCCGGATGCAGACCAGCTCAACCGGCTGGTCGCGCGCGGTGCCACCCGCATCCGCATCGCGCTGGATTGCGGCTGGGATGGCAGCTACACCTCGCAGAACGTGATCGGCGAGATCACCGGCCGCAGCCTGCCCAAGGAAGTGGTGGTGATCGGCGGTCACCTGGATTCGTGGGACCTGGGCACCGGCGCGATCGATGACGGCGCAGGCGTCGGCATCACCATGGCGGCCGGCCACCTGATCGGCCAGCTCAAGCAGGCGCCCAAGCGCACCATCCGCGTCATCGCCTTCGCCAACGAGGAACAGGGGCTGCACGGTGGCAAGGCCTACGCTGCCGCGCGCGTGCAGGCCGGCGAGATCGTGCAGCAGCACATCGCGGCCGAAAGCGATTTCGGCGCGGGCCGCATCTATGCGTTCAACACCGGCTCGGGCAATGCCGAGGGCTCGCGCGAGGCCACCCGCCAGATCGCCGAAGCACTGGCACCGCTGGGCATCGAGTACCAGCCGGGCAAGGGCGGTCCGGGCCCGGATGTCGGCCCGCTGGCGGCCAAGGGCGGCGCCTGGGCCTGGCTGGCGCAGGACGGGACCGATTATTTCGACCTGCACCACACCCCGGACGACACCCTGGACAAGATCGACCCGAAGGCGCTGGCGCAGAACGTGGCCGCTTACACCGTATTCGCCTACCTGGCCGCCGAATCGGAAGGCAGCTTCGGCAGCGAGGCCAAGGACGTGGTGCCGCCGCGCGAGTGATCGCCCGGGCCGTGACCGGAAAGGCGCCGCAAGGCGCCTTTTCGTTGCACGGGGTGCCGAGCCGTGCCCGGCAGGGCTATTCCCTGCAAGGCCTCAGTGGAGCGTGATTCCGCTCTACCATGAACGACAAAGGCGCCGTCGGCGCCTTTGTCGTTCAACCCGGATCGCACCGATCACGCCTTGGCGTGACGGCTGCACCAGCTGGACAGGAACACCGCGGTAGCCGAGGCCACGTTGAGGCTTTCCACCGCGCCGGTGCCGGGGATGGACAGGCGCAGGTCACAGCCCTGCGCGAAATCGCGGTCCATGCCTTCGCCTTCGGCGCCCATCACGTAGACCATGCGCGCCGGTAGCGCCGTGGTGAACAGGTTCTCGCCCCCCTCGACCAACGTGGCCGCCAACCCGAAACCGGCGCCACGCAGTTGCGCCAGCGCTTGCGGCAGGGCCGGCAGGCGGACCAGTTGCACCGCCTCGGCGCCGCCTTCGGCAACGCGTGCCGCCGCACCGGACAACGCCAGCGTGGACTCGGCCGGCAGCAGGATCGCCGACACACCGAAATGCGCCGCCGAACGCAGGATCGCGCCGAAGTTGTGCGGGTTGCCCACGCCATCCAGCCACAGGGCCAGCGCCGGGCCGTCGGCCAAGGTGTCCAGCCACGCCGCCAGCGCAAGCGGCTCCTGCCGCACCACGTCGGCGACGACGCCTTCGTGGTGGGTGGTGGCGGCGAGCTTGTTCAGATCACCATCGCCCACCACGCGGTAGCCGACGCGGTTGGCCACGCACCATTTCAGCACCGGCTGCAGCCGCGGGATCATGTCCTCGGCCAGGTACAGCTTGCGCAACGCCTGCGGACGGCGGGCGAACATGGCCTGCACGGCGTTGAAGCCATACAGGCGCAGCTCGTCGCTGCCACGCACCGGCGGGCCACCGGCCCCTGCGCCATCGCGCGGGCTGGCCGGCAACGGGGTCGCGCGCGGCGGGCGGGAGGACGGGCGTCGGTTGTTCCAGGGGTTGCTCACTGCTTGAGTACTCGCTTACTTGTTGGTGCGCCAGAAGTCGGCGTTCTTGATGCCCAGTGCATCCGGGTTGAAGACCGGGTCCAGGCCCTGCTTCTTCTGCCGCTCGTAGTCGGTCAGCGCCAGCATCGCCGGCTTCTGCAGGATCAGGATCGCGATCACGTTCAACCAGGCCATCAGGCCGACGCCGATGTCGCCCAGCGCCCACGCCATCTTGGCGTTGTGGAAGGCGCCGAACACCACCATGCCCATGATGCCCAGGCGCAGCACCAGCGTGGCCGCCGGATGGGTGCGGTTGCTGCCGGCCAGGTAGGTCAGGTTGGTTTCGGCCATGTAGTAGTAGGCCATGATGGTGGTGAAGGCGAAGAAGAACAGCGCCAGCGCCACGAAACCCGCGCCCCAGCCCGGCATCACCGACTCCACCGCGGCCTGGGTGAACAAGGCACCTTCGGACGGGGCCACGCCGGGCACGCCGGTGACGATGGCCTCCAGCTTCTGCACCCCGTCGACGGTGACTTCGCGGAACACGTTGTACATGCCGGTGGACAGCACCAGGAACGCTGTCGAGGTGCACACCAGCATGGTGTCGAAATAGATGGCGAAGGCCTGCACGTAACCCTGCTTGGCCGGGTGCGAGACCTCGGCGGCGGCGGCGGCGTGCGGGCCGGTGCCCTGGCCGGCCTCATTGGCGTAGATGCCGCGCTTGACGCCCCAGGCGATGGCCTGGCCGATGATGCCGCCGAACGCCGCGTGCGCACCGAAGGCGCTGGAGAAGATGTCGGCGAACATCGTCGGCACCTTGCTGGCATTGAGCATCATCACCACGATGGCCATCAGGATGAAGCCCAGTGCCATGAACGGCACCACCACCTCGGCGAAGCTGGCGATGCGCTTGACGCCACCGAAGATGATCACGCCCAGCAGCACCGCCACGGCGATGCCGATCCACAGCTTCATGCTGCTGGCGCCGCCCATCGAGGCACAGGCATCGGCCCCGGAGCACATCACCGCCACCGCGCTGTCGGCGATGGCATTGGCCTGCACGCCCGGCAGCAGGAAGCCCGCGGCGACGACCGTGGCCAGCGCGAAGGCGGCCGCGTACCACTTCAGGCCCATGGCCTTCTCGATGTAATACGCCGGGCCGCCACGGTAGCGGCCTTCGCCGTCCTTGACCTTGTAGATCTGGGCCAGCGTCGACTCGACGTAGGAGGTGGAGGCGCCCAGGAAGCCCATCACCCACATCCAGAAGATCGCGCCGGGGCCGCCGTAGGCGATGGCGGTGGCCACGCCGGCGATGTTGCCGATGCCCATGCGCCCGGCCATCGACATGGCCAGCGCCTGGAAGGAGGACACGCCAGCTTCGGACTTCTGGCCGCGCACGGTCAGCCGGCACATTTCCGCGAAGCCGCGGATCTGCATGAAACGGGTACGGAGGGTGAACCACAGACCTGCGCCCAGACACATGAAGATCAGGGCGTTGCTCCAGATGATGCCGTTGATGTATTCGACGATGGATTCCACGTATTTCCCCGGAAAGCTGAAAGTGATCACGCCCCGGGCCCCGGGACCGACCGATTCTTCCACGATTGAGCCGTGCTGTGCACGCCTATCGGGCCAATTGCGGCAAACTCCCAAGCCGGGAGCCGCAACGCATGTCATACCGCTGGCCATCCCTGGGCACCGATCGACGGTCGGTGCCGTACTCGGCGCATCCCTGCTTGAACATCCCCCCGGCTGCGGCAGCCCCCTTGCCGCCGCGGCACGGATCATCACCGGGCGGTGCGGACACCGCCCCATTCATGCCCGACGCTGCTCGGCTCAGGCATGCCCGCCCACCGGCGGGGTCTGGCGCTCCTGCCGTTCCAGCTCGTTGGCCACGGTCTCCGGCGACTGTGTGTACGGGGCCAGCAACGCGTAGAACGCCGGCACCACGAACAGCGACAGGAACGTGGACACGGTGACACCGAAGATGACCACGATGCCGATGGTGGCGCGGCTGGCCGAGCCCGGTCCGCCGGCGAGCACCAGCGGGATGGCACCGACCACGGTGGCGATGGAGGTCATCAGGATCGGGCGCAGGCGCACCACCGACGATTCGACAATGGCCTGGTGCACGTTGCGTCCCTCGTCGCGCAGCTGGTTGGCGAACTCCACGATCAGGATGCCGTTCTTGGCCGCCAGTCCCACCAGCATCACGATGCCGATCTGGCTGAACAGGTTGAGCGTACCGCCGCTGATGTACAGGCCCAGGAACGCGCCGAGCACGCCCAGCGGCACGGTCAGCATGATCACCAACGGGTGGATGAAGCTCTCGAACTGCGCGGCCAGCACCAGGTACACCACCAGCAAGGCCATGCCGAAGGTCAGCAGCACCGCACTGCCGGTGCTCTGGTACTCGCGCGACTCGCCCTTCCAGTCGATCTGCGCGTACTCCGGCAGTTCCTCGCGCGCCACGTCCTGTACCCAGGCGATGGTCTCGCCCAGCGTGTGGCCCGGGGCGACGTTGGCGCTGATGGTGATCGCGCGCAGGCGGTTGAAGCGGTTGAGGCTGCCGGCCTCGGCCACTTCGCTGAGCGTGACCAGGTTGGACAGCGGCACCAGTTCGCCGGAGCGTGCCCGCACCTGGATGGCCGACAGGTCCGCCGGCGAGGTACGTCCCTCGCGGCCGGCCTGCACCAGCACGTCGTATTCCTCGCCGTTGTCCACGAACGTGGTGACGCGGCGCGAGCCCATCATGGTTTCCAGCGCGCGGCCGATGGCGGTGACCGAGATGCCCAGGTCGGCCGCGCGCTGGCGGTCGATGTTCACGCGCATCTGCGGGCGGGTTTCCTTGTAGTCGGAGTCAGCACCGACCAGCCCGGGGTAATCGGCCATGCGCGCCAGCAGGCGGTCACGCCACTGCGCGATCTCCGCGTACTCCGGGCCGCCAAGCACGATCTGGAACGGCTGGCCCATGCTGCGCACCAGGCCGCCGCCGACCATCGTGCGCACGCGCACGCCGCTCAGGCCGTTGAGTTCCTTCTGCAGGTCGTTGGCCACGTCGCTGGTGGCCTCGTGGCGGTCGCGCCACGGCTGCAGGAACACGCTGATGCGGCCGGTGTGCATTTCCTCGCTGTTGCCCCAGCCGCCGGGCACGCGCGGATTGGCGCGCACGATGGGCTCTTCCGGGCCGACGAAACGCGCCACGATCTGCTCCACCTGCTGCACCTGGCCGACGGTGTAGTCGTAGCCGGCGCCTTCCGGGCCGTCGATCATGATCTGGAACGAGCCGCGGTCCTCGGCCGGCGCCAGCTCCGAGGGCAACAGCTTGAACAGGCCCCAGCTGGCACCCAGCGCGGCCAGCATCACCACGCCGAAGATCCAGGTGCGCTGCACGTGGCGGTCCAGCACCCGGCCATAGGCGGCCGAGACGCGCTCCAGCTCGCGGTTGACGAAGCGGTTGATGCGGCCGGGCTTCTGCTCGCTGTGCGGCTTGAGCAGCTTGGAGGCCATCATCGGCGTCAGCGTCAGCGCGACGAAGGCCGACAACGCCACCGCCGCGGCCAGCGCCACCGCCAGTTCGCGGAACAGGCGGCCGGTGTTGCCTTCCAGGAAGCCCACCGGCAGGAACACCGCCACCAGCACCGCGGTGGTGGCGATCACCGCGAACGCTACCTGCGCGGTGCCACGCCGCGCGGCCACCAGCGGCGGCTCGCCCAGGTCGATGCGGCGCTGCACGTTCTCCACCACGACGATGGCGTCATCGACCACCAGGCCGATGCACAGCACCAGCGCCAGCAGGGTGAACAGGTTGATCGAGAACCCGAACGCAAACAACGCGATGAACGCCGCCACCAGGCAGACCGGCACGGTCACCGCGGGAATCAGCGCCGCGCGCAGGCTGCCCAGGAACAGCCAGATCACCGCCAGCACCAGCAGCATCGCCTCGACCAGCGTCCAGTACACGCGCTCGACCGCCGCCTCGATGAAGGTGGTGTTGTCGAAGGCGACGAAGATCTGGGTGCCCTTGGGCAGGGTCTGGGCGATGCGCTCGGCCTCGGCGCGGGTGGCGCGGGCCACGTCCAGCGCGTTGGCGGTGGAGGTCTTGACGATGCCCAGGCCGATGCCCGGCTCGCCATTGCTGCGGTAGTACGCGCGGCGCTCGGACGAGGCCAGCTCGACCTTGGCCACGTCGCCCAGGCGCACCACGTAGCCATCGTTGCCCTTGCCCAGCGGGATGCTGGCGAAGTCGGCCGGCGCGACATAGCTGCGCTCCACGCGCAGGGTGAAGTCGCGGTCGGCCGACTCGATGCGGCCGGCCGGCAGCTCGACGTTCTCGTTGCGCAGCGCGGTTTCGACCTCGTTGACGGTCAGCCCGCGCGCGGCCAACTGGTCGCGGTCCAGCCAGATCCGCATCGCGTAGCGCTGGCGGCCACCGATACGCACCTGTGCCACGCCGTCGATGCTGGAGAAGCGGTCCACCACGTAGCGCTCGGCGTAGTCGCTGAGCTCCAGCGTATCCATCGCCGAGGAGGCCATGTTGAACCAGATGATCGGGTCGGCATCGCTCTCGACCTTGGCGATCTCCGGCGGGCGTGCTTCTTCCGGCATGCGGTCGGCAACCCGGCTGACCGCGTCGCGCACGTCGTTGGCGGCGGCCTCGATGTCGCGGTTGGCGGTGAACTCGATGCTGACCGAGGCACGCCCGTTGGTGCTGCGTGCGTTGATCGTATCGATGCCCTCGATGCCGGCCAGCGCGTCTTCCAGCACCTGGGTGACACGGCTTTCGATCACCGCCGCCGAGGCGCCGGTGTAGTCCACCGACACCGACACGATGGGCGGGTCGATGGCCGGCAGCTCGCGCAGGGTCAGGCGGTTGAACGACATCACGCCCAGCACCACCAGCAGCAGGCTCATCACCACGGCCAGCACCGGCCGCTTGATCGAAAGATCGGAAAGCTTCATCCGGCCTTCGCCCCGGTGGCCGCGGCCGGCGCCGCTTTGGCCGGCCGCCGGGCATCCTCAACCCGGATGCCCGGGCGCAGCTTGCCGGTGCCATCGACGACGATGCGCTCGCCGGCCTTCAGGCCCTCGGTGATCTCGACCACGCCGGCGCGGCGGGTGCCGGTCCGCACGTCAACCCGCTCGACGCTGGCATCGTCCTTGACCCGGTACACGAACGAATCCCGTCCGACCTGCACCACCGCGATCTCGGGAATGACCAGCGCCTGCCGCTCGGGGCGGAACACCCGCACGTCCAGCAGCATGCCCGGCCGCAGCGCGTGGTCGGCGTTGACGAAATCGGCGCGCACGGTGACCGCGCGGCTGCCCGGGTCCACGCGCGCATCGACGGTGCTCACCTCGCCGTCGAAGCTGCGCCCCGGGTAGGCGACGCTGCTGCCGGTGACCTTGTCGCCCGGCTGGAGCGACGCCAGTTCGGCCTCCGGCACCTGGAAATCGACGTGCACGCGCGAGATGTCATCCAGCGTGGCGATGGCGGTGGTCGGGGTGACCAGCGAGCCCGGGCTGACCTGGCGGATGCCCAGTACCCCGGCGAATGGCGCCCGTACCTGGCGGTCGGTGATGTCCGCGCGCATCTGCCGCACGCGCGCCTCGGCGGCGTCACGGATGGACTTCTGGGTGTCCAGGGTGGAATGCGCGACCAGCTGCTGGGCGGCCAGCTCACGCTGGCGCAGGTACAGCCGATCGGCCTCGGCGAAGGTCGCCTGGGCCTGGGCCAGCGCCGCCTGCTGGGCATCGCCGCGCAGGGTGACCAGCGGGGTACCGGTCGTCACCTGCTGGCCGCTTTCGAAATGCACCTTGTCGATGATCTCGCTGACCTTGGCGGTGACGATGATCGACTCGCGCGCCTTGGCGGTGCCGATGGCCTGCAGCGTGTCATTCCAGGCCGAAGGCTGCACCACCTGGAGGGTGACCGGCACGGCGTCGCCGGCCTGGCGTGGCGTTTCAGCGCCCTTGCGGTTACAACCGGCCAGGGCCAGTGCCAGGACAGTGGCCCCAGCCACGGTGAAGGCAGAACGCCGCAACATACACAATCCCGTCATTTACACGATCCAGCAGTCTAGCGGCCGCCGGTTACGGTGATATGTGCCGTTAGGGGGGGAACGGGGGCTTTGGCTTTGGCTTTGGCTTTGGCTGTTGCTGTTGCTGTTCCCTTCTCCCGTCCACGGGAGAAGGTGGTGCGCAGCACCGGATGAGGGCGGCCTTTCACCTTCCCCCGAAAGGCCAACGGGCACCCGCCCTCCTCCGCCCTTCGGCCGGCTTCCCCCATGAATGGGAGAAGGCACGGCAGGCAGCCCTATCTGCCCGCCCGCGCCCTGTTGAGCCGCTGCCTCATCCCTGCTCCAGCGCCTTCAACACCTGCTCGACCATGGCCGGCACGCTCTCACGGTCCGCCCGCAGATGCAGCTCCGGCGCCACCGGTGCTTCATAGGGCGAATCGATGCCGGTGAAGTTGGGGATCTGCCCGGCACGCGCCTTGCGGTACAGGCCCTTCACGTCACGTGCTTCGGCCACTTCCAGCGGTACGTCGACGAACACCTCGATGAACTCGCCCGGCTCGAAACGCTCGCGCGCCATCTGCCGCTCGGCCCGGAACGGGGAGATGAAGCTGACCAGCACCACCAGCCCGGCATCGGCCATCAGCCGCGCCACCTCGGCCACCCGGCGGATGTTCTCCACGCGGTCCTCGTCGGTGAAGCCCAGGTCGCGGTTGAGCCCGTGGCGGACGTTGTCGCCATCGAGCAGGAAGGTATGCCGGCCCTGCGCGTGCAGGCGCTTCTCCACCTGGTTGGCGACGGTGGACTTGCCGGCCCCGGACAGGCCGGTGAACCACAGCACCTTGGGCTGCTGGCCCTTGATGCGGGCCCGCGCGGCCTTGTCCACGTCCAAGTGCTGCCAGTGCACGTTGCCGGCGCGGCGCAGCGCGAAGTCCAGCGTACCGGCGGCCACGGTCGCATTGCTCTGCCGATCGATCAGGATGAAGCCGCCCAGCGCGCGGTTCTGCGCGTAGGCCGCGAAAGCCACCGGCTCATCCAGCGACAGGTTGCAGAAGCCCACCTCGTTGAGCTCCAGCCGCTTGGCGGCCAGGTGCTCCTGCGTGTTCACGTCCACGCGGTGCTTGATCTCGCTGATGCTGGCGGCCACGGTGCGGCTGCCGATCTGCAGCCAATACGGGCGCCCCGGCAGCAACGCGGCATCATCCATCCACAGCACGTGGGCGGCGAACTGGT
Source organism: Stenotrophomonas capsici (assembly GCF_034961085.1). Classification (NCBI taxonomy): domain Bacteria; kingdom Pseudomonadati; phylum Pseudomonadota; class Gammaproteobacteria; order Lysobacterales; family Lysobacteraceae; genus Stenotrophomonas; species Stenotrophomonas capsici. The sequence continues at coordinate 134,642 of NZ_JAYFUH010000249.1, read as the reverse complement.
CGGCCACCTCCGGCGGATCGTCGGCGGCGGCGATCACGTCGCCACGGCTGACATCCACCTCGTCGGTCAACGTCAGCGTCACCGCCTGCCCGGCCGTGGCGACGTCGAGCGGGCCGTCCGGGCCAAGCACCTGCCGGACCGTGGAGCGGCGTGCCGACGGCAACACCACCACCGCGTCGCCCGCACGTACCTGCCCGGCGGCCACGGTGCCGGCAAAGCCGCGGAAATCCTGATTGGGCCGGTTGACCCACTGCACCGGCAGGCGCAGCCCACTGGCGGCATCACGGTCTTCCAGCACGAGCGTGTCCAGGTGCTCCAGCAGGCTCGGGCCGTCGTACCACGGCGTCAGCGCCGAACGCACGGACAGGTTCTGCCCTTCCAGCGCCGACAACGGGATGGCCTGCACGTGGGCGATGCCCAGCTGCGCGGCCAGTGCCTGGTAGTCCTGGACGATGCGCGCGAACACGTCGACGTCGTAGTCCACCAGGTCCATCTTGTTGACCGCCAGCACCACATGGGCGATGCCGAGCAGCGAGATGATGTAGCTGTGCCGGCGGGTCTGCGCCAGCAGGCCCTTGCGCGCATCCACCAGCACCACCGCCACGTCGGCGGTGGACGCACCGGTGGCCATGTTGCGGGTGTACTGCTCATGCCCCGGGCAGTCGGCGACGATGTACTTCCGGGCGTCGGTATCGAAGTAGCGGTAGGCCACGTCGATGGTGATGCCCTGCTCGCGCTCGGCGGCCAGGCCATCGAGCAGTAGCGCGTAATCGATGCGCTCGCCCTGCGTGCCATGGCGCCGGCTGTCTGCTTCCAGCGCGACCAGCTGGTCATCGAACAGGCGCTTGCTTTCGTACAGCAGGCGACCGATCAGCGTGCTCTTGCCGTCGTCGACGCTGCCGCAGGTGATGAAGCGCAGCAGCGGCTTGGATTCGTGCTGTTGCAGGTACGTGGAGATATCGGAAGAAGTGGTGACCGCGCTCATCAGAAATAGCCCTCCAGCTTCTTCTTCTCCATCGAGGCAGACTGGTCGTGGTCGATCAGGCGCCCCTGTCGTTCGGAGCTGGTGGACACCAGCATCTCGGCGATGATCTTTTCCAGCGTGTCCGCTTCCGACTCGATCGCACCGGTCAGCGGATAGCAGCCCAGCGTGCGGAAACGCACCTTGCGCAGCTGCGGCACCTCACCCGGCTGCAATGGCAGGCGGTCGTCGTCGACCATGATCAGGCTGCCGTCGCGCTCGACCACCGGTCGTTCGGCGGCGAAGTACAACGGCACCACCGGGATGTTCTCGCGGTAGATGTAGAGCCAGATGTCCAGCTCGGTCCAGTTCGACAGCGGGAACACGCGCACGCTCTCGCCCGGGTGGATGCGGGCGTTGTACAGGTTCCACAGCTCCGGGCGCTGGTTCTTCGGGTCCCAGCGGTGGCGGTCGTTGCGGAAGGAGAACACGCGCTCCTTGGCACGCGACTTCTCCTCGTCGCGGCGGGCGCCGCCGATGGCCGCGTCGAACTTCCACTTGTCCAGCGCCTGCTTCAGGCCCTGGGTCTTCATCACATCGGTATGCACGCCGGGCCCGTGCGTCACCGGTCCGATGTCCTGGGCGATGCCGTCGGGGTTGATATGCACCCGCAGCTCGGTGCCGGTCTCGGCCACGCGCCGGTCGCGGAAGGCGATCATCTCGCGGAACTTCCAGCGGGTGTCCACGTGCAACAGCGGGATCGGCGGCACGCCGGGCGCGAACGCCTTCATCAGCAGATGCAGCAGCACCGAGCTGTCCTTGCCCACCGAGTACAGCAGCACCGGGTTGTCGAAGGCCGCGGCGACTTCCCGCAGGATGTGGATGCTCTCGGCTTCCAGCCGATCGAGGTGGGACAGGGATCTGTTGGCGGTCATCACGAGGTGGTCGGCAGAGGCAACGCCCGGTCTGGGCTACACAGTACCCGGACAGGGCCCAGGCTGGATGGCGAGTGTGGGGCCCGACTCACATACGGCTGAAATAAACGCAGGGCATGAAGCGATAACCGCTCATCCTTTCTGGCGAACGAAACATTTACCTAGCATCGGTCATCCCTTATCAGACCGGACTGGACATGACCGCCGCCATCGCGCCTCCCAGCCCCTTGCCCGAAGACCGCAGGGTCCTGCTGACGCGACTGGTGGAGGGGCTGGATGGCAACAGCCTGTGGTGGCTGTCCGGCTTCGCCGCCGGGCTGGCCCAGGGCCACCCGCCGCCGTCGCTGGCGGTGATCCCCGGCGGACAACCCGCCGCTCAATCGGCAGCAGCACGCCTGACGGTGGTCTATGGCAGCCAGACCGGCAATGCGCGCCGCGCCGCCGAGCAACTGGCGGCCGAGGTCGAGGCCGCCGGCCTGCCGGTGCGCCTGCTGCGCGCCGACGCCTACCCCACCCGCGAACTGGCCAACGAGCGCCTGCTCTACATCGTCATCAGCACGCAGGGCGAAGGCGACCCGCCGGACGATGCGATCGGCCTGGTCGAATTCATCGCCGGCAAGCGCGCGCCCAGGCTGCCCGAACTCAAGTACGCGGTCCTGGGCCTGGGCGACTCCAGCTACGCCGAGTTCTGCGGCATCGCCCGCAAGCTGGACAACCGCCTGGCCGAACTCGGCGCCCAACGCCTGCAGCCGGCCGGTGAAGCCGACCTGGACATCGACGCGGTGGCCGCGCCCTGGCGTGTCCAGGCCCTGGCCGATGCCCGCACCACCCTCGGTGAAACCGCCAGCCCGGCACCGAGCAACGTTACCCCGCTGCGCCATGCCAGCGCCTACAACGCACAACACCCGTTCAGCGCCGAGCTGCTGGCGCGCCAGGTCATCAGCGGCCGTGATTTCAAGGGGCCGGCCTATGCCCGCTACGGCAGCGCCGACAAGCGTGTGCATCACGTCGAACTGTCGCTGGAAGGCAGCGGCCTGCACTACGAGCCCGGCGACGCGCTGGGCATCGTCCACCGCAATCCGCAGGCGCTGGTCCAGGACGTGCTGGCCGCCACCGGCCTGGACGGCGACACGGCCGTGGCCCTTGACGGCCAGGCCCGTCCGCTGTCGCAGTGGCTGGCCGAACACCGTGAGCTGACCCGCATCTCGCGTCCGCTGCTGGCCACCGTGGCCGAGCGCAATGCGCACCCGGAGCTGGGGCGGCTGCTCGAACCCGAGCACAAGGCCGAACTGGCGCGCGTGTTCGACGACCACCAACTGGTCGACGTGCTGCGCCGCTGGCCGGCGGACTGGAGCGCCGAGGCGTTGGTCGGCACCCTGCGCCCGGCCGCGCATCGCCTGTACTCGATCGCCTCCAGCCGCAAGCGGGTGGGCGAGGAAGTGCATCTCACCGTCGACGAACTGCGCTACGACGCCCATGGCGCGGCGCACGTGGGCGCGGCCAGCAGCTTCCTGGCCGCCCTGGAGGAAGGCGCGCAGGTACCGGTCTTCGTCGAGGCCAATGAACGCTTCCGCGTTCCGGCCGACGGCAGCCGCGACATCATCATGATCGGCCCGGGTACCGGCGTGGCGCCATTCCGTGCCTTCGTGCAGGAGCGCGCCGAGGTCGGCGCCGGCGGCCGCAACTGGCTGTTCTTCGGTGCCCGCCACTTCAACACCGACTTCCTCTACCAGACCGAGTGGCAGGACGCGCTGCGCCGCAAGGAACTGCATCGCCTGGACCTGGCCTTCTCGCGCGACCAGGCCGACAAGGTCTACGTGCAGCAGCGCCTGCGCACCCGCGGCCGCGACCTGTACGACTGGCTGCAGAACGGCGCGCACCTGTATGTGTGCGGTGCGATCGGCATGGGCAAGGACGTGCACGCCGCGCTGCTGGACGTGGTCCGCGAACACGGCGGGCTGGATGAGGACGGCGCGCGCGAGTACCTCACGCAACTGCACGCGGAAGGACGCTATGGCCGGGATGTGTACTGACGGTTGAGCCGTGATGCGCGGCGATGCGGACTTCGCGCCGGAAGGCGCCCCACCCCCTGTTCTGGCATAGCGAAAGAAGATGAGCACCCATTCCGTCGAATCGATCAAGGCCGAAAGCAACCGCCTGCGCGGCTCCCTGCTGGAAAGCCTGGCCGACCTAGTCACCGGCGCCTTGCGCGAGGACGACCAGACCCTGATCAAGTACCACGGCAGCTACCAGCAGGACGACCGTGACGTGCGCGACGAGCGCCGCCGGCAGAAGCTGGAGCCGGCCTATCAGTTCATGATCCGCACCCGCACCCCGGGCGGGGTGATCACCCCGGCGCAATGGCTCAAGCTCGACGCCATCGCCACCCGCTTCGGCAATCACTCGCTGCGCATCACCACCCGCCAGGCGTTCCAGTTCCATGGCGTGATCAAGCGCGAACTCAAGGCCACCATGCAGGCCATCAACGCGGCGTTGATCGACACCTTGGCCGCCTGCGGTGACGTCAACCGCAACGTGCTGGTCGCCGCCAACCCGCTGCTGTCCAGCGCGCACGCCACCCTGTACGCCGACGCCGCGCGCACGTCCGAACACCTGCTGCCCAACACCCGTGCCTACTACGAGATCTGGCTGGACGAGGAACGCGTGGCGGGCAGCGGCAGCGAGGAGGAGCCGATCTACGGCGAACGGTACCTGCCGCGCAAGTTCAAGATCGGCTTCGCCCTGCCACCGGTCAACGACGTGGATGTGTTCGCCAACGACCTGGGGTTCATCGGCGTGCTCGACGATGCCGGCACGCTGCTCGGCTACGACGTCAGCATCGGCGGCGGCATGGGGGCGACCCACGGCGACGCCGAGACCTACCCGCGCCTGGCCAACATCGCAGGTTTCATCCCGCGCGACGCCCTGCTCGACGTCGCCACCGCGGTGGTCACCACCCAACGCGACCTCGGCAACCGCGACCTGCGCAAGCGTGCCCGCTTCAAGTACACCATCGACGACCACGGCCTGGACACCGTCGTGGCCGAGATCGAACGCCGCGCCGGCATCACCTTCCAGCCGCGCCGCTCGCTGCCGTTCGCGCACAACGGCGACCGCTATGGTTGGAACGAGGGCGAGGATGGCCGCTGGCACCTGACCCTGTCGCTGCCGGCCGGCCGCATCGCCGACCTGCCCGGCGCGCCGCACCTGACCGCGCTGCGCGAGATCGCCCGCCTCCACGCCGGCGAGTTCCGCATGACCGGCAACCAGAACCTGATCATCGCCGGCGTCCCCGCCGCACAGCGCGCGCAGATCGATGCGCTGGTGCGCAGCGCCGGGCTGGATGCCGGCAACCAGGCCCCCACCGCGCTGGCACGCGCCGCCATGGCCTGCGTCGCCCTGCCCACCTGCGGGCTGGCCATGGCCGAGGCCGAGCGTTACCTGCCCGACTTCAGCGCCAAGCTGCAGCCGCTGCTGGAACAGCACGGCCTGGCCGAAGCACCGATCCTGCTGCGCATCTCCGGCTGCCCGAATGGCTGCTCGCGCCCGTACCTGGGCGAGATCGCCCTGGTCGGCAAGGCGCCGGGGCGCTACAACCTGATGCTCGGCGCCGACCATCGCGGCCAACGGCTGAACACCCTGTACCGCGAGAACATCACCGAGCCGGACATCCTGTCCGCGCTGGAGCCGTTGTTCGCCCGCTACGCCGGCGAGCGCACGGCGGACGAGGGCTTCGGCGACTTCCTGCACCGCGCCGGCATCGTCGACCTGCCGACCTACCCCACCCACCGCCAGATTCCCGTGGAACTGCACGCATGAGCGCCCTGCCCCGATCCTCGAACGATGCCATCGTCACCCCGCCGTTGCCGGATGACCTGGGCCCGCTCAACGCCGAACTGGAGGCCCTGGACGCCGTCTCGCGCGTGCGCTGGGCGCTGCAGCATGCCCCCGGCACACACGTGCTGTCGTCCAGCTTCGGCGCGCAGTCGGCGGTGACACTGCACCTGCTCAGCAGCCAGCAGCCGGACGTACCGGTGATTCTGATCGACACCGGCTACCTGTTCCCGGAAACCTACCGCTTCGCCGACGAGCTGACCGACCGGCTCAAGCTCAACCTCAAGGTCTACCGCCCGCTGGTCAGCCGCGCCTGGATGGAAGCCCGCCATGGCCGCCTGTGGGAACAGGGCGTGGTCGGCATCGAGCAGTACAACAACCTGCGCAAGGTCGAGCCGATGAAGCGCGCGCTCGACGACCTGCAGGTCGGCACCTGGTTCACCGGCCTGCGCCGCAGCCAGTCGGCCAGCCGCGCCGGCACCCCGGTGCTGCAGCGGCGGGGCGAGCGCTACAAGGTCAACCCGATCGCCGACTGGAGCGACCGCGACGTGTGGAAGTACCTCAAGCAGCACGACCTGCCCTACCACCCGCTGTGGGAACAGGGGTACGTGTCGATCGGCGACTTCCACACTACCCGCCGCTGGGAACCGGGCATGCGCGAGGAGGACACCCGCTTCTTCGGCTTGAAGCGTGAGTGCGGATTGCACGAGGAAATCTGATCCGCGTTGCGATGCGCCCTGCGTGGCGTGGCACCCGTCAAGGCGGGGTGGTCAACGCGGCACGGGCTTCGCGACCGAGGCCGCTGCTGCCTGCGTTGCCCCCCTTCCTTCCGCGCGGCAGAGGGAAAGGCCAGGGCGGGGGCTTCAGCCCTCGGCCTGCACCTGTTCCCAGAACGAGAGCAGCTCACGCAACGCAGGAGTGCCCTGCCCGGCTTCGGCGACGTCCTCCTGCAGCAGCTCCGCTTCACGCAGCCACTGTTGGTTGCTCAATTTCTGCAGCACGCTGCCCTCGGCATGGCTGCTGCCCATGTGCCACTGGCTGAAGTACAGCTGGTCGACGTGCCCATCGTGCAGCACGCGCACGTTCACGTGCATGGTCGAGGCCATGATGCGTTCGTAGACCCGGGCAACGCCCTCCTGGCTGCCTTCGAAGTACTGGAAGAACTGCTGCCCGTCGTACAGCAGCACGCCGGTCACCCCGGCCAGTTGGTTGTGCGCCCGCGCATCCACCAGCAGATGGTCGATGTCGGCCGGCGTCAGCCCGGCAACAGCGGTACTTGCATATGCCACCGCGCGATACGTCATGTCCGTGGAAAGCTCCGAGCCAATGCCTGCCGAGCATGCCATAGCGCCCCCACCACCGCGAGCGGTGGCGGGGGCCCCGTCCTCAGTACCGGTAGTCCAGCTTCAGCCACGCGGTACGGCCCGGCTCGTTGATCCGCACCGGGTCGGCCGGAAAGCCGAAGTCGGCACTGCCGGCCAGGTTCAGGTGCTCGGCGTAGGCGCGGTCGAACACGTTGTCCACGCCGACGCTGGCGCGCAGGTGGTCGCTGATGCGGTACGCGGCGTTGAGCGAAAGCGTGGCAAACCCGGCCGTCGGCCCAAGGTCGCGCGCGATCACGTTGCCTTCGTCGGTGGCCACCCGGTTCTGCCGGTGCACGCCCCGCAGCAGGCCACCGACCGACCAGCGGTCATGCTCGTAGGAGGCGTTCAGGCGTGCCTCCAGCGGCGGGATCTGCGGCAACGGCCGGTCTTCGCTGCGGTTCTCGCCCCAGGCGTAGGCCAGCGTGCCGCCCAGTTTCCAGCCCGGCGCGGGTCGCCACGCCAGCCCCGCTTCACCGCCGGCGATCCGCGCCTCGACATTGGAGGCCTGCGTGGTGCTGCCCATCATGCCGCCGCTGCGGTAGGCAAACAGGATGTAGTCCTGCAGGCGCCCGGCATAGGCCGACACCCAGGCATCCAGGCGTTCGCTGCGGAACTGCAGGCCCAGATCCAGCTGGGTGGTCTTCTCCGGCTGCACGCCGCTGAAGGCATTGGGGCTGTCCGTCGGCCCGCTGTTGGCGGAGAACAGCTCCCAGTAGTCGGGCATGCGTTCGCTGCGGCCCACGCCGGCATACCAGGTCCAGGCCTGGCCATGGTCGCGCTCGTAGCGCAGGAAGCCACTACCCAGGGTTTCGTCACGGCGTTGGCCGGCGGTCGGGTTGGGCATGTTCATCATGCCGGTCGTGGCCCGGCGGTCCTTGACCTGCGCCGTGTCCACGCGCAGCCCGCTGACCCAGCGCTGCGCGGTACCTTCGCCAAAGGTCAACTCGGTGAACACGCCCTGGTTGCCGAAGTCCGCATCGCGCGTCCACGCCGCCTGCCGCCAGGTGCCGCGGCCCTTGCCGTTGCGGCTGCGATGGCGGCTGTCCTGCGCATCCACGCCGGCAACGATGGCCACGTCCTGCCAACGCCACTCGCTGCTGACCCGGCCACCGGTGGTGCGCCGTTCGACGTTGGAGGCCATCGGCATCGGCATGCTGCTGTGCGGGTTCGGCGTGCGCAGCGTGTAGTTGTCCATCAGGTGATCGGCGTTGTTGTAGTACAGGTTGGCCTGCAGCTTGTCCCAGGCGCCGGGCAGGTTGTCCTTCTCGAAGCGTAGCCCGTAACTGTCGCGCTTGAAGCCGGCGCCATCCATGCCGCGGCCGGCATAGCGGGCGATCGCATCGCCGGTGCCGGCACTGAGTTCGACCACGGTGTCGGCATCGGGCGTCCAGCCGATGGCGGCATCGGCATTCCACTTGCGCCAGCGCGACGGCACCACCGCGCCGTTGCCGTCGCGGTAGTCGTCCGATTCGGAGCGGTTGCCGTTGACGCGCACATAGCCCGGCGTGCTGCCAAAGGTGGCGTCGAGCATCTGGTCATTGCGGTTGTTGGAGCCGCCCAGCGCGCTGGCCTTCAACTCCATGCCCGGCGCATCGAAGCGCGGGGTTTCACGCTCGAAGCGCACCGTGCCGGCCGAAGCCCCGGCCCCCCAGCGCACGCTCTGCGGGCCCTTGATCACGGTCAGCCGGTCGTAGGTTTCCGGGGCGATGTAGGACAGCGGGTTGTCCATGCGCGAGGGACACGCGCCGATCAGGTTGCCGTCGTTGCTGAGGATGTTCAGCCGCGAGCCGCCCATGCCGCGCAGCGCCGGGTCGCCATTGGTGCCGCCATTGCGGATCGCCGAAAAGCCCGGAACGGTCTTGAGGTAGTCGGCACCGTCACTGGCCGGCACCGGTTGCCGCGGCAGGCGCGGGTCGGTCACCCATTGCAGCGGCGAGGACGGCGCGGCGGCGGTGACCACCAGCGTATCCAGGGTCTTGGCCGGGTCACGCGCCTGGGCGTATCCCGGCGGTGAAAACAGCGCCATGCAGATGCAGGCGGACAGGCACGCCGGTGCACCCGGCATACGGGAAAGGGAAATCATGCAGTTCTCCAATACGACACAGCCGCGGGGGGGCCGTGGGCGCGCGCCGCGCGCGCCCCGCGGGCCCCCCGCGACGAAGGAAAGAGGGGATGTCGTTCAGGAGAACAGCGGGGGGCCACGCACCGGGTGCGCGGGCCAGCGCAGGCTGGGCGGCAGTTGGATGCTGCGTGGTGAGGCCGGCGCAAGCCGGTACAACAACGGGGCCAGTACCAGCAGCACCGCCAACCATGGCAGCAACCGCGAGGCCATGGTGCAGTAGTCGCACGCCTCGCCGTGCGCGGCATGCGGATCGGGCGGCGCCTTGGCCGGCGCTGCGGGCGGCGCATGCCCGGCCAGGTGATGTGCATGCGCTGCATCGGTCATCGCCGCATGGCCTGCGTGCGCCCCCGGCATGGCCATCGCATGGGTGTGCTGGACGTGCCCGGCCTGCACCCAGCGACTGACCACCGGCGCCAATGCCATCAACAGCGTGGCGGCCAGGGCCAGATACAGCAGCAGGGTTTGAAAACGGGCCGTGCGCATGACCCGGGCATTCTATCGGCGCAGGCCAGGATTACCGGTTCAGCGCAGGTGCGACCGTTTGCCGCACGAGCGCCACCTGCACCGGCCTCACCGCACCCAGCCCAGCCGCATGGCTTGTGCTTTCACCGCCGCCGCACAGGCCGGTGCCGCCGCCTGCAACAGCAGGTGCGGGCCCTGCATGTCCAGGCAGGTGCAATCCGCCACGTTGCGTGTGATCAACCGCCCTGCGCCCGCGGCGAGCAGGCGGTCACCGTTCGCCCGCAGGTAGACCACCGGCACCGGGATGCGTTGCAGCAGCCCGACCACATCCACCCGCATCGCCAGCCCGGCACGATGGCGCAGGACCTGCGGGCTGACCTGCCGCAATGCCCGCCGCAACGCACGGTCCAGCGCAGGCGAACTCCAGCGTCCCAGCAACCACCAGCGCAGTACCGCCAATGGCACGCCGTGCACCGGTGCAACACGGGTGATCGGGGCCAACAGCCGCGACAACGGCACCGGCGCACGCGCGAAAGTGGTCGACAGGACCAACCCGCGCAGGTTGGCGGGCGGATCGGCGGCGATGGCGATCGCCAACGGGCCGGAGAAGGATTCCCCCAGCAACACGAAGGGCGCTTGGTCGGGCAAAGCCGCACGGACCCGCCGTTCCAGTGATGGGTAATCCAACACGGCGTCGGCGGGATAGACCATCACCTGCACCGTGGCAAAGGTGGTGCCCAGCGCTGCGATGAAGTCCTCGTGCAGGGTTCCCGTACCGTCCAGGCCGGGAAGGATCACAAGCCGGGTCACGCGCACCTCGACGGGAGTTTCGAGGAGGATACGCTGCATGCAGGTGCCGGGAACGCCGATCAGTTCACCGCGATCGCATGCCGCACCTTGAGGGCGCCGTAGCAGAGGTCGCAGACGATGGCCATGTCGTTGAATGCGGCGAAGGCCTCGGTCAGGCCGCGTTCCTGCTGGAACTTTTCCTCGCAGCGATGGCACCAGGCCTGCAGGTTGTTGGGGTCGCTGCTGTTCTCGATGAAGCCGGTGGGTGCCCCTTCGGCCCGCAGCATGTGCTGGCAGACCACCGCCGACACCCGCTGCCCATGCGGGCCGCAGTTCACCATGAGGGGTTCGTTCTCGTCCATGTGGGTTCGGCTCCTTGCTGAAAGGGGAAGCACTGCATCACTTCTCCGGCAATGGTTCCAGATAGGCCAACGACAGGGACCGGAAGGATGCCCTTCATGAAGGTAGGCCAACGACGTGGACGGACCGCTGCCCGTTTGCGCCCCTTGCTTTGGCGCAAACGGGGAGAAGACCTGGAACAGGCACCGTCCCGCCTTCGCGGCGGAAGCCGCGCTTGCCGCCAGCTCAGCTGGTGATCGTCTGGGTCAACGATTCCCAGGTCGGCGGCTTGGGCCAGTTGGCCTCCTGGTTGCCGTCCAGCACGCGACGCAGGTCGCGCTTGTCGATCTGCGGGGCGAGCACGTGCACCAGTTCCAGTGCGTAGTCGCGCAGCACGCGGTCGCGCGGCAACACCGCCCAGGCAATGCACTCGGGGATCGCGGCCGGTGCCGGCCAGGCGCGCAGGTCGGTGTCGTTGCCGCTGACCGCCATTTCCGCCAGCAGGCCAACGCCCAGGCCTGCACGTACGTAAGTCTTGATCAGGTCCGCATCCAGCGCGGTCAGCGCCAGGTCCGGCTCCAGCTCGCGCGAGGCAAAGGCGCGTCGCAACGACGAACTCGGCCGTTTGGAAGATTCGTAGCTGATCAACGGGTAGTCGGCCAATGCCGCCAGGTCCGGCACCGTGCCGGCCCGGTCCAGCGGATGGCCCTTGGGCACCAGCACCAGGCGACGCCAGCGGTACAGCGGCACCGCGATGCCGGTGGTGGGCTCGCTGCCGGCGGTGCTGATCACCGCGATGTCGGCATCGCCCTGGCTGAGCAGGTCCAGCGCATCGCTTTCGGCCGCCTGCTGCAGGTGCACGCTGACCTGCGGGTAGGCCTGCTTGATGCGCGCCACCGCCGGCGGCAGCACGAAGCGCGCCTGCGTGTGGGTGGTGGTCAGGATCAACTGGCCATGGCTCTCGCGACGCTGGTTGGCCGCGTAGGTGCGGATGTTGTTGGCCTCGGCCAGCACCGCACGCGAACGGCTGATCACTTCCTCGCCGGCCGGGGTCACCGATTCCAGGCTGCGCCCCTTGCGCACGAACAACAGGAAACCCAGCTCGTCCTCCAGCTGCTTGAGCTGCTTGGACAAGCCCGGCTGCGTGGCATGCACGCGCGTGGCCGCGAGCGTGATGTTGAGCTCGGCGTCGGCAATAGCGACGAGGTAGCGCAGTTGGGTCAGGGTCATCGCAGCAGGACAGGGAGAGGCGAAGGTGAGGCAACCGACTGTAGGTTAAATCCCACGAACAGCTTTATAACCAAAAGAGATAAGCAAGGCGACGCAAGTCATTTCCGGCCCATCGAGGGCAACGCTACGGTCAGCGGCCTCTCCCTACGATACCGCGCCACTGCCTTGGACGCCCCCCTGTTCCCGCTGTTTGCCGACCTCTCCGGTCGCGCCGTGTTGGTGGTGGGCGGCGGCGCGGTGGCCGAACGCAAGGTATTGGCGCTGCTGCATGCCGGTGCCCGCCCGCGGGTGGGTGCTCCGGAACTGACGCCGCGCCTGCGGGAGCTGGCCGATGCCGGCCGCCTGCAGTGGCTGCAGGGCAGCTTCGAGGACGCCTGGCTGGGCAAGGACATCTGGCTGGTCGTGGCGGCCACCGACGATGTCCCGACCAACCGCGCCGTCGCCGCCGCCGCAGGGGCACAGCGACTGTTCGTGAACGTGGTCGACGATGCCCGCCTGTCCAGTTTCCACGTGCCGGCGGTGGTCGAGCGCGGGCCACTGCAGATCGCCATTTCCAGCGGCGGTGCCGCACCGATGGTGGCCCGCCACGTGCGCCGCCAGCTGGAGCAGTTGTTCGACGGTGCCTGGGGCCAGCTGGTGGAGCTGGTTGGCCGCCACCGACGCAGCATCCGCAGCCGTTTCCCGGAGCTGGGCGCACGCCGCCAGTTCTTCGACCGGCTGATCGAGAGCCCCCTGCTCGGCCTGCTGCGGCGTCGCCAGGACGGCGCGGCCGATGCCCTGCTGTCCGAGGCCATCGCCGGCACGTTCGCTCCGGCCCAAGGCTCGGTGGTGCTGGTCGGCGCGGGCTCGGGCGACCCCGGGCTGCTCACGCTGGGGGCACTACGCGCGCTCAACCAGGCCGACGTGATCCTCTACGACCGCCTGGTCAGCATCGAAGTACTGCAGTTGGCACGTCGCGATGCCGAGTACATCGAAGTCGGCAAGTCGGCCAAGGGCCACAGCACCGCGCAGCAGGACATCCATGCGCTGATGCTGGAGCACGCCAGTGCCGGCCGCCGCGTGGTGCGCCTCAAGGGCGGGGACGCCTTCGTGTTCGGCCGCGGCGGCGAGGAACTGCAGTTCCTGCGTGCGCATGGCGTGCCTTATGAGGTCGTGCCCGGCATCACCGCCGCCCTGGCCTGCGCCGCGTACGCCGGCATTCCGTTGACCCACCGCGACCACGCCCAGCAGCTGCGCCTGGTCACCGCGCACTGCAAGGACTCGATGGACACGCTGGATTGGCCGGAACTGGCCAAGGCCCGGCAGACCCTGGTGTTCTACATGGGCGTCGGGGCGCTGGAACAGATCCAGGCACGCCTGCTCGCTGCCGGACTGGCCGCCGGCACGCCGTTCGCGCTGATCGAGAACGGCTCGCGCCGCGAGCAGCGGGTGATCACTGGCCCGCTGCATGCCCTGCCCGAAACCGCCCGGCAACACATGGTGCAATCGCCCGCACTGCTGGTGCTCGGCGAGGTGGCGGCGTTGGCCGACGAGCTGCACTGGTTCGGGGCCGCGCCGTTGCACGGCAGGACCACCCCGCCCTCACCTTCCACAAAGACACCGCCGACGACACTGGCCGACGCCGCCTGACCCCCTCTTCCCTGGAGAACCCCATGGCCATCTACAACAGCATTCTGGACACCATCGGCAATACCCCGGTAGTCAAACTCAACCGCCTGGCGCCGGCTGGCGTGGATGTGTACGTCAAGGTCGAGTCGTTCAACCCGGGCGGCTCGGTCAAGGACCGCCTGGCCCTGGCCATCATCCTGGACGCCGAGAAGAAGGGCCTGATCAAGCCCGGCGACACCATCGTCGAGGCAACCTCGGGCAACACCGGCGTGGCACTGGCCATGGTCGCCGCCGCACGCGGCTACAAGTTCGTCGCCACGATGGTGGAAACCTTCTCGGTCGAGCGCCGCAAGCTGATGCGCGCCTATGGCGCCAAGGTCATCCTGACCCCGGCCGCCGAGCGTGGCAGCGGCATGGTGCGCAAGGCCAGGGAACTGGCCGAGCAGCACGGCTGGTTCCTGGCCAGCCAGTTCGCCAATCCGGCCAACCCGGCCTTCCACCGCCAGACCACCGCCGCCGAGATCCTGCGTGACTTCGCCGGCAAACGGCTGGACTACTTCGTCAGCGGCTGGGGCACCGGCGGCACCCTGACCGGCGTTGGCGAGGTGCTGAAACTGGCCCGCCCGGAGACCCGCATCATCGCCACCGAGCCGGCCGGCGCCGCGCTGCTGGCCGGCAAGGACTTCACCCCGCACAAGATCCAGGGCTGGACCCCGGACTTCGTGCCGGAGGTGCTCAACCGCGAGGTCTACGACGCGCTCTACTCGGTGCAGGACGAGCGCGCCATCGAGATCGCGCGCCGCCTGGCCGCCGAGGAAGGCATCTTCGTCGGCATCTCCTCCGGCGCCACGGTGGCCACCGCGCTGGAAGTGGCGGCCAAGGCCGAAGCCGGCTCGGTGGTGCTGGCGGTGGCCCCGGATACCGGCGAGCGTTACTTCTCCACCCCGCTGTTCGCCGACGTCAACGATGGCTCGGACGACGACTGGCTGGCCGGTCTGCCGTAACCGCCATTACTGGATGCATCCGTCGAAGGCCGCCTCCGGGCGGCCTTCGTGTTTGCCACCCGCGACGTGAAGACGAATCGCGCCCGATGAGACGGGACCGGTGCAGACTGGCCACGGGCAGGTCGCCCGGGTGTGCCGTCACACTTTTCTCATACAGGGAGCGGGAAGATCACAGCCATGAGCATCGAAGTCTGGCAGGGCGACATCACCGAACTGGCGGTTGACGCCATCGTCAACGCGGCCAACGAAACCCTGCTTGGCGGCGGCGGTGTGGACGGGGCCATCCATCGCGCGGCAGGCCCGGGCCTGCTGGCCGAGTGCGAGCGCCTGCCGGAATTGCGGCTGGGCGTGCGCTGCCCGACCGGCGAGGTCCGCGCCACCGACGGCTACAACCTGCCGGCACGTCATGTATTCCACGCGGTCGGCCCGGTGTGGCGCGACGGCCGCTATGACGAGGCCGCGTTGCTGGCCAACTGCTATTGGCAGTCGCTGCGCCTGGCCGAACAGATGGGGCTGGAATCGATCGCATTCCCGGCCATCAGCTGCGGGGTGTACGGCTACCCGCTGCACCAGGCCGCGACCATCGCCGTCACCGAAACCATGACCTGGCAGAAGAGCCACCCGCACCCGCTGCGCATCATCCTGGTGGCGTACAACGCGGCGGCCTTCAAGATCTACCAGCAGGCGCTGGCCAGGGAAGGCCTGAGCAGCGAGCCGGCGGCACCGCCGCTGGTGCCGCTGGTCGGGCTGGCGGCCGGCTGAGGCGCTCCCTTCGGTTCAGGAACGGTCCTGCCCCTGCCTGCGGCACAGGGAGGCGGTGGTCATGCGCCGTCGAGGATTCCGGGCAGGCCGGGACTGCATCCCGGCCTGCCGATCAGATCTGGCCGCCGGTGCCGTAGACCCACGTATCGAAGAACGGCTGCAGCGATCGCCCTGCCGCCGCTTCCATCGCCTGCTGGAAATCCCGGGTCACCACCGAGCGCCCGTCATTGGCCTGGGTATAGGCACGCAGTCCCTGCCAGAACACCGCCTCGCCCAGTTCGCCGCGCAGGCGATGCAGCACGTAGGCGCCCTTCTGGTAGACCACGGCGCGGTCATCGGCGCTGGGCCTGTTCCAGTCCGGATACACCAGCGCGCGGTCCGCCCCGCTCTCGCGCAGCGTGCCGATGCGTGCTTCCCAACGCGCCACCATCTGCTGGTACGCCGCCTCGCCCTGCGCATGCTGCAGCCACGCGGCGGTCATGAAGTTGGCCATGCCTTCATTGAGCCAGAAGTGCTCCCAGCCCGCGCAGGTCACCCGGTTGCCCCACCATTGGTGGGCCGCCTCATGGGCCAGCAGGCCCTGCCGGCCCGGGTCGTCCAGCAGCTCCTTGCCATAGGCTTCGGACAGCAGCGAAAGCCCCGCCATTTCCTGGCCGATCGTGCGCGCCACCAAGGCCTGATGATAGTCGCCGTTATAGGCCAGTCCGGCGCGTGCGGCGAAGAAGTCGAGCATGTCACCGGTGGCGGCGAACACCTGCGCCAGCTCGGCGTCGGTGCGGTCCACCGAATAGAAGTGCAGGTCGATGCTCCCGTGGCGCTGCTGCACGTGCCGGTACGGGCCGGCGGCGAAACCATAGACATAACCCGGCATCGGCGTGCGCAGCCGCCAACGGCGCTCGATGCGGCCATCGTCGAGCAGGCGGGACGGCATCACCTCGCCTACCGCGGTGGCCTGCACGGTGCCTGGCAGGCGCAGGGCAAGGTCCAGCGTGGCCCGTGCATCCGGCGCATCCAGCGAGGGCATCCATTGACTGGTGGAGAAGACCGTGTAGGCCTCGTTGCGGGCGGGTGCGAACTCCAGCCCGAACGGTGGCTTGCCGTGATAGCGCAAGGCCACGCTGGACGTTTCACCCGGTGCCAGTGGCGCGGGCAAGGTGATGCGCAGCTTGCCTTCGCCCTGCGTGAAGTCCAGCGGGGCTTCGCCCTGGCGTACCGCCGCAATCTGCAAGGCGCCGCTGTCCAGCTCCAGCTGCTGCAACGGCGCATCGCCGGCGCGGAAGCGCACGACCTGTTCGCCCTGGATTTCACCGGCGGCGATGTCCAGGTCCAGCATGGTCTGGTAATGCAGCACCTGGAAGTTCCGCTCCGCCGCGATGCCGGACAGCGGCAACCACAGGGCCAGTGCCCACCACCACCGGTGCTGTTTGCCTTCGCGCATGTGCTGCTGCCTTGTTCGGGAAGCCGCGATTGTAGGGGCAGGTTGCTTCTGGGGCTTACCCCCAGCCCTCCCCTTGGCTGCGCCAAAGGGAGGGGGCCCAAAGCGAGTGCTGCGATGACCTGACAGATCGTGCTGGACCGCCCCCTCCCATTGGCGCAGCCAAGGGGAGGGCTGGGGAGGGGTAAACCCTTCCTTCCAAAGAGCAGAAACGAAAACGCCGGCACAAGGCCGGCGTTCCCGATCAATCACAGCCGATGGCGATCAGCCGTTCCACTTGCCCAGCGCCGCCTGGCCGTTTTCCTTGGCGCGCTCGAACACGGTCTTCTGTGCGGCGGCGTAGTTGCCCTTCATGTCCTTGGCCCACAGCTTCAGCGCGGCCTGCTGCATGGCGCGGCCGTAGGAGAAGCTCAGCGGCCACGGCAGGTTGCCCAGCTGGTTCATGGCGTTGAGGTGCGCGGTGGACTGCTCGTCGCTCTGGCCACCGGACAGGAACACGATGCCCGGCATGATGGCCGGCACGGTCGACTTCAGGCACATCACGGTCGACTCGGCCACTTCCTCCACGTCCACCTGCTCGTCGCAGGTCTTGCCCGGGATGACCATCGAGGCCTTCAGGATGGTGCCTTCCAGCACCACGTTCTGCTGGTACAGCGCATCGAACAGCGAGCGCAGGGTGGCTTCGGTGACTTCGTAGCAGGTCTCGATGTCGTGGTCGCCGTCCATGATCACTTCCGGCTCGACCATCGGCACCAGGCCGCATTCCTGGCACAGGGCGGCATAACGGGCCAGCGCGTGGGCGTTGGACTCGATGCAGGTGCCCGACGGCATGCTTTCGCCGATGTTGATGACCGCACGCCACTTGGCGAAGCGGGCGCCGAGCTTGTAGTACTCCTGCAGGCGCTCGCGCAGGCCGTCCAGGCCTTCGGTGACCAGCTCGCCCGGGCAGCCGGCCAGCGGGTGCGCGCCCTTGTCGACCTTGATGCCCGGGATCATGCCGTTGTCGGCCATGTACTTGGCGAACGGCACGCCGTCCTTGGTCGACTGGCGGATGGTTTCGTCGTACAGGATCGCGCCGGAGATGTGCTCGTTGAGCTTGGGCGTGGTCAGCAGCAGCTCGCGATAGGCACGGCGGTTCTCTTCCGTGTTCTCGATGCCGACGCTGGCAAAGCGCTTGGCAATCGTGCCGGTGGATTCGTCGATGGCGATGATGCCCTTGCCCGGTGCGACCATTGCCTGGGCGGTTTCAGCCAGCAGTTCGATGCTCATTGAGTTTCCTGTAACAGGGGTGCGGGAAAACCCGGATTATAGCCCGGCCCGCTCGCGAGCTGTCCGCCCGCAAGGTCTGGAACCGGTTTCAATCCGCCCTGTCAGGACAAATCTTGTCCGCCCCGATCAGCTTCCTGACCGGGGCGTTGTCTCACGCCCGCGCGATCAGAGTTCGCCCAGGCCGCTGGCGCGACCGTCCGCACCCACTTCGAGCAGGCGCAGCGTGTTGGTGGCGCCGTGGGTTTCCATGTGCTCACCACTGGTGAACACCACGCGGTCACCGGCTTCCAGCTGTCCGGCCTCGACCAGCAGGCGGATGCTGCCACGCGCGGCTTCGCGCGGGGTCAGGCCACGGCTGTCGAAGTTGATCGGGAACACATCGCGCATCAGCGCCATCTGGCGGCGTGCACCGTCATGGCGGGTGACCGCGTAGATCGGCGCCTTGGCACGGAAGCGCGACAGGTAACGCGCGGTGCCACCGGATTCGGTCATCGCCACGATGGCGCGCACGCCCACGTGCTGGGACAGGAACATGGTGGCCATGGCGATGGCCTGGTCGGCGCGCTCCAGGTTGCGCGGCGAGGCGTTGAAGTCGGTTTCGGTCTGGAACTGGCGCTCGGCGCCCAGGCAGATGCGGGCCATCGCCTCGACCGCCTTGACCGGGTAGGCGCCTGCCGCGGTTTCGGCCGACAGCATCACCGCATCGGTGCCGTCAATGACCGAGTTGGCCACGTCCAGCACCTCGGCGCGGGTCGGGATCGGGCTTTCCACCATCGACTGCAGCATCTGCGTGGCGGTGATCACCACCTTGTTCTGCGCCAGCGAGGCCTTGATGATCTTCTTCTGCAGGCCCGGCAGCTCGGCATCGCCGATTTCCACGCCCAGGTCGCCACGGGCCACCATCACCACGTCGCTGGCCTCGACGATCTCCTCCAGGTTCTCGATGGCTTCGGTGCGCTCGATCTTGGACACCAGCGCCGCGTCACAGCCATGCTGCTGGGCGATCGCGCGTGCGTCGTTCATGTCCTGCGCATTGCGGCAGAACGAGACGGCGATGAAGTCCACGCCGATCTTGGCGACGATGCCGATCAGTTCCTTGTCACGCTCGGTCAGCGCGCCCAGCGACAGGCCGCCGCCCTGCTTGTTCAGGCCCTTGCGGTCGGACAACACGCCATCGTTGAGCACGGTGTTGATGATGCGCTCGCCCTGCACTTCGACCACCTGCAGTTGCATCAGGCCGTCATCGAGCAGCAGGACGTCACCCGGACCCACGTCCTGCGGCAGCCCCAGGTAGCTCACGCCCACCTGGCTGGCATCGCCTGACGGCGCGCTGCTGCTGGCGATCAGGTCGAAGCGGTCGCCCGCCTTGAGCGTGACCTTGCCTTCGGCAAAGCGTTCGATGCGGATCTTCGGGCCCGGCAGGTCGGCCAGGATACCCACTTCCACGCCCACGCGCTGCGCGGCGGCGCGGACCTCGGCGGCGCGCTTGGCCTGGCCGGACGGATCGCCGTGGGAGAAGTTCAGGCGGACCACGTTGACGCCAGCGCGGAACAGCTCATCCAGTACCCCTGGCGCATCGGTCGCAGGGCCGAGGGTGGCAAGAATCTTAGTGCGGCGCTGGCGTTCAAGCATTGTGCGAAGTCTCCCTATCGAAGCCGCCGAAAGTAGCACATCCGTTGCATGACAACGATGTCGCATACGATTTCATAAGACACTTTCTGCACTGTCCCAAAGACAGCTGGGACAGCCTGTCTGGACATACCGTGCAGTATGACAACGCGGGTCCCATCGCCGTCCCGAACTGCATGCACCGGGAACATGATGGCGCAATGATGCGGCGATGTCCGGGCCGCTGCGTGACGGAGAAGGGACATCCCCACCGGACAGACGGGACAGGCTGCGCCGTGCCAGCGGGCGGAACGCAACGCCCCGGGGGAACCCTGCCCTGGAACGCACAGGCCCCGCGAAGCGGGGCCTGTGCGTTCGTTCAACCGTGCAGTACCGCAGCCAGTTCGTCCGGCGTCTCCGCCAACCGCCCTGCCCCGGCGGCGAGCAGTTCCTCGCGGCCGCCGAACCCCCACAGCACACCGACATTGCGCATGCCGTGGTGACGCGCGCCTTCGATGTCCATGCGGCGGTCACCGATCATCCAGCATTGCGCCGGCGCCAACGACAGCCGCTGCAGGGCCTCGGCGATCAACTGCGGCTTGTCGCTGCGCGAGCCGTCCGGCGTGGCACCGATGACGTCCTCGAAGCAACCGCCAAACGGCAGGTGCTCGATGATGCGCTGGGCATGCGGTTCGTTCTTGGCGGTGACCACGGCCAGGCGATGCCCGGCCGCGTGCAGGCCCTGCACGACCTCACCGATACCGGCGTAGATATCGTGCTCCTGCCAGCCAAGCACTTCGAAGCGCTCGCGGTACAGCTCCACTGCCTGCTCCACGCGCTGCGCATCGTTGAACAGCGGGCCGAAGCTGGTGCGCAGCGACGGGCCGATCCACTTGCGCAGCGCGGCCTCCGGCGGCACCGGCTGCTGCATCTTCTCCAGTGCGTAGGCCACGCAGCGGGTGATCCCGACGGCCGAATCAATCAGCGTGCCGTCCAGATCGAAGAAGAACACATCCCGGCTCACTGGCCGCGGGCCTCCAGCGCGGCCACCGCCGGCAGGGTCTTGCCTTCCAGGAACTCCAGGAATGCGCCGCCGCCGGTGGAGATGTAGCTCACCTGCTTGGCGATGCCGTACTTGTCCACGGCGGCCAGGGTGTCGCCACCGCCGGCGATGGAGAATGCCTGCGAGCTGGCGATGGCGCGGGCCAGTGCCTCGGTGCCCTTGCCGAACGCGTCGAACTCGAACACGCCAACCGGGCCGTTCCAGACCACGGTGCCGGCCTTGGCGATCAGCTCGGCGTACTGGGCGGCGGTCTTCGGGCCGATGTCCAGGATCATGTCGTCCGCACCCACCGCATCGACCGCCTTGACCGTGGCCGGCGCGTCGGCGGCGAACGCCGGTGCGACCACCACGTCGACCGGCAGCGGGATTTCGGCGCCGCGCGCCTTGGCCGCGGCGTCGATGTTGCGCGCGGTGTCGAGCAGGTCGTTCTCGACCAGCGACTTACCCACACCATGGCCTTCGGCCGCGATGAAGGTGTTGGCGATGCCACCACCAACGATCAGCTGGTCCACCTTGCCCACCAGGCTGGACAGCAACTCCAGCTTGGTCGACACCTTGGAACCGGCGACGATGGCCAGCAGCGGACGGGCCGGGTTGGCCAACGCCTTGTCCAGCGCATCCAGCTCGGCCATCAACAGCGGGCCACCGGCGGCAACCGGTGCGAAGCGGATCACGCCATGCGTGGACGCCTGCGCACGGTGCGCGGTGCCGAAGGCATCCATCACGAACACGTCGCACAGTGCGGCGTACTTCCTGGACAGCGCCTCGTCATCCTTGCCCTCGCCCACGTTCATGCGGCAGTTTTCCAGCAGCACGATCTTGCCCGGGGCCACATCCACACCATCCACCCAGTCCTTGACCAGCGGCACGTCCACGCCCAGCAGCTCGGACAGCCGCCTGGCGACCGGTGCCAGCGAATCGGCCTGACTCCACACGCCTTCCTTCGGGCGCCCCAGGTGCGAGGTGACCAGCACCGCGGCGCCCTTTTCCAGCGCCAGCTTCAGCGTCGGCAGCGAGGCAGTGATGCGCTGCTCGGAGGTGATCCTGCCATTCTCGTCGATCGGCACGTTCAGATCCTGGCGGATCAGGACACGCTTGCCGGAAAGATCGAGGTCGGTCATGCGAACGATGGACATGGCAGTATCTGCTCCGCAGGGGGTAGGAAACCCCCATTTTCGCCCGCCCCGGCAACCGGGGCAAACCCGGGATTCGTTACCGATGCAGATACCGCTGCCCCAACCTGAACTGCACAGCAGCCGCCTGCGCCTGCGCGAGGTCCGCCAGGACGACGCCGCGGCGCTGTACGACATCCATTCCGACCCGGTGGTGATGCGCTACTGGAGCTACCCGGCCTGGACCGAACTGGCACAGGCCGAGCAGAAAGTGGCCGACATCCTGAGCCAACGGCGCGAGCAGGAAATACTGATCTGGGCGATCGCGGACAAGGCGAGCGACCAGTTGATCGGCACCGCCGTTGCCTTCGCGCTGAACCGCGACCAGGGCCGCGCCGAGATCGGCTACAGCCTGCGCCGTGACCGGCAGGGGCAAGGGCTGGCAGTGGAAGCGATGCGGCTGATCGTGCCCTACCTGTTCGATGTGCTTGAACTGCGGCGGCTGGAAGCGGACATCGACCCACGCAACGCAGCCTCGTGCCGGCTGGTGGAAAAGCTTGGCTTCGTGCGCGAAGGCGTGCTGCGTGAGCGCTGGCACGTCAACGGCGAGATCACCGATACGGCGCTGTATGGGCTGCTGGAACGGGACTTCAGGCGCGGGGAATGACTCGCAACGCGCCGATGCGATGCTTCATGGCGCTGCGGCTGCTGCAGGAGGGTTGCCTTCAGAAGCAAAAGTCCTGCGATCCAGCAAACCGGCAAGCACCACCTCTCACTGCTTTCCGGCCTGACCACTGCGGATCAGGCTGAGCGCGAACCCGGCCACCACCAACGCCCCCAACACCAGCACGGCCCATAGCACGAGGTTCTTCCAGTCGCGCGGCGTCTGAGCCGACTGGTACGCCGCGTCACCTGCACGCTGCGCCTGTGCCCCCAGGCTTGCCGCAGCCGGTTGCCACTGCTGGCCGTTGCGTGCGCGCAGCGCATCCAGCATCGGGTCGAGCGCGGCCTGCGCCTGGCCCACGTTCGCGCTGCCCGCCACCAGCAGGTACGGCGCCCTGCCCTGCGCCAGGAACATCACGCTGCCCGGGCGGTAGCCCAATCGCAGCTCCGGGGCCTGCGCCGGCTCCGAACCGGGCTCTGCCTGCAGGCGCCATTCGCGGTCCGTAACCGTCCCGGAGGTCTCCAGCGGGGCCGAGCGCTGCTGCTGGCCGCCTTCGCTCAGGTTCCACGCATTCCAGCCCTGGGTCAGGGTCTGCCAGTGCGGGGTCTGGCCGTCCGCGCCGGTGCGGTCCAGATCGCGACTGGAAACCGTCCAGCTCACCGCACTGTTGGCCGGCATCACCACATCCAGCCGCTGCACCGGCAGGCGTCCCTTGAGCGTGTACAGATAGCCGTCACGGGCGTTGCCACCGGATTGCGCCTGCAGGACCTGCCATTGCCAGTCGCCGGCGTCGACCATGTCGGCCATCTCACCGCGCAGGCCGCGCAGGGCCGGCGCACCGTGCCGCTGCAGTGGCACCAGCCGCAGGTAGCGCAGGCCGCTCTCGACCTTGATGGTGGTGTTGCGCAGGGCACGGCCCTGGTTGTTCAACTGCACCAGCCGCACCTGCGGATCCAGTACCTGCCAGCCGCGCAGGTCATCGCTGCCTTCCAGGCGGTAGCCCAGGTCGAGCGTTGCCGAGGGGTCCGCCCAATCAACCTGCAATGCACGCAGCTTGCCGGCGTCCTTGTCCAGGTCCACCAGCCACACCGGATCGGCACTACCCGCTTCTCCGGCCCGCGCCACCGAGTTGCGGATGGACAACACCTTGCCGCCACCATCCCGCTCGACAACCACGCTCAGGTCATCATCCGCCGTCGCTGCGGACACCGGCAGCGCGAACCAGGACAACTCCACCGTGCGCAGCGGTGCGGACAGCGGCATGGCCGCTGCGTACACCGCGCTGGCCACCGGCTTGCCGTCGGCATCGAGCACCCGTACATCGCGCAGGTCGCGCCAGTGCGCGGCGGCATACACGGAGGCATCCAGCGACACCCGGTACGCGCCCGCGTCCGGCTGGGACAACTGCAACGGCCATTGCCGGGCGAAATCGTCGGCAGCCTGCGCGCCCATCGGCAACAGGGCCAGCCACAGCAGACGCTTGATCATGCGGATACTTCCTCGTTGTTGTTCGTCGCTGCCGCGCGTCGCGGCGGTGCCGGGGCCAGCCAGCCCACCAGGGTGCACAGCAGGCCATAGGCGATGAACGCGCCAATACCCAGCAGGTCGCCGAGGTTGCCACGATCGACCAGCAGCAGCTTGGCCAGCACCACGCCCATCAGGATCGCGCCGGCCAGCCACAGCCCCCATTGCCCGCGCCGCGAGCCGGATACCCAGCCCACCACGCCCAGCAGGCTCCACACCACGGTCAGGCTGGTCTGCGCCAGCTGGGTGCCGAGCAGACGATCGCTCCACGGCTCGCCGCCCCACTGATGCACGGCGCGCAGGGTCATCACCGTCACCAGCACCAACGCGGCGACGGCCATCCCCACCAGCTGCGCCGGCGGCGCATGTCCGTCACGGCCCTGCCACACGCGCATGGCGACCAGCACCAGCACTGCAACCTCGGCCAGTTCCAATGGATTGAACAGCACGATCCAGGGCAACGGCGCGGCGCTGCCGGCGCTGGCCAGCGAGCCCAGCCACCACAGGCCAAGCACGCCGAACACCGCCGCCTGCAATGCCAGGCGGTAGCGATCGAAAGCCTCGCCCAACGGTTGCGCCAGCCAGTTCCAGCGACGCATCGACACCAGGCCGAGCAGCAACCAGGGCGATGCCAGCAGCAGCCCGACCCAGCCTTCGGCCAGCGTGAAACGCTCGCCGATATGCCAGGCCAGCAGCGACAGCACGGTCGGCCACAACAGCCACCACGCCAACTGCGCCAGGCCCGCGATCACGCCGCTGCCGGCGCGCAGGCACAACAGGCTGCGGATGCCGAGCACCGCGAACACCAGCCAGGCCCAGAGCCCGTACCCGGCAAACGGCTGGCCGTAGTTGTCGACCTGCAGGAACGCCAACGGGAACGCGACCACCAGGCATCCCAGCGTGGTCAACGACAACAGCAGGGCCGGCGCACGCCGCTGTACTTCGGCGGCCAGCCAACCGGTCACGCCGAACACCAGCAAGGCGACGTGCAGACGGCTGCTCCACGCCACATGCTGGTCGTTCTCGTGGAGCAGGTTGCCCAGCCACCAGAGCAGGCCCCAGCCGTAGGCAGCGATGGCCACCGGCAGGCGGCCTGCACCTCGGTACAACCAGGCGGTGGCCAAGCCAGCCAGCGCGATCAGCAACGCTCCCATGAAGGTCGCGTTGGCGATGGCCAGGGTGCCGTCGCCATAGGCATTACCCGCACCGATGAGCAGCGCGCCGCCGGCCAGCACCTGCAGGCCGATACCGGTCCAGCGCGCGAGCCTGCGCTCCTGCATGAGCCCCAGCCACACCAGGCCGGCCCCCTCCAGCGCGAACACCGAAGCGGTGACGCGCGCGGACAAGGCCAGCGGCACCGCCAACGTCGCAAAGCCCACCGCCAGGATCGCGTAACCGCGCGCCAGCACGTCCAGGCGCTCCTTGTGGATCAGCGCCTTGGCCAGCAGCGCATACACCACCGCCACGCCCAGCGCGCACAACGCCAACGGCATGCGCTCGCCCTGCAGCAACCCGGCCTGCAGCGAGAACGCGATCAACGGCGTGCCGAACAACAGGCAACCATCGATGCGCGCGCTGCCCGGCGTGCTTGCCTTGCGTGCATACAGCAAGGGCAGCAGCAGGTAGAACACGAAGAACAGCACCAGGAACGGCTGGGTGCTGTTGAACTTGGCCGGTGCGTACTGCAGCACGCCCCACAGCGTGCCGATGCCCCAGGTGAAGGCGAAGCCCAGCAGGTTGAGGATGCGCCACGGGCGTACCCAGGCGATGGCGAAGATGCCGGCGTTGAGCAGTGCGTAGTACGAGAACAGGCCCACGTGGTTGCCACTGTTGCTGGACAGCCAGATCGGCGCCATGAACCCGGCCAGCACCCCCAGGATGGCCAGCGTGCGTGACTCCTGCAGTACCGCCATCACCGACAGCCCGGCGATCAACACCACGCTGATCAGGAACGCGGGCACCGCGTCGATGAAGCCGTAGATCTTGAACGCGGCAAACACGGTCAACAGCAATATGCCGATGCTGCCCCCCTGCAGCGCCAGGGCGAATGTCCGGTGGCTGTCACGCTTGCGCCAGGCGAAGACCAGCCCGGCCAGGGCCGCCACACTGACCGCCACCAGGCGCATCTGCGCGGAGATGCTCACCCAGCCCTGGTCACTGGCGTACTTGAGCAGCGCCGCGACACCGGCCAGCAACACCAGCATGCCCACCTTGACCGGCACATTGCCGCTGGTGAACCACTGGCGGACACGTTCGATGCCACGTTCGATGAAATTGGGCCCGGAGGGCGTGGCCGGCGCGCGTCTCGGCTCCGGGGTTGGTTCCGGGATCGGCTCGACCGGTGCCGCAGACACGCGGACCGGCTCCGGCAAGGGCGGTGGTGCGGGAGCCGCCGACGTCACCTCGACCGGCGGCGCTGCCACGGCCGGCGCCGCTTCGGGGATGGCCTCCGGCAGCTGCGTGGCAGGCTCCTCGAACGCGTCGGGTTGCATCCAGCCGTAGGGCCGCTCTGCCTCGCTCGCGGACGCCGGCTCCTGCGCTGCCAATGCTGCCTCAAGCGCCGTGACCCTGCGCTTGAGCGAGGACACCGACACCAGCGCGATCAACAGCAGCACCGGCATCGCCAGCACCACGATCAGCAGCAGGATCCCGAACAACCACAGTATCTCTTCCATTACCGTCCTTGTACCCCGTCAGGTGCCGCACCACCTTAATCACGCGCTTGGGAAACGCAAGCCGTCACGCGACCACTTCACGCGCAGATAACATCCCTCAGGTCGCTGCAGCTACCGCCTCCCGGGCATCGAAGTCACGGCGCGCCATATCCATCGCCTCCCGGTGTTCATCGGCCCAGTGCAGCAGCGCATCCACCGGCTGCAACAGCGAACGCCCCAGGGCGGTCAAGGCGTAGTCCACCTGCGGCGGCACGGTGGGATGCACCGTGCGGCTGACCAGGCCATCGCGTTCCAGCGCCTTCAAGGTCCGCGCCAGCATCCGCGGCGAGATGCCCTGCAGCTCGCGGCGCAATGCGTTGAAACGCAGCGCCTGCGCCCGCAGGGCGATCACCGCCAGCAGGCTCCAGCGCTCACCGACCCGTTCCAGCAGCAGGCGCATCTGTTGGCAGTACGCCGCCCCCTGCTCGCTGCCGCGCACGGTATCACCGGTGTGAGTAGCTGCCATCAACGTGCCTCCTTGTACCGCCGAACCGTGCGCCCCATCAATAGACCATGCCGATGGCTCGGCCGCCAAGTACGCCGGGCCCCGCGTCCCGCATCCGCGTAAAGGAGTTCCCATGTCCGACCTGATCCTCCGCAACGAGCCGCTCGGCCGCCCCTGGCCCGGCACCGACCCGTTCCTGTTCTGCATGCACCACCTGGACCACTACCCTGCGGCCACCGCCGAGCAGGGCGTGGACATGCGCCAGCTCGGCGGGCGTGAACTGGGCCAGGACTTCAGTGGCAAGGACGGCTGGAGCATGTACCACGGCGTCACCGTGCCCGGTTTCCCTGCCCACCCGCATCGCGGCTTCGAGACCGTCACCATCGTGCCGCAGGGACTGGTCGACCACGCCGACTCGCTCGGTGCCACCGCGCGCTATGGCGACGGCGACGTGCAGTGGCTCACCACCGGCCGCGGCGTGCAGCACTCGGAGATGTTCCCGCTGCGCGAGCGCGGGCAACCCAACCCGCTGGACCTCTACCAGATCTGGTTGAACCTGCCGCCGCGCAACAAGATGACCGACCCGGAGTTCGTGATGCTGTGGGGCGAACAGATCCCGTGGTACCGCCATGAAGGTGCGGCGGTCAAGGTCGTGGCTGGCCGCTACCAGCCGCAGGAGTCGGCGCAGGCCGCCATCGTGCCGCTGGCGCCGGCGCGCAACTCCTGGGCTGCCAACCCGGACGCCGACGTCGCCATCTGGCAGATCCTGCTGCAGCCGGGAGCGACCTTGACCCTGCCAGCCGCGACCGGCACCGGCACCCGGCGCACGCTGTATGTGCACGGCGGCCAGCAGCTGGAGGTGGATGGCAGCCCCGTGGCCAGCCCCCGCCTGCTGGAAGTCGCCGCCGATGCCACGCTGCCCCTGCACAACACCGGTACCGAACAGGTCCGGATCCTGCTGCTGCAGGGCGTGCCGATCGGTGAACCGGTAGCGGCTTACGGCCCGTTCGTGATGAACACCGCCGGGGAGATCGAACAGGCCCGCCGCGACTATGGGCGCACCCAGTTCGGCGGCTGGCCGTGGCCCAGCCACGGCCCGGTACATCCGGTTGGACAGGGACGCTTTGCCAGGTACCCCGGCAGCGACACCATCGATACACCACCGACCGCCTGATCCCGGCAGCAAGGCACCCTCGCCCGGGCCGGCACGGTGCATTCCCCGCGACGGCGACCATTGATCGACGGCAAAAAGAAAGGGCGCCCTCAAGGCGCCCTTTCCCCATCCACGCAGCGTGCCGGTCAGGCAGCAACCACGCGCACCATTTCCAGGCACTTGTTGGAGTAGCCCCACTCGTTGTCGTACCAGCTGACCAGCTTGACGAAGGTGGAATCCAGCGCGATGCCGGCGTCGGCGTCGAACACCGAGGTGTGGGTCTCGCCACGGAAATCGGTGGCCACCACCTTGTCTTCGGTGTAGCCCAGGATGCCCTTCAGCGCGCCTTCGCTCTGTGCCTTCACTTCGGCGCAGATTTCGGCGTAGGTGGCTTCCTTTTCCAGCTCGACGGTCAGATCGACCACCGACACGTCCGAGGTCGGCACGCGGAAGCTCATGCCGGTGAGCTTCTTGTTCAGTTCCGGAATCACCACGCCGACGGCCTTGGCTGCACCGGTGGAGGACGGGATGATGTTTTCCAAGATGCCGCGGCCGCCGCGCCAGTCCTTGTTGGACGGGCCGTCAACGGTCTTCTGGGTGGCGGTAGCCGCATGCACGGTGGTCATCAGGCCGCGCTTGATGCCCCACTTGTCGTTGATGACCTTGGCCAGCGGGGCCAGGCAGTTGGTGGTGCACGAGGCGTTGGAGATGATGGCCTGGCCGGCGTAGGTCTTGTCGTTGACGCCGAACACGAACATCGGCGTATCGTCCTTGGACGGGGCCGACAGGATCACCTTCTTGGCGCCCGCATCAATGTGCTTCTGCGCGCTGACCTTGTCCAGGAACAGGCCGGTGGATTCGATGACGACATCGACGCCGACTTCGTCCCACTTCAGGTTGGCCGGGTCGCGTTCCTGGGTCAGGCGGATCTTCTTGCCGTTGACCAGCAGGTCCTTGCCGTCGACCGCAACATCAGCCTTGAAACGGCCATGCACGGAGTCGTACTTGAGCATGTAGGCCAGGTAGTCCGGCTCCAGCAGATCGTTGATGGCCACGATCTCGATGTCGTTGCCGAAGTTCAACACTGCCGAACGCAGCACGTTGCGCCCGATGCGACCGAAACCGTTGATGCCGACCTTGATTGCCATGTTCACAAGCTCCTGCAGCCGCAAACCCGTTGCGGCGGGGGTTGAAAGGGGCCGCCATTCTAACAGGTGCGGCCCCCCGGCCGTGGCGCTGCGGGGAACGCGGCCAGATGACCGCCAGCTGAGTGCAAACGGCTGTTTGATCAGGATCAAAGCGCCTCGGCGGTGCGCCCCGGACACTGGCGCCACCTCCACCACGTAACGGAATTACAACATGCGCAAGACCTCCGCCCTGTTGCTCTCCGGCCTGGCCGCCGCCATGGCCCTGGCCGCCGCTCCCGCCATGGCCCAGTCCAAGGGTGACTGGACGCTGGGCGTCGGCGTGCACGCCGTCGACCCGAAGTCCGATGCCGGTGACCTCAACGGCGCCGCCCTGGGTCTGGGCGCCCTGCCGACCAAGGTCGACAGCAGCGTCCGCCCGACCGTCACCTTCGAGTACTTCGTCGCCGACAACGTGGGCATCGAAGTGCTGGGCGCCCTGCCGTTCAAGCACGAAATCAGCATCGACGGCGTCGGCAAGGTCGGCGAGACCAAGCAGCTGCCGCCGGTCGTCTCGCTGCAGTACCACTTCGCCAACAGCAGCAAGGTCACCCCGTTCGTCGGCCTGGGCGTGAACTACACCAAGTTCTTCAGCACCGACAGCAAGGGTGCCCTGGCCGGCACCAAGCTGAAGCTGGAGGACTCCTGGGGCCTGGCCGCGCACGCGGGCCTGGACTTCGCATTGAGCGAGAAGGGCGCGCTGCGCGTGGACCTGCGTTGGGCCGACATCGACTCCAAGGTCAAGGTCAACGGCAACACGCTGGGGACCGCCAAGGTCGACCCGCTGGTCTACGGCATGGCCTACGTCTTCAAGTTCTGAGCCACGCCGGAACCTGCCGTACCCACGCCCTCCCGGCCTTGCCGGGAGGGCGTTCTGCCATGAACGGCATGCTGCCCGGCCATCGGCTGCCGCTAGAATGCGCCGATGAACAAGCCGTACCGACTCTCCGTTTCCCTCCTGGCTGTCGCCTTCACCGCCCTGCTGCCCGGCCACGCCCATGCATGGGGCGCACAAGGCCATCGACTGGTCGCGCGCGTGGCCGAAACCCGCCTGGACCCACAGGCCAGGGCCGAGGTGGATCGCCTGCTGGCCACCGAACCCGGCGCCACGCTGTCCAGCATCGCCCCGTGGGCCGATGACCTGCGTTCGCAGGACCCCGGCCTGGGCCGCCGCTCGGCCGGCTGGCACTACATCAACATGGCCGAGGAAGGCTGCGACTACGACCCGCCCAAGCACTGCCCGAACGGCAACTGCGTGGTCGAAGCACTCAAGGCGCAGTCGCAGATCCTGGCCGACCCGAGCAAGTCCGACGCCGAGCGCCTGCAGGCGCTGAAGTTCGTCGTGCACCTGGCCGGCGACGTGCACCAGCCCATGCATGCCGGCTACGGCCATGACCGCGGTGGCAACACCTACCAGTTGCAGTTCAATGGACGCGGCACCAACCTGCATTCGGTGTGGGACAGCGGCATGTTCTACCCGCTGCAGTTGAACGACGACCAGTTCCTGGAGCGGCTTGAAGCCCTGCCCGCCCCGCGTGACGTCGGGCGCCCGCAACTGCAGCGCGATGCCACGCGCTGGGCCGAGCAGTCCTGCAGGTTGGCCACCCGCAAGGGCGTGTACCCGGACACCCGCAAGGTCGGCGAGGAGTACGCCGCCACCTGGCGCCCCGTGGCCGAAGCGCAGGTCCGCCTGGCCGGCGAACGCCTGGCGGCCCTGTTGAACGACCTGCTCGACAGGCACTGATCACCAGTGCCCGTTCCCCGGCGGCCGCCCGCCGCGGGGAACATCGCCTCAGCGCACGCCCGTCTGGCTGCGCACCACCGTCCTGCCTTCGATCACCTCAAAGGTGAAGGCATAGGCCAACGTCACCGGCACTTCCTCGATGCGCGTCGCGCCGCTGCAATCATCCGCCGCACGCGGCGATACACCGGCGGGAAAGTGGCACCGCGCCGCCGGCACGAACGTCCACTGTGCGGTGGCGGCCTGGACCGCCTGCAACAACCTCTGGTTGGCGGGATCGGCACCCGCCGCGCAGGCCGAATGGCCCAGCAATGGCTCACTGCGCTGCACCTGTCCGGCGGCATCCAGGATCACCTGCACGCACACCGTGGTGGCCGGCAGTGAAGGTTGCCGTGGATCCTGCGGCAGCTGCGGCGACGGCACCTGCACCGGCCGGGGCATGCGGAAGCCCTCGCTCGCCGCCAGCGTATAGGCATTGACCGACCCACCTGCCACGTCGCTTTCCGGTACCAGCAGCCGCCGGTCGACGCTGTAGGTTGACGCTTCACGTTCCTGGACGACCGCGTGGCCAGCACAGCCGGACAGCACCAGCGCCAGTACGGCACCTATCCCCCCATGCATGCTCAGCCCTCCGTCGCGTCGTCGGTGTGGGTCACCTCTTCGTCGAGGTCAAACCAGATCGGCACGCGCACCTTGCCGGCAACTGCCTGCCCGTCCCGGCGCGCCGGGGTGAAGCGCCATTGCCGAGCGGCGGCGATCGAAGCCGCATCGAATATGCCTTGCGGTCGCGACTGCACCACCGTGACGTCCGTGGCCGTGCCATCGGCCGCCACCTCGATCTCCAGCACGACCTTGCCACTGATGCCCTTATCCATCGCATCCAGCGGATAGGAGGGCGGCGCCTGCTGCTTGCTGACAACCACCACCTCGGCATCCCTGGCCCTCGCCACCGGAGAAGCGCGCATTTCCAGCGCCCATACCGAACGGCCGTCCGGCGTGGAGACCTGGATGCCAGCGGGCACCTCGGCGTTCATCAACAGCATCGGCGAGGACACCAGCACGCCATCGGCCTTCAGGCTCCCGCTCAGGCGCAGCAACTTCCCCTCCGGTTGCAGGGTGAATTCGCCGATCCAACCCACGCCCTTCTCCGAGGTCATGCGAAATGAGAACGGCTGTCCCAATGGCTGGCGCAGCTCAAAGGTCTGCCGCGTGCCATCGAGCGTGGCGGTCACCACCACGCCATACAACGACAGCGGCGCCGCCTCCGTGCTGCGCGCCGGCTGTGCCGCCCATGCCGCGTACCCCAGGCCCGAGGACAACAGTGCCGATACCACCAGCATCGTCGCCCACTGCTTCTTTCCGGGTACGGGTCGCTTCAGCATGGCAATGCGCTCCTTCAATGGGTGGTAGTCGTGCCAATGGCAACCCACAGGCAACGGGGACAACGCCAGCCCGGTTTTCAGCATGGCGTTGCCGTAGCTGCGACGTGCGCCACGGCTGCCGGCGATGACGCGCTCATCGCAGGAAAACTCCTGATCCTCGCGGCAGCACCGCACGGCCAGTGGCAACAGCGGGTTGAACCAGTACAGGCAGCGCAGCGCGGCCCACAATGCGTTGATGAGGATGTCCCCGCGGCGCAGGTGCACCTGCTCATGGCGGACCACCAGCTGCTGTTCAAACCGCTCGTAACGGCGCTCGAAGTCCGCCGGCAGCACGATGCGCGGCCGCAGCACGCCCATCGCCGCCGGCAGGCCGATGGCCCCCTGCGCCTGCCACAGGCCGTCACCGCGGCGCTCGACCGACCCAAGCCCACGCAGGAAGCGCCGCTGCTGCACCCACAGCCCGGCCGCCATGCACAGCGCACCGGCGGCCCAGGCGAGCAACCACGCAACCGGACCAAGTGCCGCCCGGACCGGCGCCGCCAGCACCTGGGTGACCGGCCCCACCATCGCCGCAGGCAGCATCGGCGTTGCCACGACCTGCGGCGCAGGCATCAGCACCGCCCCCAACGCCACCGGCACCGCCAGCCACAGCAGATACGCCGCGCTGGCCCCGAGCCAGCGGCGCACCGGTCCGCGCAATGCCAGCACCAGCAGCATCGCCGCGCTGCTGGACAGCGTGGTCTTCAGCAGCACCTGCAGCAGCTCAACGCTGTTCATCGTCCAACTCCTCCAGCAGGCGGCGCAGTTCGGCCACGTCCTCGGTGCTGAGCTTGCGGTGCTGGCTGAAATGCGCGACCAGCGGCGCGACACGACCATCGAACAGGCGATCGATCAGGCTGCGGCTCTCTTCCTGCACCCATGCATCGCGCTGCACGAGCGGCGAGTACAGGTAACGTCGCCCCTCTTTCTCGGCGGCGATGGCGCCCTTGTTGAGAAGGCGGTTGAGCAGTGTCTTCACCGTGGCCTCGGCCCAGTCGTTGCCACCGGGCAGGCGCGCCATCACCTCATCTGCCGAGAGCGGGTGGTCACCCCACAGCACCTGCATCACCACTGCTTCGGCCTCGCTGATCCGGATCATCGTTTACGCCTGTAAATTTTATTCGATTACACGAGTAAACGAATCCCCTGTCAAGCGTCCACAGGGGGATTCAGGCCCTGCGTGCTGTAATGCAGCCGACCACGCAGGAACCGTGCCCATGCCGCAACACCTGACCGATCTGGATGCTGCCGTCGACTGGCTGCTGGCCCGTGTCGACGGCCCGCTGCGCATCGCCGCACCGCTGGCATTGGGCAAACCACATCGCCTGCTCAACCAGCTCTATGCGCGCATCGAGAACCATGCGGCGCGCCCGCTGCAGCTGTACACCGCGTTGTCGTTGAATCCGCCGATGGCCAAGGGCGATGGGCTGGAGGCGCGCTTCATGCGCCCGTTCGTCGAGCGCCACTTCGGTACGGATTTCCCGCGCCTGGCCTACGCCGATGCGATCCGCCGCGACGCCCTGCCCGCCCATGTGCAGGTGGAGGAGTTCTACATGCAGTCCGGCGCCCTGCTCGGTTCACGGCAGGCTCAGTGCGGCTACACCAGCCTCAACTACACGCATGCCGCCGATGCGGTGGCACAGCGCGCACCGCATGTCATCGTGCAGAAGGTGGCATTCCGCGAAGGCAACCGGCGGTTGTCGCTGTCCTGCAACAACGACATCACCCAGGACACGCTGGACGCCATCGCCCGTCGCGGCCTGCCGCGCCCCCTGCTCATCGCCGAAGTGGACCCGCAACTGCCCTGGCTGGGCGGCAGCGCCACGGTGGCCCCGGACTTCTTCGACCTGGTGGTGGTCCCGCCGGGGCCGTATCCGCAACTGTTCGGGCTGCCACGACAACCGGTCAGCGATGCCGACTACGCAATCGGCCTGTATGCCAGCACGCTGGTGCGCGACGGCGGCACCCTGCAGATCGGCATTGGCACCCTGGCCGACGCGCTCAGCCATGCACTGGTCCTGCGGCATACCGACAACGCACGCTACCGGGCCATCATCGACGCACTGGACCCGTCACTGGCCACGCACCCGCTGGTACGCGAAGCCGGGGGCCTGGAACCGTTCGAGGTCGGCCTGTATGGCTGCAGCGAGATGCTCAACGAGGGCTTCCGCGTACTGGTGCAACGTGGCGTGATCCGGCGCAAGGTGCATGAGGACCTGGCATTGATGCAGCGCCTGGCCAATGG
This sequence comes from Stenotrophomonas capsici, assembly GCF_034961085.1. Classification (NCBI taxonomy): domain Bacteria; kingdom Pseudomonadati; phylum Pseudomonadota; class Gammaproteobacteria; order Lysobacterales; family Lysobacteraceae; genus Stenotrophomonas; species Stenotrophomonas capsici. Next base: position 99,654 of record NZ_JAYFUH010000249.1, on the reverse strand, counting down.
CAGCGCCTACACCGCCGACCATGCGACCCTCGCGGCGGAAGGCGAGTACCTGCACGGCGCCTTCTACCTCGGCTCGCCGGAGTTCTACGACTGGCTTCGGCACCTGCCCGAAGAGGAGTGCCGGGCGATCGGCATGCACCGCATCAGCGAGATCAACCAGCTCTATGGCGGCAATGAGGCACTGGAACAGCTGCAGCGCCGCGACGCGCGCTTCTTCAACTCCTGCATGATGGCCACCGCCCTGGGGGCAGCAGTGTCCGACGCGCTGGAGGACGGCCGCGTGGTATCCGGCGTGGGGGGGCAGTACAACTTCGTGGCGATGGCCCACGCGCTGCCGGACGCGCGCAGCGTGCTGATGTTCCGCGCCGTCCGCGAGGAGGCCGGGAAGCCGGCCTCCAACGTGCGCTGGAACTATGGGCACACCACCATCCCACGTCATCTGCGCGACGTATTCGTCAACGAGTACGGCATCGCCGACCTGCGCCACCGCACCGACGAGGACTGCGTGATCGCCATGGCGGGCATCACGGATGCGGCGTTCCAACCCGCACTGCTCGAACAGGCCAAGGCCAGCGGCAAGCTGGCCACGGACTTCACTGCCCCTCCATCGTGGCGGCGCAATCGTGGCGATACCCTCGCTGCGGTGCTGGCGCCGTTTCGCGCTGATGGCGGCCTGCCGGACTATCCGCTGGGCAGCGATTTCACCGCCATCGAACAGGACCTGCTGCGCGCATTGACCTGGCTCAAGGCCAACACCGCCACCCCCAAGGCCAAGCTGCGCACCGTGGCCGCAGCGCTTACGCAACCGGCCGGCGACAATGATGCGATGTACCTGCAGCGGATGGGATTGGACATGCCCGGCACACTCGGCGACCGACTCAACGCACGACTGCTGCGACTGGGACTGGCCCGCACGCTGCGCGCGGGTTGATGCCACGCGGTACCGTCGGGGGATTACCGTCGCTGCCGGCATCCCGGTGAGCTGAAGCGCAACACCATCGTCCCGGGACAGGCCATTCCAGACGGTTCCCATGGCACTGGCATGCCCGCCGGCATTCCATGGAGGTCGTGGCGCCGCCCCGTCGGTGGCCTCACCTGTACCGGAGCCCCATGCCCACATCATCGTGACCCGACATCCGGGCATGCAGGTCGCCGGCAATCCGCAGGCCCTCATCCCGCCCGGCATCTGCGGGACGCGATGAAGGCGCATATCACGCAAGGAGATCCGCCATGTCCCTCGGCATCGAGAAGACCGTCGCATCCGGCATCAACGCTATCGACACGCTCATTTCCTACCGTCAGTGGAGCCTGGACGCGAGCCGCACCATCACCTGGACCATCACCCAGGCCGATGCCGTCTTCTCCAGCGACCCCTACGGCATCCGCGGCGAGCTGCCCTACTTCCGCGCGATTGATGACGCCGCCGACATCGCGGTCATCAACCAGGCGATGGCGGTCTACAGCAGCATCCTGGACATCAACTTCCAGTATGTGGATGAACGCATCGATGGCGAGGCGGTGGTCCGTTTCAATGCATATGCCGCCCCCCTCGGCGAATACGGTGCCGGTGGCTGGGCCTATGGCCCCTACAACCAAGCCTGGGGCGGCGATGTCTGGGCCTCGTGGTATGCCGGTTACGGCATGGGCTTCACCCTGCATGAAATGGGCCATGTGCTCGGACTCGATCATCCCGGGCACATCACCGGCCTGCACGTTCCTGGATTCACGACGCTGCAGACCGTCATGTCTTATACCAGTGGTCAGCCAACCATGATGGCAGATGTCGCCGGCAACTACATTGGCCAAGCCAGCACCGACAGCCTGGGCATCTACGACATCGCCGCATTGCAGTATCTGTACGGCGCCAACATGACGCACAACAGTACCGACACGGTCTACGCCTTCAGCCCCGATGCCGGTTTCTACACCACGCTATGGGATGGCGGCGGCACCGATACGCTGGACCTTTCCGCGTACTCGCTGGGCGCGCAGATCAACCTTGCCGAAGGCAGCTATAGCTCCATCACCTACGCCACGCCCGCTGGCGTCAGCTCGCCCCTGCTCTACACCGGCAAGGACTGCATCGGTATCGCCTATGGCACCGTCATCGAGAATGCCATCGGCACACGCGGCAACGACCTGATCCACGGCAATGCCGCCAACAACGCGCTGCATGGCGGTGACGGCAATGACACCCTGCATGGGCATGACGGCAACGATCTGCTGGTCGGCGGCGCCGGCAACGACATCCTGGATGGCGGCAACGGTGCGGACCGCATGATCGGCGGCGCTGGCAATGACGTCTACTACGTCGACAATATCAATGATGTTGTCGTCGAAGAAGTGAATGGCGGAATCGATTCAATCTACCTCTCGATCAACAACAACGACACCCGGAAGTACGCCAATGTCGAGAACTTCCATCTGGTCGACACGGGTTCGGCTCGCAGCCTGACCGGCAATGTCCTGAACAACACCCTGACCGGAACCTCGGTCAAGGACTGCCTGATGGGTTATGACGGAAATGACACCCTCATCGGCGGCAAGGGCAATGACGTGCTGTATGGAGGACGCGGCAGCGACACCTTCATCTTCAATCGCGGCGATGGCAGGGACACCCTCATGCCCGGTGAGTTCGATCCCGGTGATGTGGATACGCTCCGTTTCCAGAAGGACATCGCCGCCGACCAGCTCTGGTTCGAACGTGTCCGCGGCACCAACAACCTCTCCGTCCGGATCATCGGCACCTCCGACGCCGTCACTGTTTCCAACTATTTCATCCACAAGGACGCCACCCTTGACCGGGTGCAGGATTCCGTCGGACGTGTACTCGACATCGCCGGCATCGACCGGCTGGTGCAAGCCATGGCCGCGTTCTCGCCACCACCCCTGGGCCAGACCACGCTCCCGGCGAACCAGCAACAGGCGTTGGCACCGGTGCTGGCCGCCGCCTGGGCCTGACCATCGCATCGACGACGATCACTGTTCAACCGTAGTCCAGACACTTCCCATGGCCGGGCATTGCCCGGCCGCTTTATCCATGGAAGGCAGCATCACATGCGCGACAGCCGTCGTGTCACGGACCCTGCGTCCGTCGCACCGTGCATCCGTGCAACTCCGCGATGCGTCTGACAGGAAGGCAATGTGACTTCGCCGTACCCCGCTCCACCGTCCGACAGTGGCCTGGCCTGCCTGGTGATGCTGGCAAGGTTTCACCAGATTCCCGCAAACGCCGAGCAGCTGCGCCACGACTTCGGCGAAGGAGATACGCCGCTGGACATGCCTGCCTTGCTGCAGGCTGCCCGCGCTCTGGGGCTGCGCACCCGGCGACTCACGACATCCGTCGAACGATTGCCGCGCATGCCGCTTCCGGCGATCGGCATCGATGCCCGGCATGGATGCTTCATCCTCGCCCGCGCCGACGAGGACAAGGTGCTGATCCAGCGCCCGGGCGCCGAGCAGCCGGAGGTGATGCCACTGGCAGCCCTGCGAACGTACTGGTCTGGCACCTTGATCCTGCTGCAACCCCGGGGTGCCAACGGCCGAGCCACGCAGCGCTTCGGCCTGCGTTGGTTCCTGCCTGCCCTGCACAGGCACCGCGGCATCCTGCTCGAAGTGCTTGCCGCCAGCCTGTTCCTGCAGGTCTTCGCGCTGATCACACCGCTGTTCTTCCAGGTGGTGATGGACAAGGTACTCGCGCACCAGGGCCTGTCCACCCTCAACGTGCTGATGTTCGGCCTGCTCGCGGTGGTGGTGTTCGAAAGCGTGCTCAGCGGGCTGCGCGGCTATGTCTCGGCGCACACCGCCAGCCGCATCGATGTCACGCTGGGCTCACGCCTGTACCGGCACTTGGTCAATCTGCCGCTGGCCTACTTCCAGGCACGCCGGGTCGGTGACTCGGTGGCACGGGTGCGCGAGCTGGAGAACATCCGCAGCTTCCTCACCGGCAGCAGCATCACCCTGGTGATCGATGTGCTGTTCTGTGCGGTCTTCCTGGCGGTCATGTTGATGTACAGCCCTGCCCTGACGCTCGTCGTCATCGGATCACTGCCGCTCTACCTGCTGCTGGCGCTGGCCATCACGCCGCTGCTGCGCACGCAGCTGCATGAAACCTTTGGTCGCGGCGCGGAGAACCAGGCGTTCCTGGTCGAATCCCTGACCGGCATCACCACGCTCAAGGCACTGGCCGTCGAACCCCAAGCCAGGCGCCGCTGGGACACGCAGCTAGCGGCCTACGTAGGCGCCAGCTTCCGGACCCAGGTGCTGTCGACCCTGGCCAACGAATCGGCCGGCCTGATCGGCAAACTGGTGACCGTGCTGACCCTGTGGCTGGGTGCCCGGCAGGTCATCGATGGTCATCTGTCCGTCGGCCAACTGATCGCCTTCAACATGCTCGCCGGGCGCATCGCCCAGCCGGTCATGCGGCTGGCGCAACTTTGGCCGAACTTCCAGCAGACCCGTCTGTCGATGCAACGGCTGGGGGACATCCTCGACACACCGACCGAATCAGCGACGACCGGACGCAACGTGCTGCCGGCCCTGCGTGGGGGCATTGAGTTCCATCAGGTGCATTTCCGCTACCGTCCCGATGGTCCGGCCGTACTGCAGGATTTCAGCCTGCAGGTCGCCCCCGGCGAGGTGATCGGCATCGTCGGCAGCTCCGGCTCGGGCAAGAGCACCCTGGCACGCCTGCTGCAACGCCTGCATGTTCCGGAACAGGGACGCATCACCGTCGATGGCATTGACCTGGCCTTGACCGAGGCCAGCTCGCTGCGCCGTCAGATGGGCGTGGTCCTCCAGGAAAACATGCTGTTCCACCGCAGCGTGCGCGACAACATCGCGCTGGCCGACCCCGGTGCATCACTGGATACCGTCGTCCACGCCGCACGACTGGCCGGCGCACATGACTTCATCCTCGACCTTCCCGAAGGCTACGACACCATGGTCGGCGAGCACGGGGCTTCGTTGTCCGGCGGCCAGCGCCAACGCGTGGCCATCGCCCGCGCCCTGCTGCGCAATCCTCGCATCCTGATCTTCGATGAGGCCACCAGCGCACTGGACTACGAGTCCGAACGGCTGATCCAGGCCAACATGCGCCAGATCTGCGCCGGCCGCACCGTGCTGATCATCGCCCATCGCCTGTCAACCGTGCGCAATGCCGATCGCATCATCGTCCTGGAACGCGGGCGGCTGGTCGAACACGGCAACCCTGCGCAATTGCTGGCCAGGCCGGACAGTCGCTACGCCCAGTTGCACCGGATGCAGCAGGGATGACTCACGCAGCATGAAGCCGCATACCGCCCTCCGTCACCGGCTGCATGTTCTGCTGCAGCACTTCCGGGCCCGTCGCCACGCGCGCAACCAGCGGGCGGACCTGGCTTTCCTTCCTGCCGTCCAGGCCCTGCAGGAGACGCCGATCCACCCCGCCCCGCGCTGCATCCAGTGGCTGATCATGGCCTTCGCATTGAGTGCCCTGGCCTGGTCGATGCTCGCACGCTTGGACGTGGTGGCCATCGCCGAGGGCCGCATCGTCTCCAGCGACCAAAGCAAGCTCATCCAGTCGCATGAAGTGGCGGTGGTGAAAGCCATTCATGCCCACGACGGCCAGACGGTGCGGGCCGGCGACGTGCTGATCGAGCTCGATGCCAGCCAGACCACGGCCGACAAGGATAGGCTCAGCAATGATCGCGATGACGCGCAGTTGGACGCCGCACGCGCACGCATCCTGCTCGAGGCCATCGACCAGCAGCACCCACCGGCCGATATCACCTCGCTGCTCCCGCAGGCAAGCCCGGAACAACGCTCGGCGGCCAATGCCTGGCTGCAGAGCCAGTACCACGAACTGCGCAGCGAGCTGGCCCAGAGTGAAGCGGTGATCACCCGCCGCAGCGCGGAGATCCGCGCCGCGCAGGTATCGGCCAATGCACTGGCGCAGATGCTGCCCATGACCCAGCGCATCACCGCCGACTACGCCAAGCTTGCCGGTGAAGGCCTGGTCTCCAAGCACCACTACCTGGGCAAGCAACAGGAGCAACTGGAGCAGGAGCGCCAGCTGGCCGAGCGCCGCAGCCATATCGTCGAGCTCAGCGCCTCGCACCAGGAGGCGCTTGAACGCCACCGCAGCACGCTCTCCCGGTACCGCCGCAGTGTGCACGACCTGCTGAACCAGAACGAGCGCCGCACCACCACCTTGCAGCAGGAACTGATCAAGGCCGAACGGCGCGACATGCTGACCCGCCTGACCGCCCCCGTGGACGGCACCGTGCAGCAACTGTCCGTGCATACCGCCGGCGGCGTGGTGACCGCGGCACAACCCCTGATGGTCATCGTCCCCAGCAACCAGCCACTGGAAGTCGAGGCGCGCCTGCATAATCGTGACGTCGGCTTCGTGCGTGCCGGCCAAGCGGTGTCGGTGAAGGTGGAGACCTTCAACTTCACCCGCTACGGCATCCTGCACGGCACCGTGCTCAACGTCTCGCGCGATGCCATCGACGACGCCCGGCAGGGACCGCTGTACAGCCTGCGCATCGCCCTGCACGAAAGCCACGTGCGGGTAGGCCAGGAGAACGTACCGCTGGCACCGGGCATGTCCATCCGGGCAGAAGTATGTACCGACCGGCAACGGGTGATCGACTACTTCCTCAGCCCGTTCAAGCGGCACGCCAGCGAAAGCCTGCGCGAGCGCTGAACGGCATTGAAGCTACGGGGTCACCAACTCACCAGCACACCCGTCACCGGAGGGTTCACCCCTTGCTGCGGCGCCTGCCGCGATAGATCAGGAACGGCCAGAACGCAGCCATCGCGCCACCCAGCACGCTGACAAGCAGGCGCCGCAGCAAGCTGACATCGCTGCTCCATGCCATGCCGATCTGCATCAGGCCAAACACGATCATCGGCCCACCGATGAACACCAGGGCGAACGCGCGCATGCGGCTGCTGGCGGCCGGCTCCTGCAACTTGCCGATGACGTCGGTGGTGGCGAAATGGATCTGCAGCGGATCGGTGGTCGAACGTATCTGTACGTCAGCCACGTCCTGACGCGCCTGCACCGGCTGGTTCAGATCGATTTCGCGCGCGGTGGGTCCCAACAGTTGGTCGATGTTGGTGCGTCCCACCAGTTCCTTCCGTTTGTCATCCATGTGTTGTTTTCCGTGTCATCGCCCAAGCCAAGCATGACAGGCCCCTGCCGTCGCCGCACCCTGCCACTCGGTCGCCCGGGAGATCGAGGCGGCCTGGAGGCGGCTGGCAGGCCCCACGTCTGCGTATTGCATCGGTCCGGCAGGCAGCACATCACCACCGCCTCGCATCGCGCTTGCCATTTATCCGCCTTTGATCCTGCACCTGCTGCGACCCCGAGCGCCATTCACTACCCGGAAGGATTCATGGGGCGCTTCGACTCCCCCTGCAGGGGCAGCGGAAGCTACGACGACGCAACGGAGGAAGGCTTGGAAGTACGCGGCCATCCCTGCGCGTGATGCTGCAGGGCTGCAGATACGCAAAGGCCGGGTTTCCCCGGCCTTTGCTCCACCTCAGCTACAGCGTCGCTCAGTTCGCGACCTGCGCCTTGGCGGCGGCCACCACCGCGTCGACGGTGATGCCGAAGTGCGGGTACAGCTTGTCCGCCGGGGCCGAGGCACCGAAGGTATCCAGGCCAACCACCGCACCGTCCAGGCCCACGTACTGGCGCCAGAAACCGGTGACACCGGCTTCCACCGCCACGCGTGCACGCACCGCGTTCGGCAGCACCGATTCACGGTAGGCCGCGTCCTGGCGGTCGAACACGTTGGTCGACGGCATCGACACCACGCGGGCCTTGAGGCCGGCGGCTTCCAGCTCGGCCTTGGCGGCCATGGCCAGGCCCACTTCCGAACCGGTGCCGATCAGGATCACGTCCGGCGTACCGGCGGCATCGGCGAGCACGTAGCCGCCGCGTTCGATCTGCTTGACCTGCTCGGCGCTGCGCTGCTGCGGGGCCAGGTTCTGGCGGCTGAAGATCAGGCAGCTCGGGCCGTCCTTGCGCACGATGGCCGCCTTCCAGCTGACCGCCGATTCGGCGGCATCGCACGGGCGCCACACATCGTTGTTGGGGATATAACGCAGCGAGGACACGTGCTCGACCGGCTGGTGGGTCGGGCCATCCTCGCCCAGGCCGATGGAGTCGTGGGTGAACACGTGGATGACGTGCGCCGGGATCAGCGCGCTCATGCGCAGCGCGTTGCGCGCGTAGTCGCTGAACACCAGGAAGGTGGCGTCGAACGGCAGGAAACCGCCGTGCAAGGCCAGACCGTTGGCGATGGCGCTCATGCCGAACTCACGCACGCCGTAGTGCACGTAGTTCGCCTGCGGGTCTTCGCCGACCACGGTGTGTGCGCCCTTCCACAGGGTCAGGTTGGAACCGGCCAGGTCGGCCGAGCCACCGATGATTTCCGGCAGCAGCGGCGCGAAGGCCTGGATCGCATTCTGCGAGGCCTTGCGCGAGGCGATGTTCGGCGCTTCAGCCTGCACCTGGGCGATGTAGGCATCGGCCTTGGCGATGAAGTCGTCCGGCAGCTCGCCGTGCGAACGGCGGGTCAGCTCTTCGGCCTGTTCCGGGAACTGTGCGGCGTACTTGTCGAACAGCTGTTCCCACTCGGCCTGGCGCAGCGTGCCGGTGCCACCTGCACGCCAGCCGGCGTAGATGGCTTCCGGGATTTCGAACGGGCCATACGACCAGTCCAGTGCCTTGCGGGTGGCTTCCAGTTCGTCCTTGCCCAGCGGTGCGCCGTGGCTGGATTCCTGGCCGGCCTTGTTCGGCGAGCCGAAGCCAATGGTGGTCTTGCAGCAGATCAGGGTCGGCTTGTCGAACTGCGACAGCGCCGCGTCGATGCCGGCCTTGATGCTTTCCGGATCGTGGCCGTCCACATCGCGCACCACGTTCCAGCCGTAGGCCTCGAAGCGGGCCGGGGTGTTGTCGGTGAACCAGCCTTCCACTTCACCGTCGATGGAGATGTTGTTGTCGTCCCAGAAGCAGACCAGCTTGCCCAGGCCCCAGGTGCCGGCCAGCGACGCGGCTTCGTGCGAGATGCCTTCCATCAGGCAGCCATCGCCCATGAACACCCAGGTACGGTGGTCGACGACTTCGAATTCCGGGCGGTTGTAGCGCTGCGCCAGCAGCTTCTCGGCCAGCGCGAAACCCACGGCATTGGCGAAACCCTGGCCCAGCGGGCCGGTGGTGGTTTCCACGCCCGGGGTTTCGTGACGCTCCGGGTGGCCGGCGGTCTTGCTGCCCAGCTGGCGGAAGGCCTTGAGCTGCTCGATCGGCAGGTCGTAGCCGCTCAGGTGCAGCAGCGCGTACTGCAGCATCGAGCCGTGGCCGTTGGACAGCACGAAGCGGTCGCGGTTGAACCACTTCGGGTTGTTCGGGTTGTGGCGGAGATAGTCGTTCCAAAGCACTTCGGCGATATCGGCCATGCCCATCGGCATGCCGGGGTGACCGGACTTGGCGGCTTCGACTGCATCGGCGGCGAGGAAACGAATGGCATTCGCCAACTGGCGGCGGGTGGGCTGCGTCATGGTTCGTCGGAATCGGGAGGCTCCCGCGGAACTGCGGGCGGCCTATTGTCCCACAAGCCACCGCCCGGATCAGGCCGCATTCCCTGCCTTCACGCATCGCAAAGCACCTGCCCATGGCAAGACGGCCACCCTGTTCAGGATGGCCGTCATCTGGATGCCGTGGGTGCCCGCTCAGCCTTGCGGCGGCGGCGCCGGCTCGGTCCCGTCCTGGCTCTCGCCACGCGCCACCAGGGTGGTCAGGGCCAGGTCGCCGGTCACGTTGAGCGCGGTGCGGCACATGTCCAGGAAGTGGTTCACGCCCAGGATCAGGCCGATGCCGACCGGGTTGACGCCGACCATGGCACAGATCAGCGCCACCACCGGCAGCGAACCGGACGGCACACCGGCGGTGCCGATGCCGCCCAGGATGCAGACCACCATCACCATGAACTGCTGGCCGATGCTCAGGTCCACGCCGAAGAACTGCGCCAGGAAGATCACCGTCACGCCCTCGAACAGCGCCGTGCCGTTCTGGTTGGCGGTGGCACCGACGGTCAGCACGAAGCGCGAGACCTTGTGCGGCAGGCCCATCTGGTCGGCCACGCGCATCGCGGTCGGCAGGGTTGCATTGGACGAGGCCGTGGAGAACGCCATCAGCGTCGCTTCCTGGGTTTCACGGAAGAACGCCATCGGTGAACGGCCGGCCAACTTCACCGCAACGCCATAGCTGATGAACATGTGCACGGCCAACGCCAGCACCACCACGCCCACATAGGCCCCGAGCTTGACCAGCAGGCCGAAGCCGAAGATGGCCGCCAGGTTGAACATGAAGCAGGCCACCGCGTACGGGGCCAGGCGGATGACCAGGTTGATCAGGGTCATCGAGATTTCGAACAGGCCCTCGATCGCCTTGCGCAGCGTTGCCACCTTCTCCGCCGGCGACAGCACCATGCCCACGCCCAGCATCAGCGCGAAGAACATCAGCGACAGGATCTTGCCGTTGTCGGAGGCGGCCTCCAGCACGTTGTTCGGCACGATCGACAGCAGCATTTCCATGCCCTTGGGCTGGGAGCCGACACCGGCCACGATCTCCTTGCTGCGCTCGGCGTTCTCGGCCAGCAGCTGCGCGGCGACGCTCGGATCGACACCCGCGCCAGGCTTGAGCAGGTTGACCAGCACCAGGCCGATCAGCACCGCCAGGCCCGACAGCACGATGGTGTAAGCCAGCGACTTCCAGCCGATGCGGCCGAGCGAGCGGATGTCGCCCATCTCGGACACGCCCATCACCAGCGCCGAGAAGATCAGCGGCACGATCAGCATGAAAATCAGGCTCAGGAACAGGCCTGACACCGGCGTGGTGAGGTACGTGGTCACCCAATGCACCCATTCCGCGCCCGGCGATACCAGGTGCACGATCAGGCCCAACAACAGGCCAACACCGAAGCCAATCCCGATTTTCCAGTGGAACGGCAGCTTGCCGGCAGTTGCTGGGTTGGTCATACGCGGATTCCCCTTGGTCAGTGAAGCAGCTTAGCAGACGCCTCCACGGCGCCTTTTCAGCTTTGTCCCGGATAAAGAGGGTCCAGGAGCGGTTTTTCCGCCACTTTGCCGGCATCGCGCCAACGCGGTCCCGCACGGAAAGCCTCGCGCAGCTGTGCCCGGGCCTGGCTGACATCGCCCTGGCCTGCCCAGCGCGCCCGTTGCATCCGCTCCAGCGCCTGGCGTTGCCCGGTGTCGCCAAGGCGGGCCAGCACCGCATCCAGGTCCCGCACACCGGCCATCGCGGCGAGGATCTGCACCACTTCGTCCAGGCCACCGGCATCCAACGCACGCCGCAGGTCGGCCTGGCTGTAGGCGGGCGCGGCAGTGCCGGTCGTTCCGGACACGCTCGGGCGCCGCTCCCGCACCGGTGCGTCGCGACGGCGCGACAGCCCCCAGATCAGCGTCACCAGCCACAGCAGCGCGAAACCCGCCGCCAGCGCCGGCCACAACCAGTCACGCTGACCGGCCGCCGCCAGTGCCAGGTCCGTGCCCTTCAGCGCCGGCGAACCGACCGCCGCCTGCGCCACCGGCGGGGGCTGCACGCCACCGCTGCCCTGCTCGACCTGCAACTGCAGGTCCGGCAACGCGGTCACCTGCGCCTGGCCGGCCCGCACGTCCCACCACCCCAGCCTGATGCCCGGCACCGTCAACGGGCCGGCCTGCTGTGGCACCACCGAGTAACGCCGGGTCAGCTTCAACTGCGGGCTGCCGCCGACGAAGCTCTCGTCGTACTGCGGCGGCTCGGCGAACACCTGCGCGGCATCGCCCAGCGATGGCACCGGCAGGTCCGGGAACTGCGCCTTGGTCACGCCGGTAGCAGTGGCCTCGACCACGATGTTGGCCGCTTCACCGGTACGAGCGCTGTTGGGTGCCGTGGTGTAACGCAGCTGCAGGCTCTTCAGCGGCAACCACGGTTGCGATGCATTGGCCGGGACCGCCCGGACCTGCAGGGTCTGGTCCGGGGCACGTGCGCTGAGCTGGCCACTGTCGCGGCCGAGGAAATCATCGAAGAACCCACCCACGCCCTGCCCGCTGAAGCGCGCGCCGGGCACCTGCAACGCCCCGCTGCGCTCGGGCACCAGCATGAAGCGGCGTTCGACCACGTTGTAGCGACGTCCGCCGATATCGCGGGTGGAGGTGGCATCCTCGCCCACGCGTTGCAACGAGGCACCGGCCGGGGTGTCGAGTACCAGCTCGCCGGACGCCAGCTGCGTGGCGAAGTACAGCCGCACCACCACGCCCACGGTCTGCTGCACGTAGGGCTGGGTGTCGTCCACGGTGGTCTCGACGAAGGCCAGCGCGTTGCTGTCACGGGTGGCCAGCGGTGCCTGCGCGACCACCAGCCGCAATGGCGCGGTCTGCGCATTGCCCACCCGCAGCGCCGGGATCTGCAGCTCGCCATTGCGGCGTGGCGACAACGCGACCGAGAACAACGCACTGCTGCTGACCGTTCCGTTGCTCATCTGCATCTGGCGGTTGGTGTTCTGCCGGCTCAGGTCGAACTCGGCCCGCAACGGGCCGTAGTCCGGCTGTCCGGACTGGTCGGTCTCGATGTTGAGGATGACCGTTTCCCCCAGGCTGATGCTTTCGCGGTCCAGCCAGGCGCGGGTCTGTGCCTGTGCCATGCCCATGCACGTGAGCAGCAGCCACAGTGCCATCCAACCCCTGCAGCAGAGGCGCCCGATCTTCGTCTTCATCGCTGTTCCCGCATCCGTCGCTCGTACTCGAGCTGGAATTTCGCCTTCAACAGATTGCCCGGCTCATCCGGCACGCGCTGCATCCAGGCGTCCAGCGCCTGCTGGCGCTCGCGCTGCTCCGGCGTCATCGCCGCGCGCGCCGCCGCGGCGGCACGCTCACCTTCACGCGCAGCGTCGGCCTGCTGGCGCATCGCCTGGGCCATGCGCTCGCGCTGCGCCGCATCGGCCTGCTGCTGCGCGCCGCCGTTCTCCGCATCCAGCGGCTGCTGCGGTTGCGCCTGGCCGCTGCCGCCCTGGTCCCGCCGCTGCTGGCCGTCCCTTCCCTGCTGTCCCTGCCGGGAGCCATCCTGCGGCTGTTGTTGATCGGACGGTGATTGCCGCCCCTGCCCTTGCTGTTGTGAGCGAGGGTCATTGCCATTCTGCCGTGACTGCTGCCCGGGGTTGCCCTGCTGCTGTTGCCCGGATTGCTGCTGTCCTGACTGTTGTTGTCCTGACTGCTGTTGTCCGGATTGCTGCTGCCCTTGCCGGTCCTGTTGATTCGGCTTGCCCTGCTGGCCTTGTTGACCCTGCTGGCCACGCCGTTTGCGCGCTGCATCCACCGCCTGGCGGTTGGCCACCGCATCCGGCATCCCCGGATGCAACTGCAGGGCGCGGTCATAGGCCTTGATTGCATCGTCGTACTTGCCCTGTCGGGCCAGCGCATTGCCCAGGTTGTACCACCCCTGGTCGGTGTCGATGCCTTCGAAGCGCTTCTGCGCCATACCGAAATCACCTGCGCGATAGGCATCCACGCCATCGTTCAAGCGCTGGTGCTGGCGCTGGTCGGCACGCTGCCACAGGGTCCCCGGCTCGACGGCCGCGCGTACCGGCGTGGCCGCATGCGCCGGCTGCAGCGTCGGCAGCAGCAGGCACAGCACGACCGCGACAGCGCCCTGGCGTGGACGCCGGAATGCCAATGCCCCCAGCAACAGCAGCGGCAGCAACAACCAGTAGCCTTCGTCCTGCCAGGAGGTTCCCTGCGGCACCTGCCCGCGTTCGGCCTTGCCCACCTGCGGTTCCAACACATCCAACGCCTGCAGGTCCGCATCCGTGGGCGCGATGCGCCGGTAGCTGCCGCCACCGGCGGCGGCCAACGCATGCAGCGAGGTCTCTTCCAGGTGCGCGTGTTCGATCTCGCCGCGCACGTCACGGTAGGACGCGCCCTGCAGGCTGCCCAGGCCCAGTACCGACACCCGGTACCCTGCCGCCCGCAGCGGTGCTGCCGCGGCCAGCGCAGCGCCGTCGGCATGATCGGTGAGCACCAGCACGTCGCCCTGGCGGGCACCGGACTGCTTCAGCAACGTGCCGGCCCAGGCCAATGCCTTGTCCAGCTTCTGTCCATCCACCGGCATCACTTCCGGCGTCAATGCGTCCAGGAACAGGGCGACATTGGCAGCGTCATCGGTCAACGGCGCCACCGTGAACGGCTCCCATGCATACGCCACCAGCGCCACCTCGCCTCCCTTGCGCTCACGCAGCAGGGTGGCCAGCTTGGCCCGCGCCTGCAACAGGCGCGAGGGCGGCAGGTCGGGCGTGCGGATGCTGCTGGACAGGTCCAGCAGGATCACCAGCGGTGTCTTGGATTCCCACAGCGGCTGTTCCACCTGGCGCCAGCTCGGGCCAGCCAGTGCCAGCACTGCCAGCAACAGCCCAAGCAGCAATGCCAGCGTTCCCCAGCCGCCACCCCGCGCCTTGCCGCCGGTGGTCACATGCGGCAACAGGTGTGGATCCACGGCGTCATGCCAACGCGCGTGGCGACGGCGGCGGTACCATCGCGCCAGCATCGCCAGTGGTAGCAACAACAAGGCCCACAACCAATCCGGGCGGACGAAGTGCAGTGCGTCGAGCAGGTTCATGCGCGCAGCCCCCGCCAGGCCAGGCCCAACACGCCCAGCACCAGCGCACAGGCCAACGGCCACGGATAACGTTCGATGCGCGGGCGCACCGCCGGGCCCACGCTCTTGATCGGCTCCAACCGGTCCAGTTCGGCATAGATGCCGGCCAGTTCATCGGTATCGCGTGCGCGGAAGAAACGGCCGCCGGTTTCGCTCGCCACCTGGGTCAAGGTGGCTTCATCGACCTGGTCGTCGCCGCCAGCCAGTTGCACGCCGAACAACGACATCCCGCCGGTACCACCAAACGCCACCGTGTAGACGCGGACGCCTTCGGCCTTGGCCAGCTCGGCAGCCTTCAACGGCTCGAGCACGCCGGCGGTATTGACGCCATCGGTCAGCACGATCAATACCCGCTGTCCTTCGGGCTGTTCGCGCAGGCGCTTGACCGCCAGCCCGATCGCATCGCCCAACGCCGTCTCACGACCGGCCAGGCCGACCACGCTGTCGCGCAGCTGCTCGCGCACGGTGGCGCGATCGGCCGTCAGCGGCGTCAACGCATAAGCCTGCTGGCCGAACACCACCAGGCCGATCCGGTCACCTTCGCGGCGGTCCAGGAAGTCGGCCAGCACCGCCTTCGCGGCGGTCAGGCGATCAACCACGCGCCCACCCAGTTGCATGTCCGCTTCGCTCATGCTGCCGGACAGGTCCACCGCCAACATCATCTGCCGCCCCTCGCGCGGCGGCTCGACCGGCTCACCCAACTGCTGCGGACGCGCGGCAGCCGCACACAGGCACAGCCATGCCAGCCACAACAGCACGCCGGCAAACCACGCTCCGGCACTGGACGAGGACGCCTGCAACTGCAACCGGGCCGGGTCATACGGCACCCGCAACGCAGGAGCCTGGCTGTCGCGCAGCGGCCACCAGCGCATCAGCACCGGCAAGGGCAGCAACAGCCAAAGCCAGGGCCAGGCGAACGGCGGCAACCATCCGGCGACCAGATCGAGCCACTGCTGCATCAGCGTTTCCCTTCCATCAGTTCCAGGAAACGCGCGCGGGCAAGGGCACGTACCTGCTCCACGCCCTGCACGTCCACCTGCGGGCGGTATGCCCCCTCCAGCAGGAGGCGGCCCTCGCCGTCACTGAACTCCCGCCCCTGACGGCCATCCAGGAACCTCAGCCAGGCTTCGCCCTGCAACTGTGCGGCGCGGGCATCCGCGCGGCGCGCGGCGCGGCGCAACAGGTCCGATATCGCCGCCAGGCGTACCGGCCCCTCCAGCGCGGCGGCGACCTGTCCATCGAACAGGGCCAGCCAGCGCCGGCGGCGGCGACGGCGCAGCCACAACAGCCCGGCCACGACCACGGTCACGACCAGAACCGCCCCAATGACCATCCACCAGCCCGGCGGAAGTGGCCACCAGGACGGCGCGGCGGGAAGATGCACGTCACGCAACGGCAGTTTCGCGACCATCAGTACGCTCCCTGTGCGCTGGCACCCAGCCATGCGTCGCTGGCCTGGTCCGACGCCAGCGGTGTCACCCGCACGCGTCGCCCCGGCAACTGCCGCAGCAATGTCTCCATCGGCCCGACCAACGCCTCATGCCACGACTGGCGAACGCCTTCGGCAGCCAGGTCGAAACGCATCCGTCCCGCCGGCGTGGCGACCGGCAACAGGCAATGGGGCGGATCGGTTTCCAGTCGGTCCACCAACAGGATCAACTGGACCTCCACGTGCATCGACAGCGCCGACCATACCGCTGCCGGGACCGCCAGGGCGCTTGCCGGGTCAGCCAGGACGAAGGCCCGTGCCCCCGGGTGCAGGACGCGCGCGGCGCGCTCCAACGCCAACTGCAGCCCCGCGTCGTCGGCGGGGGGCTCGGCGTACCAGCGCACCAGCGCATCCAGCACGCGCAACACACCGCGCGTGCCACCGGCGGGCGGAACCAGGGGTTGCTGCCGGGCACCACGCAACGCTGCAAGCCGGTCACCGTCGCGCATGGCCGACCACGCCGCGACAGCGCCGGCACGCGCCGCCTGCACCGACTTGAAGCGCACGCGGGTACCGAAATACAAGGCCGCCGACGTATCGGCGATCACCAACGTCACCCGTTCGCGCTCGGTCTGGAACGTCTTGGTATGGGTGGCATCGGTGCGCGCGGTCAGCTTCCAGTCGATATGACGGGCATCGTCTCCGGCCACGTACTCGCGCGACTCGGCGTACTCCATGCCACGCCCACGCATGCTCGATGCCGCGCGGCCGCTGACCGCATAGCGACCGCGCCGCGCCTGCCGCCCCTGCACGCCGGCCTGGCGCAGGGCGATCAGCTCCGGCAGCGTCGGGCGCAGGCCGGCGTCAACTGCCGGCTCCCGTGTGGATTCCCTCGCCGGAGCGCTCATCGTCCGCCCCCGCTCAGGATGCCCGGGCCATGGGCGCATCGATCCTGTCCATCACCTGCGGCCATGGCTCAGGGCAACGGCACGCTGTCGAGCAGCGCGGCGACCAGGCGCTCGCCATCCCAGCCTTCGGCAGCAGCCTCGTAGCTGGGCAGCACACGGTGGCGCAGCACATCCGGGGCAACCGCGCGGATATCGTCCGGAGTGACGAAGTCGCGGCCAGCCAGCCACGCCCGGGCCCGGGCGCAACGCTCCAGGGCAATGGAACCGCGCGGGCTGGCACCCCAGGCGATGCGCCGCGCCAACGCCGCGTCATACGCACTGGCATCGCGCGAGGCCAGCACCAACGCCACCAGGTAGCGCTCCAGCTGCGGCGCCATGTGCAATTCCAACACCGCACGGCGCGCCTGCTCGATCTTCTCCAGCGACAGCTTGCGCGCAGGAGCGGCCTTGGGCTGCATCGCCTGCAGGGCACGCTCCCGCGCCAGGCGCAGGATCTCGGTCTCGGCGCTGGCATCGGGGTACCCGATGCGCACATGCATCAGGAAGCGGTCCAGCTGCGCCTCCGGCAGCGGGAACGTACCTTCCTGCTCGATTGGATTCTGGGTCGCCATGACCAGAAACACCTGCGGCAGTGCATAGGTATTGCGACCCACGGTCACCTGCCGCTCGCCCATGGCCTCCAGCAACGCCGACTGCACCTTGGCCGGCGCGCGGTTGATCTCGTCGGCCAGCAGGATGGGATGGAAGATCGGCCCGGCCTGGAATTCGAATCGCCCTTCCTGGGCGCGCCAGATATCGGTACCGGTCAGGTCGGCCGGCAGCAGGTCCGGGGTGAACTGGATACGCGCGAAGCTGGCATCCACGCGCGAGGCCAAGGCCCGGATCGCGGTGGTCTTGGCCAGGCCCGGCGCGCCCTCCACCAGCAGGTGGCCGTCGGCCAGCAGCGCGATCAACAGGCGGTCGATCAGCAGTGACTGGCCGACGATCTCGGCGGCCAGTGCATCGCGCAGCGCGGTGAATTCCTCGTGCAGGGCGCTGGTCACGACCGCTGCGGTGGTCTCGTTGGGCAATTCGGGAGGCAGGTTCATAGGCGCAGTTTGACTGATCCGGCGTGAAATGGTTCCAACAATGGCCAACAACGAAAAAGGGCCGCTTGCGCGGCCCCTTTCCCAAGTGCGGTGAAGATCAGTTCGCGGCCTTGGCCACGCGCAGGATCTTCGGCGTCACGAACACCAGCAATTCAGCCTTGGCCTTGCTGCTGCCGCGCTTCTTGAACAGGTTGCCCAGGAACGGGATATCGCCCAGGAACGGCACCTTGCTCACGCTGCTACGGTCGGTGAACTCGTACACACCACCAATCACGACTGTCTGACCATCATCCACCAGCACTGCCGTGTTGATCTCGCGGCGGTTGATGATCGGCACATTGCCGAAGTTGGTGACCTCCATGTATTCGTCAACTTCGTCCTTCTTGACGTTCATGTTGAGGAATACGCGGTTGTCGTTGGTGATGGTCGGGGTCACCTTCAGTTCCAGCAGCACTTCCTTGAACTGCACGTTGGCCGTGGCAGCACTACCACCAGTGCCACCACTGATGGTGACATAGCCAATTTCCTTACCCTGCTTGATCACGCCTTCACGTTGGTTGGCCGTGACGATGCGCGGGTTGGAAATGATCTCGCCACGCCCTTCCTCCTGCAGTGCCGACAGTTCCAGATCGAGGTTGAAGTTGGCACCCAGCAAGGTGTAGGCCAGGCTCGGACCCGCACCGTTGGCAGAGGTGAACGTACCTGCCGGGAGGTTCACGTTCAGCCCGCGACCGGCATTGCCGTTGCCGCTGGCCGAGCTGCCGATGGTGGCGGTGTTGTCACCGTTGTTATAGCTGTGCTTGCCGCCGATACCGAACTTCGCACCCAAGTCACGGGCAAACGTATCCGAAGCAATGACGATGCGGCCTTCGATCAGGACCTGATCCACCGGACGGTCAATCACGGCGATCAGCTCACGCATCTGCGCGACCTTCTTCGGGATGTCGCTGATCATCAGGGTGTTGGTGCGCTCATCGGCCACCAGGCGACCACGCGGCGACAGGAAGCCATTCTCCTGCGATCCGCCACCCGAACCGCCCTCACCGCCGTTCGATCCACCGATCCCCTTGGCCTCGGTCAAGGCTTTGAAGATGGCCTCGGCGCTGTGGTAGTTGATCTGTACGTAATCGGTGATCAGGTTTTCCCGATTCTCGATCGCGATACGCGCGTCTTCCTTGTCCTGCTCGAACTTGGCCAGTTCCGGCTGCGGCGCCACCCAGACCACGCCGCCGTCACGACGCTTGTCCAGGCCCTTGGCGCGCAGGACGATGTCAAGCGCCTGGTCCCACGGCACGTTGACCAACCGCAGGGTCACATTGCCCTGCACGGTGTCCGAGGCGACCACGTTGAGGTTGGACTCCTCGGCGATCAGCTGCAGGACCGTGCGCACCGGCACGTCCTGGAAGTTGAAGGTCACCGGACGGCCGCTGTAGCCGCGTGCCGCCACGGTCGCCGCCGCCTGCGCCACGGTCCTGGAGGTCACCGCACCGGTGGCGACATCCTCCTTGCGCGGCGTGATCTCTACCACGTACTCGTTGCCGGTCTGGTAGGCCAGCGATTCATACGGACCGTTCGTGCTCAGCACCAACTGCGAGCCATGCCCGGAGGGCTTGGCATCGATGCGCTGCACCGGTGTCGCGAAGTCGGTGACGTTGAGCGGACGCTGCAGCTCGGCCGGCAATACCGCATTGCCGACGTCCACCACCACGTTGCCGCCCTGGTTACGCAGGTCCGGGCTGGCCCCCTGTCCGTCGAACTGCAGGATCAGCCGGCCCGCGCCGTCATCGCCCCGCTTGAAATCGATCTTAGTCACGGAAACCGCGGACGTCGCCTGCTGCATGCCGGTGGCCGTGCCACCTGCTGCCACCGGCGGCGTGGCCGCGAATGAAGAGCCGCACACCGCAGCCAACGCCACTCCCAGGGCGCAGACGCGGACCAGTGCATGGCGCCGGATGGGACGCAGGCTCAGGGCTTTGGTAAAAGTCATCGTGCTATCCCCTAATCAATCAACGATCGTCCAGTGCGAGCGAGGCTGGACGTTCCAGCCAACCGCCCGCACCGTCCGGCACCAGTTCAATCAGTTCAATCCCGTCTTCGCGCACCGCCGTGACACGGCCATCGCTCTGGCCCATGTACACCCCCGGGCGCACGCGATAGGTGACCTTGTCCGGCCCCATCACCAGGGCAACGATGCCGCTGCCCCCGCCGATGGTGCCGACCATGTCCAGACTGTCCAGCGGATACGCCTCCAGCGGTTCCTTGCGACGGTCCGGGTCCGGGCGCAACTGGTTGCCACCATCGGCGGACACCCACGCGTCACTGAACGGATCGCGCAAGCCCTGCGCGGCGTACTCAAACGTTTCGAACTGCTGCATCACCGGCAGCGGCTCCAGCGGCTCGGCAGGACGTGCGCGCACGTCGGCCACCCACTTCTTGAGATTCGGCGCTTCACCGGGCGTGCTGCTGATGCCACGGGCGCACCCGGCCAAAGCCAGCACGCACATCGCGCCGAGCACGAAGGAAGAAACTCTGTTCATCGCTTGGATCCCCCCTTGCGCTTGCCCTTCTCGGCCTCGGCAGCCAGACGCTCCTGCTCCTCCAACTCGGAGTCATCCAGATAGCGGTAGGTCTTCACCGTCCCCGACAGCTCCAGCGCACCACCTGCAGTTATCACACCATTGCCACCCTTGGGCTTCAGGTTGATGTCGTGCATGGTCAGGATCACCACGCGCGGCAACGAGGCCACGCCACTGACGAAGGCACCGAACTGGTGGTAGCTACCGACCAGACGCAAGGCGATCGGCTTCTCGGCGTAGAACTCCTTCAGCGATTCCGCACCCGGCTGGAACAACTCGTTGTTCAGGCCGCTGGACAGCGCGGTCTGCGACACGTCGATGATCAGGTCCGGCATCTCGGTCTTGCTGGGCAACTGGCGCAACATCTGCTGCAGCACCTGTTCCATCTGCGCCAACTGCTGCTTCAGCGGCTCGAGATTGGCAGCGCGCTGCTGCTCCTTCTCGAAGTCGCTGCGCAGGCTGGTCTCCTTGCTTTCCAGCCCTGCCAGCTCCTCGCGTTGGCCCTTGATGACCAGCAGATAGGCAAGGATCAGGATCAGCAGCGTCAGCAGTGCGCAGAACACCATCTTCGCGTTGCGCGGCCAACTGCCGATGTTGTTGAAATCCAGATCTTTGGCGTTGAACTTCTTGCTCACGAGCGGGCCTCCTTCGGAGCGGGGGCAGACGCCGGTGCGGCCTCGGCCTTCGGCGCGTCCGCCGCCGGTGCGGCAGCCGGCGCGGAGGCAGGTGCGGGTGCGGTCGTCGTCGGTGCGTCGGTCATCGCCGGGGCCGGGGCGGCAGGCGCAACCTCGCCCGCGCCTTCACCCGTCTGGCCCGGAGTGGTCTCACCCGGCGCCGGCAGCTTCACGCGCAGCGTGAACACGTAGGGCAGCGACTTGACGTTGACGGCAACGCCATTGCTCCCGCTCTGTTGTGCACGTGCCTCGATGATCGACAGTTCCGGATTGGTCATCCAACCCGAGCCCTCCAGATTGCGCATGTAGGTACTGACGCGCGCATTCGACTGGGTGCGGCCTTCCAGGGTCAGGGTGTCCCCTTCCTGCTTCAACGCGGTCAGCACCACGCCGTCCGGAATCGTGCGCACCAGCGAATCGAACAGGTGCACCATCTGCGAACGCTTGCCCTGCAGCTCCTCGATCACCGCCTTGCGGGCCAGCAATCGCGCTTTCTGCTTGTCCAGCCGCTCGATTTCCTTGTTCTGCTCCTTGACCTTGGTGATCTCGGCCTGAAGGAACGCATTACGCTCGTTCTGCCCACTGATCTGCTGGCTGTGGTAGAACCACAACAAGCCGGACAGGAACACGCCAGCAAGCGCGGCAAAGCCGAGCATGCTGTAGAACTCACGCTGCCGTTGCTTGCGGCGCTCCTCGCGCCACGGCAGAAGATTGATCCGTGCCATCAGTCGAACCCCCTCATGGCCAGACCGGTTGCGATCATCAGCGCAGGTGCGTCCTGGGCCAGTGCGTGTGCCTGCACCTTCGGGCCCAGGGTCATCTGCGACAGCGGGTTGGCCACCGACGTCGCAACGCCCAGCTGCTCTTCAACCATCGTCGGCAGGCCCGGCAACGCGGCACAACCGCCGGCCAGGACCACATGATCGACGCGGTTGAACTCGCTGCCGGCATAGAAGAACTGCAACAGGCGGCTGATCTGCTGCACCGTCGCTTCCTTGAACGGCTCCAGCACCTCGACCTCGTAGCTTTCCGGCAAGCCGCCCTGGCGCTTGGCCAGACCGGCTTCCTCGTAGCTCAGCCCGTAGCGGCGCATCACCTCATCGGTCAGCTGCTTGCCGCCGAAGACCTGCTCGCGGCTGTACAGGCTGCGGCCGCTGCGCAACACGTTGAGCGTGGTCATGGTCGCGCCGATGTCCACCAGGGCCACCACCGCGTCACTGCCCACCGCCAACTCACTGGCCACCAGCGCGTACGCGTTCTCGATGGCGAAGGCCTCCACGTCCATGACCTTGGCGGTCAGGCCGCCAAGTTCCAGCGCGGACTGGCGCAGCTCGACGTTCTCCGAGCGCGACGCGGCCAGCAGCACCTGCACCATCTCGGGATTGTTAGGCACCGCGCCGATCACCTCGAAATCAAGGTTCACTTCGTCGATCGGGTACGGGATGTAGTTCACCGCCTCCAGCTCGACCTGCGCCTCCAGCTCGTCCTCGTCCAGGTCGGCCGGCATCGGGATCACCTTGGTGATCACGGCCGAACCGGCCACGGCAGCCGCAGCGCTCTTGGCCTTGCTGCCTGAACGGGCGACGGCGCGACGAATGGCTTCGCCAACCGCCTCGACTTCGACGATGTTCTTCTCGACCACCGCATTCGGCGGAAGAGGTTCCACGGCGTAGTGTTCCACGCGGAAACGATTACCGCTGCGGGAAAGCTGTAGCAGCTTCACCGCAGTAGAACTGATGTCGACGCCAATGATTGGCGCCTGACTTTTTGGGATAAGCCCCACGGATTCTCCCCTGCCGACGGGCACTTGGACGCAAGTGTTGCGTCCGCGCATTAATAACGGATTTTTCTGAAATGGCAACCATCCCGGGCACGAGACGCGATCCGCATCACACGCTCCGAAGACCCCCTTTGCACTCCCCAAGGATCCGGCCCCAGCCGTTCCCCTGCGTAATCTATACTCTGCGGCCACAAAAACCGCAATTGGGACCTTTGGATGGCACGTTTCCGTCGCTGGCTGCGCTGGCTGCTGGCCCTGTTCGTCGCCTTCGCCCTGATCGGGGCGATCGCCGCCGGAGCGCTCTATTACGTTGTCTCCTCCAAGCTGCCCGACGTCCAGTCGCTGCGTGACGTCGAGCTCCAGGAGCCGATGTATGTCTATGACAGCGAAGGGAAATTGATGGCGGTCTTCGGTGAGACCCGGCGCTATCCCATCCAGATGAAGGACGTCCCCGAGCGCCTGAAGCAGGCGTTTCTGGCCACCGAGGACGCCCGCTTCTACCAGCATGACGGCGTCGACTACAAAGGCGTGGGCCGCGCGATCTGGCTGCTGGCCACCACCGACGCCAAGCGCGTGCCCGGTGGCTCGACCATCACCCAGCAGGTCGCCCGCCAGTTCTTCCTGAGCTCGGAGTACAGCTACACCCGCAAGCTGGCCGAGATCCTGCTGGCCCGCAAGATCGAAAGCGAGCTGAGCAAGGACGAGATCTTCGAGCTTTACCTGAACAAGAGCTTCTTCGGCAATCGCGCCTATGGCATCGGTGCCGCGGCCGAGTACTACTACGGCAAGAAGCTCAACGAACTGGACCTAGATGAGATGGCCTCGCTGGCCGGCATCCCCAAGTTCCCGTCCAGCGGCAACCCGATCAGCAACCCCGAGCGCGCGCGCCAGCGCCGTGACAACTACGTGCTGCAGCGCATGGCCGAGTTGCACTTCATCAGCCAGGCTGAAGCCGACGCGGCCAAGGCCGTGCCGATGCATGCCGCCCCGCATGAGCCGCCGGTGGAGGTCTACGCGCCCTACGTGGCCGAAATGGTCCGCCAGGAGATGATCGCCAAGTACGGCGGCGACGTGCTCAACAAGGGCTACCACGTCACCACGACCATCAATGGCACCTGGCAGGAGGCGGCCAACATCGCCGTGCGCGATGGCCTGATGCTGTATGACCATCGCCATGGCTGGCACGGCGTCGAGCAGCATTTCGATGTCGCCGCCGATGCCGATGCCGCCACCCTCGCCCGCCAGATCGCCGGCATTCCGGCTCAGGCCGGCCTGCTGCCGGCGGTGGTCTCGGCCACGCATGCCGACGGCGGCATCAGCGTGGTGCTGGCCGATCGCACCGAACTGACCCTGCCGGCTGCAGCCAGCCGCTGGACCAACCGCACCCCGGCCAAGCTGGCCACCCGCGGCGACCTGATCCGCGTGCGCGCGGGCAGCAAGGAAGGCGAGTGGCTGATCGACCAGCTCCCGCGCGGCCAGGCCGCACTGGTGTCGCTGGACGCCGAGAGCGGCGCGTTGCGCGCCCTGGTCGGCGGCTTCAGCTTCGCCGGCAACAAGTTCAACCGCGCCACCCAGGCCCGCCGCCAGCCCGGCTCGAGCTTCAAGCCGTTCATCTACGCCGCCTCGTTCGACAAGGGCTTCAACCCGGCCTCGATCGTGCTCGACGCACCGGTGGTGTTCCGCGACCGCCGCGGCAAGACCTGGCAGCCGCAGAACGACGGCGGCGGCTTCCGTGGCCCGATGCGCCTGCGCGAGGCACTGGTGCAGTCGCGCAACCTGGTCTCGGTGCGCCTGCTCGACAGCATCGGCGTGGACTACGCGCGCAAGTACATCAGCGAGTTCGGCTTCCAGGAAGCCGAGCTGCCGCCGAACCTGTCGATGTCGCTGGGCACGGCCTCGGTGACGCCGCTGTCGGTGGCGCGCGGCTACGCCGTGTTCGCCAACGGTGGCTCGCGCGTGGATACCTGGGTGATCGATGAGGTCAAGGACCGCGACGGCACCGTGATCTTCAAGGAGAACCCGGCCATGGCCTGCCGCGGCTGCGGCGGCCTCTCCGGCCCGGGCGCCGCGCCTGTCGCGCAGGTGGTGGACGGCTTCAATTTCGGTGCCGAAGCCGCCCCTGCCCCCGCCCCGAAGCCCGGCAGCGCCACGCCCGACGCGTCCCAACCGCCGAAGCCGGTCAACCCGGATGCACGCACCGCGCCACGCGCCATCGACGAGCGCACCGCCTACCAGCTGGTATCGATGATGCGTGACGTGGTCCAGCGCGGTACCGGCACCGCGGCCAAGGTCCTGGGCCGCGAGGACGTCGGCGGCAAGACCGGTTCGACCAACGACCACCGCGACGCCTGGTTCTCCGGCTTCGGGGGCCCGTTCGCCACCACCGTGTGGGTGGGCCGCGATGACTTCCGCTCGCTGGGGTACCGCGAGTACGGTGGCAAGGCCGCCCTGCCGATCTGGATCGACTACATGCGCGTGGCCCTGAAGGATGCGCCGGTCGCGCGCAACGACCCCCCGTCGGGCATGGTGCAGGCCACGCTCAACGGCGCCACCGAATGGGTCAAGAACGAGGACCTGGACCGCATGCAGGAGTTCGACTTCGAGCAGCAGGACCAGAGCGCCGACGACGCCGCGTTCGACATCTTCTGACGCATGGCCGCAGGCGGCGGGACGCACACCCCGCCGCCTGCCTACAATCGGGCCGCACCCACCGGGAGGAGCCCGCGATGCCATCATCCCCACAGAGCGCCCAGCGCAATGCACGTGGCCGCCAGCGGATCGCCCAGGAAGCCGCGCGCCTGATCGCCGAGAGCGGCATCCAGGACTTCGAACACGCACGCCGCAAGGCCGCCAGCCGGCTGGGCATCCACGAAGAAGCGTTGTGGCCACGCCTGGCCGATGTCGAGCAGGCGCTGCGCGAGCACCAGCGCCTGTTTGCCTCCACCACCCAGCCGGGCGCGCTGCGGCAACGGCGTGCATCGGCGCTGCAGGCGATGCAGTTCCTGCAGGCGTTCCAGCCGCGCCTGGCCGGCCCGGTGCTGACCGGCCTGGCCGGTGACAGCAGCCCGGTCATCCTGCACCTGCACTGCGACGACGCCGAGACCGTGCAGCACTTCCTGCATGACCAGCAGATTCCCGCCGAGGCACGCGCGTGGCCGCTGCAGCTGGCCGGGCATGCCTCGCGTCAGCATTACCCGGGCTGGGAGTTCGCCGCTGATGGGATTGCCTTCGAGCTGGTGATCCTGCCCGAGGACGCGGTGCGGCAACCGCCAGTATCCAGCGATGACGGCAAACCCCTGCCGCGTGCCACGCTGGCCCAGCTGCGCCAGCTGCTGGCCGACGAGTAGGAGCAACCTGGGCGCGAAGCTGGAACGCCCGGCAGCCCGCAACAAAAAGGCCCCGCATCGCGGGGCCTTTCTTTCATGGAGTGGCGCATCGCTGCGCTGATGCCATTACTTGTAGTCGCGCACGTCGTGGCCGGTGTAGACCTGGCGCGGACGGCCGATCTTCATTTCCGGGTCGACCTGCTGTTCCAGCCAATGCGACACCCAGCCGGCGGTGCGGCCGAGGGCGAACATGACGGTGAACATCTCGGTCGGGATCTGCAGCGCCTTGTAGATGATGCCGCTGTAGAAATCGACGTTCGGGTACAGCTTGCGGGCGACGAAGTATTCGTCCTGCAGCGCGGCCTGTTCCAGCTTGACGGCCACGTCCAGCAGCGGATCCTGCACGCCCAGCTGCTTGAGCACCTTGCTGGTCATCTCGCCGATGACCTTGGCGCGCGGGTCGAAGTTCTTGTAGACGCGGTGGCCGAAGCCCATCAGGCGGAAGCCGGAGGTCTTGTCCTTGGCCTTGACCACGGCGGACTCGACGTTGTCGGCGGTGCCGATCTCTTCCAGCATCTTCAGCACGGCTTCGTTGGCGCCGCCGTGTGCCGGGCCCCACAGCGCGGTCACGCCAGCGGCGACCGAGGCGTACGGGTTGGCGCCGGTGGAACCGACCAGACGCACGGTCGAGGTCGAGGCGTTCTGCTCATGGTCGGCGTGCAGGATGAACAGCAGGTCCAGCGCCTTGACCACGTCCTGGTTCAGGTCGTACTTGCCATCGGCCGACTCGAAGGTCTGCTTCAGGAAGCGGCTGACGTAATCCAGCGAGGTGTCCGGGGTGTTGGCCGGTAGGCCCTTGCCATGGCGGTAGATCAGGGCCGACAGGGTCGGCACCTTGGCGATCAGGCGCACGGCGGCCTGGCGGCGCTGCTCGGCGTCGGCCAGGTCCAGCGAGTCGTGGTACTTGGCCGAGAGCTGCGCGATCGAGGCAGCCAGGATCGCCATCGGATGGGCATCCTTGGCGAAGCTGCCGATCAGCGTGTTGATCGAGGCGTCAACGCCGGCTTCGGCGGTGAGTTCGGCTTCGAAGGCCTTCAGCTGGGCGGCGTCCGGGCGCTCGCCATTGATCAGCAGGTAGGCGACTTCGACGAAGCTGGACTTCTCTGCCAGCTGTTCGATCGGGTAACCGCGGTACAGCAGCACGCCATTGTCGCCATCGATGTAGGTGATGGCCGACTTGCAGCTGGCGGTGGCGGTGTAGCCCGAGTCGTAGGTGAAGAGACCGGTTTCCTTGGTCAGCTTCGAGATATCGACACAGTTATTGCCCAGAACGGGTTTGACGACAGGCAGAACGACCGACTTGTCGCCGGCGTTGAGCGTGACCTGATCAAGATCGGACACAGTGTGCGCTCCTCAAGTGGAAGGCGCCGACCATGGATCAGAGAGGTGACCGTGGCCAGACGCGTGAAGGAAATCCGCAGCTTTTCATGCTGTTTCCGGCTGCGGTTGCCACTATTATCGCACAGCAGCAATTCCAGATTGCGCAGACGAAAGTCTTATAGCAGCCCCGGCAATGCGACACAGCGTTATCGGCAATGTCAGTCGGATTGAGCATCGGTTCAGCAAGCTGCAGACAGCACAAAACATCGGCCACGCAATGCGCGGCCGATGTTTGTGTGCGTACAACAACAACCAGATTAGCGGGCGTAGCGCTTCTGGAACTTGTCGATACGACCGCTGGTGTCGATGACCTTGTGCTTGCCCGTGTAGAACGGGTGCGAGGCCGAGGAAATTTCGACCTTGATCAGCGGGTAATCTTCACCATCTTCCCACTTGACCGTCTCCTTGGAGGACATGGTCGAACGGGTCAGGAACTTGAAGTCGGAGGTGACGTCGTGGAAAACGACGTTGTGGTAATCGGGATGGATATCGGCCTTCATGGGCTCGCACCGTGTGGGCTGGTGGTCAAGAGCGGCATTATAGTCCCGGCTTGCCTCGGGAGCAAGCCGGGAATTCAACCCGGGTTTCAGGCGCCCAGGGCGCGCTGCACCTGGGCTTCGAACCGGGCCTGGTCGTAGCCGACCAACAAGGTGGTGTTGTCCGGCGCGCCGGTCTGGCGGTTCCAGTCCACCACGGTCGCACCGCGGGTCCGCGCACCGGTCAGCTCGATCGACAGCGGGCGCTGCTCGAGCTGCGTGGCGCCGTCGGGCTGCAGCGCCCATGCCATGGCCAGGGCATCGGCGGCATACCAGTGCTCGCCGCGGCTGTCTTCCGACCACAGACGCGTCTTGCGCGAGATCAGCTCATAGAAGCGCGCCTTGTCCGAATCGGCGGCCAGCCACGTCTCCACGCTCCGGTGCAGCATGCCGTGGGCGATCGTGGCTTCCCAGTCGGCCACTTCGATATGCGGGAAGCTGGTGAACACGATGTGCGCCGCTTCCGGATCGAAGGCGATGTTGAACTCGGCCACCGGGGTGATGTTGCCGTGGCCATTGATGGCACCGCCCATCACCAGGAAGCGCTTCACGCGCTGCGGCAGGGTCGGGTCCAGCTTCAGCGCCAGCGCGATGTTGGTCAGCGGACCCAAGGCCACCAGCAGCAACTCGCCGGCGTATTCGTGGGAGAGGCGCAGGATTGCCAATGCGGCGTGCTCGGCCTGGACCTGGCACGCGGCATGCGGCAGGTCGACGTCGCCAAAACCATCGCGGCCATGCACGTGGGCGGCGTCCTCGGCCGGGTAGACCAGCGGGTCGGGCGTGCCGGCAAACACCGGCACGTCTTCACGGCCGGCCACTTCGCACAGCTTCAACGCATTGCGCACGGTGTACTCGAGCCCGACGTTGCCGGCCGCTACCGTCAGACCGATCACCTCGTGGCGCTCGTCGGCAAAGGCCATCAACAGCGCCAGCGCGTCGTCCACACCCGGATCGGTATCAATCAGCAACGGTATCTTCTTGCTCATCTTCTGCTTCACTTTGGTTGGCAATGGAGTCTGTCATCTCCTCCATGACAGGGGAAGCACGCGATCAGGCCGATGCGTAGCGCACCGCGCCACCGATCCAGCGCCGGACCACCCGGTCGGCCAGGTCCGGCGACTGCGCCAGCAGGCGCTCGGCCAGGTCGTGAACCGCCGGCAACATGCCCGCGTCGCGCGCCAGGTCGGCCACGCGGAACGCGGCCAGGCCGGTCTGGCGAGTGCCCAGCAGTTCGCCGGGACCGCGCAGCTCCAGGTCCTTCTCGGCGATCAGGAAGCCGTCGGCGGTGTGGCGCATGGTTTCCAGCCGTTCGCGCGCCATGTTCGACAGCGGCGCCTGGTACATCAGCACGCAGCTGGAGGCGGTGGCCCCGCGCCCCACCCGCCCGCGCAGCTGGTGCAACTGGGCCAGGCCCAGCCGCTCGGCGTTCTCGATGATCATCAGCGAAGCATTGGGCACGTCCACGCCGACCTCGATCACGGTGGTGGCCACCAACAGGTCGGTCCCGGCGGACTTGAAGGCACGCATGGCCGCCTGCTTCTCGGCCGCCTTCATGCGCCCGTGCACCAGCCCGATGCGCAGTTCCGGCAACTGCGCCGACAGCGCCTCGAAGGTGGCCTGCGCGGCAGTGGCAACGACCTCGTCGCTTTCGTCGATCAACGTGCACACCCAATACACCTGGCGCCCCTGCTGGCAGGCGACACGGATGCGCTCGACCAGTTCGGGACGACGTTCGGCGCTGATCACGATGGTCTGCACCGGCGTGCGCCCGGGGGGCAGCTCGTCGATGGCCGAGACATCCAGGTCCGAATACGCGGCCATGGCCAGCGTGCGCGGGATGGGGGTGGCGGTCATCACCAGTTGGTGCGGCACGACGCCGGCGCTGGCGCCCTTGTCGCGCAGGGCCAGGCGCTGGTGCACGCCGAAGCGGTGCTGCTCGTCGACGATGGCCAGCGCCAGGTCGTTGAACACCACGTTGTCCTGCATCAATGCATGCGTGCCGACCACCACCTGCGCGTGCCCGGAGGCGACGTCCTCCAGCACCTTGTTGCGCGCCTTGCCGGTGACCTTGCCCGCCAGCCACGCGACGCGCACGCCCAACGGCTCCAGCCAGCCACGCAGGTTGGCCAGATGCTGTTCGGCCAGCAACTCGGTCGGCGCGGCCAGCGCCGCCTGCTTGCCGCGCTCGACCGCCAACATCGCCGCCAGCGCGGCGACCACGGTCTTGCCCGAACCGACATCGCCCTGCACCAGCCGCAACATCGGGTGGGCCCGCGCCAGATCCTTGCGGATCTCGTCGAACACGCGCTGCTGGGCACCGGTCAGCTTGAACGGCAAGGCGTCGAGCAAAGCCTTGACCAGCCCATCACGGCCACGCAGCGACGGCGCGCGATGCTGCTGCAGGGCGATGCGCTGGCGGCGCAGGCTCAGGTGATGGGCCAGCAGTTCCTCCATCGCCAGGCGACGCTGCGCCGGATGCGTCCCGGCGGCCAGCGCGGCGATGTCGGCCGTGGCCGGCGGGCGGTGCATGGTCAGCAGGGCGTCACGTAGCGATGGCAGGTTCAGGCCGGCCAGCAGATCGGCCGGCAGCAGTTCCAGCCGTGCCTCCTCCGGCAGGCGATCCAGCGCCTGCCCGATCAGCTTGCGCAGGCTGGCCGGACCGATGCCTTCCACCGCCGGATACACCGGGTCCAGCGCTTCGCCCAGCCCGGCCTCCTCGGCGTCGCCGAGTACCCGATAGCTGGGATGGACGATTTCCAGCCCGTGCTGTCCAGGGCGCGGCGTGCCATAGCAACGCAGCCGCGTGCCGACGCTGAACTGCGCCACCTGCGCGGCACGGAAATGGAAGAAGCGCAGCACCAGCGTGCCGCCGGAATCATCGCCGATGGCCACGCGCAGCATCGGCCGGTAGCGGAAACCACGCTCCACCGCCTCCACCCTGCCCTCCACCTGCGCGGCCAGGCCCGCCTTCAACGCGCGGATCGGCAGCAGCGTGGTGCGGTCCTCGTAGCGCAGCGGCAGGTGCAGCCACAGGTCCTGCAGCGTGGTCAGCCCCCGCGCCTCCAGCTTGGCGGCCACCCGCGGCCCGACGCCGGCAAGGCGGCTGAGCGGTTCGGTGGACAGGTCAAGGGATACGGCGTCACGACGGGCAGACATGTGACAAGGATGCCGTCATGTGCCCAAAACAGAAACCCCGGCCGCGGTGGGCGCCGGGGTTTCCTTCCCCTTGCAGCGTTGGAAGTCCGAGGTGAAAGGTGGGATGAGGGCTGTGTCTGGGCGCCTTCGGGGGACCTGCATGTCCCCCTGCCCTCATCCCGGCCCTTCTCCCGTGCACGGGAGAAGGGCTTGGAACGCCTAGAACTTCACGGTCATTTCCAGACCGTAGGTGCGCGGATCGGTGATGGTCGCGCCGACCACGCCCAGCGGGCCACGGCCGTAGGTGTTCAGGCCGCGCACGTACTGCTTGTCGAACACGTTGTTGGCGTACACCGCCCAGTTGAAGTGGCCCAGCGGCGAGGTCCAGGCGATGCGTGCATCCGTGCGTTGCCGGGATTGGCCCACGTTGAGCAGCCTGCTGATGCCGCAGTCACCCTGCAGGTCGGAGGCCTCGTTGCAACGCTGTGCGCCGCGGTACGCCTGCCGGACCGAGAAGCGCAGCTGGCCGTTGCCACCGAGATCAGCCTGGTATGCGGCGCCGGCCGAAGCGGTGAAGCGCGGCTCGCCGGTCGGCTCGCCGTCCAGGTCGACTCCCTCGGGCGTCACGTAGTTCTTGTACTTGGAGTCGATCCACTCGGCCTGCGCATCCAGGCTGAAGGCATCGGTGACTTTCCAGCGCATGTCGAAGTCCACGCCGGTCGCTTCCAGGTCACCGGTGTCGAAGACGTAGCGCGGGATGTCGACCGGGTTGTTAGGGTCCGGGTCGACCAGGCGGATGGCCTGGCGGTTGTCATAGCGGTAGTGGAAGACCGAGGCGTTGTACGAGAAGCGGGCGAAGCTCTGCTTGATGCCCATCTCCAGGTTCCACACGTCCTCGTTCTCGAACGCCGGGCCGATCTGCAGCGCGTTGAAGCCACCGGCCTTGTAGCCCTTGGCCAGCGACGCGAACACCATGGTGTCGTCATTGACGTGGTAGTCGATGACGAAGCGCGGGCTCCAGTCGCTCCAGCGCTTCTTGTCGCGGACCAGCTTGCCCTTGTTGACCATCGCCGGCGCATCGATGAAGGCCATGTCGAAGGTCAGCAGTTCACGGGTGATCGGAACGCCCATGCCGGCCAGCGCCTGGAAGAAGCCCAGCGCCTCCAGCGTGTCCAGCTTGGCCTCCAGGCCGGGCGCGTTGCGCGGCGTGTTGAGCCAGGTGAAGTCCTTCTCGTCGCGCGTGTAGCGCAGGCCGAAGGTCAGGTTGAGGCGGTCGGTGGCCTTCCAGATCACGTCACCGAACACCGCATAGGACGTGGTGTCGAGCGTGTTGAGGAAGCGCTCGTTCCACTTTTCGCCCACCAGCGAGATCGGGATGCCGTTCATCTGCGCCAGCATCGAGGTGAAGCCGAACAGGCTGCCGTCGGGCGTGGGGGCGATGCCCATGTTGCGGACGATGTTGTCCACCGCCTCGGTATTGGTATTGACCTCGCTGGTCTGGCGCGCGTCCTCGTTGAAGTAGCTGGCGCCGGCCACCCAGTCGATGTGGTCGTTGCTGCCGGAGAACTTGAACTCCTGGTAGAAGGTCTCGTTGCTCTCGGTGTTCTTCGAATCCACGTACAGGTCGGCGCGGTTGGTGCCGTCCTCCTCGGTGTGGTTGGTCGAGTCGTACTTGCGCCAGGAACTGGTCGAGGTGAAATTGCCCCAGGCCAGCGCATGGTCGACGATCAGCGTCACGCCATCGAACGTGCGCCATTCGGCATTGTCGGCATCGCTGTAGGTCTTGACCTTGCGCGGGTCCAGATAGTCGTTGGGATCCACTGGCACGGTGGGGCGCGCCGGGTAGTCCGGCAGCGCCACGATGCCGGTGGTGACGCGACCGTTCTGATCCAGGCTTTCATGGTCCCAGGTGATGTAGGCGGTGGTGTTGTCGCCAAAGCGCGACTGCCAGGCCGCGCGCGTGGCCCAGACATTGTCCCCGCCCAGGTCCTTGCCGGTGGCACCGTCCTGGAACCAGCCATCGCTGGTATTGATCAGGGCGTTGAAGCGCAGCGCGGAGTTGTCCCCGGTGGGGATGTTCCACATCGCATCGGCGTACTTCTTGCCGTAGTTGCCGACCCGCACCGTTGCGCGCGCTTCCACGTCGGCCTGTGGCCGGCGGGTGATCAGCGAGATCGCACCGGCGGCGGTGTTGCGGCCGAACAGCGTGCCCTGCGGGCCCTTCAGCACTTCGATGCGCTCCACGTCGACGAACGGCAACAGCACCCCGCCGCCGCGCCCCCCGTACACGCCGTCGACGAAGATGCCCACGGCCGGATCGGTGCCGATGCCGAAATCGTCGGTTTCCACGCCGCGCAGCCGGAACGAAGGCTGGGTCGGCTGTACCGCATCGATCACCAGGCCCGGCACGAACGCGTCGATGTCACCCAGGTTCTCGGCGGCCACGTCGCTGAGCAGGTTCTGGTCGACCACCTGCAAGGCGATCGGTACGTCCTGGATCTCCTGCTGGCGGCTCTGCGCGGTGACCGTGATCCGGTCCAGCGTGGTCGCCGCGTCCTCCCTCGCCGATTGCGCCATGGCCGTACCAGCCGTCCCCAGCACCACCAGCCCGGCCATCGCCCGCTGCAGCCCTGTCACCAGACTCCGTTGTTTCACTCGCATCGCCTCTCTCCCAGCAGTGGGTGAAACCGACCTCAACCGGCCGGCGGTCCCGTCGTGTTGACCGGCCCCGCGCCGGCCGTCGTATCGCAACTCCCTTCAAGCCCATTGATCCATTGCCGGATCAATGCCAGACCTTCCTTGTGCACCACCGCCCTGCCCAGCTCCGGCATCATCACCGCCGGATCGTCGCTGTCCATGCGGAAGGCGATGATCGAGGCATCGGCATCACCGGGCAGCACGTCATACAACCGGTTTCCGGTGCCCTTGCCGGCGGCGATGGGCTGCTTGCACAGGCCGAGTTTCAGGTGATCGCGAGTGGGCGCGTCCAGCCACAGCCCGGAGGTGATCGCCGGGCCGGTGCGGCTGTGGCAATGCCCGCAGTTCACGTCCAGGTAAGCACGTGCACGCGCATCCAGCGATGCCTGCGGATCGGTGGCATCGGCGGCCCGTGGTGCCTGCGCCGGGGCCGGCGCGCCCTGCAGGTAACCCACCCGCGCCAGGTGCGCCAACTGGTTCTCGCGCCCCCCGGCGTAGTCGAAGTCACGGTTGAGGTTCCGGGCCTTGGGGCCGATCGGCAGCAACTTGCGCGACCGGTTGTCGGTGATGTGGCAGCCGCCGCATTGGTTCTGGTCCGGGACCTGGTAGCTCAGCGCCTCGCGCGCGCCGGCCGCGTCCACCAGCTCCAGTTCAACCGTATCGCCGGTGCGCTTGAGCGTGGCAATGGTCTGCTCGCGGTTCCATACATACGGCAACGCCACCCAGCCCTGTTGGCGATGCACCAGCAGCCGCGTTTCGATCAGGCGCACCCTGGACAGGTCCAGCACCTCACCCTGCAACGAGGACTGCGAGGGCGGCGTGCGCGCCACCGCCATGGCGTCAGCGCCGCCCCCTGCCGGCAGCGGGTAGTAGAACGTCTTGCTGAGGATGGTGCCGACCGGGAAATCGAAGGCATTCTCCGGCTGATAGCCGGCGGCCTTTCCTTCCGGCATCCACACCGTGCGCAGCTTGTGCGCGTAGTCGCTGAACAACGGGGTGTTCAGGTCATACGGCACCACCCCGTCATTGAGTCGCAGCTTGCCCCCCTCGACCCGCAGCACGTGCCACTGGTCCAGCGTCGCAGGCTGGCCCTCGTCGAAGAAATGCACCGCCGGCTTGCCGCTGCACCCCACCAGGGCCAGCAGTACGCCGATCATCATGCCTACCCGCACACGCATCGCACGCATCGGTCGTCCTCAACCCCGCTTCAGGTCGATTGCCGGCAAGCGCGGCAATTCGCAGTCGAACGGCTTGAGGTCCTTGCTCGGATTCTTGTAGCCCCCGGGGCCATCGGCGTTGATCACGCCGTTGACGTCGCGCAGGCAGATCTGCGGGCCCATCCGGACCCCATCGACCACTCGGTTGGCGTTGAAGTAGCCATCCCACAACACGTCCGGGAAGTTGCCGGTCAGGCCGAAGGTGGCGACCTTCAGCGCCTTCAGGTCCAGGCCATCGGGGGAATCACCGCCGCCGGACAGCGTGTTGTTGTGGATGTAGATGCGCTCGGGGTAGGGGTCGAAGCTGGCCGACGCGCTGCTGTCCTTGTAGCCGGTGGAATAGACGCTGGAGACGATGATGTTGGCGGTGGCGTTGTCGCGTATCTCGTTGTCGAACACCTCGATGTCATCGTTGGAATTGATGACCACCCCCGAACCGGCCGGCACGCTGGCCACCGGCGTGCCCTTGGCACCGAAGTTGGCGTGGTTGTTGGCGATGACCTTGTTGTTGAACACGCGGATGTTGGCGCCCTGCTGCGACAGCCCGGGCATGTTGAACACCAGGATGCCGCCGGTGTTGCCGGTGGCCACGTTGTTGTAGACATCGGCGTTGCGGGTGTTCTCCACCTCGATGCCGGCCACGTTCTGCTCGGCGCGGCTGTCGCGCACGATCACCCCGTCGGACTGGCCGACGTAGATGCCCGCATCGGACGCACCGATGGAGATGGTGTTCTCGATCAGCACGTCCTTGGTCAGCACCGGGTAGATGCCGTAGGCACCGTTCTTGGTGCTCGGCCCGCCGGTCCACTGCACCTTGATGCCGCGGATGGTGATGTGCTCGGACTCGCTGATCTTCAGGCCGTCGCCCCTGGAGTCCTCGATGGTGAGGTTCTCGATGGTGAAGTTGTCACCATTGACCAGCAGCCCTTCGGCACCGGCCTTCTGCCCCTTGAAGCTGAGCACGGTCTTGTCCATGCCGGCACCGCGCAGGGTCACCCCGTCGGCGCGCAGGGTCAGGCTGCGCTCGAACTGGTGCCGGCCGGCCGGGATCTCGATCACGTCCCCGGGCTTGGCGTCGAGCAGGCGTTCCTGCAGGCTGGCCGCAAATGCCCCATCGGCGGCGGCCACGGCCGGACCCGGCTCGGCCTGCTTCTGGCAACCGGACGCCAGCACCGCCACTGCGGCTGCCACCGCCCATTTATTGCTGCGCTGCATGATTCGGCCTCCCATACGCCGCCAGATGTTGCCGCAGTCTGGCTTTCAGCCAGTGTTCACGCGAAGGGCAGGAGCGGCATACTTGGGGGGGCAAAGCGGACAAGCTGGAGGGAGCTTCGATGCATCGCAGATCCGGGGACCGGCTGGCCATCGCCGATGTCCCCACCAACATGCTGTGTGGCCTGTTGCTGATGGGCCGCGAACTGGGCGTCAACAGCGAGAGCTGGCTGGCCGGCCTGCGCCTGAGCGTCACGCAGCTGGACGACCCGCGCACGCGCATTTCCTACCGGCAGGCGATCGAGGTCATCCGCCGCGCCCTGCCCACGCTCCCCATCGACGGCGTCGGACTGGCGATGGGCAGCAGCCAGAACGGCGGCAACTTCGGCCTGCTCGGGCTGGCGATGAAGACCGCGCGCACCTTCGGCGATGCGGTGCGCATCGGCCTAGACTACCAGCGCAACCTGGGCCCATTGATGACATTGAGCCTGCATGAGCACGATGCCCAGACCCTGGCGCTGGTGGCCACCGCGCCGGAGGAATCACATGACCTGTTGCCATTCCTGTGCGAGGAACTGTTTTCCAGCGTGCTGATGCTGGGCCGTGAACTGGCCGGCGAGCGCTTCAGCCCGCTCTGGGTGGAGCTGGGCTATCCCGCACCCGGCTACGCGGCCCAGTACGCAACGCTGTTCCGCTGCGAGGTCCGCTTCGAGCAGGCGCGGCATGCGGTGTTGCTCGACCGGCGCTGGATGGACCTGCCTTTCGCCAGCTACAACCCGGTGACCTCGCAGCAGGCCCTGGCGTTGTGCCATGGCCAGCTCGCCAGCCTGTCGATGCGCGGCGAGACCACCGCGGCGGTGGAGCGGCTGCTGCGCCCGCAGTTGCGGGACAACCCGCAGATGAGCGACGTCGCCCTGGCCCTGCACCTGAGCGAACGCACATTGCGCCGGCAGCTGGCCGAGGAGGAAACCTCCTTCAGCGAGGTACACGACCGCATCCGCACCGAACGGGCCCTGGAACTGCTGCAGGATCCCGAACTGGGCATCGCCGCGATCGGCAACCAGCTCGGCTTCAACGACGCGCGTGAGTTCCGTCGCGCCTTCAAGCGTTGGACCGGGCAGACGCCGAGCCAGACCCGGCGTCCCCTGGCCTGAGGGCCTGCAGGCAGGCCCTGCCTGGCCGCTGGATTACTCCAGCACCATGATGGCGTCGACTTCGAACGCGGCGCCCTTCGGCAGGCCCGACACTTCGATGGTCGAACGGGCCGGGAACGGCGCCTGGAAGTACTCCTGCATCACCGCGTTGACCTTGGCGAACTCGCCCAGGTCGGTCAGGTACAGGCCCAGGCGCACCATCTTGTCCAGCGAACCGCCGGCTTCCTCGGCCACGGCCTTGAGGTTGTCGAACGCACGACGGGCCTGTGCGGTCACGTCGCCGGCGACGATGTCACCGGTGGCCGGGTCCAGCGGGATCTGGCCGGAGAAGTAGACGGTGTTGCCGGCACGCACGGCCTGCGAGTACGGGCCGATGGCGGCCGGGGCGTTGGCGGTGTTGATGATCTGGCGGGACATGGGCAGCTCCACATGGGAAAAAGGTCGGCCATTGTAACGTCGGCCCATGACGGCCCAGTCATCACCCGCGCAATGGCCGGTTCATGCACATGGACAATTCTTCACCACACGTTGTAGAGCCTTGCAGCGCAAGGGCCGTGCACGCTTATCCACAGGTTCCACCCGGGGTGCCGCACACGCGTTGTGGAAAAAAGCCGCTCCGGCCCGCATCCGCTGCGCGTGGCACGGTGCTACCGGTGGGTGGGATGCCGCGCAGGCGGGGGTGGAGCCCCCTGGCCAAACCAATTTGACGCGCGATGCTGAGGACACCGGGATTGCGTCCCTGCCTATGGCGTCGCCTGGCTGGACAAATTTTCACCACACGTTGCGAAGCCTTGGGACACAAGGGCTGCGCACCCTTATCCACAAGTTCTCCGTGCAGTGCCGCACACCGGTTGTGGAAAAGCGGTTCGGGCCTGCATTCGCCACGCACGGCTCGGCGCTACCGGTGCATGGTGACCACGCAGGCCGGGCTGGACAAATCTTCACCAAACGTTGCGAAGCCTTGGGGCACAAGGGCTGCGCGCCCTTATCCACAAGTTTTCCGTGCAGTGCCGCACACCGGTTGTGGAAAAGCGCTTCCGGCCTGCATTCGCCATGCATGACCCGGCGCTACCGGCACATGGGGGCTGCATGGAAGGGATGCGCTCCCCGCCACGCTTGCCCAGGCCAAGCGCCGACTACTGCCGGCGCACTGCCTGCACCACCTGCAACCGACGCAGGCGACGCATCACTTCGGCCAGGTGGTTGCGGTCACGGACCTGGATGTTGAAGCACAGCACCGCCGCGTTGAAGTCGCGGTCCAGGTAATCCACGCGCTCGATGTTGGAGTGGCTCTGCGCGATGGCCGCGGCCAGCTGCGCCAGCACGCCGGTGCCGTTCTCCACTTCCACCACCAGCGCGGTGTCGTAGTCGCCCACCACGTTGGTGTCCCAGCCGATCGGCACCCAGCGCTCGGGCGACTTGCGCAGCTCGGCCAGGTTCGGACAGTCCAGCCGGTGCACCACGATGCCCTTGCCGGCGGTGTGGTAACCCATGATGTCGTCGCCCGGGATCGGCTGGCAGCAGCCGGCGAAGCTGACCACGCCACGCTCGCTGCCGTTGATCAGGATCTTCTCCTGGCGGCGGCTCGGCGCATTGCCACCGCGCAGCTCGGCGTAGGACATCAGTGCCTGCGCGGCCTGGGTGGGCATCCAGTTGCCCAGCGCCACGTCGGCCAGGAAAGCCTCCAGGCGCGGATAACGCTGCTCGGCCAGGAACGCATCCAGGCGGCCCTTGGGCAGGCGCTCGATCGAGCTGTCCATCGCTTCCAGCGCGCGGTCGAGCATGCTGTGCCCCAGCTGCACCGCGTCCTCGTGCTCGAGCTGCTTGAGCTGGTGGCGGATGGCGGTGCGTGCCTTGCTGCTGACCACGAATTCCAGCCATTGCGGCTTGGGCGAGGCCGAGCGCGCGGTGATGATCTCCACCGTCTGCCCGCTGACCAGGCGCGTGCGCAGCGGCACCAGTTTCTTGTCCACGCGCGAAGCCACCGCGCGGTTGCCCACGTCGGTATGCACCGCATAGGCGAAGTCCAGCGCGGTGGAGTTGCGCGGCAGCGCCAGGATCTTGCCCTTGGGCGTGAACAGGTAGACCTCGTCCGGGAACAGGTCGACCTTGACGTTGTCCAGGAACTCCAGCGACGAACCGGCGGTGCGCTGGGAGTCGATCAGCTCCACGATCCACGCGTGCGCGCGGCTCTGCGCGCTGTTGGGGCTGTCGCCACCGAACTTGTAGGTCCAGTGCGCGGCCACGCCGCGCTCGGCGATCAGGTCCATCTCCTCGGTGCGGATCTGTACCTCGATCGGCGAGCCGTACGGCCCGAACAGCACGGTGTGCAGCGATTGGTAGCCGTTGGCCTTGGGGATGGCGATGAAGTCGCGGAAGCGCCCGTCCAGCGGCTTGAACGCGGCATGCACCGCGCCCAGCGCGTGGTAACAGTTGGGCACGTTGCGCACGACCAGGCGGAAGCCGAACACGTCCATCACCTGGTCGAAGGTTTTGTTCTCCTCGCGCATCTTGGTGTAGATGCTCCAGGGCGTCTTGATGCGGCTGATCAGGCGGTGCTCCAGCCCTTCGCGCGCCAACCGCTGCGACAGCTGCACCTCCACCTGCGCCATCGCCTCGCGGCGGACCACCGGCTGGCTGCGGATGTGCTTTTCGATGATGGCGTGACGCCACGGGTA
Source organism: Stenotrophomonas capsici (assembly GCF_034961085.1). Taxonomy (NCBI): domain Bacteria; kingdom Pseudomonadati; phylum Pseudomonadota; class Gammaproteobacteria; order Lysobacterales; family Lysobacteraceae; genus Stenotrophomonas; species Stenotrophomonas capsici. The sequence continues at coordinate 59,100 of NZ_JAYFUH010000249.1, read as the reverse complement.
CAGCGCACGGAAGCCCAGGTTCTGCAGCTCGGACTTGATCAGGTTCATGCCCAGGCGCTGGGCGATGGGCGCGTAGATGTCCAGCGTCTCGGTGGCGATGCGGCGGCGCGCCTCGGCACTCTGCGCGCCCAGGGTGCGCATGTTGTGCAGGCGGTCGGCCAGCTTGATCATGATCACGCGCAGGTCGCGCGACATCGCCAGCAGCATCTTGCGGAAGCTCTCGGCGGCCGCTTCCTGGCGGTCGCGGAACTTGAGCTTGTCCAGTTTGGTGACACCGTCCACCAGGTCGGCCACGGCCTGCCCGAACTCGCCGGCCAGTTCCGCGGCGGTGAGCGGGGTGTCCTCGATGGTGTCGTGCAGGATCGCGGCGATCAGCGTTTCCACGTCCAGGCCGAGCTCGGCCAGGATGCGCGCGACGGCGACCGGATGGGTGATGTAGGGCTCGCCGGACTTGCGGGTCTGGCCCGCGTGCGCGGTCGCGCCCACTTCCCAGGCGCGACGCAGCAACGGCAGCTGCTCGGCGGGCAGGTAGCTGGCTGCGCGTTCGAGTTGGAGTACGTAGTCAGGTACCGCCCCGCCCGCGGGCGTGGCTACCTGGGCGGAAGGGCCTGGGTTCATGGCGGAAGACTATGCCAGCAGGCGATCTTCGGCAAACCCGGAATGCAGAACAGCCCGCACGGGGCGGGCTGTCCGATGTACTGCAGCGATGCGCTTGATCGAGCCGATCAATCGTCGTTCTTGGACATGTCTTCGTCGGCGACCACTTCGGCGGCGGCCCACTCCAGCGCTTCGCGCTCCACGCGCTCACGCTCGGCCTTCTCGACTTCCTCGATCAGCTCGTTGTCGATACGGCGGGCGGCGATTTCGCGCAGCGCCAGCACGGTCGGCTTGTCCTCGGTCTCGCTGTTGTCGATCGTCGCCTGGACACCATTGGCCAGCTGACGGGCGCGCTTGGACGCCATGATGACCAGCTCGAAACGGTTGTTAACGACTTCCAGGCAATCTTCTACGGTGATGCGGGCCATGCGGGCTCCCGGCGACCTGCACGGCCGCTCGAACGAATGAGGGAAAGGGGAGCGATTGTAGAGGCCCGGCCGCCCGGAAATCAAGCCGACGGCTGAACAGCCCCTTGTGAATCAATCGCTTGCTCAGTTTTCGGGGGCCAGCAGGGAGGCGATCAGGGCGGCATTTCGCCGCTGCTGGGGCTCCAGCCGCAGCCGGCTGGCGGCGAAGATCGCGCACATCTCGCCCACGGCGGTGTCGAAATCCTCGTTGACGATGACGTAGTCGAACTCGTCGTAATGCAGCATCTCCTCGCGGGCGGCGGCCAGACGCTGGGCCATCACCGCCTCGCTGTCCTGGCCGCGCTTGCGCATGCGCTCGTCCAGCGCCTGGCGCGACGGCGGCAGGATGAACACGCTGACCGCACCCGGCACCTTCTGCCGCACCTGGCGTGCGCCCTGCCAGTCGATCTCCAGCAGCACGTCCTTGCCGGCGGCCAGCTGCGGCTCGACCGACTGACGGGCCGTACCCTTCCAGTCGCCATGCACCCGCGCGTGCTCGAAGAAGTCGCCTTCACCGATCATCCGCTCGAACTCGGTGGCGCTGACGAAGTGGTAGTGCTTGCCGTTCTCCTCGCCCGGGCGCATGGCCCGCGAGGTGAAGGAGATGGACAGGGAGATCTGCGGGTCGCGCGCCAGGGTGGCGTTGACGATGCTGCTTTTGCCGGCCCCGGACGGGGCGGCGACGATATAGAGGGTGCCACGCATGGAAGGGTGGGCCAGCGTCGGAATGGCCCGGCATTGTAACGGGACGGGCCGTTTCGTGCCGAACGCCCCCGCCGTGGAGCGCCGCCATGCCGCGCCAGCGCCTTGCCGGGGACGCCGATACCGGCTGCCGTGCCGAGCAGGGCCCGGCACGGCTGGACCGGCGTGTCACTCGATGTTCTGGACCTGCTCGCGGATCTGGTCGATCAACACCTTAAGCTCGACCGAGGCGTTGGAAGTGCGGCTGTCCACCGACTTGGAGCCCATCGTGTTGGACTCGCGGTTGAACTCCTGCAGCAGGAAGTCCAGGCGACGGCCGACCGGCTCGCGCTGGCGCAGGATGCGGCGGATCTCGGCGATGTGGCTGCCCAGCCGGTCCAGCTCCTCGTCCACGTCCAGCTTCTGCAGCCACAGCACCAGTTCCTGCTCGGCGCGGCCCGGGTCCATCGGGTGCGGCAGGTCGGCCAGGCGTGCGGCCAGTTTGGCGCGCTGGCCTTCACGGATCACCGGGATCAGCTCGCGCACCTCGGCGGCGATGCGCTCGATGCTGTCCACGCGCTCGCTGATCGCCGTGGCCAGCTTGTCGCCTTCACGCTCCCGGGCCTGCACGAAGCCATTGATCACCTCGTCCAGCAGCGCCATGGCCTCGGCCTGCAACGCGGTGGTGTCGGTGGCCTCGGTACGCAGCACGCCCGGGTACTGCAGCAGCTCGGTGAACTCGACCCGCAGGTTCGGGAAGCTCGAATGCAGCCGGACCGCCAGGTCCCCCAGCTGCTTCACCAGCACCTCGTTGACCGTCAGCGAGGTCGCCGCCTCCGGGCTGCGCAGGCGCATGACCAGGTCCAGCTTGCCGCGGCTGATGCGGCCGGACACGCGCTCGCGCAGCTGCGGCTCCAGCGCGCGCAGCTCCTCGGGCAACCGTACCCCGACTTCGAGGAAACGGTGGTTGACCGAGCGCAGCTCGCAGCCCAGGGTGCCCCAGGGCGTGACGCGTTCGCCGCCGGCATAGGCGGTCATGCTTCGAATCATGTGGAATTCCGGTGCGTTGCAAAGGGCGAATGGTACCCTAGGCGCCCCCGGACGCCGGCCCGTCGGCCGCCCGGGCGCCCCATTGAATACCCCTGTCATCCGGACCTTTCATGACCTTTTCCCGTCCCAGCGGCCGCCAGGCCGATCAGCTGCGCACCGTCACCATCGAACGCGCCTTCACCCGCCATGCCGAAGGTTCGGTGCTGGTGAGCTTCGGCGACACCCGCGTGCTGTGCACCGCCAGCGTCGAGAACCGCGTGCCCGGCTTCCTGCGTGGCAAGGGCGAAGGCTGGGTGACCGCCGAGTACGGCATGCTGCCCCGCTCCACCCATACCCGCTCCGACCGCGAAGCGGCACGTGGCAAGCAGGGCGGCCGCACCCTGGAAATCCAGCGCCTGATCGGCCGCACGCTGCGCGCCTGCATCGACCGCAATGCGCTGGGCGAACGCACCATCACCCTGGACTGCGACGTGCTGCAGGCCGATGGCGGCACCCGCACGGCGGCCATCACCGGCGCCTACGTGGCACTGGTGGACGCGGTCAACCTGCTGCTCAAGCGCGGTGACATCAAGCGCAACCCGCTGTTCGGCGCGGTGGCCGCGGTCTCGGTCGGCGTCTACAAGGGCCAGCCGGTACTGGACCTGGACTACGCCGAGGACAGCGACTGCGATACCGACATGAATGTCGTGATGAACGACGGCGGTGGCTTCATCGAGCTGCAGGGCACGGCCGAGGGTCATGCCTTCCGCCGCGACGAGCTGGACGCGCTGCTGGTGCTGGCCGAAAAGGGCATCCGCGAATTGTTCGAGGCCCAGCAGACGGCACTGGCCCAGGCATGAGCCGGCGCATCGCCCTGGTCACGCTGGTGGTGGCCGACTACGACGAGGCCATCGCCTGGTACACCGGCAAGCTGGGCTTCCAGCTGCTGGAGGACATCGACCAGGGCCGCAAGCGCTGGGTGGTGGTCGGGCCGGCCGACGGTAGCTCCGCCGCGCTGTTGCTGGCCCGCGCCAGTGACGCCGAACAGCGCAGCCGCATCGGCAACCAGACCGGTGGCCGGGTCGGCTTTTTCCTGAACACCGACGACTTCCGGCGCGATCACGCCGCCATGACCGAGCGCGGCGTGCAATTCCTCGAGGCCCCGCGCGAGGAGCCCTATGCCACCGTCGCGGTGTTCCGCGACCTGTACGGCAACACCTGGGACTTGTTGGAGCCCAAGCAATGAAACTGGTACTGGCCAGCGGCAACGCCGGCAAATTGAAGGAACTGCAGGCCATGCTCGGCGCGCTGCCGCTGCAGATCGTGCCGCAGCGGGAGCTGGGCGTGGACGATGTGCCGGAGACCGGCCTGACCTTCGTCGAGAACGCGCTGATCAAGGCGCGTCACGCCTGCGCGGTGACCGGACTGCCGGCGCTGGCCGACGACTCCGGCCTGATCGTCGATGCACTGGACGGCGCCCCCGGCCTGTACAGCGCGCGCTATGCCGGCAGCCCGACCGACGATGCCGCCAACAATGCCAAGCTGCTCGACGCCCTGCGTGATGTCCCGGCCGAACGCCGCAGCGCCCGCTTCTACGCGGTGATCGTGCTGCTGCGCCACGCCAATGACCCGCAGCCGCTGATCTGCGAAGGCAGCTGGGAAGGCCGCATCATCGATGAACTGCGTGGTACCCACGGCTTCGGCTACAACCCGGTGTTCCTGGACGAGGAACTGGGCCTGACCGCCGCGGAAATGCAGCCGGAGCAGAAGAACGGCCGCAGCCACCGTGCCAAGGCACTGCAGCAGCTCAAGCAGCAGCTGGCCCGGGTCAGGCTCGACTGAGGTCACGGCGGATGACGGCGCGCCGCTACCGGCCCCGGCTGGGACTCGTGCAATTGTTGGCCATGCTCGGCGGCCTCACCGGGGCGATCCTGGGCGGCGTGCTGGCCTACAACGGCGAACAGCCGTGGTGGGCACCGCCGCTGTGGGCGTCGGGCTGCGCACTGGTCATCACGCTGATCGGCGCGCCGATCATCTGGCAGCGCGTGATCCTGGATGAAGCCGCCGGGCACCTGCGTTACCACAACATCGGTACCCTGCACCGATGGCGGCAGGTCCGGCTCCACGACGTGCTTGAAGTCCGTTACGACGACTTCGCCGACCAGCGCAGGGCCATGGTCTCCGGACTGCTGCTGTATATGCGCAACGGCAACCGCCCGGCCTACCACCGGCTGATGGACAACGATGCGGGAAGCGACCGGGGCGCCTCGCCGATGTTCCATGACATCACCGCGGCCGTGCTGCGCGCGCAGCCACGCTCACTGGTCGATCCGATCCTGCTGGACAGGCGCTGACCCGCCTCGCCCCCCCGCCCCCTCATTCCCGTCTGACCTGCCCATGTCGCACTCCCACGCCCATTGCCACCACGCGCCCGGTGAATCCTGTTCGGGCGACCACGGCCACGCTGCCGGCCCGCAGCTGGTGCCACCACCGTTGTCGCTGTACGTGCACTTGCCCTGGTGCGTGCGCAAGTGCCCTTACTGCGATTTCAACTCGCACGCGGGCAAGGGCGCGCTGCCGTTCGATGCCTACATCGATGCGCTGATCCGCGACCTGGACCAGGACCTGCCACTGGTCTGGGGCCGGGTGGTCAGCAGCGTGTTCTTCGGCGGCGGCACGCCCAGCCTGTTCCCGCCCGAAGCGATCGATCGTTTCCTGCAGGAGGCCAGCGCACGGCTGCGTTTCGCGCCGAACCTGGAAGTGACGCTGGAGACCAACCCTGGCACCGCCGAGCACGGCCGCTTCGACCGCTACCGCGTGGCCGGCGTGAACCGCATCAGCTTCGGCATCCAGACTTTCAACGATGACGCGCTCAAACGCCTGGGCCGCATCCACGACAGCAACGAGGCCGAACGCGCGGTGAAGCTGGCCCAGGACGCCGGCTACACCAACTTCAACATCGACCTGATGTACGCGCTGCCGGAGCAGACCCTGGCCCAGGCCGAGCATGACCTGGAGCGCGCCTTCGCGCTGGACCCCACGCACATCTCGCACTACCAGCTGACGCTGGAGCCGAACACGGTGTTCTTCGCCCGGCCGCCGCAGGGCATCCCCGACGAGGACAGTGCCTGGGACATCCAGGAGCACTGCCAGGCACTGCTGGCCCAGGCCGGCTACGGCCAGTACGAGGTCAGCGCCTATGCCCGGCCCGGCTACCAGTGCGCGCACAACCTCAACTACTGGCGCTTCGGCGACTACCTGGGCATCGGTGCCGGTGCCCACGGCAAGATCAGCTCCGGCGCCGGGCAGCACGTGCTGCGCCGCTGGAAGCACAAGCATCCGCAGGCCTTCATGGACAGCGCCGGCACCCCGGCCAGCATCGGTGGTGACGACATGATCAGCCCCGAGCGGCTGCCGTTCGAGTACATGCTCAACCTGCTGCGCCTGCACGAAGGCTTCACCCTGCGCGATTTCGCGTCCCGCACCGGGCTGCCCGCCGCCGCGCTGCAGCCTGCGCTGGCCATCGCCGGCGACCGCGGTTGGCTGGCGATGGAGGGCGACCGCCTGCTCCCGACCGAGCTGGGCCGGCGTTTCACCAACGACGTGGTGGAGCTGTTCCTGCCCTGATCGTAAGAGCCAAAGTGGCGAAGCTGTCACCAAAATGATAGAAAGCGCGGTCTAACGGGGGCAGAACACACCACGATGTCAGGGACCGCATCCAGTTCGTCCAGTCAGGCGCCTGCCCGGATCGCAGACGCGCCGGTCCCCACCCGCGTCCGCCAGTTGCTCGAAGCCGTCTGGCAGGCCGCCGACGACGTCCTGCGCACGCCCCTGCAGCTGTGCATGGTGGAGCTGGAACGTGCGCTGTTCCAGCACGCCGAGAAGGCCCGCAACAGCCAGATCCAGTCGGACATCTACGCCCAGATGCGCACGCTGCGCGAGCAGGCACCGCAGTTCCCGGGCCTGTTCCTGGATGCCCTGGCCGGGCAGCTGGCCAGCTTCAGGGATACCCCGCAACCGATCGGCAACACCCAGGCCACGGCGTTCAAGACCATGACCCTGGTCGAGGACACCGACATCGACCGCGACATCGTGCTGCACGAGATGGCCCGCCGCGAAGGTACCCGCGGCATCACCGCCCTGCAGCTGCTCGGGCAGCGCTTCGCGGTGCTCGCCGCCCAACCGGCCTTTGACATCGAGCGGCTGCCCACCGGCCCGTATGCGCTGTGCCGAGCCCTGCGCGAGGCCGGCGAGCGGCTGCAGCTCAACCTGGAAAGCCAGCTGGCGCTGTACCAGGTGTTCGAACGCCAGGTCATGGACCGCCATACCGAGCTGGCCGACCGCCTCAACATCCTGTTCGCGCGCGAAGGCGTGCTGCCCGGGCTGGTCTACCGCCCGTACCTGGTCCGCCCCTCCGCGCCGCGCGGCAACGCCCCCGCCGGCAGGGACACCGGCAACGGCCTGGGCCCGGGCAGCCGTTCGGCCGGACAGGGTCCGCTGACCAGCTGGCAGGGCCAGGCCCCGGCGGCCTCCTGGGCCAGCAGCCTGTCGCAGGAACTGCAGCTGCCGGGCGGCCTCGCCGGTGCCGCCGCCGGCGCTGCCTCGGCGCCGGCGGTGTCCGGTGCGGGCACTGGCGGCGGCTCCGATGCCGCCGCTCCAGCCGGCAACCCGGTGCTGTCGGGCCTGCACAACCTGCTGGATGCCGCCCGCCATGGCGTGGCCGGCGGCGCGGCCGGTTCCGCCAGCGCGGCGCCATCGACCCTGACGACCGGCGGCAGCACCGAGGGCTCCCATGCCGTGGCCGTGCCGAGCAGCGCCGTGATGGACCTGCTTGGCAAGCTGCAGAGCGCCGCGGCCGGCAACCGCCGCAGCATCGGCGACATCCACGGCGCGCTGCTGTCACAGATCAAGGCCGAACACGGCCCGACCGCGGCACTGTCCTCGCAGGACACCGACACGCTGGACCTGCTGGGCATGCTGTTCACCCAGATCCAGCGCGAGGTGCGCAGCGACGGCCCGGCCACCGGCCTGCTCACCCAGTTGCAGGTGCCGCTGCTGCGCGCGGCCATCAGCGACGCCAGCTTCTTCCAGCGCGACCAGCACCCCGCGCGCGAGCTGCTCAATGCCGTGGCCGAGTCCGGCGCGGTGTGGCTCAGCGACGACGACAGCGACCCGGTACTGCTGCAGAAGCTCAACGAATCGGTCGCCACGGTGGTCAATGACTACCAGGGCGACGAAACCGTCTTCACCGAGGCCAACGAGCGCATCCAGACCCACCTTCGCGCCGCCGCCCGGCGCGCCGAGGTCACCGAGCGCCGGCAGGTCGAGGCCGCGCGCGGCAAGGAGCGGCTGGAGGCCGCCAAGCAGCTGGCCAGCCGCACCATCGAGGACGTCTGCGCCAACAGCAACCCGCCCAAGTTCGTGCAGACCCTGTTGCGCAAGGCATGGTCGGACGTATTGACCCTCACCCTGCTGCGCCAGGGCGAGCAGTCGGAGGAATGGAAGCAGCGCGAGCAGTCCACGCGCCGCATCAGCGAGATCACCGCGCTGAAGTCCGGCACCCCGGACATCACCTTCGGCGACGAAATCGAGCAGTCGCTGCAGCAGGTCGGCTACCACCGCGACGAGGCCGGTGCGATTGCCCGCCGCCTGTCCTCGCCCGGCGGCGAGGACGACATCACCTCCAAGACCGAGCTGACCGCCAAGCTCAAGGCGCGCTCGCGCCTGGGCGAGGCCGGCGACCGTGACGAGGACGAGGAGCGCCGGCGCAAGGAACAGCCCGAGCGCAACCCGGCCGAGGAAACCCATTACCGGCAGCTGCGCACCCTGCCCTTCGGCACCTGGTTCGAGTTCGTGGTCAACCAGCAGGGTGACAGCCGCCGCCAGCGCCTGTCCTGGTACAGCCTGATCACCGACAACGCCCTGTTCGTGAACCAGCGCGGCCAGAAGATCGCTGAGCTCTCGCTCGATGCGATGGCCCGGCTGATGGCCAAGGGCCAGTTGCGCATGGTCACCGAGGACCGCGGCCGCCTGATCGACCGCGCCTGGCAGGCCACCCTGCGTACCCTGCGTTCGCTGGCCGGCAAGGCCCCTGCCGCTGCGGAGGAAAACGCATGATCACCGAAACCCGCCGCGCCCCCCGCATGCCGGTGCCGGACCTGGTGCCGGTCCGCGACATGATGACCGACGGCGTGATCGGCCGGCTCAGCAACATCTCCGAAAGCGGCATGCTGCTGATCGCCTCCGGCCCGCTGCAGGACGACGCGCTCTACCAGCTGCAGTTCACCATTCCCGACGGCCGCGGCGGCCAGCACCAGATCGATGCCGGCGTGCACCTGCTCTGGCGCGAGCCGGCGCACGCCCCGGAACAATCCTGGGCAGGCTTCCGCTTCCTGACCATGGACAAGGCCCAGCGCGAACAGCTGGTGCACTGGATCGAAAGCAACCTGCCGAAGGCCTGAGTGACGAAAACGGCACAGCAGCCGTGGGCCGATTGCGGCAGAATCGTGGCCCCGCATCACGTCATCCAAGCGAGCCACCGCGATGAACCAGCACGATCCCGCCGCCCTGTATTCCGACCATCTGGGCGTGCTCATGCGCCGCGCCGATGAGGCACTGGCGCGCGGCGGCTTCGATCACCTGGTCGTCCCCAGCGGCACCCTGCACTACCAGGCCTTCGACGACCGCGACTACCCGTACGCGGTGAACCCGTTGTTCAAGACCTGGCTGCCGCAGACCCGGCTGCCCTGCAGCTGGCTGGTGTACACCCCCGGCAAGCGGCCGACGCTGGTGTTCTACCAGCCCTTCGACTATTGGCACGTGGTCCCGGACGCCCCCAGCGGCTGGTGGGTCGAGCACTTCGACATCCACATCATCCGCAAGCCGGAGGACGCGCTGCCGCTGCTGCCCAGGGACCCGGCCCGTTGCGCGATCATCGGCGAAGCGCAGAGCGCGCTGGGCGGCTTCGTGCCGAACAACCCGGAAGCGGTGATCCATTACCTGGACTGGTACCGCGCCTACAAGACCCCCTACGAAGTCGCGCTGATGCGCCAGGCCCAGGTGCTTGCCGTGCGCGGCCACAAGGCCGCCGAGGCCGCGTTCCGCGCCGGCGCCAGCGAATTCGGCATCCACATGGCCTACTGCAGTGCGGTCGGCCAGGACAGCAACGAACTGCCCTACGGCAACATCGTCGCGCTCAATGAGCATGCCGCGGTGCTGCACTACACCGAGCTGGGCCGCGTCGCCCCGCAGCCGCTGCGCAGCTTCCTGATCGATGCCGGCGCCTCCGCACATGGCTACGCCAGTGACATCACCCGCACCTACGCCGCCGCCGGTCATGACGAATTCCAGGCCTTGATCGATGCCGTCGACGCCGCACAGCGGAAGATGTGCGCGGCCGTGCGCAACGGCTTCGACTACAAGCAGCTGCATGTGGATGCACACCTGTCGCTGATGGGCATCCTGAAGGACTTCGGCGTCATCAACGTCTCCCCGGAAGCCGCACTGGCCACCGGCGTCAGCGCCGCCTTCTTCCCGCATGGCATCGGCCACCTGATCGGCGCCCAGGTACATGACGTGGCCGGTTTCGCCGCCGGCGACCACGGCGGCCGCGTCGAGCGTCCGGCCGGCCACCCTTACCTGCGCATGACCCGTGTGCTGGCGCCGGGCATGGTGGTGACCATCGAGCCGGGGCTGTACTTCATCGACATGCTGCTGGACGAGGTGAAGCAGGCCGGCAGCGCGGCCAGCGTGAACTGGGAGCGCGTGGACTTCTTCCGCCCCTACGGCGGCATCCGCATCGAGGACGAGGTGCTGTGCACCGAGGGCGAGGCCGACAACCTGACCCGCCCGGTGTTCGCCGCCGCCTGATCGGTCACGGCAGCGATGCCGTCCGCCGCAGGAACAGGAAGCGCCGCGATCGCGGCGCTTCCTTTTTCACCTGAACGAGGCGCCGACGTCTGCCCGCACGTTCGAGAACGGGGCGCGCCAGGCAGGCCCGCCGCCAACCCTCACTCGCGTCCCACGCCCAGCAGCCACAGGTAACTTGCCGCCGACCAGCTGAAGTTGCGCGCCTGATAGCCCTTGCCGGTGGTCGGGTCGTAGTTTTCGTACATCGGCGCCTGCGCATCCAGCCCCTCGGCATTCAACAGCAGGCGTGCGGTCAGCTGGTCGGCCTCGCGCACGTGGCCATGACGGCGCAGGGCTTCGACCCCGAATCGCGCCTGGTCCAGCCACAGCGGCCCGCGCCAGTAGCCCTTGATCGGCGAGAAGCGCGGATCATCGGCCGCCAGCGTGGGCAGCGGCATCGGCGTGGCGAAACGCTTCGGATCCAGCATCGTAGCGATCACCCCACGCGCCTGTGCATCACTGGCCAGCCCCGCCCACAACGGCGTCCAGCCCTCCGAGCCGAACACCCGGATATGCGCACCACTGCCCAGTCGCGCATCGAAGAACCAGCCCGCCTCGGCATCGTGGAAGCGCGCACCGATGTGCTGCTTCATCGCCTCGGCATCACGCAGCCAGGCATCGCGTTCGTCCAGCTTGCCCAGCACGCCGGCCAATGCCGCCAGGTCCAGCTTCTCGCGGTAGAGATAGGCGTTGAGGTCGACCGACTCCTGGTCAAGCGACCAGGCGTTCTCGCCATTGCGCAGCATCTTCGCGTCATCGAAGCGCACCGCGTTGTCCATGCCGCTTTCCCACGCGGCGGCCAGGCGGGTGCCGTCGGTGGCACCGAATTCAGCCAGGCCGTTGTGGTCGTGGTCGCGCTCGGCGAACCACCAATGGTGATAGCGCACCAGCTTGTCGTACATCTCGGCGACGAAACCGGCATCGCCGGTGGCACGGTGGATTTCCAGCGTCGCCCAGGCAGCCAGCGGCGGCTTGGTGTTGCGCCAGTTGTTCTCCTTCGCATCGAGGTAGACGCTGTCGGCGACCATGCCGTTGGCGGCCTGGTAGTCGAACATCGCGCGCATCTGGTCGCGCGCCAGGTCCGGCGCGAAATGGGCCAGCGCGACCGCGTGCTTCCACGAATCCCATGCCCAGAAGCCGTTGAAGTAATCGGCCGAGTAGGAGGGAATCACCCCGTCGTGGCGCAGGTCGCCGCGCGCCGCGCGCCAGTTGCCGATCAGGGTCTGCACGGCCTTCAGCGCGATGCGCCGCGCGGTCGCATCCGGCACGCCCGGCACGTGGCTGGGCTTGATCGCCTGCAGGTAGCCGTTCCAGCGCGCGCGGTTGCGTGACCAGGCGGCATCGGCGTCGACCTCGATGGCCGGTCCCGGCCCTGCCGACAACTGCTGTTCCAGCACCAGCACCAGTGGCTTCGCCGCCTCCAGCTGCACCGGCTGGCTCGACGCGAACACGACCCGGTTGCGCGCCTGCCGTGGCAGCAGCTGCACCACGTCCTGGTGCAGGCGGGTCAGCACGGTCTCGGCGCTGCCGGCGAACGTCTGCGTCACCGCACCGGAATGCAGCACGAGCCGATCCCCCGGCGCCAGCATCGCTTCGTTCTCCACCGCCACGTCCAGCGCGCGCGAGGTCGACGATTCCAGCTCGATGCGCACCAGCGCGCGCTGCGCATCGGCGAAGAACAGGGTCTGCCGTAGTTGCAGACCCTGTCCATGAAAATGGCGCTGCAGGTAGCCCGGCCCGGCATGGCTGCCGACTTCGCGCAGCGCGATCACCGCGCCGCCTCCCGGCGGGGCCAGCGTCACCTGCGCGAGCCGCCGTCCCGCCCAGCGCCCGGCACCGATGCTGTGCACGAAGGGCCCGGAGAAACCACTGCCGGCGTCGCGGGCAAGCGGCAGGCTGTAACCATGCCAGGCGCCGGCATCGAAGAAGATGTTGAAGCCGCGATCGGTTTCACTGGCCGGCGTGCCATGCATGTCCAGCACATCGACGGCGGCATCGGCCACCGGCGGTGCCGCAACGGCTGGCCCGGAAAGTGCAAGGATCAATGCCGCGGCCCGCAGCCGGCGCAGGTGTGTGGTGGCACTCATCGGTTGTCCCCCGTGGATCGAACCGGGGAGTCTAAGCGTTCGGCCACGCAGGCGGCAGCGACGGCTTCCGCAACTTCGCAGGGCCAGGCTCCCCATGGCCCTGGCGCGGCCTCAACGTCGTGCCATGAACGCTTCGATCTCCTCGGCGCTGCGCTCCAGCGCGCCGGTCAGCACGTGGTGCCCCGCTGCGGTGATCAGCACATCGTCCTCGATGCGGATGCCGATGCCGCGCCAGCGCGGCTCCACGTCGCGATCGTCCGGCGAGATGTACAGGCCCGGCTCGATCGTGAACACCATGCCCGGTTCCAGCAGGCGCGACTCGCCGGCCACCCGGTAGTCGCCCACGTCGTGCACGTCCAGCCCCAGCCAGTGCCCGGTCTTGTGCCGGTAGAAGCGCTGGTAATGGCGCTCGATGATGTTCTCTTCCAGGTCGCCCTTGAGCAGCCCCAGCCGCAGCAGCCCCTCGGTCAGCACCTCCACCGCGGCCAGGTGGCCTTCCTCGTAGGCGATGCCCGGCCGCGCCTGCTCCAGCGCCGCCGCCTGCGCGGACAGCACCAGCTCGTGCAGCAGGCGCTGCTCCGTGCTGAAGCGGCCGTTGACCGGGAACGTGCGGGTGATGTCGCTGGCGTAACCGCGGAACTCGGCGCCGGCGTCGATCAGCACCAGGTCGCCCTCGCGGCTGCCGCCGTTGTTGTCGCGGTAGTGCAGCACGCAGCCGTTGGCACCGGCACCGACGATGCTGTTGTACGCCGGCCAGGCATCACTGGCGCGGAACTCGCGTTCCAGCTCGGCCTGCAGCTCGTACTCGTGGATGCCCGGGCGGGCGACGCGCATCGCGGCACGGTGGGCCCGCACGCTGATGTCCGCCGCGGTCTGCATCAGCGCGATCTCGTCATCGGACTTGTACAGGCGTTGCTCGTGCAGCAGGTGGCCCAGTTCCAGGAATTCGTGCGGCGGCTGCGCGCCGTGCCGCACCTGCGAGCGCACCCGGTTCACCCAGCCGATCAGCTTCAGGTCGAAGTCCGCGTCGCGGCCAAAGTGGTAGTACACCCGCGAGCGGCCTTCCAGCAGGCCCGGCAGGATTTCGTCCAGGTCCTCGATGGGATAGGCGTCGTCCATCCCGTAGCGCGATACCGCGCCGTCCTGGCCGGCACGCGGGCCGTCCCACGCTTCGCGGTCCGGGTCGCGCTCGCGGCAGAACAGGATGCTCTCGCCGTGGCGACGCCCCGGGATCAGCACCAGCACCGCCTCCGGCTCCTGGAACCCGCTCAGGTACCAGAAGTCCGAATCCTGCCGGTACGGATAGAACGTATCGTGGCTGCGCACGCGCTCGGGGGCGGCGGGCAGCACCAGGATGGCGTCATCGCCGGCCGCTTCCATCAGCTGGCGACGGCGGCGGGCGTATTCGGCGGGGGTGATCCCGGACAGGCGCTTCATGCCGCTCCTCAGTTCAGGCGCTGGCGGTGCCGCGAGCCCATCACGCAGTCGCCGTGCAGCAGCAGCGCCGCCACGCGCACGAACTCCTCGATCTCGGCCAGCGCGTCCTCGTCCTCGTCGGCGCTGTCGAACTGGTCACTGGAGGACTGCGCCAGGCGTGCCAGGTCCTGCAGGGCCTCTTCACCTTCCTCGCTCAGCGCCGGGCGCTTGCCCGAGGCCAGGCCAAAACCGCCCAAGAACGCGCGGCACCATTCGAACAGGGCATCGGTGCGCACCTGCAGCGGGGCCGAGGCGTCGGCCAGGACCAGCTCGAAGGCGAAGTCGCGGTCTTCCAGCTGCGCCACGGTGGCCTGTCGCAACCGGTCCAGCACGCTGCCCGGCTCCGGTGCCGGCAGGTTGTCGTCGGCCAGCACCTTGGCCGGCCAGTCCGGCAGGTCGTCACCGCCGGCGGCAAGCCAGCCGGCCAGCGCGCCGTGGAGTTCGGCCGGGGAAGCACCCAGGCCCAGCGACTGGCTGGCCTGGAGGATGTCGTTGACGACAGGAAGATCGGTCATGTCACGGGTCTGTAAAGCGGGAAAAGGATCGCCACCACGCCGTGCGCGGCAGCGGCTGCACAGTGTAGCAACCACGCGGTGTTGCCCTCCTTGACCGGCCCCTGCCTGCATGCCTATCGTGCCGACCATGGATGCCTTCGATCCCGCCGGCCAACTGGTCGCCCTCGCCGCCCGCCTCGAGCTGCTGCTCGAGCGCAACCAGCGGCTGGCCGACGAGAACCGCAGCCTGCGCCAGCAGCAGGAGCAGCTGATCGCCGAGCGCTCGCAGTTGCTGACCAAGAACGAACAGGCCCGCTCGCGGGTGGAAGCCATGATCACCCGCCTCAAGTCGCTGGAGCAGCACACGTGAGCCAGAACGAGCCGGTCAGCGTCCGCCTCCTTGACCGTGAATACACCGTCGGCGTGGAGCCGGACGAACGCGACAGCCTTGCCGCCGCCGCGCGCATGCTTGACCAGAAGATGCGCGAGATCCGCGGCAGCAACCGCATGGCGGCGGTCGACCGCGTGGCGGTGCTGGCCGCGCTCAACCTGGCCCATGAACTGCAGCAGGTGCGCGACGAGCAGGCCGCCCAGCAGCAGCGTTTCCAAAGCGCGCTGAACGATCTGAACCGGCGCCTGGACATCGCCATCGACAATGCCCGTTGAACAGTCTGAGCGGCTAAGCCAGATGAACTCGCCGGACGGGCAAAAAGACTGCCCCCGCGCACGCAACCCCGCTATACTGGCCCCGCGTTCTCTGCTGTGAACGACGGCGTGTGCAAACATTCGCCTTGTCCCTTAATGACGACCACGGGGGCGCGACGGAGCCGGGTGTGCAAGTCCGCCTTGTAGCGGGAAGCCCGATGGCCCCCCAACGCTCCCACTTGAACCCCGGGTTCAAGGTCGTTTCGCACGCATCGTCACCGCGGAGAATGCAATATTCCAGAACGGCGCCCAATGGGCGCCGTTCTTTTTTGTCCTTCTGCCACCGGGAGAAGGTGCCCGGAGGGCGGATGAGGGTGCGGGAAAAGCCCGGTGAGAACAGGCTGCACGAGACTGCGCCCGTGCCCTCTCCCGCCTGCGGGAGAGGGGCTTTGCAGCCGGATTCCGATACCCTGTGTCGATGACTGACGATCCTCGCCAACGGCTGCGCCAACAGCTGCGCCAGCGCCGCCGTGATATTCCCGCCGCCGACCGCATCGCCGCCGCCGAAGCCCTGGCCGCGCACCTGCTTGCCCTGCCCTTTGCCCACGCCAGCGGCCATGTCGCCGGCTACTGGGCGATGGATGGGGAAATCGCGCTGCACCGCTGGCAGATGCAGTTGCCACCGCAGCAGACCTACTGCCTGCCGGTACTGCACGGCAAACGGCTGCGCTTCGCGCCGTGGCGGCCCGGGCAGCCACTGGTCAGCAACCGCTATGGCATTCCCGAGCCCGCCGTGGACCCTTCCACGGCGCTGCAACCGGAGGAAATGGCGCTGGTCGTTGCGCCGCTGGTGGGCTTTGATCCGCACGGACGGCGGCTGGGGATGGGGGGCGGCTGGTATGATCGCAGCTTCGCATTCCGGCAGCGCCAGGCCGCGCCGCCGTGGTTGGTCGGGGTTGGTTTTTCCGCCCAGCAGGTGCCGTCGCTGCCGGTCGAGGACTGGGACGTGGCGGTCGATGCGATCTGTACCGAGCAGGCCACTCTCTACCCGGAACCGTTGAACGCATGACCGCCCGCAAGCGCTACTGGCTGATGAAGTCCGAACCGGACGCCTTTTCCATCGATGACCTGCAGCGCGTGGGCACCGAACCGTGGAATGGCGTGCGCAACTACCAGGCGCGCAATTTCATGCGCGATGGGATGAAGGTCGGCGACGGCATCCTGTTCTACCACTCCAATACCAAGGTGCCGGGCATCGTCGGCCTGGCCACGGTGGCCAGCGAGGCCTACCCGGACGACACCCAGTTCGACCCCAAATCCGATTACCACGACCCCAAGAGCACGCGCGAGGAGCCGCGCTGGATGCTGGTGGACGTGGCCTTCGAGCGCAAGCTGGCGCAGGTGATCGCGCTGGACGAGATCAAGCTGCATGCCGACGAACTGGGCGAAGGCTTCCCGCTGACCGCCAAGGGCAACCGGCTGTCGGTGTTCCCGGTCACCGCCGCGCAGTGGAAGCGCCTGCTGTCGCTGGAAAAGAAATCAAGCTGACCCCGTAGGAGCGGCCTCGGCCGCGAAGCATGCGCTGTTCCCGCTGCGGGTATGCATGCAAGCGTTGGCGACACTGGCTTCGCGGGCAAGCCCGCTCCTACCTGTTCCACGCATTCCTCCAACTCCATCGAGTCCCACCATGTCCGAAGCCAAGCGCCTGGCCGCCGAAAAAGCCATCGAGTACGTCCAGAAGGGAATGATCGTCGGTGTCGGCACCGGCTCGACCGTCGCCTACTTCATCGAGGCACTGGCCCGCATCAAGGACCAGATCGAAGGCGCGGTATCCAGTTCGGACCAGAGCACCGCCCTGCTCAAGGGCCACGGCATCGAGGTGCTGGACCTGAACCACACCGGCGGCCTGTCGCTGTACGTGGACGGCGCCGACGAGTGCGACGGCAACAAGAACCTGATCAAGGGCGGCGGCGCCGCGCTGACCCGCGAGAAGATCATCGCCGAGGCCAGCAAGCAGTTCGTCTGCATCGTCGACCCGAGCAAGCAGGTCAAGGTGCTGGGCAAGTTCCCGCTGCCGGTGGAAGTGATCCCGATGGCACGCAGCCTGGTCGCCCGCGAGATCATGGCCCTGACCGGCGGCCAGCCGGTGTGGCGCGACGGTGTGGTCACCGACAACGGCAACCTGATCCTGGACATCCACAACCTGTCCATCACCGATCCGGTCAAGCTGGAACAGCAGCTCAACCAGATCCCCGGCGTGGTCACCGTGGGCCTGTTCGCGCGCCGCCCGGCCGACGTGGTGATCGTCGGCGGCGAACCGCCGCAGGTGCTTTGACCTGATGCGGGGCCCGGGGACAGGCCACGGCCGTCCCTCGCCCCGCACCGCCACCCACTCCTTCCCGACAGAGCCTTCCATGTCCCTACTGCGCTCCCTGTTGCTGCTCTCCCTGCTGACCCTCGCCGGCTGCGCCAGCGCCGATGGCAAGCATTGGGTGGAACTGGCCGGTACCCGTTACCAGGTGGAACTGGCCCAGAACGATGAAACCCGCGCCCGCGGCCTGATGTTCCGCGACCAGATGGATACCGGCAGCGGCATGCTGTTCATCCATGACCTCGAGGAACCGCAGGCGTACTGGATGAAGAACACCCGCATCCCGCTGGACATCCTGTACTTCGACAGCCAGCGCCGCCTGGTCAGCCAGCAGCGCGACGTGCCGCCGTGCTCGGCCGGTGACATGTGCCCGCCCTACCCCAGCTTCAAGCCGGCCCGCTACGTGCTGGAGCTGAATGCAGGCCAGGCTGCCCGGTTGAAGCTGGAGGATGGCGCCGAGCTGACCTTTGGCCCGGGCATCCCCAAGGCGGATTGAACCGTCCCGGCGCCCGGCCTTGAACCGGCCGGGCTTTGCCCGCAGTCTTGGGGCATGTCTGATACACGCATCACCCTTCCGCACTGGGACGAGCTGGCCACCTTGGCCGACGACGCCCTGCCACTGCTGCCGACCGCGCTGCTGATTGCCCGCGACGAGTATCCCGAACTGGATCCGGCCGCCTACGAGCGCCTGCTGCAGGCCCATGCCGACCACCTGCGCGTGGAGGTGGACGCCACCCGCGAGTGGCCGCTGAAGATCGCCGCCATCAACCACCACCTGTTCAACGAGGTGGGCTACAGCGGCAACAACGACGAGTACTACGACCCGCGCAACAGCTACCTCAACGAGGTGTTCGAGCGGCGCCTGGGCAACCCGATCTCCTTGGCGATGGTGCAGATCGAGGTCGCGCGCCGGCTGGGCCTGCCGCTGGAAGGCATTTCCTTCCCCGGCCATTTCCTGGTGCGGCTGCCGGTGGATGACGGCGTGCTGATCATGGACCCGTTCAACGGCGGTCGCCCGCTCGGCGTGGATGAACTGCGCGAGCGGGCGCGCACCAACCTGGGCGGGCAGGCACCGGACGACAGCGTGCTGGCGCAGATCCTGGACCCGGCCCCGCACCGCGCGATCCTGATGCGCATGCTGCGCAACCTGTATGGCGTGTACGCCGAGCGCGGGGAATGGGACCGCGCCGCGCGCAGTGCCGACCGCGTCCTCAAGCTGGCCCCCGAACAGGCCGATGCGGTACGCGACCGTGGCCTGGCCTACTTGCAGCTGGAACACCTGGCCGGCGCCCGCGCCGACCTGGCGCGCTACCTGAAGATGGAACCGGAGGCCAGTGACGCGGCCAGCATCCGCGACCGTCTGGTCGAGCTGGGCGGCGAGCGCCCCAAACTGCATTGATCCCGCAGGAGCGGCCTCGGCCGCGAAGCCGGTACCGCCCGGAGCTGCAAGCAACGCCAACCCTCCCGAGAAGGTTACCTGCCCACCCGCAGGCCCGCGCCTGCCGTCACCGGAGCCACCGCCGGCTCCGCGGCCAAGGTCGCTCCTGCCGGGGCTCAGTCCAGCTCGACCATCTCGAAGTCGTCCTTGGTCACGCCGCAGTCCGGGCAGGTCCAGGTATCGGGCACGTCCTCCCAGCGCGTGCCCGGGGCGATGCCCTCTTCCGGCAGCCCATCGGCCTCGCGGTAGATGAAACCGCAGACGACGCACATCCAGTTGCGGAAGGTGGAGGCCGTGGCATCTGACATCGGGGATAATCACTGCAATGAGAAACGGCGTTGATTGTCACACTCCCGCCGCCGTACCGGTAGCCATCATGTCCCCAGCTTCTCCCGCCGCCCGCGGCGTGTACCTGATCACCCCCGACGAAACCGACAGCGCGCGCCTGATCGCGCGCGTGCAGCCACTGCTGGCCGGCACCACCTGGCTGCAGTACCGCAACAAGGCGGTGGATGCCCCGACCCGACTGGCCCAGGCCACGGCATTGCAGGCGCTATGCAGCGCGGCCGGGGTGCCGCTGATCATCAACGACGATGCGGCGCTGGCGCAGCAGGTCGGTGCCGCCGGCGTGCACCTGGGCGAGGACGATGGCGACATCGCCGCGGCCCGCGCCCTGCTCGGGCCGCAGGCCATCATCGGCGCCTCCTGCTACGACGAACTGGCCCTGGCCGAACGTGCCGTGCAGGCCGGGGCCAGCTACGTCGCCTTCGGCGCGTTCTTCCCCAGCCGCAGCAAGACCACCTCCCGCCGCGCCAGCACCGACCTGCTGCGACAAAGCGCCGCACTGGGCGTGCCGCGGGTGGCGATCGGTGGGCTGACCCCGGACAATGCAGGGCCCGTTGTCGAAGCCGGTGCGGACCTGCTCGCGATCATCAGCGGCGTGTTCGCCGAGGATGATCCGGTGGCTGCGTTGCAGGCGTACCGGCGCTGTTTCCACACTGATTGAATTCACCTGACAGCTGAAAGGCACGGCTTTTCCCTTCTCCCGTCGGCGGGAGAAGGTGCCCCGAAGGGGCGGATGAGGGGAGTTTTTTGCGTTTGTTCGCTGGAAGCCCCCCTCACCCCAACCCCTCTCCCGCAAGCGGGAGAGGGGCTTTGAATCCGCGCGCTTCAACGCTGTTGCAACCTTACAGAGGAGTTACCCATGAACCACGCCCAATCCCACGCCCTGTTCGCGCGCGCCCAGACGCTGCTGCCAGGTGGTGTCAATTCACCGGTGCGCGCGTTCAAGTCGGTCGGCGGTGAGCCATTCTTCGTGGAGCGTGCCGACGGCGCCTACCTGCATGACGTCGATGGCAACCGCTACATCGACTACGTCGGCTCGTGGGGCCCGATGATCGTCGGCCACAACCATCCGGCCGTGCGCCAGGCGGTGAAGAAGGCGATCGACAACGGGCTGTCGTTCGGCGCGCCGTGTGCGGCCGAAGTGACCATGGCCGAGACCATCACCGCGCTGGTGCCGTCGTGCGAGATGGTGCGCATGGTCAACTCCGGCACCGAAGCCACCTTGTCGGCCATTCGACTGGCGCGTGGCGCCACCGGCCGCAACAAGATCGTGAAGTTCGAGGGCTGCTACCACGGCCATGGCGATTCGTTCCTGGTCAAGGCCGGCAGCGGCATGCTGACCTTGGGCGTGCCGACCTCACCGGGCGTGCCGGCCGGCTTGAGCGAACTCACCCTCACCCTGCCCTACAACGATTTCGAGGCCGCCACCGCATTGTTCGAGCAACAGGGCAACGACATCGCCGGCCTGATCATCGAACCGGTGGTCGGCAACGCCAACTGCATCCCGCCGCGCGATGGCTACCTGCAGCACCTGCGCGCACTGTGTACGCAGCACGGCGCGCTGCTGATCTTCGACGAAGTGATGACCGGCTTCCGTGTCGCTCTGGGCGGTGCGCAGGCGCATTACGGCATCACCCCGGACCTGACCACCTTCGGCAAGATCATCGGCGGCGGCATGCCGGTGGGCGCGTATGGCGGACGTCGCGAATTGTTGTCGCAGATCGCACCGGCCGGCCCGATCTACCAGGCCGGCACGCTCAGCGGCAATCCGGTGGCGATGGCCGCCGGGCTGGCGATGCTGCAGCTGATCCAGGAACCCGGATTCCATGACCGTCTCACTGCGGCCACCGCCAAGCTGTGCGATGGGCTGGAAGCGGCTGCGCGCGATGCCGGTGTTTCGGTCACCACCAATCGCGTCGGCGCGATGTTCGGTCTGTTCTTCACCGATGAGAAGGTGGAAACGTATGCGCAGGCCACTGCCTGCGATATCCCGGCGTTCAACCGCTTCTTCCACGCGATGCTGGAGCGTGGTGTGTTCCTGGCACCGTCGGCGTACGAAGCCGGCTTCCTGTCCAGCGCGCACGATGATGCGGTGATCGAAGCCACGCTGGTTGCAGCGCGCGAGGCGTTCAAGGTGGTGGCGGCGGGCTGATCCTGCGGCACGATCTGTAGATAGAGAAACGAAAGCCCTCCCTCATCCGCCCTTCGGGCACCTTCTCCCGTAGACGGGAGAAGGGATGGGGTCAGCGTGAGCGCCAGGGATGCTGCACGATTTCAGTTCGCGATAGACCAAGCCCTTCTCCCGCACGCGGGAGAAGGTGCCCGCAGGGCGGATGAGGGCCGCTCCACGTGTGCTGCTACCTCAGCCCGCTCAGCCGAAAACGAGCTTGCCCTTCATCAGTCCCCAATGCCCCGGGAACGAGCAGAAGAAGGTGTAGTCGCCACCGCGCGTCAATTTGCTGGTCGCAAAGCGCACCCGGGTGGTCTGACCACCACCGATCACCGGCGTGAACGCGATCACCCGCGCATCGTTCTTCGGCAGGTAGCTGTCGGCCAACGTCGCGCGCATGCCGGCCGTGGCCACCGGCTGGAAGTCCGGCGTACGGGTCAGCACCCAGTTGTGGCCCATCGCCGTGGCGCCCAGCTTGCCGGTGTGGCGCAGGATCAGGTCGACCTGGGTGCAATCGGCGGCAACACGGATTTCCGGCAACGAGAACTGCATGCGGTCATTGCCCTCGATGGTCACCGCACAGGTGCGGGCCATGGCGGGTGCGGCGGGCAACAGGACCGCAAGGGCCAACAGCAGGGAATAACGCTTCAAGCACAACTCCGTGAATACGTGGGTTGCGGTGATTCTAGGCAAGCTGCGCGGATGGCACCTGCGACGGGATGTCGCAGGGATGCAGGAACCAGCGCGCGCGTCGATACTTCCCCTCCATCCTGCCTGCCCCTGCCTTGATGCCTGCTCCCCATGCACTGCTGCTCGACTTCGATGGCCTGCTGGCCGACTACGACCACCGTCGGTTCCTGCAGGTGCTGGCAACCGCCGCGGGCGTCGAATCACCGCAACTGGATGCCGTGCTGCGCGGACAATCGTTGGAACTTGCCCATGCCCGCGGTGCATTGGCCGGCGGGGCATTGCTGGAGGCGCTGAACGATGCACTGGGCAGCACGCTGCAGGCCAAGGACTGGCTGGCCGCACGCCGAGCGGCGAGCACGCCGCGGCGTGACTGCATTGCCCTGCTCGGTCGCATTCCAGGCCACGTGCGCGTTGCGGTCCTGACCAACAATGGCGCGCTGACGTTGCCGCTCATCGCGCAACTGCTGCCGGACATCCGGGTGCTGGGCAGCGCCCAGCTAGGTATGCGCAAGCCTGATCCCGCCGCCTATCAAGCCGCCTGCGAGATGCTCGGCTGCCCGCCGTCGCGCACGTTGTTCGTGGATCACCTGTTCCGCAACGTGCAGGGCGCGCGTGCGGCAGGCCTGCTGGCCGATACCGCCTATCACGCGCAGTCGTTGCGGCGGCTGTTGCGGCGGCATCACCTGCTGGACTGATCCCACGACGCAAGAGCACCTTCAGGCGCGAAGCCGGCGATGCTCCACCGGCAGGAGAACTCCGCTACCGGAGGGGGCTACCAGCTTCGCGGCCGAGGCCGCTTCTCCCGGTGGCATGGATGCCGCGGCTTGCCCGGGGCATCCAGGATCAACGCCGGCCGTGTTCAGCCGCGCGAAGCAACGTAGGCCGCAATCGCCTCACGCACGCGCTTGAGGCCTTCGGCGACTTCCTCGTCGGTGATGTTCAACGCCGGCACGAAGCGCAGCACGCTGGTGCCGGCCTGCAGGATCAGCACCTGCTTCTCGGCGGCAAGGTCCAGCAGCGCGCCGATGTCGGCCACGTACTCGGGCTTGAGCACCGCACCGATCATCAGGCCCATGCCGCGCACCTGCTCGAACACGCCGAATTCTTCGCCGATGGCCTCCAGCCCGGCCTTCAGCGCGGCCGACTGGCGCACCACGTTGGCCTTGATCTCGTCGGAGGACAGCTTGCGCAGCGCCACACGGGCGACCGCCGCAGCCAGCGGGTTGCCGCCGAAGGTGCTGCCGTGCGCGCCCACACCCATCACCTCGGCCACCTTCGGGCCGGCCAGCATCGCGCCGACCGGGAAGCCACAGCCCAACGCCTTGGCCAGGGTGACGATGTCAGGGGTGACGCCCCAGTTCCAATGCGCGAACAGTTCACCGGTGCGGCCCATGCCGACCTGGATCTCGTCCAGCACCAGCAGTGCGTCGTGCTGGTCGCACAGCTCGCGGGCGCGGCGCATGAACTCGGCGCTGGCCGGCATCACGCCGCCTTCGCCCTGCACCGGCTCGAACATCACCGCGGCCACGTCGCCGCCGGCCATCGCCGCTTCCAGCGCGGCCACGTCGTTGAAGTCCACGTAGCGGAAGCCGCCGGGCAGCGGCTCATAGCCTTCCTGGTACTTGGGCTGGGCGGTGGCGGTCACCGTGGCCAGGGTGCGGCCATGGAAGCTGCCACGGAAAGTGACGATGAAGCGCTTGTCCGGCGCACGGCCCTGCGCGGTGGCCCACTTGCGCACCAGCTTGATCGCCACTTCGTTGGCCTCGGCGCCGGAGTTGCACAGGAACACGCGCTTGGCGAAACGCGAGGCCTCCACCAGCTCCTGCGCCAGGTGCAGCGGCGGCTCGCTGTAGAACATGTTGCTGGTGTGCCAGAGCTTGTCGGCCTGCGCGAACAGGGCCGCCTTCAGGTCGGCGTCGTTGTGGCCCAGGCTGCACACCGCGATGCCGGCCGCCAGGTCGATGAACTCCCGCCCCTGCGTATCCCAGACCCGCGCGCCCTGGCCACGCTCCAGCACCAGCTGGCGCGGACGGTAGACCGGAAGGTAGTAGTTGGACAGGGACAACAGCGGTTCAGCGGCGGCAGTCATGGCGTTCCGGAGGGGTGGGTGTGAAAGCCGCATTGTCCCCCATTCCACGGGCTGCGGCACAATGTACGGATGCGCCTGTTTTCTGCCCCCCAACTGAACCCCGCCAGCGAGTCCGGCTGGCGCCGCCGCTGGTTCGACATCATCCACCGCACCGACACCCCGCCTTCGCGCCGGTTCGACCTGCTGCTGGTCTGGGCCATCCTGGCCAGCGTGCTGGTGGTGATGGTCGACAGCGTGCAACGCATCCACGTGGCCTGGGCCAGCTGGTTCTACGTGGTCGAGTGGGGGTTCACCCTGCTGTTCACCGCCGAATACGTGCTGCGTCTGCTGGTGGTGCGGCGGCCGCTGCGCTATGCGTTCAGCATCTGGGGGATCATCGACCTGCTGGCGATCCTGCCCTCGTACATCTCCTTCTTCGTGCCCGGCGCGCAGAGCCTGCTGGTGGTGCGCGTGCTGCGCCTGCTGCGGGTGTTCCGCATCCTCAAGCTGACCCGCTACATCGAGGAAAGCGGCGTGCTGATGCTGGCGTTGTGGCGCAGCCGGCGCAAGATCCTGCTGTTCCTGTCGATGGTGGTCACCATCGCTATCATCGCCGGCGCCCTGATGTACGTGATCGAGGGGCCGGCCTACGGCTTCAGCAACATCCCGACCAGCATGTACTGGGCGGTGGTGACGATGGCGACGGTGGGTTTCGGCGACATCGTCCCGCACACCACGCTCGGCCGCTTCATCACCTCGGCGTTGATCCTGGTCGGTTACAGCATCCTGGCCGTGCCGACCGGCATCTACACCGCCGAACTGGCCGGCACCATGCTGCGCGAGCGTCGCCAGGACACCCGCGGCTGCGTGGTCTGCGGCCATGAGGGCCACGAGGCCAAGGCCCACTACTGCAACCGCTGCGGGCATGAGCTGCCCGAGCCGCTGGAGCCCTGAGCACCTACCGTGCTTCACGGCCGAGGCCGCGCCTGCGGGGTTGCTCAGTCGAGGAACAGGTCCGGCAACAGCGGCCTGGACGGGTCCACCGCATAGCCGGACAGGTCGGTGACACCGGCCTCGGCCAGCACTTCATCGTCGATCAGGAACTTCCCGCTCAAGCCGGCCGCCGGGCGGGTCAGCACCGCGTGCGCGGCATCGGCCAGGATCTCCGGGCGGCGGCAGCCGGCCGGGTCCACGCCGGGAATCATGTTGATCGCGTCGGTCGCGATGATGGTGCGCGGCCACAGTGCGTTGACCGCCACGCCCTGCGGGCCGAACTCACCGGCCAGGCCCAGGGTAACGAAGCTC